>NZ_CP061718.1:1371666-2057500 GCF_014764365.1 Roseococcus microcysteis
GCCCCCGTCGCCCCCGAGGCCCCGCCCCTGTTGTCGATGATGACAGGCTTGCCCAGCAATTCCGCCAGGCGCGACTGGTAAAGGCGGGCGATGGTGTCGGTGGACCCGCCCGGAGGCCAGGGCACGATCAGGCGGATCGGACGGTCGGGGAAACCGGCCCCCAGGCTCTGGGCGCGCAGCACCAGGGGGGTGGCGAGGCCCGCGGCGGTGGCGGCCAGCAGGTGACGACGATTCATGAAGCGTTCCTCCAAGCTATGGAATGAGTGTTCCCGGCTGGAAGGCTTACGGCAAGCCGGTTTCCGCCGGGTTCAAGGCCAGGGCCCTCCATGAACGGAGCAATCTCATTTGCGACTCACTCGCAATTGCATTAAAAGGGCGAACCAACGGAGAGCACAGCATGGCGACACGCGGATTGCCCGCCTGGCCCCTCATCGGCCAGGAGACCGACACCCTGCCGGAACCGGAGCGGATGGTGCTGGACGCCGCGCGCGCCTGGGCCGGAAACGGTCCGGCCGGCCCGATGGGCGAAGCCGCGCTGGTTTTGGCGGCAGCGGGAATGGAGGGGGCAGCGCTGCCCTTCGACGCGGCCTTGCGCGCCCTCCCGGGGCTGCGCCTGCAATGGCCGCTCTGTCCCGTCGTGTCGCGTGAGGAGGCCACGTTGCTGATGGGGCTGGCCGTGGTGCAGACGGGCCGCCGGGCCGTGGCCCTGGCGCTTCTCCATCGCCTGGCTCCGCCGCTGAGCGCCTATCGCGCCGTGGCGGAGCTTTCGGTGATGGGATGCGTGTTTCGGCGCGGCGGGATCTGTCTCACCGCGCCGTTGTGAGGGTCAGTCGCCCTCGTGCTGCTCGGGGGCGGCGGCGCTGTTGAGCTGGATGTAGTTCTGCAGGCCCATCTGCTCGATCATGTCGAACTGGGTCTCGAGGAAATCCTCGTGCTCCTCCTCATTGGCGAGGATGGCCTTCAGCAGGTCGCGGCTGACGTAGTCCCGCACATCCTCGCAATGAGCGATGCCTTCCTTGAGGTCGGCCAGCGCCTTCTGCTCGAGCTTGAGGTCGCATTCCAGCACCTCGCGCACATTCTGGCCGATCAGGATGGGGTTCAGGCGCTGCACATTGGGCAGGCCGTTCAGGTAGAGGATGCGCTTGATCAGGTCATCCGCGTGGCGCATCTCCTCGATGCTCTCCGCGTACTCGTGCTTGGCGAGCTTCGTCACACCCCAATCATCCAGCATGCGGGAATGCAGGAAGTATTGATTGATGGCAGTCAGCTCGTTGGTGAGCTGGATGTTGAGGTGTTCAATGACCTTCGGGTCGCCCTTGGGCATCGCCTGCCGCTCCTGATGTTGGCGCCGGGTATATGTCCCGGCGCCAAGCAGGATCAAGCACCATTCGCGGCCGTCGGTGCCTCGCGCAGGATTTGCAGCACCGTCGCGGTGCAGCACCCGCATTGGGCTCGCCCGCCGCAGCAGGCATAGACATCCTTGGGCCGGGCGGCGCCGGCGGCGACGGCGGCGCGCACGTCACCGTCGCTCATGGCGTTGCAGAGGCAGATGATCATCGCCTCAGCGCCAGCCGGCGCGCTGCATGACGCGCAGCGCCTCGGGCGAGAGGGAAGCCGCGCGCGCCACGTTCAGCGTGTCGCGCTTGAAGTCGCCCAAGGACCGCAGGAAGGCGTTGGGCTGAACATCGGCCACCACCGGGTATTCATTGTTGCCATCCGCGAAGATGGACTGCGCCGCGGGGCCGCTCAGATATTCCAGGAAGGCCTTGGCCGCCTCGGGGTTGGGTGAGGTGCGCACCACGCCAGCCCCGGCCACGTTCACATGGGTGCCGCGGTCGCCCTGGTTGGGGAAGAGCACGGCCATGCGCTCGACGATCGCCCGGTCCTCCGCGCGCTGCGAGCGCGAGAGGTTGCCCAGGTAGTAGGTGTTGGAGATGGCGAGCCGCCCCTGCCCGGCCGCGACGGCGCGGATCTGGTCGGTGTCGCCGCCCTGGGGCGGGCGGGAGAGGTTGGCGGCGAGCCCGCGCGCCCAGGCCTCGGTCGCCTCCGCGCCATTGGCCGCGATCATACTGGCCGTCCAGCCGATGTTGTAGATGTTACTGGAGCTGCGAACCGAGACCATGCCCCGGAACTCCGGCTTGGCCAGGTCCTCGTAGCGCGCCAGGCCCTCGGGCAGGCCGCGGGCGCGGTCATACATCACCACCCGCGCGCGGGTGGAGAAGCCGAACCAATGTCCCTCGGGGTCGCGCAGCGAGGCCGGGATGCGCGAATTCAGCACATCGGACTGCACCGGGGCCAGCACGCCCAGCTCCTGCGCGCGCCCCAGGCGGCCGAGATCCACCGTGATGAGCACGTCAGCCGGGGAATTCGCGCCTTCGGAGCGGATTCGCTCCAGCAGCTGGTCGGCATTGGCCTCGATGAGGCGGACGCGAACGCCGCTCTCTCGGGTGAAGCCGTCATACAGCTCGCGATCCGTGTCGTAGTGGCGCGAGGAATAGAGGCTCAGCACCCGGTCCTGCGCGCGCGCCAGGGCGGGGGCGGCGAGAAGCGCGGGGGTGGCGGTCAGGAGCAGTCGGCGGTGCATGGACATCCTCGGGTGAAGGCGTTCGGCTTGCATCTATCGCAACTGCGAGCCAGTCGCAAGAGAAACGCAAATCATTCGCAATTGCGAACGCTATCCTGCCCAAACCACCCCGCGCGGGCCTTGATCCGGCGCAAGGCCCGCGCGCGCCGCCTCAGCCCAGGCCGCGCAGGAACTTCGCCCGTGCCGAGGCGGCGGCCATCAGGAAGGAATGGTCATTGCCGCTCAGGATGAAGCGGGCGCCGAGGCTGATGTAATCGCGCGCCGTGGCCTCGTCATAGACGCCACCCATGCCCATCACCTTGCCGTGTCGCTTGCAGGCTTCGCCCACCTTCGCATAGGCCGCGCGGACGTCAGGGTGGGCGATCTGGCCCGGAATGCCCATGGTGGCCGTCAGGTCGCTGGTGCCGAACATCAGCACGTCCACGCCAGGCACGGCCGCGATGGATTCGGCGTTCGCCACCGCCTCGGGCGTCTCGATCATGCAGGCGATCAGGATGCTCTCATTCAGCTCGGGCTGGGCCGTGGCGGGGTTCACCGCACCCAGGCCATAGGCGAAGGGCGGGCCGCCCCAGCTGCGCGCACCGGTGGGCGGGAAGCGATAGGCCTGGACGATGGCCGCCGCCTCCTCCGCATTGTCCACATGCGGCACGACCACGCCCATGGCGCCATTGTCGAGCGAGCGCGTGCCCTCGAAGATCGCATCCTTGCACACGCGCACAATCGGGGTGACGCCCTGGCTCAGCGCCGCCATGGAAATCTGCGCGGCGTCCGCCACGCTCATGGCGCCATGTTCCATGTCAATGAAAAGCCAGTCGAAGCCGGTGGCGGCGGCGATCATTCCCGTGGCGCTGCCGCGCAAATGATGCACCCCGAAGCCGAGGGCGAGGCCGCCGGACGCGAGGCGCTGGCGGCAATGATTGGTCACGATGGGCATGGTGTTTCCTCCGATGACGCGAAGCGCAGCATCGGGGGGGCGGCGGGTCAACCGGCCAGGCTGCCCGCCACGATGGCCTCCACCGCTTCCACCCGGTCCGCCTCGGCGGCGGGCTTGTCGCGGCGGATACGGGCGATGCGCGGGAAGCGCAGCGCATAGCCCGATTTGTGCCGCGTGCTGCGCTGCGCGGCGTCGAAGGCCACCTCCAGCACCAGGTGCCGCTCCACCTCCCGCACCGGGCCGAAGCGGGCGGTGGTGTGGTCGCGAATCCATTTGTCGAGCCAGACCAGCTCCTCATCCGTGTAGCCGGAATAGGCCTTGCCGACGGGCACCAGCTCGTCCCCGCGCCACACGCCGAAGGTGAAGTCCGAATAGAAGCTGGAGCGCTTGCCGTGCCCGCGCTGCGCGTACATCAGCACGCAGTCGAGCGTCAGCGGGTCGCGCTTCCACTTCCACCACGGCCCCTTCACGCGGCCGGGCGTGTAGGGGCTGTCGCCGCGCTTGAGCATCAGCCCCTCGATGGCCGCCGCCCGCGCACCGTCGCGGATGGCGGCCAGTTCCTCCATGCTGCCGAAGCCGATGAGCGGCGAGAGGCTGGTGAGGGGCGGCCGCGCGCGCTCGTGCCACGCTTCCAGCCGGGCCCGGCGGGCGTCGAAGGGCAAGGGGCGCAGATCCTCCTCGCCCTCGAAGAGCAGGTCGTAGAGGCGCACCGCGGCGGGAAACTCCTTCAGCATCTTCGCCGTGACGGTCTTGCGGTTCAGGCGCTGCTGCAGGTCGGCGAAGGGCGCCACCTCGCCATCGCGCACCACCAGAAGTTCGCCATCCGCCACCGCATGAAAATCCATGGCGGCGATGATCTCGGGAAAGCTGCCCGAGATGTCCTCGCCCGAGCGCGACCACAGCCGCCGCCCGCCGGGGCCGGCCGTGAGCTGCACGCGAATGCCGTCCCATTTCCACTCCGCCCGCCAGTCGGGCGCATGGAGGCTCTCGAAATCCTTGGCTTCCAGCGGATGGGCCAGCATCAGCGGGCGGAAGATGGGCTGGCCAGCGGGGTCGGGGCGCGGCCCCCTTCCCTCCAGCCAGGCGAAGAGGGGCAGGTAGGGCGGGCGGACGCCGTGCCAGACCTCCTCGATCTCGCCCACCTCCTGCCCCGCCCACTCGGCCAGCGCCACCTTGGCGAGCCGCGCGGACGCCCCCACCCGCAACCCGCCCGTGACCAGCTTGATCAGCGCCAGCCGGGCACCCGAATCCAGCGCGTCGAGCCAGGCCGCGATGATGGCCGGCACCTCGCCGCGCCCGGCCCCGTCCAGGGTGCGGACCACCTCAGCCAAGCCCGGCGGCGGGGCATTGGCCCGCATATCCTCGGGCCAGAGCAGGGCGATGGTCTCCGCCAGGTCGCCTACATAGTCGTAGCTCATGGCGAACAGCACCGGGTCGGTGCGGGTGGCGATGAGTTCGCGCAGCAGCGCGGGCTTGGCCGTGCGGAAATTCAACTCGCCGGCCAGCGCGGCGAGCCCGATGCCGCGGTCAGGGTCGGGCTGGGTGGCGAACCATTGGCGGATCAGCGCCACCTTCCCGTTGCGCCCCGGGGTGAAGAGCAGGCGCTCCAGCAATTCGGCGAAGGCGGGGATGCTCATTCCGCGTCCTCCTCGCCGCGGCCGACCAGATGCAGCGCGCGGCCGCGGATGCCCTGCTGGCCGAGGGCATGGATCAGCGCCTCCTCGCGCCCATGGGTGATCCAGACCTCACTGGCCTCGACCTCCGTGCAGGTGGCCAGCAACTCCGGCCAGTCGGCGTGGTCGGAAATCACCATGGGAAGTTCCACGCCGCCCTGCTTCGCGCGCTGCCGCACCCGCATCCAGCCGCTGGCGAGGCAGGGCACTGGCTCGTTCAACCGCCGCGCCCAGCGGTCGGCGATGGCCGAGGGGGGTGCCAGCACGATGGTGCCGGCCAGCTTGTCCTTTGCCGCCACCGTCGCCGGCACGAGTGGGCCGAGCTTCACGCCCAGGGTCTCGTAAAGGGCGCAGAGCCGCTGCAGCGCACCATGGATGGGGATGGGCGCGTCCCAGCCCGCTTCCCGCAGCAGCGCGATCAGCCGCTGCGCCTTGCCCAGCGCGTAGCAGCCGATGACATGGGTGCGCTCGGGAAAGAGGGCGAGGCTGGCCAGCAGCCGGCCGATCTCCTGCGCCGCCGGCGGGTGGCGGAAGACTGGCAGGGCGAAGGTCGCCTCGGTGACGAAAACATCGCAACGCTCGGGCTCGAAGGGGGGGCAGGTGGGGTCGTGGCGGCGCTTGTAGTCGCCGCTGACCACGGCGCGGCTGCCCTGCCATTCCAGGCAGACCTGCGCGCTGCCCAGCACATGCCCGGCCGGGCGCAGCCAGAGCCGCACGCCATTGACCGTCAATGCCTCGCCATAGCCCAGAGGCTGCTGGGTGGTGCCCGCCCGGTCCTCGCCCATGCGTTCGCGCATGATGGCCAGCGTCTCGGGCGTGGCGAGCACATGGGCATGGCCGGGCCTTGCATGGTCACTGTGGCCATGGGTGATGATGGCGCGGTTCACCGGGCGGGTCGGATCCACGAAGAAACCGCCAGGCTCGCAATAGAGTCCCGCCTCGGTCACGCGCAGCCAGGTCTCGGGGTGGGGTGGCATTATCCGAATCATTTGCTCTGGTTTTCACCTGTGTCCATGCTGCATCCGTTCAGGAGAACTCTATGCCGCGCTTGGAGGATGATCTGGCCGCCTCATTTCGCCAGGGCGCGCATCTGGCCCAACGTGATCCGACTGTCTCGCCCGAGGCCCTGCTCTTTGGCTGCGTTTCCAGGCCGGGCGGGGTGTGCTTCCCGCTTTCCGCCCTCTGGGTGACGCGGCACATGTGGTATCGTGGCGAGGGGCCTGCGGGCCGGGCCGCCTACCTGGCGAGCGACAGCAGCATGCGCGCGGCACTTGCCACCCATCATGACGCCTCCACGGGCGCCTGCTTCACCCTTCCGCCCGCCAGGCCATGGGAGAATTATCGCCTGCGGGTCCTGAACGCCTCAGGTCTGGCCTGGGTGCCGCTGCCCCTGGGGGAGTTCCGCACCGGAGGCCGAAGCTTTGATCGGCAGGCCACGGGCATACTGGCCAGCCTCACTTCCAGTCACAGCTACCATTTCATCTGCCTCTACGGCGGCGCGCCGGCACAGGGGCATGCGATGGCCTCCTACACGGCCAGCGCCGTCCCGCAGGACCGGCCGTTGCTGCATTTGTTCGACCCCAACTGGGGCGAGTTCAAGGTCAGCGCCCGGCATGCCCCGCAATTCCTGGCGCGGCTGCTGGCCTGGTATGACGGCCATCGGGAGTTCGGCCCGCTGACCCAACTCTCGATCGGCCGGTTGAGGCTTCGGGGCTGAATCCTCCCTGACCCCTTCCCGCCGCATGCCGCAGGTGGCATGCGAAGCCCCGGATGGTGGCCCTGCCCGACGCATTCCAACACTGGTTCGCCGCACGGGGCTGGCTGCCGCGCGCCCATCAGCTGGACATGGTGGCGGCGGCCGAGGCGGGGCGTTCGGCCCTGCTCATCGCGCCCACCGGGGGCGGCAAGACGCTGGCGGGATTCCTGCCCTCCTTGATCGAACTGCACGACGCCCCGCGCGAGGGGCTGCACACCCTCTACGTCTCGCCCTTGAAGGCCCTGGCGGTGGACATCGCGCGCAACCTGATGACGCCCATCGAGGAGATGGGCCTTCCCATCCGCGTTGAGACCCGCACGGGCGATACACCGGCCAACCGCCGCGCCCGCCAACGCGAGGCGCCGCCGCATATCCTGCTGACCACGCCGGAGAGCCTGGTTCTGCTGCTCTCCCTGCCCGAGGCCGCAACCCTGTTCGGCGGGCTGCGGGCGGTGGTGGTGGATGAGGCGCACGCGCTGGCCGGAACCAAGCGGGGCGACCAATTGGCGCTCGGCCTCGCGCGGCTTTCCATGCTGGCGCCCGCGATGCGGCGGGTGGGGCTGTCCGCCACGGTGAACCATCCGGAGGCGCTGCGCGCCTGGCTCTCCCCCACCGCGCGGCCAGGGGATGTGGCGCTGATCCGTGCGGCAGCGGGCGCCGCGCCACGGTTGGGCGTGCAGCTTCCGGCCGGCCGCCTGCCCTGGGGCGGGCATATGGGCCTCGCTTCCGCGCCCGAGATCCTGGAACGCATTACGGCCGCGCGCGTCACCATCGTCTTCGTCAACACCCGCGCCCAGGCGGAACTGATCTTCGCGGCATTGTGGAAGCTGAACGAGGAGGCGCTGCCCATTGCGCTGCACCACGGCAGCCTGACCGTGGAACAGCGCCGCCGCGTGGAGGCCGCCATGGCCGAGGGGAGGCTACGCGCCGTCGTCGCCACCTCCTCGCTCGACCTCGGCATTGACTGGGGCGATGTGGACCAGGTGATCCAGGTGGGCGCGCCGAAAGGCGTTGCGCGGCTGTTGCAACGCGTGGGCCGCGCGAACCACCGGATGGATGAGGCCTCCTCGGCCTGGCTCGTGCCCGCCAACCGCTTCGAGGTGATCGAATGCGCCGCCGCCCTCGAATCGGTCGCCGCGGAGGAGCTGGACGGCGACCCCCCGCGCCCCGGCGGGCTGGACGTGCTGGCGCAGCATGTGCTGGCCATGGCCTGCCACGCGCCCTTCCACCCGGATGCGCTCTATGCCGAGGTGACGCGCGCGGCGCCCTATGCGGAGCTGTCCCGCCGGGATTTCGACGATGTGCTGCGCTTCGTCGAGGATGGCGGCTACGCGCTGCAAAACTATGACCGCTTCCGCCGCCTGTTCCGTGACGCGGAGGGCATGGTGCATGTGCGCGGGCCGCTGGTGGCGCGGCAGCTGCGGCTGAACCTCGGCACCATTGTCGAAGCCCCGCTGATGAAGGTGAAGCTGCGGGGCGGCCCCGTTCTGGGGGAGGTGGAGGAATGGTTCCTCTCCACCCTCTCGCCCGGCAACGCCTTCCTTTTCGCGGGCCAGGTGCTGCGCTTCGAGCGCATCGCGGGTGTCACGGCGGAGGTGACGCGCGGTGGCGAGGGCGACCCGCGCGTGCCCGCCTATGCGGGCAGCCGCATGCCGCTTTCGACGCATCTCGCGACAAGGGTGCGCGCCATCCTGGCCCGGCCCGGCGCATGGGATCTGCTGCCTGAAAGCGTGCGCGACTGGCTGCGCCTGCAGCAGTTCAAGAGCGCCCTGCCCCGCGCCGACGGGCTGCTGGTCGAGACCTTCCCGCGCGGCGGCAAATGGTTCCTGGTGGCCTATTGCTTCGAGGGGCGGCTCGCGCACCAGACCTTGGGCATGCTGGCGACGAAGCGGATGGAGCGGCTGGGCTGGGGGCCGCTCGGCTATGTCGCGACCGATTATGTCATGGCCATATGGTCGGCTTTCGAACCGGCCGACCCGTCCGCCCTCTTCGTCGAGGATCTGCTGGGGGAAGAGCTGGAGGAATGGATCGCGGAGAGCAGCATGCTGCGCCGCACCTTCCGCAACATCGCGACCATCGCCGGGCTGCTGGACAAGCAACTGCCCGGCATCGAGAAGAGCCGGCGGCAGATGAGCATGAATTCCGACCTGATCTACGACGTGCTGCGGCGGCATGAGCCTGACCACATCCTGCTGCGCGCCACCCGCGCCGAGGCGGCCTTCGGCCTGACGGACGTGCACCGCCTCGGCACCCTGCTGTCCCGCGCGAAGGGCCGGGTGCAGCACATGCGGCTGGACCGCGTCTCGCCGCTCGCGGTGCCCGCGCTGATCGAGATCGGCCGCGAATGGGTGGCGGGCGGTGCCGAGGATGCGCTGCTGGCCGAGGCCGCCGCCCTGGTGGCCGAAGCCACCGATGGGGCCGAGATGTTCGAAGGTCAATTGCCGGAAGCGCCGGAAGAACGCCCCCCGCCCCCGCGCCGTAGCCGCTTCATCCGCAGCGCGCCACGGGGCAAGGTGGTGCGATGAGCCTCGCGCCCCTGCACATGGCGGGAGAGCGCATCATGCTCTGCCCACTCGGCGTGGCGCTCTGGCCGGCACGGTCCACGCTGATCGCGGCGGACCTGCATCTGGAGAAGGGCAGCCACTTCGCCGGGCGTGGGCGCTTGCTGCCGCCCTATGACACGCGGGCCACGCTGGAGGCGTTGCAGCGCGCGCTGCGGCGCCATGCCCCGAAGCGCGTCATCCTGCTGGGTGACAGCTTCCATGACGCACATGGCGCCACGCGCCTCTGCGCGGAGGATGCCGCGCTGCTGGGGCGGCTCATGGCGGGGCGGGAGCTGGTCTGGGTGCTGGGCAACCATGACCCGACGCCGCCATCGGGGCTGCCTGGCGTCGCCGTCGAGGAGTTGCTGGAGGGGCCGCTGGTGTTCCGCCACATCGCAAGCCCGGCCCTGGCACGCCATGGCGCGGGGGAGCTGAGCGGGCATTACCACCCCAAGGCCAGCGTCCCGACGCGGGCGGGGCATGTAACCCGGCCATGTTTCCTGGGGGATGGGAGGCGTCTCATCCTGCCAGCCCTGGGCGCCTACACGGGCGGGCTGGAGGCGAGGGACGCGGCCTTCGCGCCCCTCTTCCCGCGCGGTGCGCGGGCTTTCCTGCTGGGGCAGGAGCGGCTTCACAGCCTGCCCGTCATGCCCCAGCGCGGTGTCGTCTCGGCCTGACCGCGTCAGGCCCTGGCATGATCAGACCAGGATCGGCAGGCTGATCGGCCAGACCACGCCATTGCTGGCGCGGATTTCCGCGACCTCGATGTTGCGCTGACGGCCCTCGATGCTCAGACCGCCGGCGCCCTGGCCACCCTGCATGGTATCCAGCACGCGCACGGCCGTGCCGGGCTGCGCCTCGATCACGATCACATTGCCATTGCGCGTCCGCAGCTCGGTGTTGCGGCCCATGATGGCCGACAGGCGCAGCTCGCTCTGGATGATGTGGCTGTTCGCGAAGGCGATCAGGCGCTCGGGATCGCCCGAGGACTGCTGCCCCGTCGGCTGGGCGGGCGCCAGCTGGGAAATGAAGCCCTGCGGGGCGCGGTTCATGGCCATGTCGTTCGGCGCCAGCAGGATGAAGGGACCCGCGCCGCGCAGCTGCTCGATCACGCCCGCGCGCTGCAGGAGGCCCAGGAACTGGTTGAACCCACCCGCGGAAGCGAGCGTGTCCACCACATTCGTCACCTGGCCGCCCTGGACGGAGGGGGTGGAGAGGGGCGCGGGTGCGGTGGTGGTGCCCACGGTCTGGGCGAAGGCGCCGCCGGCGACCAGGGTCGGCAGGGCGGCGAGCATCAGGCGTCGGTGAAGCATTGGGGGTTTCCTTCTGCACATGTGTGGGTCCTGTTCGGACCCGTGGGAAACGAACGCCCAAGCTTTGTGCCGGTTGCGGGGTTCCGGCCCCGGCGGATCGGCCCCACATCTGCAATGACATGACACCCGCCCTCATCTGGTTCCGCCAGGACCTCCGCCTCGACGACAACCCGACACTTCATGCGGCCCAGGATCGGCCGCTGCTGGCCTGCTACATCCTGGATGACGAGGCGGCCGCCGGATGGGCCCATGGCGGCGCCCAGCGTTGGTGGCTGCATCACAGCCTGGCCGCGCTGCGGGATGCGCTGGCGTCGCGCGGCGCCACGCTTCACCTGGCGTTGGGCAGGGCGGAGGCGCTGGTGCCGCAACTGGCCGCCGCCATCGGCGCCTCGGAAGTCCACGCGGGCCGGCTCTACGAACCCTGGGCGCGGCGGCGCGACGAGGCGGTGGCCAAGGCATTGCAGGCGGAGGGGCGGCGGCTGGTCCTGCATAGCTCGACCCTGCTGCACGAGCCGCACCGGGTCCGCACCGGGCAGGGCAAGCCCTATTCGGTCTATACCCCCTTCTCCCGTGCGCTGTTCGCGCTGGGCGAGCCGCCGCCTCCCCTGCCCGCGCCCGGCAAGCTGCACGCCCTGGCCGATGCGCCAGAAGGCGTGCAGCTGGATGCGCTGGGACTGATGCCCGAACGCGACTGGTGGCGGGAATTCCCCCGCCACTGGACCCCGGGCGAGGCGGGCGCGCGGTCACGCCTCCGGCGCTTCGCCGCGCGCGCGCTGGAAGGTTATGACGGCGCCCGCAACACCCCCGGCGTGGAGGGGACGTCGGGGCTTTCGCCCCATCTGCGCTTCGGCGAGATCTCGCCCCGGCAAATCTGGCACGCGGCGCGGGAGGCCGGCGCCAAGGGCGAGGCCACCTTCCTGAAGGAGATTCTCTGGCGGGAATTCTCCTACCACCTGCTCTGGCACCGGCCGGAACTGCCCGAGGCGCCGCTCCAGGCCAGTTTCGCCCAATTCCCCTGGCGGCCGGACGCGAAGCTGCTGCGCGCCTGGCAGCGCGGCCGCACCGGCTATCCCATCGTGGATGCGGGCATGCGCCAGCTCTGGCGCATGGGCTGGATGCACAATCGTGTGCGGATGATCGCGGGCTCCTTGCTGGTGAAGCACCTGCTCCAGCCCTGGCAGGCGGGGGCGGCCTGGTTCTGGGACACGCTGCTGGATGGCGACCTCGCCTCCAACAGCGCGTCCTGGCAGTGGGTGGCGGGCTGCGGCGCCGATGCGGCCCCCTATTTCCGCGTGTTCAACCCGACCCTGCAAGGCGAGAAGTTCGACGCGGATGGCGCCTATGTCCGGCATTGGGTGCCCGAACTGGCGAAGCTGCCGGACAAGTATCTCCACAAGCCCTGGGAGGCGCCGGACCTGGTGCTGCGCGGGGCGGGGGTGCGGCTGGGCGTGGATTATCCGCGCCCCATCGTCGAACACGCCACGGGGCGGGCGCGGGCGCTGGAGGCCTATGCGGCCTTGCGGAAGGAGGCCGTGCCGGCGTGAGACCTGACCTGGCCGGGCTGCGGGAGAAGGGCTTCACCGGGCTGCGCGTGGTGGGCGACGTGCATGGCGACGCGCCGGCCTTCCGCGCCGCGCTGGAGGGCGCGCGCGCCGCGGGGCGCTTCGTCATCCAGTTGGGCGACCTGACGGATTACGGCCCGGACGCGCCCGGCGCGCTGCGGATGGCCTTCGCCATGCAGGAAGCGGGCGAAGGCGTCTTCCTGCTGGGCAACCATGACCACAAGCTGCGGCGCGCCCTGATGGGCGCCCGCGTCCGCAGCCCCGCCGAGGCCGTGCCGCGCACGCTGGACCAACTGAGCGCCGCCGAGGATGGCGAGACCCTGGCACGCTGCGCCATCCGCCAGATCAGCCATGCACCAGCCTGGCTGCGCCTTGGCCCCTGGATCTTCGTCCATGCGGCCTATCATCCGGCCATGCTGCTCGGCGCGTCACCCGCCGCGGCGGGAGAGAGCAAGCCCGAGGGCGCTTTGGCTCGCGCGCTCTATGGCCAGGTGACGGGGCGCACGGCGGCGGATGGCTTCCCGGAGCGGGTCCTGCACTGGCTCGATTCCATCCCGCCCGGCATCACCGTCTATTGCGGGCATGACCAGCGCTCCCGCGATGGCCGGCCTTTGTCGCTGCGCGGGCGCTCCGGCGGGCAGGCCGTGTTCCTGGACACGGGGGCCGGCAAGGGCGGGCACCTGTCCTGGCTCGACCTGCCCTGGCCGGGATGACCCGCGCGGTCAGAGCGCGCGCAGGGCCGTGCAGACGCGTTCCACCTGCTCATCCGTCAGTTCGGGATACATGGGCAGGCTGAACACCTCGCGCGCCGCGCGGGAGGTCTCGTCGCAATCGGCGGGACCGAGCGCCACGCGGCCCTCATAGGCCGGCTGCTCGTGCACCGGCATGGGGTAGTGGATGCCGGTGCCGATGCCCTGGGCCTTCAGCGCCGCCATGATGGCATCGCGCTCGGGGTGGCGCAGCACGTAGAGGTGGAAGACATGCTCGCAGCCCGGACGGCGCACCGGCGCGGTGAGGCCCGTGCCCGCGATCGCGGCGTCATAGGCGGCCGCGATCTGCTGGCGGCGGGCGTTCTGCGCGTCCAGGTGCTGCAGCTTCACGCGCAGGATGGCGGCCTGGATTTCGTCCAGGCGCGAATTCACACCCTGCATGTCGCTGATGTAGCGGCGCTTCCAGCCATATTGCCGGATGGCCGCGATGCGGTCGGCCAGCTCGGCATCGGCGGTGGCGAGGATGCCGCCATCGCCCAGCGCGCCCAGGTTCTTGGTGGGGTAGAGGCTGAACGCCGCCGCATCACCCAGCGTGCCGAGGCGCTGGCCCTGCCAGGCCGCGCCATGGGCCTGGGCACAATCCTCGATGAGGCGCACATCGGCGGCGCGGCAGGCCTCCAGCATGGGCCCGAGGTCACAGGCCTGGCCATAGATGTGCACGGGAATGGCGGCGCGGATGGGCGGCAGGCCGGGCGGCGGTTCCTCCAGCACGGCCGCCAATTCGTCGGCGTCCATGGTGTAGGTCTCGGGATCAATGTCGAGCAGGAGGGGCGTGGCGCCCGCCATCTCGATCGCGGCCACGGTGGCGACGGCGGTGTGGCTGACGGTGGCGACGGTGCAGCCCGGGCCGATGCCCATGCCGCGCAGGATGAGCATCAGCGCATCCGTGCCATTGGCGCAGCCCACGGCGCGCGGCAGGCCCAGCCACTCGGCGAATTCCCGCTCGAAGGCCTCGCCCTCGGCGCCCAGGATGTACCAGCCCGAGGCGAGGGCGCGGGCCACGGCGGCATCAATCTCGGGCTGGAGGGCCCGGTAGCCCGCACCCGGGTCGGCGAAGGGCAGCATGGCAGTGGGGGCGTTCATCGGTGGGTCGTCCTTCAGAAGGCGTAGTCGGCCATGCGCGCACGGTACCATTCGAGGCTGCGCTTGAGGCCATCATCCAGGGAAACGCTCGGCGCCCAGCCGGTGGCCGCGCGGAAGGCGCGGTCGTCGGCGTGGTAGCTGCCGATGTCGATGGGGGCGCGGTCGGCCGGGAATTCGCGGGTGACGTAGCTGCCCTCGCCACCATTGGCCTTGATGAGCAGCTCGGCGAGGTCCAGCAGCGAGATGGGCGGCGCGCCGCCGAGGTTGAAGGCACGCCCGGTCACATCGCTCTTGCCGGCGTGCTCGGCGGCCATGAGGAAGGCGCGGGTCACGTCATCCACATAGGCGAGGTCGCGCAGCTGGGCGCCGCCCCACACTTCGAAGGCTTCTCCCTCCAGCACCCGGCGCATCCAGATGCCGAGGAAGGTCTGCCGCGCATCGGCGATGCGCAGCCGCGGGCCATAGCAGTTGGTCAGGCGCAGCGAGACGACGGGGCGACCCAGCACGCGGCTTTCCAGCAGCCAATATTGCTCGCCCGCCCATTTGGACACGCCATTGGCGTCGGGCGGGTTGACCGGGTGCAGTTCATCCACCGGCAGGCTGATGGGACGCCCGTAGAATTGCCTTGTGGAGGCATGCACCACCGCGGCCTCCGGCGCCGCCTCACGCATGGCCTGCACCAGGCGCACCTGGGCCACGGCGTTGATGGCGATGTCGGCCACCGGGTCACGCTGGCCGCCCATATGGCTGGTCTGGGCCGCCAGGTTGAACAGCACATCCGTGCCCTGGCAGAGCGTGGCGAGTTCCGTGTCGCGCAGATCCCCGCGCACCAGCATCACGCCGGCCCCTTCCAGATTGGCGGGGTTGGCGCCGCCATCGGGCAGCATGGCGTCGAGCGCGGTAACACGCGCGCCGAGCCCCGCCAGGGCATGGCAGAGGTTAGAGCCGAGGAAGCCTGCGCCGCCGGTCACGAGGACGCGCTTGCGGTGCCAGAAATCAGGGGTGCCGGGTGTCACTTGCGTTCTTCACTTTGCTTATGCTGTCACATCATGACCGGCAATGCGGCGAAATGCGGGTGAAGGGGTGGCGGAATCTACGCTCCACGAAACGCCGCCACGCCCTTTCCGTTGCCGGCGAAGGCTGTGTTCAGGCCGCGATGGCCGCGATGCCCGTGATCTCTACCCGCCACGCCGGGTCCACCAGCGGGGCCTGGATCGTCATGCGGGCGGGCTTGGCGGCGGGGTCCAGCCAGGCGTCCCAGGCGCGGTTCATCGCCGGCGCGTCGCGGATGTCGGCCAGGATGATCTGCACGCTCAGCAGGTTCTTCTTGCTGGTGCCGGCCTCGGCCAGCAGCGCATCGATTTGCCTCAGGATGTCGGCGGTCTGGCCTTCGGCATCGAGGGTGGCGTCATCGGCCACCTGCCCCGCGAGATAGACCAGCCCGCCATGGACCACGGCACCCGACAGGCGCCCCTCTTCGGCCAGACGTTGAATCATTCTATGGTTCCTTCATCCCTGAACGCGGCGATGCGTCCCATGCAGAACCTATCCGACCGGGCGGTGCTGGCCAGCCGGTACATCCTGGTGGTCTTCTATCTCGGCCTCGCGGTGGCGCTGGCGGCCTATGCCGTGCGCTTCCTGGTGAAGGTTTGGAAGTTCGCGGCGGACACGCTGACCTCCACTTCCGATTCGCAGATGCTGCTGGGGCTGCTCTACCTGGTGGACAGCGCGCTGGTCGCCTCACTGGTCGCGATGGTCGCCATCTCCTCCTATGACAGCCTGGTCTCGCGGCTGACGGATGCGAAGGGCGCCTCCAAGATCGAATGGGTGTCGAACCTCGACCCGGGCAACCTCAAGCTGAAGGTGGGCATCGCCATCGTCGCCATCAGCTCCATCCATTTGCTGCAGAAATTCATGGACATCAGCTCGCTCTCGGACCGGGAGCTGGGCTGGGCCATCGGCATCCATGTCACCTTCGTGGCCGGCGCGCTGGGGCTGGGGCTGCTGGACCGCATGCAGTCCCAGGCCAAGCTACTGGCGAAGGATGCGCGGGCGAAGGAGTAGCTACACCTCCTCCACATTCGCCACGCCGGGCAACACCTTCAGCGCCTGCATCATCCGCGGCGAGACGTTCCAGCCGCCGGGCAGCGTGATCTCGACATCCTGGCCCGGCCCCAGTTGCGGCACGAGGCTCACGCGCCCGCGCCCACGCCCGTCGCGCTCCAGCAGGGCGCGGATATCGGGCAGGGCGCTGGCGGCTTCGAGGATGATGCGCATGCCCTGCCCCACCCCAGCCGCCGCCTTGTCCAGCGCCTCGATATCCTGGGCGGTGAGGCGCAGCGCCTCCCCCTCCAGCCGCACCTCGGCCGTGACGAGCACGGCCTTCCCATCCTCCAGCAACTCGCGCGCGCGGTTCAGCACCTCGCTGAAGAAGGTCACCTCATAGCCGCCCGTCTGGTCGGAGAGGCTGACCCAGGCCATGCGGCTGCCGGTCTTGGTGTTGCGCTCCTTGCGCGCGGTGACGGTGCCGGCGAGCTTGAGCCGCGTGGACCCCGCCCGCGCCTTCTCCGCGATGAGGGCCGAGGGCGTGCAGCCCAGCCGGCGCAGCGCCATCTTGTAGGTGTCGAGCGGGTGGGCGGAGAGGTGGAAGCCCACCGCCTCCGCCTCGAAGCCCAGCTTGTCCAGGGTGGGCCAGTCCGGCATGTCCGGCAGGCGCAGCATGGGCGGGCCCTGCTCCACCTCCGCGAAGAGGCCGATCTGGTTGCTGGCGCGGTCCTCGGCGCTCGCCTGGGCGCGGCGCAGCACCGTCTCGGCGCCGGCCACGAGGCGCGCGCGGTTCCCCTCCAGGCTGTCGAAGGCGCCGGCCTTGGCTAGGTTTTCCAGCTGCATCTTGTTCAGCAGCCGCGGGTCCACGCGGGCGGCGAAGTCGGCCAGGCTGGTGAAATCCCCGCCCTGCGCCCGCGCCGCGACGAGGTCCCGCATGGCGGCGAGCCCCACCCGCTTGATGGCGGCCAGGGCGAAGCGGATGGCGGGCTTGCCGTCATGCGCCTCGATGGTGAATTCGGCGGCGGAGCGGTTGATGTCCGGCGGCAGCACCTTGATGCCGAGCCGCGCCGCCTCCTGCATGTGGGAGGCCAGCTTGTCGGTCTTGTCCATGTCCAGCGTCATGGAGGCGGCGAGGAAGGCGACGGGGTGGTTCGCCTTCAGCCAGGCGGTCTGATAGGCCACCAGCGCATAGGCCGCCGCGTGCGATTTGTTGAAGCCGTAATTGGCGAATTTCTCCATGAGGTCGAAGACCTCGCCCGCCTTGGCGGCGGAGACGCCGTTCTTCGCGGCACCCTCGCAGAAGATGTCGCGCTGCTTCGCCATCTCCTCCTTGTTCTTCTTGCCCATGGCACGGCGCAGCAGATCCGCGCCGCCAAGGCTGTAGCCCGCCATGACCTGGGCGATCTGCATCACCTGTTCCTGGTAGACCATGATGCCGTAGGTCTCGCCCAGGATGTCCTGGATGGAGGGGTGCGGCGCCTCCCACTTCTCGCCATGCTTGCGGGCGCAATAGGCCGGGATGTTCTCCATCGGGCCCGGCCGGTAGAGCGAGACGGCGGCGATCAGATCCTCGAAGCGGTCGGGGCGCATGGCGCGCAGGCAGTCGCGCATCCCCTGGCCTTCGAACTGGAACACGCCGGCGGCATCGCCGCGGGCCAGCATGGCGTAGGTGGCCGCGTCATCGAGCGGCAGGGCGTCGATGTCCACCTCCACGCCCTGGGCCTTCAGCAGCGCCACGGCGCGTTGCAGCACCGTCAGCGTCTTGAGGCCGAGGAAGTCGAACTTCACCAGCGAGGCGTTCTCGACATGCTTCATCGAATACTGGGTGATGAGGTGCGGCGAACGCGGGTCGCGGTAGATGGAGGTGATCTCGATCAGCGGCCGCCGCCCGATGACCACGCCCGCCGCGTGGGTGGAAGCGTTGCGATAGAGCCCCTCCACCTGCAGCGCGATGTCGAGCAGCCGCGCCACGGCCTCGTCGCTCGCCTGCATGTCCTTGAGGCGCGGTTCGCCCGCGATGGCGTCCTTCAGGCTGACCGGGTTGGCGGGATTGTTCGGAATCAGGCTCGCGATGCGGTCCACCTGGCCATAGGGCATGCCCAGCACGCGGCCCACATCGCGCACCGCCGCCTTGGCCTGGAGCTTGCCGAAGGTGATGATCTGCGCGACGCGCTCCTCGCCATATTCGCGGCGGACATAGTCAATGACCTCGTCGCGGCGGTCCTGGCAGAAGTCGATGTCGAAATCCGGCATCGAGACGCGCTCGGGGTTCAGGAAGCGCTCGAACAGCAGGCCAAAGCGCAGCGGGTCGAGGTCGGTGATGGACAGCGCCCAGGCGGCCACCGAGCCCGCGCCCGAACCGCGCCCCGGCCCCACCGGAATGCCCTGCGCCTTCGCCCACTGGATGAAGTCGGCCACGATCAGGAAGTAGCCCGAGAAGCCCATCTGCTCGATGACGGTGAGCTCGTATTCCAGCCGTTCGGCGTGGACGGGCGGCACACCCTCGGGGAAGCGGCGCGCGAGGCCCGTGCGGGCCATGTCGGCCACCGTCTCGGCCTCGGTGCGGCCGGGCTGGACCTTGGGGCAGATGGGCAGTTCGGGCTTCTTCACCTCCGCCATCACGGCGCACATGCGCGCGATGGCCAGCGTGTTGTCGCAGGCCTCGGGCAGGTCCTGGAACAGGGCGCGCATCTGGTCCGCGGGCTTGAACCAGTGGTGCGGGGTGACGCGCCGGCGCTGCGCCTCGGTGATCAGGCGGCCCTCCGCGATGCAGAGCAGCGCGTCATGCGCCTCGTGCATCTTGGCCTCGGCGAAATAGACGTCGTTGGTGGCGACGATGGGCAGCGCCGCCTCATCGGCCAGGCGCAGCAGCCCGGGTTCGAGTGCGGCCTGGCGGTCGGTGTGGTGGCGCATCAGCTCCACCGCGAGGCGCCCGTCGAAGCCCTCGCGCAGCGCGTGGAGCAGCTGCTCGGCAACGGGGCGCCGCCCTTCGGCCAGCAGGCGCGACAGCGGGCCATGGTCGCCCCCCGTCAGCAGGAAGATGCCCGCGCCATGGGTGAGCAACTGGTCGAGCGTGACGGCGGGCTTGCCCGAGACATCGGTGCCCATCCAGCCCAGCGAGGACAGGCGCTGGAGATTGCCCCAGCCCTCCGCATCCATGGCCAGCGCCGTCACCACATCCGCGCCGTTGCGGTTGGGGTCGCTGTGCGATTCCCCGCGCGAAAGAAAGAGCTGGCAGCCCATGATGGGCTGGATGCCCTTGCCGGCCGCGGCTTGCGCGAATTCCAGCGCGCCGAAGAGGTTGGCCGTGTCGGTCAGGGCCACGGCCGGCATGTTGGCGGCCAGCGCGAGCGCCGGCAGCTTCTCGGCCTTGATGGCGCCCTCGCTCAGCGAATAGGCGGAGTGGGTGTGGAGGTGGACAAAGCCCATGCGCGACTCCGAGACTGCGCCCAGTGTAGCGCGCCGGAGGGCGTGATGCCCCCTCGGGCGGCGCCGCGGCTTTGCCGCGGCAACGCGGTGCCCCCGCCCAGGATCAACGCCAGGACGGGGCCCCCACGAAACCGCGAAGCGATTTCGTGGGGAAGCGAAGCGTCAAAGCCCGAACTGGCTGACGAACTTCGTGTTCAGATAGGCGTCGATGGCCTCCGAACCGCCCTCGGTGCCGTAGCCGCTGTCGCGCACGCCGCCGAAGGGCACTTCCGGAAGCGCCAGGCCCAGGTGGTTGATGGTCATCATGCCCACCTCGACCCCGGCCGCCAGGGCCTGCGCCGTCTTGCCGCTGGTGGTGAAGGCGTAGCTGGCCAGGCCGAAGGGCAGGCGGTTGGCTTCGCCCACCACCTCCTCCAGGTCCTTGAAGGGGCGCATGAGGGCAACGGGGCCGAAGGGCTCCTCGTTCATGGCGCGCATGTCGGTGGTCACGCCGGTGACGACCGTCGGCTCGAAGAAATAGCCCTTGTTGCCGATGCGGTTGCCGCCGGTGGCGATCTCGGCACCCTTGCCCTTCGCGTCGGCGATCAGCGTTTCCATCTGCGGCACGCGGCGCTCATTGGCCATGGGGCCCATGGTGGTGCCCTCGGCCATGCCGTCGCCGACCTTCACGGACTTGGCGTGGCTGATGAAGCTGGCCACGAACTGGTCGTAGACCTTCTCCTGCACCAGGAAGCGCGTGGGGCTGACGCAGACCTGGCCCGCATTGCGGAACTTGGCCATGGCGAGCGTCTTGGCCGCGTGTTCCACATCCGCGTCGTCGAAGACCATGGCCGGCGCATGGCCGCCAAGTTCCATCGTCACGCGCTTCATGTGCTGGCCGGCCATCGCCGAGAGCATCTTGCCGACCGGCGTGCTGCCCGTGAACGTCACCTTGCGGATGGTGGGGTGCGCGATGAGGTAGCTGCTGATCTCGCTGGGCACGCCATAGACGAGGCCAATCACATCGCCCGGCACGCCGGCTTCGAGGAAGCACTTGATCAGCTCGGCGGGGCTGGCCGGCGTCTCTTCCGGGGCCTTCACGATGATGGAGCAGCCGGCCGCCAGCGCCGCGGACAGCTTGCGGACCACCTGGTTGATCGGGAAGTTCCAGGGGGTGAAGGCGGCGACGGGGCCCACGGGCTCCTTGATCGCGAGCTGGTAGATGCCCTGGCCGCGCGCCGGGATCACCTGGCCATAGGTGCGGCGCGATTCCTCGGCGAACCATTCGATGATGTCGCCGGCGGCCATGACCTCCATCTTGGCCTCGGCCACGGGCTTGCCCTGCTCCAGCGTCATCAGGCGGGCGATGGCGTCGGCGCGGCTGCGGAGCAGGTCGGCCGCCTTGCGCATGGTCTTGGCGCGCTCATAGGGGCTGACCTTGCGCCAGGTGGCGAAACCGCGCTCGGCGGCCTCCAGGGCCGCGTCCAGGTCGCGCTGGCTGGCATGGGCGACGGTGCCCACCACCTCCTCGCTCGCGGGGTTCAGGACGTCGATGGTCTTGCCGCCCTCGCCGCCGCGCCACTGGCCGGCGATGTGAAGCTGGACATTGGGGTATTCGGCCATGTCGTGTTTCCTTCCTGGCTGTGACGCAAAGGTGGGGCGGCGCGGCGCCGCTGTCCACCGCCCCTCAGCCGGGGATGATGCGCCCGTCCCGAAGGGTCACCACCCGGTCCATCCGCGCCGCCAGCTCCGGGTTGTGGGTGGCGATCAGGGCGGCAAGCCCCCTGCCCCGTGCCTCGGCCAGCAATTGCTCGAAGACGAGGCCCGCCGTCGTCGCGTCGAGATTGCCCGTGGGCTCATCCGCCAGCAGCAGGGCCGGGCTGTTGGCGAGCGCGCGCGCGATGGCCACCCGCTGCTGCTCGCCGCCCGAAAGCTTGCCCGGCCGGTGGTCGAGGCGCGAGGCGAGGCCGAAGGTGTTCAGCAGCTCCGCGGCCCGCGTCCGCGCCTGACCGGCGGCCACGCCGGCCGTCATCTGCGGCAGCATGACGTTCTCCACCGCCGTGAACTCGGCCAGCAGGTGGTGGAACTGATACACGAAGCCGATGGTGTTGCGACGGATGGCCGTGCGGGCGCCGTCATCCAACGTGCCGGCGGCCTGACCCGCGATATAGACCTCGCCGGCATCGGGGCGTTCCAGCAGCCCCGCCAGGTGCAGCAGGGTGGACTTGCCGGTGCCGGAGGGCGCCACCAGCGCCACCACCTCGCCACGCGCGATGGTGAGGTCCGCCTCGCGCAGCACCTCCAGCGAGCCCGCCTCGGTGCGGTAGCGCCGGGCGACGGAGGCCAGGCGAAGGGGGTCACTCATTGCGCAGCATCTCCACCGGATCGGTGCGCGCGGCGCGCCAGGAGGGATAGAGGGTGGCGAGCAGCGAGAGCGACAGGGCCAGCGCCACGACCTGCGCCACCTCGCGCCAGTTCAGCACGGCGGGAAGCTGCGTCAGGAAGTAGATCTCGGCGCTGAACAGCTCGGCGCCCGACAGCGCCTGGATGAATTGCCGGATGCTTTCGATGTTGAGGCAGAACACCACGCCCAGGATGAAGCCGAGCGTGGTGCCCACCACCCCGATCAGCGCCCCGCACAAGAGGAAGATGCGCAGGATGGCGCCCTGCGTCGCGCCCATGGTGCGGAGCACCGCGATGTCGCGCCCCTTGTCCTTCACCAGCATGATGAGGGAGGAGATGATGTTGAACGCCGCCACGATGATGATGAGGGTCAGGATCAGGAACATCACGTTCCGTTCCACCTGCACCGCCGCGAAGAAGCTGGAATTTGCGTCCTGCCAGTCCAGGATGCGAACGGGTCGGGCCAGCGCCGCGCGGATGGCGAGGTTTACCGTCCGCACACGGGTGGGGTCCTCCACGAAGACCTCCACCTGAGTCGCGGCATCCCCCGTCTGGAAGTAGAGCTGGGCGGCCTGCATGGGCATGAAGACGTAGCTGCTGTCGTATTCGTTCATGCCGACTTCGAAGAGTGCCACCACGCGATAGGCGCGCAGCCGCGGCACGGTGCCGATGACGGTGGTGCGCCCTTGCGGGCTGACCAATGTCACGCGGTCGCCCACATTCACACCAAGCCTGAGTGCCAGCCGCGTGCCGATGGCCACGGCGTCATCGCCCTCGAACTGCGCGAGGCTGCCTGCGCGGATGTTGTCGGCGATGATGCGGCGCGCGCGCAGATCTTCCGGGCGGATGCCGCGCGCGAGGCCACCCGTGGCGCCCCCCGCCTCGCTGGTGACCAGAAGCTGGCCCTCGACCACGGGCGTCGCCACCGTGACGCCGGGCACGCGGCGGATGGCCTCGGCCACGGCGTCGAACTCGGTCAGGTTGCCGCGCTCGGCCGCATAGACGCCCATATGGCCGTTGAGGCCCAGGATGCGCCCCAGCAATTCCTGCCGGAATCCGCCCATGACAGACATGACGATGATGAGCGTCGCCACCCCCAGCATGATGCCGAGGAAGGAGAAGGTCGCGATCACCGAGGTGAACCGATCACTCTTCCGCGAGAGCAGGTAGCGGGCGGCGACCTTGCGTTCGAAGGCGTTGAACATCAGGAACCCAACTTGGCCAGCGCCTCGTCGAAGCTGCATTCGACGCGTTCACCGGTCATGCGGCGCTTGAGTTCGACGCGGCCGGCCGCGGCGCCGCGCGGCCCGATGATGGCCTGCCAGGGGAAGCCCATCAGGTCGGCGTCGTTGAACTTCACGCCCGCGCGCTCCGGCCGGTCGTCATAGACGGCCTCGTTGGGGAAAGCGGCGTGCAGCTTCTCGCACAGCGCGTCACAGGCGGCGTCGCCGGGCTTGAGGTTCAGGATGGCGAGCTTCCAGGGGGCCACCGCATCGGGCCACTTGATGCCGGCCTCGTCATGGTTGGCCTCGATCAGCGCGGCGACCAGGCGCGAGACGCCGATGCCGTAGCTGCCCATCTCGGGCACCACCGCCTCGCCATTCGGCCCGGCGACGGAGAGGCCCATGGGCTGGGAATACTTGGTGCCGAAATAGAAAATGTGGCCGACCTCGATGCCGCGCCCGGTGCGCTGGCGGTCGGCGGGCACCTTGGCCCACTCGGCCTCGTCCTGCATTTCCTCGGTCGCGGCATAGGCGGAGGTGGCGAGGTTGAAGCAGGCTTCCATGTCGGCCTGGCTGTCGAAGTCGAAGGCCTTGGCCGCCCAGTCGATCTCCTCCAGCGCCGAGTCGTAGAAGACGGTGCTTTCGCCCGTCTCGGCCAGGATGATGAATTCATGGCTGAGATTGCCGCCGATGGGGCCGGTGTCGGCCCGCATCGGCAGGGCGCGCAGGCCCATCCGCTGGAAGGTGCGCAGATAGGCGTAGAGCATCTGGCGATAGCTGTGCTGCGCGCCTTCCTTCGTCATGTCGAAGGAATAGGCGTCCTTCATCAGGAATTCGCGGCCGCGCATCACGCCGAAGCGGGGGCGCACCTCGTCCCGGAACTTCCACTGGATGTGGTAGAGGTTGCGCGGCAGGTCGCGGTAGGACGTCGCGTAGCCGCGGAACACATCCGTGATCATTTCCTCATTGGTGGGGCCATAGAGCATCTCGCGGTCGTGCCGGTCGCGGATGCGCAGCATCTCCTTGCCGTAATCCTCGTAGCGGCCGGAGCGCTGCCAGAGTTCGGCGGGCTGGATGGTGGGCATCAGCACCTCCTGCGCGCCGGCGCGGTCCTGTTCCTCGCGCACGATGTCGGCCACGCGGTTCAGCACGCGCAAGCCAGCGGGCAGCCAGGTGTAGATGCCGGCGGAGGTCTGCCGGATCAGCCCCGCCCGCAGCATGAGGCGGTGCGAGACGATCTGCGCCTCGGCAGGCGTTTCCTTGAGCGTGGGCAGGAAGGCACGGGTGAGGCGCAAGGTCTGGTTTCCCGGGAAAAGGCCACATCGGGCGGGTCGCGCCTGCTGTAGCGCAGATCGGGCCGGCCTCAAATCGCCACGGCCAGAGGGCGGCATCGTTGCGGCACCGACTCGCCACGCGCAAGAATGCTGCGCCGCAACATCAAATTAATCCCAAAAATGTCTTGATGTTCGGAGGCGCAACCAGTTAAAAAAAAGAAAGGGCCACCCCCGTCAGGGAGCGGCCCAAGTTAAGGGAGGAAACGCCAGTCACACGGCAGAAAGAGGAAAGCCCTCTCTCTGACGTGGAAAATGCCGCAAAGGCCCGGTGTCGCTCAACGGCAAAACGGGCCAGCAGACGGCGAAAAAACGGGCAACCCAACGCGATTGCCCAAAACGCAGGCGGCGAGCTGGTAAAAATCCGGCAGCCGCCTTTTTCTTGTGCGGATTTCAGCGATCAGGGATCGCCAGCCACTCGTCGCGGAAGCTGATGATGTTGCTGTCCACCAGCCAGACGATCGCGAGCCACAGCACCACCGAGATGAGGGTGGTCCAGAGAAGCTTCCGCCAGATCATCGGCGTGGTGGGCGCGCCCCGCCATCCGCCAGCTTCGATGTCGCCCTGCACATCGGGCTTCACCCCCACCGGCAGCACGCAGAACAGCACCGTCCACCACACCAGGGCGAAGATGACGAAGCTGATGAACCAACCCATCGAAAACGTCATGGCCTAGACCCGCAGCAGATGGACTTCGACATTGGGCCGCTTGCGCAGCCGCCGGCCCAGCGCGCGGCGCAGCACGCCGCGGGCCGCCTCGGCCAGCGAATCATCCTCGCGCCGCAGCCCCTTGGGCAGGTCGTTGATGCCGCGGGCCAGCTCATCGGCCAGCTGCTGCGGCTCCGGCCCCTCGGCGTCGAAGAGGCCAGGGGCGGAGACACGGGGGCGGCCCATGACGCGCCCCTCCCCGTCCACCGCCAGGCTCGCCATCACGATGCCATTGAACAGCATGCGCTTGCGCGCGCCGATCAGCCCGCCCTGCAAGGGCAGCAGCCGGTTGCCATCCACCGCGAGCCGCCCCACGGGCACGCTGCCCGCGACCTCGGGCTTGTTGCCGCTGAGGCGCACCAAATCGCCGTCCTCGATCAGGATGGGCTCGGCGCCGCAATCGCGCGCCAGGGCGGCGTGCTCCGACAGGTGCCGCCATTCGCCATGGACCGGGATGGCGAAACGCGGCTTCACCAGGGCGTAGAGGCGCTTCAGCTCGTCCCGCGCGGGGTGGCCGGAGACATGCACCGCATGGTCATCGGCCGTCATCACCCGGCAGCCCCGGCGCGACAGTTCATCCTGGACGCGCAGGATGGCGCGCTCATTCCCCGGGATCATGCGCGAGGAGAAGATGACCGTGTCGCCCTTGCCCAGCGAGATGTTGGGGTGGGTGTCGGCCGCGATCTTGGCGAGCGCGCTGCGCTCCTCGCCCTGGCTGCCGGTGCAGATGATGAGCAGGTTGTCGTCAGGCAGCGAATCCGCCTCCTCCTCGGAGAGGAAGTCGGGCACGGCGCTCAGGTAGCCACACTCCCGCGCCGCCTGGACGGCGTTGCGCAAGGACCGCCCGAACAGCGCCACATCGCGCCCCGCCGCGATGCCGGCAAGGGCGATGGATTCGATTCGGGCCAGGTTGGTCGAGAAGCAACTGACCGCCACGCGCCCCTTCAGCCCCCGGATGAGAGCGGCGAAGTTGCGCCGCACATCGGCCTCACTGCCCGAATGGCCTTCCACCATGGCGTTGGTGCTGTCGCACACCATGGCCAGCACGCCCTCCTCGCCCAGACGGGCGAAGCCGGCCTCGTCGGTGGGCGGGCCGATCAGCGGATAGGGGTCGAGCTTCCAGTCGCCGGTGTGGACCACCATGCCATGGCGCGTGCGGATGGCGACGGCGCTGGCTTCCGGCACCGAATGCGCGACGCGCAGGAATTCGAGGTCGAAGGCCCCGAAGCTGCGCCGGCCGGGTGCGGGGATGGTGATGATCTGCACCTCCTGCGACAGGCCGGCCTCGGCCAGCTTGCGCCGCAGCACCGCCGAGACGAAGGGCCCCGCCACCACCGGGCAGCGCAGCGAGGGCCAGAGATGCGCCACCGCCCCCACATGGTCCTCATGCGCGTGGGTGATGACCAGGGCTTGCAGCACATCCCGCCGCTCGGCCAGCCAAGCCGGGTCGGGCACCATGATGTCCACGGCCGGGTTGTCCGGGCCGCCGAAACCAATGCCGCAATCCACGGCCAGCAACTGACCATCGCAGCGATACACGTTGAGGTTCATCCCGATTTCCCCGGTGCCGCCGAGGGGGATGAAGGCAAGGTCGTTCATATCTTGGGAATTCGTCACATCATGTCTTTTTGTGAGATGGGGGCGGGATTGCGGCCTGCCAACAGGCGAAGCCCCTCAAGGGTGATGTCCTGGTCCACGCGGGTGATCATGGTGGTGCCCTCGGCCAGCAGGGGTGCCAAGCCGCCGGTGCCGATCACCTTCATGCCCGGCAGTTCGGCCTCGGCGCGAATGCGGGTCACGATCCCCTCGATCAGCCCCACATACCCCCAGAAGATGCCCGACTGCATGGCGGCCACCGTGTCGCGCCCGATGGCCGATTGCGGGCGGCCGATGCCGATGCGCGGCAGGCGGGCGGCCGCGCGGTGCAGCGCCTCGATGGAAAGGTTGATGCCAGGCGCGATGACGCCGCCCAGATAGGCGCCATCGCCCGCCACCACGTCGAAGGTGGTGGCCGTACCGAAATCAATGACGATGAGCGGGCCGGCATAATGATGATGTGCGGCCAGCGCGTTGAGCAGACGGTCCGCGCCCACCTCCTGCGGCCGCTCCACATCAATGTGGAAGCCCCAGTCGAGGGTGGAGCGCGCCACCAGCGGCTCCGCCCCGAACCAGTCGCGGCTGAGGCGGCGGAGGTTGTAGAGCGCGGCCGGCACCACCGTGCCGATGACGCAGCGCGTGATGTCCGAGGGGCGCAGGCCCGCATGCTGCATCAGCGTCAGCAGCCACACGGCGTATTCGTCGCTGGTGCGCTGCGGGTCGGTGGCGATGCGCCAGCGCCCGCGCCATTCCGCCCCGTCATGCACGGCGAAGACCACGTTGGTGTTGCCGGCATCCACGGCCAGAAGCATTCAGACCTCTCCCAACTCGCCCGCATGGAAACTGCGCGGGCCTTCTTCCGTGAGCAGGCGCAGCGCGCCCGCCTCGGTGAGACCTTCGTAGCGCCCCCGGATGAAACTGTCGCCCTGCCGCACCGAAAGGGGCGTGCCCGGCGCGGGGCCGGCGGCCATCCAGGCGGCGCGGATGGGCACGAAGCCCTCCCGCGCCTGGCGGTCCAGCCACTGGCCCAACGCCTCCAGCAGCGCCCAGGCGAAGCGCTCGGGCGGGATGGGGCCGAGGCAGGCGGTGGCGCGGCCCTCGACGGCCGGGGCGTGGGCCAGGTTCACGCCAATGCCGAAGATGACATGCGCGATCGCCCCGCCCGGCCGGAGCGAGGCCTCGGTGAGGATGCCGGCCACCTTCGCCTCGCCCAGCATGAGGTCATTGGGCCAGCGCAGCCGCACGGCGGCATGGGACACGGCCACCTGGTGCAGCGCGACGGCGGCAAGCAGGGCGAATTGCCCGACTGCGCGCGCCTCGGCCTCGGGCCGCACCAGGATGGAGATGGCGAGGTTGCCGGGGCGGTTGCTCCAGCCACGGCCGGCGCGGCCGCGCCCGGCCGTCTGAAGGCGGGCCATGATGGCAAGGCCCGCGGGTTCCCCCGCCTCGGCGCGTTCGGCGACCAGGGTCTGGGTGCTGGGCAGGCTCTCCTCGATGGAGAGCCGCCAGGCCAGCCCGCTCACCCGATCAGCGCCGCCACCGCCTGGCGCGCGGCGGCGAGCAGCGGCGCGGGCATCAGGAAGAAGAACATGGTGAAGAGGCCCGTGCCGGCCAGCACGAAGGAGACGCCGGCGGTGCGCGCATCGAGAGCGCCCGCGGGCTGGTCGAAGTACATCACCTTCACCACACGGAGGTAGTAGTAGGCCGAGACCACGGAGGACAGCACGGCCACCACCGCCATCAGCCAGAAGCCCGCCTCCACCGCCGGCAGCAGCACGTAGAGCTTGGCGAAGAAGCCGGAGAGCGGCGGGATACCCGCCATGGCGAACATGAAGATGCCCATGCCGAGCGCCATGGCGGGGTCGGTGCGGCCAAGGCCCGCCAGGTCCTGGATGTTCTCGACCGCGCGGCCATTGCGCCGCATGGCCACCAGCACGCTGAAAGCGCCCAGGCTCATCATCAGGTAGATGGGCGTGTAGATCAGCACGCCGCGCAGGCCGGCCTCGGTGCCAACGGCAAGGCCCATCAGCACGAAGCCCGTGTGGCTGATCCAGGAATAGGCCATCAGCCGCTTGATGTTGGTCTGGCCGATGGCCGCGAAGGCGCCCAGGATCATGGAGGCGATGGAGGCCAGCACGATCACCTGCTGCCACTGGTCAACCGCGCCGCCGAAGGGCCCGGACAGCACCCGCACAATGGCCGCGATGGCGCCAACCTTGGTGGCCGTCGCGAAATAGGCGACGACGCTGGTGGGCGCGCCTTCGTAGACGTCGGGCGTCCACATATGGAAAGGCACGGCCGCGACCTTGAAGCAGAGGCCCGTGATGATGAAAACGATGCCCACCACCACGCCCGCCGAGATCGGCGCGCCACCGCCCAAGGTCTGGCCCAGCTGCGCGAAATTGGTGGTGCCCGCGAAGCCATAGACCAGCGACATGCCGTAGAGCATGAGGCCCGAGGACAGCGCGCCCAGGACGAAATACTTGAGGCCGGCCTCGGAGCTGCGCGCATTGTCGCGGTGGAAGGCGGCCATGACGTAGAGCGGCAGAGACAGCAGCTCGAGCCCCAGATAAAGGCTCATCAGGTCATTGGCCGAGATCATGACCATCATGCCCAGCGTCGCGAAGAGCACGAGCACAGGGTATTCGAAGCGCGACAGGCCTTCGGCACGATTCCAGTCCAGCGCCAGCAGCAGCGCCAGGGCGGCGCCCGCCAGCACCAGCACCTTCATGAAGCGGGCGAAGGCGTCGGAGATGTATTGCCCGGCGAAGGCCATGCCGTCGGGCTGCGCCAGCACGAAGGCGCCGGCGAGCAGGAAGGCGCCCAGCACCATCATGGTGCAGGGGAAGGTCATGTCGCGCCGCGGCAGCACGCCTGCCACCAGGATGGCGAGGCCTGAGAGCGCCAGCACGATCTCCGGCAGGGCGAGGGTCCAGTTCATGGCTTACAGCCCCGCGAAGCGCGACGCGGCGGAAATGGCGGCCTGATGCTGGGCCACCATCTGCGCCACCGTGGCGGAGAAGAAGGAGAGGAAGGATTGCGGATAGACGCCCATCCACAGCGTCAGCGCGATCAGCGGCGCGAAGGTCGCGTATTCGCGCGGGCTGAGGTCGAGCAGGCGTTTCAGGTCCTCGCGCGTGATGCGCCCGAAAGCGACGCCGCGATAGAGGCGCAGCATGTAGCAGGCTCCCAGCACCATGCCCGTGGCGGCCCCGAGTGCCACCCAGGGGTTCACCGCCCAGGCGCCCACGATGACCAGGAACTCGCCCGGGAAGCCCGCGGTGCCGGGAAGGGCGACGGAGGCCATGGTGAAGAGCATGAAGACCAGCGCATAGGCGGGCATGATCTTGGCGACCCCGCCATAGCGCGCGATCTCGCGCGTGTGCTCACGGTCATAGAGCACGCCCACGCAGAGGAAGAGCGCGCCCGAGACCACGCCATGCGCCAGCATGGTGAAGAGCGCGCCCTCAATGCCCTGCTGGTTGAAGGTGAAGATGCCCAGCGTGACGATGCCCATATGCGCCACCGAGGAATAGGCGATGAGCTTCTTCATGTCCTGCTGCGCGAGGGCCACAAGGCTGGTGTAGACCACCGCCACGACGCTCAGCACATAGATCATCGGCGCGAAATACTGCGAGGCGTCGGGCAGCATGGGCACGCTGAAGCGCAGGAAGCCATAGGCGCCCATCTTCAGCAGCACGCCGGCCAGGATGACGGAGCCCGCCGTCGGCGCCTCGACGTGCGCATCGGGCAGCCAGGTGTGGACGGGCCACATCGGCACCTTCACCGCGAAGGAGGCGAAGAAGGCCAGGAAGATCCACACCTGCATCGCGAAGGGAATGTCGAATTCGTAGATCTCGGGGATGCTGGTCGTGCCCGCCTGGTACCAGATGGCGATGATGGCCAGCAGCATCAGCACCGAACCCAAGAAGGTGTAGAGGAAGAACTTGTAGGCCGCATACACCCGCCGCGCCCCACCCCACACGCCGATGATGAGGAACATCGGGATCAGCACGGCTTCGAAGAAGATGTAGAACAGCATGAAGTCCAGCGCGCAGAACATGCCGACCATCATGGTCTCGAGGACCAGGAAGGCGATCATGTATTCCCGCACGCGGTTCTGCACCGACTCCCAGGAGGCGAGGATGCAGAGCGGCGTCAGCGCGGTGGAGAGCAGCACGAACAGCACCGACACGCCGTCCACGCCCATGAGGTAGGAGACGCCGTAATCCGGCAGCCAGTCGAGGCGCTCGACGAACTGGAAGTCCGGGCTATTGCGGTCGAACTGAAACCACAGCACCAGCGACAGCACGAAGGTGACGAGGCTGGTCCAGAGCGCGGTCCAGCGCGCGTTGGAGGCGACCACCGCCTCCTCGCCCCGCACCGAGAGAATGACCAGCACCCCCAGCAGCGGCAGGAAGGTGACCAGGGAAAGGATGGGGAAACCCGCGGCGTTCATGGCTCAGCGCCCCGTCAGGAAGAGGGTCACGAAGACCACAAGGCCGATGATCATGGCGAAGGCGTAGCTTGCCACCTTGCCCGTCTGCAGCCGCACCGTGCCGCGCGCGGCCCCCACGGCCAGCGCGGCCGCGCCATTGGGCATGCCGTCAATGATGCGCGCATCGCCCACCTGCCAGAGCTGCACCGCGAGGCGCCGTGCCGGCTGGACGAAGATGCGGTCATACAGCTCGTCGAAATACCACTTGTTCAGCAGGAAGCGGTACGGCCCGGGGGCCGCCGCCGCGACCCGGCCGGGGATGTGCGGCAGGAAGCCATAGATCAGGATGGCGAGCAGGATGCCGCTGATGGCCACCGTCTTGGCCAGCGTCGGCACCCAATGCGGCGCGTGATGCAGCGCCTCCATCATGTGCTTGGCCGGCAGGTTGTAGATGGCGCCGTTCCAGAAGGCGGTCGCGCTGTCACCGATGAAGTAGGGCGCGAAGACGAAGCCCGTGGTGATGGCGCCGACCGCGAGCAGCAGCAGCGGCACCAGCATCACCAGCGGGCTTTCGTGGACGTGCTCCATGGTGTGGTGGTCGGCGCGGGGCTTGCCGTGGAAGGTCAGGATCAGGAGGCGCCAGGAGTAGAAGGCCGTCAGGAAGGCCGCCACCGCGCCGCAGACGAAGGCATACATGCCCACGCCGGTGCCGGCCGCGACCGCGCCCTCCAGGATGGCGTCCTTGGAGTAGTAGCCCGCGAAGAAGGGAATGCCGGCCAGGGCCAGCGAGCCGATCCACATCACCGCATAGGTGACGGGGATCTTCTTCCAGATGCCGCCCATCTTGCGGATGTCCTGCTCATCCGACATCGCGTGGATCACGCTGCCGGCACCCAGGAACAACAGCGCCTTGAAGAAGGCGTGGGTGAAGAGGTGGAACATCGCCGCCTGGTAGAGGCCCACACCCGCCGCGAAGAACATGTAGCCGAGCTGCGAGCAGGTGGAGTAGGCGATGATGCGCTTGATGTCGTTCTGCACGCAGCCGATGGTGGCCGCGAAGAGCGCGGTGGAGGCGCCCACCACCGTCACGATGGCCAGCGCCACCGGCGCGAATTCCATCACCGGCGACATGCGGCAGATCAGGAAGACGCCGGCCGTCACCATCGTGGCCGCATGGATCAGCGCGGAGACAGGTGTCGGCCCCTCCATCGCGTCCGGCAGCCAGGTGTGCAAACCAAGCTGCGCCGACTTGCCGCAGGCGCCCAGGAACAGCAGCACGCCGATCAGTTCCAGCGAGGGCAGGCCCAGGAAGGTGTCGTTCACATGGTCCTGGACGGCGCCGAAGATGGCGTTGAATTCCAGGCTGCCGAAGGTGAAGAAGGTCAGCGCCATGCCCAGCATGAAGAAGACATCGCCCACACGGTTCACGATGAAGGCCTTCATCGCGGCGGCGTTGGCGCTGTCCTTCTCATACCAGTAGCCGATGAGCAGGTAGCTCGCGAGGCCCACGCCCTCCCAGCCGAAGAAGAGCTGCACCAGGTTGTCCGCCGTCACCAGCATCAACATCATGAAGGTGAACAGGCTGAGATAGGCGAAGAAGCGCGCCGGCGTCGCGTCATGCGACATGTAGCCGATCGAGTAGAGGTGGATCAGCGTCGAGATCAGCGTGACCATGCCGACCATGACCGCGGCCAGCGTGTCGTAGCGCAGCGACCAGGAGAAGGAAAGCTCGCCCACCTGCATCCAGGTGAAGAGCACCACCGTCTGCGGCTGGCCGCCCAGCGCCACCTGCCAGAAGGCCAGCAGGCCGCAGATGGCCGCGAGCGCCATGAAGAAGACCGTGGACCACATGGCCACCCGGTCGCCGAGCCAGCGCCCCAGGAAACCGCTGACGCAGGCGCCCAGCAGCGGGAAGAAGACCGCCCCAACGAACATCGTTCTAGCCCTTCAGGGTCGAGATGTCCTCGACCTCGATGCTGCCGCGGTTGCGGAAGTAGATGACGACGATGGCGAGCCCGATGGCCGCCTCGGCCGCCGCCACGGTCAGGATGAACATGGCGAAGACCTGGCCCGTCAGGTCGCCGAGCTGCGCCGAGAAGGCCACCAGGTTCAGGTTCACCGAGAGCAGGATGAGCTCCACGCTCATCAGGATCACGATGACGTTCTTGCGGTTCATGAAGATGCCGAAGACGCCCAGCACGAAGAGGATCGCGCTGACGACCAGGTAGTGGGTGAGGCCGATGTCGAGCATCAGTGGTGCCCCCCCTCATGCGTGATGGGCTTGGGCGCTTCCTTCGCCGGCGGCGGCAGGGGGCGCAGGATGTCCTCGCGCCGGATGCCCTCGCCCAGCGCCGGCTGGGCCATGGCCACCGCGCTGCTCCGCGCGATCTGCGCGGCCACATCCTGGCGCTTGGTGCCCGGCCGGTCGCGCAGGGTCAGCACGATGGCGCCGATCATCGCCACCAGCAGGATCAGCCCCGAGATCTGGAAGAGGTAGATATGGTCCGTATAGAGGATGCGCCCGATGGCCTCGGTATTCGTGATGCCTTCCGGCATCGGCGCCATGCGCAGCGCCGCGGCATCGGGCGCGAAGCGCCACACCGACAGCACCAGCAGCAGTTCCAGGAAGAGGATACCGCCCACCACCGCGCCAATCGGCGCGTAGCGCTGCACCCCTTCGCGGAGCTGGGCGAAGTCCACGTCCAGCATCATCACCACGAACAGGAACAGCACCGCGACCGCGCCCACATAGACGATGACCAGGATCATCGCGAGGAACTCGGCCCCCGCGATCAGGAAGAGCGCGGCCGCGTTGAAGAAGGCCGCGATCAGCCAGATGACGGAGTGCACGGGGTTGCGCGCGGTGACGACCATCACCGCCGCCGCGATCAGGATGAAGGCGAAGAAATAGAAGGCGAGCCCTGCGATCATCGCACCCGTCCTTCCGTGAAGCTGGCCATCTCAACAAACCTTCCCAGGGCCGCTTCGGCGCGGCCGTCTTGCATCACCTGTAGGGAGCTTCCAGTTCCAGCCGCTTGGCGAGTTCGCTTTCCCAGCGATCGCCATTGGCCAGCAGGCGCTCCTTGTCATACATCAGTTCTTCGCGCGTCTCGGTCGCGAACTCCATGTTCGGCCCCTCGACGATGGCATCCACCGGGCAGGCCTCTTCGCACATGCCGCAATAGATGCACTTGGTCATGTCGATGTCGTAGCGCGTGGTGCGGCGGCTGCCATCCTCGCGCGGTTCGGCCTCGATGGTGATGGCGAGTGCGGGGCACACCGCCTCGCACAGCTTGCAGGCGATGCAGCGTTCCTCGCCATTGGGGTAGCGGCGCAGCGCGTGCTCCCCCTTGAAGCGCGGCGAGAGCGGCGTCTTCTCATAGGGGTAGTTCAGCGTCGCCTTGCGGCTGAAGAAGTAGCGCAGCGTCAGCGCCATGCCGCCCACGATCTCCGTGAGCAGGAAGGAGCGCGCGAAACGATCCAATGTGGTCATGCCGGCAGCCACCCCGTCAGCTTGAGAACCGCGGCCGTCAGCACCAGCCAGAGCAGGCTGAACGGCAGGAAGACCTTCCAGCCCAGCCGCATCAGCTGGTCATAGCGGTAGCGCGGGAAGGTGGCGCGCGCCCAGATGAAGACGAAGAGGCAGGCCGCCACCTTCAGCGCGAACCAGATGGGACCAGGCACCCAGTTGAAGGGCGCGATGTCCAGCGGCGGCAGCCAGCCCCCCAGGAAGAGGATGGTGGCCAACGCGCTCATCAGGATCATGTTCGCGTATTCGCCGAGGAAGAACAGCGCGAACGACATCGAGCTGTATTCGACGAAGAAGCCCGCCACCAGCTCGCTCTCGCCCTCCGGAAGGTCGAAGGGCGCGCGGTTGGTCTCGGCCAGCGCGCTGATGAAGAAGATGACGAACATCGGGAACAGAGGAATGACGAACCACACCGTCGCCTGCGCGCGGACGATTTCCGTGAGATTCAGCGAACCCACGCAGAGCAGCACGGTCACGATCACGAAGCCGATCGAGACCTCGTAGCTCACCATCTGCGCGGCCGAGCGCAGCGCGCCCAGGAAGGCGTATTTCGAATTGGACGCCCAGCCCGCGATGATGACGCCATAGACCCCGAGCGAACTGATGGCGAAGAGGTACAGGATGCCCACATTGATGTCGGCGATGGCCCAGCCATCCGCCACCGGGATCACGGCCCAGGCGATCATGGCCAGCACGAAGGTCAGGATCGGCGCCGCCAGGAAGAGCAGCCGCGAGGCGCCCGACGGGATGATCGTCTCCTTCATGAGCATCTTGATGGCGTCGGCGAAGGGCTGGAGAAGGCCGAAGGGCCCCACCACATTCGGCCCGCGGCGCATCTGCATCGCGGCCAGTACCTTGCGCTCGGCCCAGGTCAGGTAGGCCACGCCGATCAGCACCGGCACCAGCAGGGCCAGCGCCTGCGCCACCGTCAGCGCGAGCACACCCAGCGGCGTGTTGAGAAACTCCGTCATCGCCTCACTCCGCCGCCAGAAGCGGCTTGGGCTGCAGGTAGGTCGCCGCGCACTCGGCCATGGTCGGGCTCGCGCGCGTGATGGGGTCCACCTGCCAGTAGTTCTGAATGGGAAGCTGGAAGGGCGCCATGCCGAGCGCGCCCGTCGCCACGGGCCCCGCATCATCGGTGCAGCCGGGCAGCGGGCCCTGGTCCAGCCGCGCGAAGACGGGGTGCGCCGCGGCCATTTCGGCCCGCAGCGCCTCCAGCGAATCATAGGGCAGCGTCACACCCAGCATCTGCGAGGCGGCGCGGATGATCTTCCAATCCTCCCGCGCCTCGCCGGGCGGCGTCACGGCCATGCGGCCCCGCTGCACGCGCCCCTCGGTGTTGACGTAGGTGCCGTCCTTCTCGGTGTAGGTCGCACCGGGCAGGATCACGTCGGCGCGCGCGGCCGCGGCCTCACCATGATGGCCCTGGTAGATGACGAAGGTGCCCGGCGCGATGCGCGACACGTCGAATCCATCGGCGCCCAGCAGCCACAGCGCGTCCACGCCACCTGCCAGCATGCCCGCCATGTCGAGACCGCCCTCACCCGGCAGGAAGCCGAGGTCGAGCGCCGCCACCTGTCCGCCGAACTGGTGCAGGACATTGAAGCCGTGCCAATCCTCGCGCAGCCCGCCCGCCTGCTTAGCCAGGTCCCAGGCGGCGGCCAGCACCGCCGCGCCATCCTCGCGCGCCAGCGCGCCACGGCCGAGGATGACCATGGGGTTCTTGGCGCCGTCGAGGAAGGCACCCGCCTCGCCCATCGCCAGCGCTTGGCTGGGATAGGTCAGGTCCGTGACCGGCCCCACCACGCCCACGCGCAGCGCGCCCGTCATCCAGCGCTTGCGGATGCGCGCGTTCAGCACCGGCGCCTCGACGCGCGGGTTGCTGCCGATGATGACGATGGCATCCGCCTGCTCGATGCCGGCGATGCCCGTGTTGAACAGGTAATAATCGGGCCGCGAGGCGTCGAGCTTCGCGCCATCCTGGCGGCAATCCAGGTTCTGGCTGCCAAGGGCGGTCATCAGCCCCTTCAGCGCGAACATGGATTCGGCATCCATGGTGTCGCCGGCGATGGCGCCCAGGCGCTTGCCCGGCAGCGCGCGCGCGATGGCGCCGAGCGCCTCGGCCCAGCTCGCCGGCTGCAGCTTGCCGTCGCGCCGCACCCAGGGGCGGTCCAGGCGGTTTCGCTTCAGCCCGTCGAAGGAGAAGCGGCCGCGATCGCCCAGCCATTCCTCGTTCACGTCGTCATGCACGCGCGGCATGATCCGCAGCACCTCGCCGCCGCGCACATCCACGCGGATGGCGGCGCCGACGGCGTCCAGCACGTCCACGCTCTCGGTCTTGCGGAGTTCCCAGGGGCGGGAGACGAAGGCGTAGGGCCGGCTGGTCAGCGCGCCCACGGGGCAAATGTCGATCAAATTGCCGGAGAGTTCGCTGGACAGCGCCTTCTCGACATAGGTGCCGATCTCCATGCTCTCGCCGCGGCCCGTGGCACCCATCTCTGGCACGCCCGCCACCTCGGCGGCGAAGCGGACGCAGCGCGTGCAGTGGATGCAGCGGTTCATCACCGTCTTGATGAGCGGCCCGACATACTTGTCCTTCACCGCCCGCTTGCCCTCGTCATAGCGAGAGAGGTCGCGGCCATAGGCCATGGCCTGGTCCTGCAAGTCGCACTCGCCGCCCTGGTCGCAGATGGGGCAGTCCAGCGGGTGGTTGATCAGCAGGAATTCCATCACGCCGCGCCGCGCGTTGCGGACCACGGGCGTGTCGGTGAAGACCTTCATGCCGTCCATGACCGGATAGGCGCAGGAGGCGACGGGCTTGGGCGCCTTCTCGACCTCGACGAGGCACATGCGGCAATTGCCGGCGACCGACAGCCGCTCATGATAGCAGAAGCGCGGCACTTCCTTGCCCGCGGCCTCGCAGGCCTGGAGCACGGAGGCGCCGTTCGGGACCTCGACCTCGATGCCGTCCACGGTGACCTTGGCCATCGCGCTTACTCCGCCGCCAGGGGGGTTGATGTGGCGTGCCGCTCGCGGATGCGCCGCTCCATCTCGGGCCGGAAGTGCCGGATCAGGCCCTGGATGGGCCAGGCCGCGGCATCGCCCAGCGCGCAGATGGTGTGGCCTTCGACTTGGCGCGTGACCTGTTCGAGGATGTCGATCTCCTCGATCTGCGCGTCGCCGCGCACCATCCGGTCCATCACGCGCTTCATCCAGCCCGTGCCCTCGCGGCAGGGCGTGCACTGGCCGCAGCTCTCATGCTTGTAGAAATGGGCGAGGCGGGCGATGGCGCGGACCACGTCGGTGGACTTGTCCATCACGATCACGCCCGCGGTGCCGAGGCCCGACTTGTGCTCGCGCAGCGCGTCGAAATCCATCAGCACGTCGTCGCAGATGTGCTTGGGCAGCAGCGGCACGGACGAACCGCCCGGGATCACCGCCAGCAGATTGTCCCAGCCGCCGCGCACGCCGCCGGCGTAGCGGTCAATGAGTTCCCGCAGCGGGATGCTCATCTCGGCTTCCACATTGCAGGGCTTGTTCACATGGCCGGAGATGCAGAACACCTTGGTGCCCGCGTTGCGCTCCCGCCCGAAGGAGGAGAACCAGCCGGGCCCCCGCCGCAGGATCGTCGGCACCACCGCGATGGTCTCGACATTGTTCACCGTGGTCGGCAGGCCATAGAGCCCCACCGCCGCCGGGAAGGGCGGCTTCAGGCGCGGCATGCCTTTCTTGCCCTCCAGGCTCTCGATCAGCGCCGTCTCTTCGCCGCAGATATAGGCGCCGGCGCCGCGATGAACGTAGAGGTCGAAATCATAGCCCGAGCCGCAGGCGTTCTTGCCGACCAGCCCGGCCTCATAGGCCTCGGCGATGGCGGCTTCGAGCACCACGCTCTCATTGTAGTATTCGCCGCGGATGTAGATGTAGCCCGCCGTCGCGCCCATGGCGAAGCCCGCGATCAGGCAGCCCTCGATCAGCTTGTGCGGATCGTGGCGGATGATGTCGCGGTCCTTGCAGGTGCCGGGCTCGGACTCATCGGCATTGACCACCAGGTAGGAGGGGCGGCCATCGCTCTTCTTCGGCATGAAGGACCACTTCATGCCGGTGGGGAAGCCCGCGCCACCCCGGCCGCGCAGGCCGGAATTCTTGACCTCCTCGATCAGCCAGTCGCGGCCCTTCGCGAGATACTCGCGCGTGCCGTCCCAATCGCCCCGCATGCGCGCGGCCGAGAGGTTCCAGGGCTGCGTGCCGTAGAGGTTGGTGAAGATGCGGTCCTTGTCCGAGAGCGCCATGGCTCAATCCTCCGAACCGGTGAGAACCATGGGGCCGCCTTCGGGCGCGCTCGTCTGCCGGCCGATGGCGCTGCCATGCGGCGGGCGTTCGCCGCGCTTCAGCGCCTCGATCAGCCGCACCGTGCTGTCGTAGTCCAGGTCCTCGTAGTAGTCGTCATCCACCTGCAGGATGGGCGCGTTCACGCAGGCGCCGAGGCACTCGACCTCTGTGAGCGTGAAGAGCCCGTCCGCGCTGGTGTCGCCATAGCCCTTCAGCCCACCCGCGCTCTTGCAGGCCGCCAGCACGTCATCGCTGCCGCGCAGCATGCAGGGCGTGGTGCCGCAGACCTGCAGGTGATAGCGGCCGATCGGCTTGGTGTTGAACATCAGGTAGAAGGTCGCGACCTCATAGACGCGCATCGGCGGCATGGAGAGGCGCTGCGCGATCACATCCATGGCCACCCGCGGCACCCAGGCGCTGCCGGTGACGCGACCCATCTGGCGCTGCACGATGTAGAGCAGCGGGATCACGGCGCTGGCCTGCTTGCCGGCCGGGTAGCGCGCGATGATCTTCTCGATCTCGGCCTCGCTGGCCGCGTCGAAGGCGAATTCCGTGGGCTGCGCCGCTTCGGCCTTGCCCACCGCATGGGTGGCGTGGAAGCCGCCACCGGGACCTTGGGCGCTCATCGGTCGATCTCCCCGAAGACGATGTCGAGACTGCCGATGATGGCCACCGCATCGGCCAGCATGTGGCCCTTGCTCAGCGCCTCGATCGCCTGGAGGTGGGCGTAGCCGGGCGCCCGGATCTTGCAGCGGTAGGGGCGGTTGGTGCCGTCCGCCACGAGATAGACGCCGAATTCGCCCTTCGGCGCCTCGATCACGGAATAGGTCGAACCCTGCGGCACGTGGTAGCCTTCGGTGTAGAGCTTGAAGTGATGGATGAGCGCCTCCATCGAGCGCTTCATCTCGCCGCGCGTGGGCGGCACGATCTTGTTGTCAGCGATCTTGATGGGGCCAGGCTTCATCTGCGCCAGGCACTGGTCGATGATCCGCAGCGACTGCCGCATCTCCTGCATCCGCACCAGGTAGCGGTCATAGCAATCGCCATGGCGGCCGACCGGCACGTCGAACTCCATGCGGTCATAGAGCTCATAGGGCTGCGACTTGCGCAGATCCCAGGCCACGCCGCTCGCACGCAGGCAGGGGCCGGAGAAGCCCCAGGCCATGGCGGCCTCGGCCGACATCACGCCGATGTCCACGGTGCGCTGCTTGAAGATGCGGTTCTCGGTCAGCAGGCCTTCAAGATCGTCCAGGAAGGCGGGGAAGGCGCGCGCCCAGTTGTGGATCTTCTCGGGCAGCTCGGCCGGGATGTCCTTCGCCACACCACCAGGCCGGAAGTAGTTGGCGTGGTAATGGCTGCCGGAGGTCATCTCATACATTTCGAGCAGGTGTTCGCGCTGCTCGAACCCCCAGAGCGAGGGCGTGATGGCGCCGCAATCCAGCGCATAGGTCGTGACGTTCAGCAGGTGGTTCAGAATGCGCGTGATCTCGCTGAACAGCACGCGGATGTAGCGCGCGCGCTCCGGCACATCGGCATCGATGCCCAGCAGGCGCTCGGTGGCCAGGGCGAAGGCATGCTCCATCGCCATGGGGCTGACGTAGTCCAGCCGGTCGAAATAGGGCAGCGCCTGGAGGTAGGTCTTGTGCTCGATCAGCTTCTCGGTGCCGCGGTGCAGCAGGCCGATATGCGGGTCGGCGCGCTCCACCACCTCGCCCTTCATCTCGAGGATGAGGCGCAGCACGCCATGCGCGGCCGGGTGCTGGGGCCCGAAATTGATGGTGTGGCTGTCCACCTCGACGGTGGTGGTCGCCGCGTTGTTCGTGGTGACGCTCACTTCTGGTCGCCCTTCGTCCCGTCCACGGCCAGGCCGGGGACGCGGTTCAGATGCACCTTCTCGTCGCCCGGAAGCGTGGTCATCGCCTCCCAGGGGCTGAGGAAGTCGAAGCTGCGGAAATCCTGCGTCAGCTTCACGGGTTCCTGGATCACGCGCCCGGCCTCGGCGTCGTAGCGGACCTCGACACGGCCGGTCAGCGGGAAGTCCTTGCGCAGCGGGTGGCCCTCGAAGCCGTAGTCGGTCAGCAGGCGGCGCAGATCGTCGAGGCCGGCGAAGACCACGCCATACATGTCCCAGCACTCGCGCTCGAACCAGGTGGCGCTCGGCCAGAGCAGGGATACGCTGGGCACGGGCAGCGTCTCGTCCGTCGTGGTGATGACGGTGACGCGCGCATTCCGCGTGAGGCTCAGCAGGTTGTAGACCACGTCGAAGCGCTCCGGCCGCTCCGGCCAGTCCACGCCGCAGATGTCCATGCATTGCGCGAAGTCGAGCTCGGGCGTGTCGCGCAGCACGATCAGCAGCGGCAGCAGCGCCTCGCGCTCCACATGCAGCACCAGCTCATGCCCGAAGCGGGCACGGCCATAGGTGACGGGCACCCGGTCGGCGAGGGCGGCGCGGATGGCCTCTTCGAGCGCGTCAACCACGGAGGATGGTCCCCGTCCTGCGGATCTTCTTCTGGAGCTGGAGGATGCCGTAGACCAGCGCCTCCGAGGTCGGCGGGCAGCCGGGCACGTAGATATCCACCGGCACGATGCGGTCGCAGCCGCGCACCACGCTGTAGGAGTAGTGGTAATAGCCGCCGCCATTGGCGCAGCTGCCCATGGAGATGACCCAGCGCGGCTCGCTCATCTGGTCGTAGACCTTGCGCAGCGCGGGGGCCATCTTGTTGGTCAGCGTGCCGGCCACGATCATCACGTCGGACTGCCGCGGCGAGCCGCGGGGGATGATGCCGAAGCGGTCGAGGTCATAGCGCGCCATGTAGGCGTGGATCATCGGCACGGCGCAGCAGGCCAGGCCGAAGGTCATCGGCCAGAGGCTGCCCGTGCGGGCCCAGTTCACCACCTTGTCGAGGTTGGCGACGACGAAGCCCTTCTCCTCGATCTCGCCGGTGACGGCGCGGATCACGGCGTCCTGCTCGGCCCCGGGGGGTGTCGCGCCCTTGTTCCAGCTGATCTCGTTCATGGCGCTCACTCCCAGTCCAGCGCACCCTTGCGCCATTCGTAGATGAAGCCGACCGTCAGCACGAAGAGGAAGCCCATCATGGAGAAGAAGCCCAGCCAGCCGATCTGCCCCAGCGTCACCGCCCAGGGGAAGAGGAAGGCCACCTCCAGGTCGAAGATGATGAAGAGGATGGCGACCAGGTAGAATCGCACATCGAAGCGCCGGCGCGTGTCGTCGAAGGGGGCGAAGCCGCACTCATAGGCCGACAGCTTCTCGGCATCGGGCTTCTGCCGGGCCAGCAGCATGCTGCCGCCCACCATGGCGAGCGCGATGCCACCCGCGATTCCCAGGAAGACCAGGATCGGGAAATACTGCGCGAGCAGGGGCTGGGTCATTGTCCGGCCTTGCCTTTGTAAACTTTGCCTCAAGAGACGCGTGAGCCGCGCTTGGTCCCACCCCCGTTCCCGGGGGCGTGACGCGGCGCACCATACAGAGGCGCGCCCATTTCCGCCATAGGCCCGCACGCGGATGACCGGGATGCAAGGACCAGTTCACGGCGCCCCCCTGGGCGTGCCTCAGCGGTCGAAATGATCAGGCTTTGAAGGGAAAGGAAGCCCTAATGGGCGATCCGCATATGCGGTGAACTGGCGCGAGTGACGGGGCTCGAACCCGCGACCTCCGGCGTGACAGGCCGGCGCTCTAACCGACTGAGCTACACCCGCGCAGTGCTGGGGCGTTTAGGCCCCGAACCGACACCTGTCAACCAAGGGGCCGGCATTTTCAGATGGTTTCGTGGTGGGCGCTGACGGGGTCGAACCGCCGACATCCTGCGTGTAAAGCAGGCGCTCTACCTCTGAGCTAAGCGCCCGCCCGCGAAGTGGCGCCCCGGGGCCAGCCCGGGGCGCGCCAATCAGTTGACCGCGTCCTTGAGGCCCTTGCCGGCCTTGAAGCGGACGGTGGTGGAGGCGGGGATCTTGATCTCCTCGCCCGTGCGCGGGTTGCGGCCCTTGCCGGCCTTGCGCTTGCTGGTGCTGAAGGTGCCGAAGCCCACCAGACGGACCTCCTGCTTCTTCTTCAGCGCCTTCGTGATGGCCTCGAACACCGCGTCCAGCACGTCGCCGGCCTTGGCCTTGGAGAGTTCACCCGAGTCCGCGACAACGGCCACCAGGTCCTGCTTGTTCATGGGATGATCCCCTTTCCGTGAAACTGTCGGCGACGGGACCGATTCCCCGTCCGCGAACCGAAGCGGACAGTAGGGGGCGGTTTTCCGCCACGTCAATCACGGCGTGACCGGATTCCTGGCGGATTGCCGCGGTTTTCTGGGGGAAACCCCGCTGCGCCGCGGCATCGCGGCCAGCCCTGACGCGGATCGGGAGGGGGAGCGCCCCCTCCCTGTCCTGGTGTTAATGCGGGCGGACGCCGCTCTCGGCCGCGGGCGGCGTCACAGGCGCCTCCTCCGGCTCCACCCAGGTGATGGCCTCGGGCGCCCGGATGAGCGCCTTGCCGATGACCTGGTCGGCATGGCTGACGGGGATGATGGTCAGCGCCTTCCGGACGGATTCCGGAATGTCCACCAGATCCTTCTCATTGTCCTTCGGGATGAAGACCGTGGTGATGCCCGAACGCAGGGCCGCCAGCAGCTTCTCCTTCAGGCCACCGATGGGCAGCACCCGCCCGCGCAGCGTGATCTCGCCCGTCATGGCCACGTCGCGCCGCACCGGGATGCCGGTCAGCACCGAGATGATGGAGGTGGCCATGGCCACGCCCGCACTCGGCCCGTCCTTGGGCGTCGCACCTTCGGGGACGTGGACGTGGATGTCGCGCTTCTCGAACAGCGTGGGCTTCAGGCCGAACTGCACCGAGCGCGAACGGACATAGGAGAGCGCCGCACTCACGCTCTCCTTCATCACGTCACCGAGCTGCCCGGTGGGCTTGATGTTGCCCTTGCCGGGCACGACCACGCTCTCGATGGAGAGGATGTCGCCGCCCACCTCGGTCCAGGCGAGGCCGGTGACGACGCCCACCATGTCCTCGCTCTCGGTCTCGCCATAGCGGAACTTCTTCACGCCGGCGTATTTCTCGAGGTTCTTGCGGGTGATGGCGACCTTCTTGGCCTTGCCGCTCACGATCTCCTTCACCGCCTTGCGGGCCAGGCCGCCCACCTCGCGCTCCAGGCTGCGCACGCCGGCCTCGCGCGTGTAGTAGCGCACCAGGTCCCGCAGGGCATCGTCGGTGACAGACCACTCGCCCGGCTTCAGCCCGTTCGCCTCGGTCACCTTCTTCATCAGGTGCCGCTTGCAGATTTCGAGCTTCTCCTCCTCGGTGTAGCCGGGGATGCGGATGATCTCCATGCGGTCCAGCAGGGGCTGGGGCATGCGGAGCGAATTGGCGGTGGTGACGAACATCACGTCCGAGAGGTCGTAATCCACCTCCAGATAGTGGTCCGCGAAGGTCGAGTTCTGCTCGGGGTCCAGCACCTCCAGCAGCGCGCTCGACGGATCGCCGCGCCAATCGGCGCCCAGCTTGTCGATCTCGTCCAGCAGGAAGAGCGGGTTGGAAGTCTTGGCCTTCTTCATGCCCTGGATCACCTTCCCGGGCATGGAGCCGATATAGGTGCGCCGGTGGCCGCGCACCTCGGCCTCGTCGCGCACGCCGCCCAGCGACATGCGGACGAAGGCGCGCCCCGTCGCCTTGGCGATGGACTTGCCCAGCGAGGTCTTGCCCACGCCGGGTGGCCCCACCAGGCACAGGATCGGCCCACGGATCTTCTTCGAGCGCGACTGGACCGCGAGATACTCGATGATCCGTTCCTTCACCTTCTCGAGACCGTAGTGGTCGGCGTCGAGCACCTTCTCGGCCGCGGTGATGTCGTTGCGGACGCGGCTGCGCTTCTTCCAGGGGATGGAGAGAATCCAGTCGAGGTAGTTCCGCACCACCGTGGCCTCGGCGGACATGGGCGACATCGAGCGCAGCTTCTTCAGCTCCGCCAGCGCCTTGTCCGAGGCCTCCTTGCTGAGCTTGGTGGCCTTGATCTTGGCCTCGAGTTCCGCGATCTCGTCGCGGCCCTCCTCGCCCTCGCCCAGCTCCTTCTGGATCGCCTTGAGCTGCTCGTTCAGGTAGTATTCGCGCTGCGTCTTCTCCATCTGCCGCTTCACGCGGTTGCGGATGCGCTTCTCCACCTGCAGCACGCTCATCTCGCCCTCCATATGGGCGAAGACGCGTTCCAGCCGCTGGGCCACGGAGGCGATCTCCAGCAGCTCCTGCTTCTCGGCGATCTTGATGGAAAGGTGGCTCGCCACCGTGTCCGCGAGCTTGCCCGGGTCGTCGATCTGGTTGACCGAGACCAGCACCTCGGGCGCGATCTTCTTGTTGAGCTTGATGTAGCCCTCGAACTGCGAGATGACCGAGCGCATCAGCGCCTCGACCTCGCGCTTCTCCGAGGCCGGTTCCTCCACGGCCTGGACATAGGCCTCGAAGTGGCTCTCATTCTCCTTGAAGCTGTGGATGCGGGCGCGCTTCAGCCCCTCCACCAGCACCTTCACCGTGCCGTCGGGCAGCTTGAGCAGCTGCAGCACCGTGGAAACCGTACCGAGCTGGAACAGGTCTTCCGCCCCCGGATCATCCTGCTGCGCGTTCTTTTGCGCGACGAGGAGGATCTGCTTGTCCTCCCGCATCACCGCTTCCAGCGCGCGGACGGATTTCTCGCGGCCCACGAAGAGCGGCACGATCATATGGGGGAAGACGACGATGTCGCGCAGCGGCAGGACCGGGTGCAGCTCGCCTGGGGGAACTTCCGTCATTTGGACCTCACGGGGGACAGTCGGTGGGTCAGGCGCCCTGGACAGGCACGCCCGCCGGCACCACGGGAAAGCACTGGATGTGGGTTGGAACCCTGGGCAAACAAGTCGGCGGGATGACAGGCGGCCCCGCCCGGGGGGCAGGGGGGCCGCCGCACAGCCATCAGGCGGAACTCTGTTCCGCGGCCTTCTCGCCATAGATGAAGAGAGGCTGGGCGCGGCTCTCGGCCACCTCCCGGTTCACCACCACCTCCTCGACGTCGGTCAGGCCCGGCAGTTCGAACATGGTCGAGAGCAGGATGCTCTCCATGATCGAACGCAGGCCGCGCGCGCCGGTCTTGCGCTGGATGGCCCGCTGGGCCACCGACTTCAGCGCGTCCTCGGTGAAGGTGAGCTTGGCGCCCTCCATCTCGAACAGGCGCTGGTACTGCTTCAGCAGGGCGTTCTTCGGCCGCGTCAGGATTTCGATCAGCGCGCGCTCATCGAGGTCCTCCAGCGTGGCGACCACGGGCAGGCGGCCGATGAATTCCGGGATCAGGCCGAACTTCAGCAGATCCTCGGGCTCGACTTCCTTCAGCACGGCCCCGGTGCGACGGTCCTCGGGCGAGCGGACCTCGGCGCCGAAGCCGATGCCCGAGCCCTTGCCGCGCGCGCCGATGATGCGCTCGATGCCGGCGAAGGCGCCGCCGCAGATGAAGAGGATGTTGGTCGTGTCCACCTGCAGGAATTCCTGCTGGGGGTGCTTCCGGCCGCCCTGCGGCGGCACGGAGGCGACCGTGCCCTCCATGATCTTGAGCAGCGCCTGCTGGACGCCCTCCCCGCTCACGTCGCGGGTGATGGAGGGGTTGTCCGACTTGCGGCTGATCTTGTCCACCTCATCAATGTAGACGATGCCCCGCTGGGCCCGTTCCACATTGTAGTCCGCGGCCTGGAGCAGCTTGAGGATGATGTTCTCCACATCCTCGCCCACATAGCCGGCCTCGGTCAGCGTGGTCGCGTCCGCCATGGTGAAGGGCACGTCGAGAATACGCGCGAGCGTCTGCGCCAGCAGCGTCTTGCCCGAGCCCGTGGGGCCCAGCAGCATGATGTTGGACTTCGCGATCTCGACGTCGTTGTTCTTGGCGCCCGCCGCCAGCCGCTTGTAATGGTTGTGCACCGCGACCGAGAGGACCTTCTTCGCATGGTCCTGCCCGATGACATAGTCATCGAGGACCTTGCAGATCTCCTTCGGCGTGGGCACCCCATCGCGCGTCTTCACGAGGTGCGTCTTGTGCTCCTCACGGATGATGTCCATGCAGAGTTCGACGCATTCATCGCAGATGAACACCGTCGGTCCCGCAATCAGCTTGCGGACCTCATGCTGCGACTTCCCGCAGAAGGAGCAGTAAAGGGTGTTCTTGCTGTCGCCCGATTTGCTCATGCCCACTCCTCGCTCCCTGTCCGGCCCCGGCGGGCTGGATGGCGCGTCGGCAAAGAATAGACCCCCGGTCCTCCCGGGGGAAGCGCTGCCCTGGCGCGGCCGCCAGGGCACCACATAAACACCTAATGCCCGGTCAATGCAGCCAATTCGTTACGGCTGCGGCAGGGCATCAGGCCTTGGGGGCTTCGGCCGGGGTGGGACGCTCGGTCACCACCTGGTCGATCAGGCCCCAGTTCATCGCCTCCTCGGCCGACATGTAGCTGTCGCGCTCGAGCTTGGCCTCGATGGCCTCGACCGGCTGGCCGGTGTGGCGGACATAGATTTGGTTCAGGCGCTTGCGGAGTTCCAGGATCTCGCGCGCCTGAATTTCAATGTCCGTCGCTTGGCCCTGCGCGCCGCCGGAGGGCTGGTGCACCATGACCCGCGCATTCGGCAGCGCGAAGCGCTTGCCCTTGGCGCCGGCCGTCAGCAGCAGCGAGCCCATGGAGGCCGCCATGCCGATGCACACGGTGCTGACCGGGCTGCGGATGTACTGCATGGTGTCATAGATCGCGAGGCCGGCGCTGACCACGCCGCCGGGGCTGTTGATGTAGAACGAAATGTCCTTGTTCGGGTTCTCGCTCTCCAGGAACAGCAGCTGCGCGCAGATCAGGCTGGACACCTGATCGTAGACGGCGCCGGTCAGGAAGATGATCCGCTCCTTCAACAGGCGCGAATAGATGTCATAGGCCCGCTCGCCCCGGGAGGACTGCTCCACCACCATGGGCACGAGGGAATTGTTGTAGATTTCGACCGGATCGCGGTCCATGGCTCGGCTTCCCATCATGACGCCCCGCCCCGGAATGGGCGCAGGGGTCCGGGGCGGGGGCGAATCCGCCCCTCGCCCCAAGTTCGTGACAGCATGTGGGCATCCTGCCCGGCGGGGGAAGCCCCCGCCACGCCCGCGCCCGCGGGTCAGGCCTTCTGCGACGCCTCGGCCAGGGCCTCGGGCGTCACCTTCTCCTCGGTCACCTGGGCGAGTTCCAGCATGAAGTCCACCACCTTCTCCTCGAAGAGCGGGCTGCGAAGCTGCTCCATCGCCTGGGGATTCTTCTGGAAATACTCGATGACCTGCTTTTCCTGGCCCGGGTAGCGCTGCACCTCGGCCATCATCGCCTTGGACAGCTCCTCGCGGCCCACCTGGATGTTGTTGGTGCGGCCGATCTCGGACAGCAGCAGGCCCAGGCGGATGCGGCGCTCGGCGATGGCGCGGTAGTCGGCCTTCAGCGTGTCCTCGTCCTTGCCGGCATCCTCGCCATCCAGGCGCCCGGCCTTCATGTCGGCCTCCACGCGCTGCCAGATCTCGGCGAACTCGCCCTCCACCATGGCTTCCGGCACGGTGAAGCTGGCGCGCTCGGCGAGCGCATCCAGCAGGCGGCGCTTGATGGCGAGGCGGCTCAGCCCGTCATATTCGCGCTGCAGGCTCTCGGTGATGGCCTCGCGCAGCTTGGCCAGGTCCTCGAGGCCGAGCTTCTTCGCGAACTCATCGTCCAGCGCGGGCTTGGCGCTGGTCTTGAGCGCCTTGGCCGTGATGGTGAACTCGGCATCCTTGCCGGCCAGGTTGGCGGCGCCATAGGTGGCGGGGAAGCTCACCTTGATGACGCGTTCCTCGCCGGGGGCCATGCCTTCCAGCTGCTCGGTGAAGCCGGGGATGAAGCCCTGGCCCGCGACCTCGATCGGCATGTCCTGGGCGGCGCCGCCCTCGAACTCGGTGCCGTCCATGCGGCCCACGAAGTCGCAGACCAGCACGTCGCCCTTCTGGGCGGCGCGGGGCTCGGCGTCCTCGAGGGTGGCGTTGCGGGACTGGATGGTCTCCAGCGTCTTCGCGATCTGCTCCTCGCCCACCTCGGCCTTGAGGCGCGTGAGGGTGATGGAGGCGAAGTCCGGCATGGGGATCTCGGGCATCACCTCGACATCGAGGCGGAATTCCAGATCCGCGCCGTCATCGAACTTCACCAGCTCGATCTTGGGCTGGACGGCGGGGCGCAGGCCGCGCTCCTCCACCACCTTGCCCGTGGCATCCTGCACCGAGGCTTCCAGCACCTCCCCCATCACGGCCTGGCCATAGCGGGCCTGGACGATCTTCTGGGGCACCTTGCCCGGGCGGAACCCGGGAATCTTCATGTCCTTGGCGAGTTCCGCGAGGCGCTTGTCCTTCTCCGCGGCGATGGCGGCGGCGGGCACCACCACGGTATAGGCCCGCTTGAGCCCTTCGTTCGCGACCTCGGTCACCTGCATCAGCGCAATCCGTTCCAGTGATTGCCGGTGGCTCAGTGGTGCGGGCGGAGGGACTTGAACCCCCACGGCTTGCGCCACTGGAACCTAAATCCAGCGTGTCTGCCAATTCCACCACGCCCGCGGAGCCGCGCTGCCGGTAGGAAGGGGGGCGTGTAGCCGAAAGGCCGCTTCCCGCCAATACTGGGGGGATGGATTTGCACGACCCGGGCGGAAAGGTGCGCCGCAGGCTGGCGGCGGATGTGGTTTCGGCGGCCGGGTTCTCCGCCTGCCGGCGCTGGCGGTGGTGGCTGGAGCGGCGCTGGGACGGGGCGCCGCTTGGCAGCCCGGGGCCTGGCGTGGTCATCGGGATGAACCCCTCGGTGGCCGACGAGACGGCCGATGACCCCACGGTGGCGGGCGTCATGTGGCGGGCGCGGCACCTCTGGGGGCTGCCGGGGCTGATCATGCTGAACGCCTTCGCCTATCGCGCCACGGACAAGCTGCGACTGCTGGAGGTGGAGGACCCGGTGGGGCCAGAGAATGACGCCACCATCCTGCGCCTCAGCCAGGGGGCGCCGCTGGTGGTGGCCGCCTGGGGGCAACCGCCCAGGGCGCTGGCCGGGCGGGGGCCGGCGCTGGCCGCGATGCTGGCGGGGGCCGGGGTGCGGCTGATGTGCTTCGGGCGAAATGCCGATGGCAGCCCGAAGCACCCTTTGTATCAGCGCAAGGACGCGCCGCTGGTCCCCTACTGACCGACCAGCACCTCGGCGCAGGCATCCAGGATCGCCGCCTCGTCCAGCCCATACTCGGCATAGAGCGCCGGGATGTCCCCGGCCTGCCCGAAGCGGTCCACGCCAAGGGCCGCCACCCGCTGCCCGCGCACCGCGCCCATCCAGTCCAGCGCGGCCGGGTGCCCGTCCAGCAGCGTCACGATCCCCGCATCCCGCGCCAGCGGCGCCAGCAGCGTCTCGATATGCGAGGGCGCGCCCCCCGGCCCCTGCCGCGCGCGCTTGCGCGCCTCCAGCCAGCCCTGGTGCAGCCGGTCGGGGCTGGTCACGGCCAGAAGCCCGGCGCCGGGCTCCTCCTCGCGCAGGGTCGCGAAGGCGGCCATGGCCTCGGGCGCCAGCGGGCCCTGATAGGCGATGGCGATGCGCGCCCCCGGCGCGGGCGGCGTGACCCAATAGCCGCCGGCGATGACCGCCGCGGGGTCCAGCGTCCGCTCGGGCTGTTCCAGCCCGCGGGTGGAGAGGCGCAGCCAGACGCTGGAGCCGTTCTCCGCCTGCATATGCGCGAAGGCGTGGCGCATCAGGATGGCGAGCTCGTCGGCGAAGGCGGGCTCATAGGCGGCCAGCCTGTCCTGCGCCATGCCGATCAGGGGGGTGTTCACGCTCTGGTGCTGGCCGCCCTCAGGCGCCAGCGTCAGGCCGGAGGGCGTGGACACCAGCAGGAAGCGCGCATCCATGTAGCAACCATAGATCAGCGCATCGAGGCCGCGGTTCACGAAGGGATCATAGACCGTGCCGATGGGCAGCAGCCGCGCGCCATAGAGCCGGTCGGCGAGCCCGAGCGCCGCCAGGACAAGAAAAAGATTCTGCTCGGCGATGCCGAGTTCCACATGCTGCCCCTCGGGCGACATGCCCCAGCGCTGGGCGGAGGCGAGCTTGGCGTCCCGGAACACGTCGTTCTTCAGATGCCGGTCGAAGATGCCGCGCCGGTTCACCCAGGGGCCGAGATTGGTGCTGACCGTCACATCCGGGCTGGTGGTGACGATGCGGGAGGCCAGGTCCTTGAACTCCCCCTCCCCGCGCCCGATGCCCGCCAGGATCTCGCCGAAGGCCGCCTGAGTGGAGAGTTTCCGGCCCGCCGGCACGCGCGGAACCGGCAGGCGGGCGGGCACATGGATGGTGGGCGAGGCCAGGCGCCTGCCCTCCGGCGTCAGCTTCCGCGCGAAGGGCACGCTGTTCACGAAAGCGCGCATGTCGGCCGAGGAAAATTCCAGCCCCTCGAAGGCGTCCCACTCATGGCCGGGGCGGATGCCCATTTCGGCCCGGAAGCCCTCCATCTGCTCCTTGGTCATCAGCCCGGCATGGTTGTCCTTGTGGCCGGCGAAGGGCAGGCCCATGCCCTTGATGGTGTAGGCGATGAAGCAGGTGGGCTGGTCGCCGGCCGCGTCCTGGGCGCGGAAGGCCTCCATCAACGTCTCGATGTCATGGCCGCCGAGATTGGTCATCAGCGCCGCCAGCTCGTCATCGGAGAGCGGGTCTATGATGGCCCGCACCCCCTCCTCCCGGCCGAGTTCCGCCATCAAGGCCGCGCGCCAGGCGGCCCCGCCCTGGAAGGTGAGCGCGGCGTAGAGCGAGTTGGGGCAGTCATCGATCCAGTGGCGCAGCGCCTCGCCGCCGGGCCGGGCGAAGGCGGCCGTCAGGCGCCGCCCGTATTTGAGGGTGACGACATTCCACCCCATGTCCCGGAACAGCCCCTCGATCCGGCCGAAGAGGCGGTCCTGCACCACGCTGTCCAGGCTTTGCCGGTTGTAGTCCACCACCCACCAGACATTGCGGATGTCGTGCTTCCAGCCCTCCAGCAGGGCCTCGTAGATATTGCCCTCATCCAGCTCCGCATCGCCCACGATGGCGACGTGGCGGCCGGCGGGCAGGTTCTCGGGCGCCAGCTTCTTCAGCCGCACATAATCCTGCACGAGCGAGCCGAAGCTGGTCAGCGCCACCCCCAGCCCCACGCTGCCGGTGGAGAAATCCACCTCACCCCCATCCTTCATGCGCGAGGGATAGGGCTGGATGCCGCCGAACTGGCGCAAGGTGGCCAGCTTCTCCGCGCTCTGCCGCCCCAGCAGCAGGTTCATCGAGTGGAAGACCGGCCCCGCATGCGGCTTCACCGCCACCCGGTCGGCCGGCTTCAGGATGTCGAAATAGAGGGCGGTCATGATGGAGATGACCGAGGCGCAGGAGGCCTGGTGCCCGCCCACCTTCAGCCCGTCCCGGTTGGGGCGGACATGGTTGGCGTGATGGATCATCCAGGCGGAGAGCCAGAGCAGCTTGCGCTCCACCGCATGGAGCATGGCGAGGCGCCGCGCCTCGTCCGGCGTCTCCGACCTTGTGCTGATGCCCTGGACCGTCATGGAAAACCCTCCGCTTCATGGCAGGCTAAGGCCGTGGCCGCCCATCTCCAAGCGCCCCCTTGCCGGGGCCGGCCGGCGGGCGGAAGCTTCGCCGCATGAACACCGAACCCGTCCTGCTGACGCAACGCGACGCCCGCGGCATCGTCACCGCCACCCTCAACCGGCCCAAGCTGAACAACGCCTATAATGGCGAGATGCTGGAGGCGCTGATCTCCGGCATGGAGGCCATGGCACATGACGCCTCGGTGCGGGGCCTGGTCATCCGCGGCGCCGGGCGGCATTTCCAGGCGGGTGCCGACATCAACTGGCTGAACGAGGCCGCGGGCGCCACCCCCGAGGCCGCCCACGCCGCCTCCATGCTGACCACCCGCGCCATGCAGGTGCTGAACGAATTCCCCAAGCCCACCTTCGCCGTGATCCATGGCGCCTGCTTCGGCGGCGGCACCGGCATCGCCTGCTGCGTGGATGTGGCGCTGGCCACCACGGAAGCGAGCTTCGGCATCAGCGAGGTGCGGGTGGGCGTGGCCCCCACCCCCATCTCCACCCACATGGTCCATGCCATGGGCGTGCGCCACACCCGCCGCTACGCCATCACCGGTGAGCGCTTCGGGCCGGAGGAGGCCATGCGGATCGGCCTGGTGCATGAGGTGCATGCCCCAGACGCCATCGAGGCGCGGCTGGAGGAGATCATCTCCGCCATGCTGCTCTCCTCGCCCACGGCCATCGCCATGACCAAGCGCAGCATGCTGGGCGCCAATGGCTGGCTGCTGGACGCGCGGACCATGGACCAGCTGGCCTATGAAAGCTGGACGCAGCGCGCCTCGGACGAGGGACGCGAGGGGCTCGCCGCCTTCCGGGAGAAGCGGAAGCCGCGCTGGGCGTAAGGCGTCCCAGGCCCACCACTTCCAACGCGTCCTGGGTCATCGCGAGCCGCCCGGAAGCCCTCCCGTAGCGGGACGATACGCGGGCGCATGGCGGCCTGGCCCCGCGACCAAGCCGCGCCTCGCGCGTTGCCCTCTCCGAACCGCGGAGTGCCGGCATGGCCTTGCTGACGAGAGAGGATTGGCGCCGGCACTCGCCCGTCGCCTGGATGTGCCTGGGCGCGTTGCTGGGCTGCGCGGCACTCTTCTGGTTCATGGACCGGACTGGCGCCGCCCTTGGCACCCTGGCCGCCCTGGTCGGCTGCCTCGGCCTCATCCTGCCGCCGCGCGAAAGGATGGCGATGCTGCCGCGGCGGGTGCGTCGCCTGCCCCGCGTGCTGGACGCCGCGCCGGTCCTGGCCACGCTGCTGAGCTGCCCGGGCTATGGGCTGGGCTGGTTCCACGGGGCCAACCCCTATGATGAAATCGTGCATCTCCTGAACGGGGTGCTGGCCGGCGCCGTCTTCGCCGCGCTGCTGGAAGCGGAGGGCAAGGATCGCGGATGGCGTCGCCGGGCCTGGCTCGGCCTCGGCTTCGGCTTGGCGCTCGCGGTGGGATGGGAGGTGTTCGAATGGGCCACCGGCCTGATCGGCGGTCCCTGGGACACCGCGACGGATATCCTGCTCACCACCGCCGGCGCCGCGCTGGGCGCCGCATGGGTCGGGCCGCTGCGACTGCACCGGGCGCAGCGGGCCGACCGGGCGCTGGCGCATTGAGCCCGATGCGGGTCGCCACCTGGAACATCCATGGGGCCCGTGGCGTGGCCGGCTGGCCGCGGCCGGGGCGCATCCTCGACGTGCTGGCCGAAATCCGCCCTGACGTAATCGCGCTGCAGGAAGCGCAGTCCTGGCTGCGCCCCGACATGCCCATGCTGGACGAGGCGGCGCTGGCAACCAGGCTCGACCTGCTTGTCCTTCGGGTGGTGCCGGGCCAGCAGGGATACCGGGGCAATCTGCTGCTGGCGCGGCGTGGCGCGCGGCTGCGGCGCGGGCCGGTCGGGCTGCGGCTCGGCGGCGCGCAGCCGCGCGGTGCGATCCTGGCGGAACTCGACCTCGGCGCCGGACCGTTCCGGGTTATCGGCACCCATCTCAGCCTCGGGGCGGCGCGGCGCCGCGAGCAGGCAGGGCGGCTGCTGGCGGCGGCGCTGGAGCCGCCGCGCCTGCCGGTGTTGATCATGGGCGATCTGAACGAGAGGCGGGTGGAGGGCGCGGCGCTGGCCGTGCTGGCCGGGGCCTTCGGCGTGCCGCCCGCCGCGCCGAGCTTTCCGGCCCTGCTGCCGCGCCTGTCGCTCGACCGGATCCTGGGTCACCCCGCGGGCGTGGTGACGGGGGTGGCGGTGCATGACACACCCCTGGCGCGCCGCGCATCGGACCACCTGCCGCTGGTGGCACGCATCGCGCTGCCCGGGGCGTGACGGTGCCACCCGGCCCGGACTTCACTCAGGAAGGACCATGTCCGCGCTTCCGCAGGTGGGCGCGCAGTCAGGCACCTAGGCCGGGGCTGGCCCGCCCGGAAGACCGGGGACGCCTTCGAACCCGGCCACGGACGGCAGCGCCAGCGCCTCCAGGCAGCGCTCGAACAGCGAGAGATCGGTCCAGGGCAACGCCACCGCCGCCCGCAGCATCACGCCGCCGCCGGCGCGGATGGCGCCCTCCAGCATGAGGTTTTCGGCCAGCCCGTGATCCTCCACGCGCATTCCCTGCGCGTCCTCCCAGATACCCTGAACCAGCCGGGCCTCGGGCACCCGGGCGCGGTGGGGTCGCGGGTCATGGGTGTAGCCATGCACGGGCCGGCCCAGGGCCCGCATGAAGCCCAGCTCGAACACCGTTCCCGGGTCGGCGCCCACGCCGCGAAAGGGAGTGAGGTTGGCCACCAGCGCGTCGCACCCGCGCAGCAGGAGTTCATTGGCGGCATGGATGCGGCGCCAATCCTGTTCGCCCGAGGGAGAAAGGGCGGGCGGGTCCATGGGAAAGACGCCCTCCCACCCATGCCGCGCGCAGAGCGCCTTCTTCGCCGCGCCGATGGCCAGCGCCTCCGGCAGGAACACCTCCGGCCCGGCCAGGTAGATGCGCATGGCGCCCTCTTTGCCTCCGTCTCTCGCCTGCCCCTATCATTCGCGCCATGGGTTTCGAAACCGAATACAACAACCGTGCCCGCGTGCCGGAGAGCGGGGCGATCATCGCCCGCTGGATCCAGGCGGCGGAGGCCTTCCGCCTGGCCCACCCGCCGGAGACCCTGGCCTATGGGCCTGGCGCGCGGGAGGTGATGGACCTGTTCCTGCCGCCCGGCGTGGCGCGGCCACCGGTCGCGTTGTTCTTCCATGGCGGCTACTGGCAGGCGCTGGACGGGCGGGCCGTCAGCCATGTGGCGGCAGGGCTGCTGGCGCAGGGGGTGGCGGTGGCCATCCCCTCCTATGACCTCTGCCCGGAGGTGCCGCTGGCCCGCATCGTGGCGCAGGCCGAGGCGGCGGCGCGGGCCCTGCACGCGCGCATGGAGCGGCCCGCATTGGCCATGGGGCATTCGGCGGGCGGGCACCTGGCCGCCATGCTGCTGGCGCGGCTGCCGGCGGAAGTGGTCGCGGCGGCCCTGCCCATCTCCGGCCTGTTCTGGCTGGAGCCGCTGCTCGGCACCTCCATCAACGACAAGCTGGGTCTCGACGAAGCGACGGCGCGCGGCCTCTCCCCTGCCCTGCTGCCCGCGCCGGGCCGCCCGCTGCACGCGGTGGTGGGTGGCGCTGAAAGCGATGAATTCCTGCGCCAGACCCGCGAATTCGCCGCCTTCTGGGGCGGCAGCCACGAAGCCCTGCCCGGGCTCAACCACTTCACCGTGCTGGCCCCGCTGGAAGACCCGGCCCACCCCTTGACCCAGCGCGCCGCACGGCTTGCATGGCATGCGGGCGCCGGGCTAACCGAGGCCTGAGGCGAAAAACAACCTTCGATGACGCGAAACGGGAGAGCGGTGATGGCGTTCCAGGATTCCGGCCACAAGACGGGCGCGACCCGCCGCGGCCTGCTGCTGGCCTCGGGCGCGGGCATGCTTGCCGCCCCTGCCCTGCACGCGCAGGCCGCCCCCATCAAGGTGGGCGTGGTTGCGGTGCAGACCGGGCCGCAGGCGGCGCTCGGCACCCAGCTGCGCGACGGCTGGACCATGGGGCTGCGCCACCTGAACAACCAGCTCGGCGGCCGCGCGGTCGAGACCATCGTCATTGACGACGAACTCCGCCCCGACGTCGCCGTCACCAAGGTCCGCGCCGCGCTGGAGCGTGACCGGGTGGATTTCGTGGTGGGCGTCGTCTTCTCGAACATCCTGCAGGCCATCATGCGGCCGGTGACCGAGAGCGGGACCTTCCTGATCTCCTCCAATGCCGGCCCCTCCACCTTCGCCGGGCGCGGTTGCAGCCCCTTCTTCTTCAACACCAGCTACAACAACGACCAGGTCCATTCCGTGATGGGCCAGGCGGCGCAGGATCTCGGCTATCGCCGCGTCTTCCTGATGACGCCCAACTACCAGGCCGGGCGCGATGCCATGGCGGGCTTCAAGTCGCGCTTCCAGGGCGAGGTGGTGGATGAGGTCTATGTGCCGCTGACGCAGCTCGACTTCTCGGCCGAGCTCGCGCGCATCGCCTCGCTCCGGCCGGACGCCATCTTCACCTTCATGCCGGGTGGGCTGGGGGTGAACCTGGTGCGGCAGTACCGCCAGGCCGGCCTCGCCAACATCCCCTTCCTGTCCACCTTCACGGTGGACGAGGCCACCCTGCCCGCGCAGGGCGAGGCGGCGCTGGGCTTCTACAGCGGCGCCAACTGGGCGCCCAACATGGACAACGCCCAGAACACCCGCTTCGTGCGGGACTTCGAGGCGGCCTTCAACTACGTCCCCGCCACCTATGCGGCGCAGAGCTATGACACGGCCATGCTGCTGGACAGCGCGGTGCGGAAGGTGGGCGGCAACCTCACCGACAAGAACGCGCTGCGCGCGGCCATCGCGGCGGCGGACTTCACCTCGGTGCGCGGCAGCTTCCGCTTCGGCGCCAACCAGTATCCGGTGCAGGATTTCTGGCTGTGCCAGGTGGTGCGCCGGCCCGATGGCAAGTTCCAGACCCAGACGGTGCGCCGCGTGCTGGAGGCCAATGTGGACCCCTGGGCGGCGCAGTGCCGGATGCCGCAGCGAATTTGATCCCCACGAAATCGCTTCGCAATTTCGCGGGGGCCCCGGCTTGGTACTTTATCTTGTGATGACGGCGTGGCCTTCGCGGGCGAAGCCCGCGAAGGTTTGCGGGGGGCGGAGGGACGCGGCCTGCGGCGCGTCGGGGAAGGTGGTTTCGTGAACACCACCTTGCTGCTGGTGCAGGGGCTGAACGGGTTGCAGTTCGGCGTGCTGCTGTTTCTCGTGGCGGCCGGGCTCACCCTCGTCTTCGGGGTGATGGACTTCATCAACCTCGCCCACGGGGTGCAGTACATGGTGGGCGCCTATCTGGGGGCCTCGCTGGCGGCGCTGACGGGCAGCTTCTGGCTGGGGCTGCTGCTGGCGCTGCCAGCGGCGCTGGTCTTCGGGCTGGTGCTGGAATTCCTGGTCTTCCGCCACCTCTATGACCGCGACCATCTCTCCCAGGTGCTGGCGACCTTCGGCGTCATCCTTTTCCTGAACGAGGGCGTGAAGGTGGTCTTCGGCGCGGCCCCCATGCAGATGCCGGTGCCCGAACTGCTCTCGGGCGGCGTGCCGCTGATGGATGGGCTGCTCTACCCCACCTATCGCCTCGCCATCCTGGCCGCGGGGCTGGCCACCGCGGCACTGCTCTGGTTCCTGGTGGAGCGGACGCGGGCGGGCATGCTGGTGCGGGCCGGCGCCACCAACGCGCCGATGGTCGCGGCACTCGGCGTGGATATCCGGCGGCTGTTCATGCTGGTCTTCGGTTTCGGCGCCATGCTGGCGGGCTTCGCGGGGGTGATGGCCGCGCCCATCCTCTCGGTCGAGCCGGGGATGGGCGACAACCTGCTCATCCTCGCCTTCGTGGTCATCGTGATCGGTGGCATCGGCTCGGTGCGCGGCGCCTTCGTGGCGGCCCTGCTGGTGGGGCTGGTCGAGACCATCGGGCGCGGGCTGATGCCGGACCTGATGCGCCTGTTCATGGACGCCTCCTCCGCGCGGCAGACGGGCGCCGCGCTGGCCTCCATGCTGGTCTACATCGTCATGGCCGCCATCCTCGCCTTCCGCCCGGCCGGGCTGTTCCCGGCCCGCGCATGAGCAACCCGCGGCTCTGGCTGCCGCTGCTGGTCTTCGCGGGGCTGGCGGCGGCGCCCTTCCTGGGGCTGGGCCAGGGCCATTCCCTGACGCTGCTGGCGCGTGGCATGATCTTCGGGCTCGCCGCCGTCTCGCTGATGCTGCTGGTGGGCGGGGCGGGCCTGGTCAGCCTGGGCCACGCGGCCATGATGGGCATGGGCGCCTATGCGGTGGTGGTGCTGGACCATGCCGGCATCACCGAGGCCTGGATGGTCTTTCCCGCGGGCATCCTGGCGGCCGCGCTCTTCGCGCTGCTGACGGGGGCCATCGCCATCCGCACCTCCGGTGTGCATTTCATCATGATCACGCTGGCCTTCGGGCAGATGGCCTTCTTCACCACCTCCTCGCTCGCGATCTATGGCGGGGATGACGGCTACACCCTGTTCAACCGCACCGAGGTCTTCGGCGCGCGCTGGCTGGAAAATCGTCTGGTCTTCCATTTCGTGTGCCTCGGCCTGCTGGTGGCCTGCTGGGCGCTGGTGCAAATGCTGCTGGAAAGCCGCTTCGGGCGGGTGCTGCGCGCATCGCGCGAGAACGAGACCCGCGCCCGCGCGCTGGGCTTCGCCCCCTATCCGTACCGCCTGCTGGCCTATGTCATCGCGGGCGCCATGGGTGGGCTGGCGGGCGTGCTGCTGGCCAATTCCGCGGAGTTCGTCGCCCCCGCCTACCTCGCCTGGCAGCGCAGCGGCGATCTGCTGTTCATGGTGATCCTGGGCGGGCTCGCCGGGCCCCATGGCGCGCTGGTGGGGGCGCTCGCCTTCGTGCTGGTGGAGGAGTGGCTCTCCCACGCCATGGAGCATTGGCGCCTGGTCTTCGGCCCGCTTCTGATCCTGTGCGTGTTCTTCCTGCGCGGCGGCATTGTGGGGCTGCTGCGCCGTGGCTGAGACCATCCTCGCCCTGCACGGGTTGCGAAAGAGCTTCGGCGGGCTGCTGGTCACCGATGACGTGACGCTGGACGTCCGCCAGGGCGAGATCCATGCGCTGATCGGCCCCAATGGCGCGGGCAAGACCACGCTGATCCATCAGATCAGCGGCACGCTGGCCCCCGATGCCGGCCGCATCCGCTTCCTGGGCGAGGACATCACCACCCTGTCCATGCCCGCCCGCGCGCGGCGCGGCCTGGCCCGCAGCTTCCAGATCACGAGCGTGGTCCCCTCCTTCTCGGCGCTGGAGAATGCGGCGCTGGCGGTGCAGGCGCGGCAGGGCTCTTCCTTCCGCTTCTTCCGGGCGGCGTCGCGCGAGGCGGCGCTGAACGCTGAGGCCATGGCCGCGCTGGCCGAGGTGGGGCTCGATGCCCGCGCCGCGACACCCGCCGCCGCGCTCAGCCATGGCGAGCGGCGCCAGCTGGAGATCGCCATCGCGCTCGCCATGCGGCCCCGCGCCCTGTTGCTGGACGAACCCCTCGCCGGCACCGGGACCGAAGAAGCGGAGCGCCTGATCCGCCTGCTTTCCGGCCTGCGCGCGCGCTATGCCGTGCTGCTGGTGGAGCACGACATGCAGGCCGTCTTCGCGCTCGCGGACCGCATCTCGGTGCTGGCCCAGGGCCGCGTCATCGCCACCGGCACGCCCGCGCAAATCCGCGCCGATGCCGCGGTGCGCGACGCCTATCTGGGCGAGGACGAGGCGGCATGATGCTGCGCGTGGAGAAGCTCGCCGCCGCCTATGGCGCCTCGCAGACCCTCTTCGACGTGTCCTTCCACCTGGGTGCGGGCGAGGTGGTGACGCTTCTCGGCCGCAACGGCATGGGCAAGACCACGACCATCCGCGCCATCATGGGCCTGCTGCCGAGCCAGGGCGGGCGGGTGACAGGCGGCGCCATCGGGTTCGACGGCACCCCGCTGCCCCCCCTGCCCGCGCACCGCATCGCCCGCCTGGGCCTGGGCCTCGTCCCCGAGGGGCGCCAGGTCTTCCCCACGCTGAGCGTGGAGGAAAACCTCATCGCCACCGCGCGCCCCGGCCGCTGGAACCTGGAAGCCGCCTACGCCCTCTTCCCGCGCCTGCGGGAGCGGCGGCGCAACCTCGGCCGCAACCTCTCGGGCGGCGAGCAGCAGATGCTGGCCATCGGCCGCGCGCTGATGACCAATCCGCGCCTGCTCATTCTCGACGAAGCCACGGAAGGCCTGGCCCCGCTGATCCGCGCCGAGATCTGGGCGGTGCTGGGGCGCCTGAAATCCGAAGGGCAGTCCATCCTGCTGATCGACAAGAACCTCTCGGCCGTGCTGAAGCTGGCCGACCGGCATGTCATCATCGAGCGCGGGCGCAGCGTGTGGGAAGGCCCCTCCGCGGCCCTGGCCGCCGCGCCCGAACTGCGCGAACAATACCTCCACGTCTGAACAGCCCAGGAAAGGCCAGGACACATGCAGGAAACCGCAGGAATCACCCCCGCCGGCGAGGGCATCGGCGGCGTCGTCTGGAACATCCTCGGCCAGACCTACAAGCCGCGGCAGCATTCGGCGAACAGCTTCGCCTTCGACACGCTCTTCCCGCCCGGCACCTTCGTGCCGCCCCACATCCACACCACCCAGGACGAGTACATCCACATCCTGGAGGGGAATTTCGAATTCCTGCTGGATGGCCAGGTGGCGCATGGCGGCCCGGGCGACCTGATCCGCCTGCCCATGGGCCTGCCGCACGGCATCTTCAACAAGTCGGGCGCGCCGGTGCGGGCCCTGTTCTGGGTGGCGCCCTCGCGCAAGCTGTTCGAGCTGTTCAGCCGCATCCACAACCTGACGGACCCCGAGCAGGTGGTCCGCATCTCCGCCGAGTGCGAGGTGGACTTCCTGCCGCCGCCGGCGTGATCCGCCTCCGCGCCGTCATCGCCATCCTGGCGCTGCTGGCGGCCTTCGCGCCGCTGTCCATTGACATGTACCTGCCCGCCCTGCCGGCCATCGCGGCCGAGCTGGGCGGGGGCATGGAGGGCGCGCAGCTCACGCTCGCCGTCTTCTTCCTTGGCATGGCGGCGGGGCAGCTGCTGCACGGGCCGCTCGCGGACCGCTACGGGCGGCGGCGGCCGCTCTTCGCCGCGCTGGGGGTGTATGTCCTGGCCTCGGTGCTCTGCGCCCTGGCCTGGGGCATGGGCTGGCTCATCGCCTTCCGGCTTTTGCAGGCGCTGGGCGGCTGCGCGGGCATGGTGATCTCGCGCGCCGTGGTGCGCGACCTGGCCGACCGGATGGACCCGGTGCGGATGATGGCGCGGCTGTTCCTTATCATGGGCGTGGCGCCCATGCTGGCGCCGCTGCTGGGCGGCTGGATCGCCGCCTGGCTCGGCTGGCGGGCCATCTTCGGCGTCCTGGCCCTGGTGGGGGTGACGGCATTGCTCCTCGCCTGGCGCTTCCTGCCCGAAACCCTGCCCATGGAGCGCCGCCGCCGCGTCTCCACGCCACAGATCGCGCGCGATTTCGGCGGGCTGCTGGCGACCGCGCCCTTCATGGCGGCCGCCCTCGGCTCGGGCTGCGCCATCGCGGGGATGTTCGCCTATATCGCGGGCTCGCCCTTCGTCTTCATCGAGCTGCATGGCGTGGCGCCCGAGAATTTCGGCTGGCTCTTCGGCGCGGGTGCCGCGGGGGTGATCGGCTGCGGGCAGCTCGCGGGGCCGCTCGCACAGCGCTTCGGGCGCGCGCGGGTCTATGGGCTGGCGCTGCTGGGGTTGTCCTGCGCGGGTGTGATCGGGGCGGTGACGGTGGCGCTGGGAATGGGCTTCTGGGCGCTCTATGCGGCGCTGCTGGCCTATCTCTGCCTGATCGGGCTGGCGCTGCCGCTGGGCGGCATCATCGCCATCACGCCCTTCCCGCACATGGCGGGCACGGCCTCCGCGCTGATCGGCACGCTGCAATTCGCGTTGGGCGCCGTGGCGGGGCTGGCGCTGGCACTCCTGCATGACGGCACCGCGCTGCCTATGGCCTCCGTGATGGCCGGCGGCGGGTTGTGCGGACTTATCGCCTGGCGGGCGTTGGGGGCGTCGCTGCGGCGGGCCTGACGGGGCCCGAGGGCAGGTCGCGCATGGCAGGGCAGGAGCAGACCACACTTCCATCGGGAAGGCGGTTGGCCATGGTCACCTCGCCGCAATGGGGGCAGTCGCGCGGGCCTTCGCGGGTCATTGCGCGTTCCGATCCGGCAGGGCGGCCATGGCGCGCAGCCGCGCGGCCAGGGCCGCCTGCCCCGCATGTTCGGCCAGCAGAACCGCTTCCGCCCGCGCCGCCTCGAAGCCGAGGCGATAGCCCTCATAGGTGGCGCGGTCGAGCAGGCGGGCGATGGCCTGGGGCGGGGTCTGCATCATGCGGATATGGCGGCGAAACCGGTGGGCGCCAGGGTTGCAGGGCGGCCTCGGTTTCGCTACAGGGTGCCACCGGCTTCGGCCCGGGCGCTTAGCTCAGCGGGAGAGCACTACCTTGACACGGTAGGGGTCACAGGTTCAATCCCTGTAGCGCCCACCATCTAAATCAATCATTTAGTGGTGTTTCCCAGGGCTTCAGCCCCTCCCTTCCAGCGCGGCCGCGTCGAGGGGGCCCAGGCTCAGCCCAAAGCGCGCGCCGGTGCCGTCCACCGCCTCCCAGCCCTCCTCCGACACATGAAAGCCGGCCACGCTGCCCAGCCTGAGATGCAGGTGAAAGCTGGGCGCGATGAGGTTCACATATCCCATGACCAGGCGCGGTTCCGGCGGCACCCCCTCCCAGGCCTGCCAGGCCGAGCCCGTCCGCAGCGCCACCCGCACCGGCCCGCCCGCGGCGTGCAAGCGGCGCAGCAGGGTGGTGGCGGCGCAATCCTCGGGGGCCACCTCGGGGCCCGCCTCGGCGGCAGGTGTGGGGGCGGCCTCCTCCGGGAGGAGGGCCGGGCCCAGCAGATGCGCCAGGTTGGTCTCGAAGGGCGCCTCGCCCTCCATCCCCACCACCCGCATCAGCACCTTCCCCGTGCAGTCCTGGAATTCGAGGCGCGGATAGACCTGCCCCCGCATGACCGAGCCGCGGTCCAGCACGACACGCCGCACGGCGCCCAGATCGAGCTCCGTCTCCCCGCCGAGGCACAGCGCGCCGCCGCGCCGGGCCACATGCGCGATGCGACCGATGCGCTCATGCGCGGCACTCCCGACGGCGAGCGCCACCATGACGCGCCCCAGCCCGGGCAGCAGCAGTCCGATCTCGGCAGGGCTGGCGGTGAGTTCCTGGCGGGTCGGCAGGTCGGTTCCGGTCATGCGGCGTTTTCCTTGGGCAGGGGCGTGGGCGCACCGAGCGCCAGCACGTCATGCGCCAGCGCCGCGACCACGCGGGGATCATGGGTGATGAGAAGGGCGGCGAAGCCGTGCCGGGCCTGCAACGCGGCCAGCAGCCGCAGCACCTCCGCCTCCACATGCCGGTCGAGGGCGGAGGTGGGTTCATCCAGCACCAGCACCTCCGGCCGGGTGATGAGGGCGCGCGCCAGCGCCACGCGCTGGCGCTGCCCGCCGGAGAGCTGGTGCGGGCGCCGGTCGGCCAGAGCGGGTGGCAGGCCCACCTCGGCCAGGGCGGCGACCAGGCGCGCCTCGACCGGCCGTCGCTCGCCCGCCAGCACCAGGGGTTCCAGCACGATGTCGCGCACGGAAAGCCGCGGCGAGAGGCTGGTGGCGGGGTTCTGGAAGACGATCTGCACGCGGCGGCGCCAGCCGGGGCTTTCGGCCAGCGGCCGCCCATGCAGCAGCACCTGGCCCCGCACCGCACCGGGAAACAGGCCCAGCAATGCCAGTGCCAGGCTCGTCTTGCCGCAGCCCGATGGGCCGGTGACGGCCAGCGTGCGCCCGGCATGGAGTTGCAGTTCCAATCCCTCGATCAACGGCGCGGCCCCTGGAAAAGCGAGGGTCATGTCCCGCGCCTCCAGCACCGGGACGGCGGCCGGGGCGGCGGCGCGCGCGCGCGCGGGCGGGCGCGGCATGAGGCGGTGCAGCGCGGGCGGGGGCGCGCGCAGCGCCACCTCCCAGGGCAGGTCGGCCAGGATGCGCCCCTCGCCCATCACGGCCACACGGGTGGTGGCGCGGCGGGCGGCGTCGAGGTCGTGGGTGATGAGCAGCAGGGCCATGCCCCGCTCCCGCACCAGCCCAGCCAGAAGGTCGAGCAGCCCCGCCCGCAGTGGCGCGTCGAGCGAGGCGGTGGGCTCATCCGCCACCAGCAAGGCGGGGCGGCGGGCGATGGCCATGGCGATGACGGCGCGCTGCTGTTGCCCTCCCGAGAATTGATGCGGCAAGGCGCGCGGGCGGCGGCTGGCTTCGGGCAGGCCCACACGACGCAGCAGGGCATCGGTCTCGGCGCGGGCGGCGGCGCCGTGCAGCCCGCCGGCCTCCACCGCCTCGCGCACCTGGCGGTGGAGGGCGTGCAGCGGATTGAGCGCGGCACCCGGTTCCTGGAAGACCAGCCCCAGATGCCGGCGCAGCGCGGCGCGGCGCCGGGGTTCGGGCGCGCCCAGCATCTCCGCGCCCATCAGCCGCACCGAACCGCTGATGAAGCCGAGCTGCGGCGGCGCCAGCCCCGCCGCGATCAACCCCGTCAGCGTCTTGCCCGAGCCGGATTCGCCCAGCAGCGCCACCGCCTCGCCCGGGCGCAGCGCCAGGGTGACGCCGCGCAGCGCGGGCGTTTCGCCAAAGCCCGCGCACAGGTCGGTGATGGCCAGCACCGCGCCCTCCGGCACCATCGCGTCGCCGGGCGTGATGGTGGTGCGGCGCGCGGGCAGGCGCGGGTCCATGGCGTCGCGCAGGGCCTGGCCCAGCAGCGTCAGCAGCAGCAGCAGCCCGCCGAGGGCCGCGATGGCGCCGAGCGCGAGCCAGGGCGCCTGGAGGTTGTTGCGCGCCTGGGCCAGGGCCTCGCCCAGCGAGGGCGTGCCCGGCGGCAGGCCGAGCCCCAGCAGATCGAGCCCCGCCAGCATGGTCATGGCCCCCGCCATCAGGAAGGGCAGCATGGCCAGCACCGGGCCCATGGCGTTGGGCAGGATATGGACGCGCATGATGCGCGCGGGCCCCGCCCCGGCCGCCAGCGCCGCCCGCACGAAATCCTGCGCGCGCAGGCGCAGGAATTCGGCGCGCGTGACGCCCGCGATGCCCATCCAGAAGAACAGCGACATGGTGGCCGCCAGCACCCAGACCGAGGGGGCCAGCGCCGCCACCACGATCATCAGCAGGAACAGCAGCGGCACCCCGGACCAGATCTCGGTCAGGCGTTGCAGCACCAGGTCGGTGCGCCCCGCCGCATAGCCCTGCCAGGCGCCCAGCGGCAGGCCGATGAGCAGGGAGGAAGCGGTCACGATCACGGCGAAAACGAGCGACAGCCGCGCCCCCCAGATGAGCCGCGCCAGCACGTCGCGCGACTGGTCATCGGTGCCGAGCCAATGCAGCGCCGAGGGCGGCGCGGGCGCGGCCGCCGGCAGGCCGGGCGGGATGCTGGCCGGCCCGTGCGGGATGGGCGGCCAGAGGCTGACGGCACCGCGCGCCTCCAGCAGCGCGGCCACGGCGGGGTCGTGGAAATCGGCCGGGATGGGCAGGGTTCCGCCCAGCATGGCCTCGGTGACGGGTTGCAGCGCGGGCACCAGCAGCCGGCCGTCCAGCCAGAGCAGGATGGGCCGGTCATTCGCCACGAACTCCGCCGGCAGCACCAGCAGCAGCACGAGGCCCAGCGCCCAGAGGCTGCGGCGGCGCAGCAGCTCAGCGCCGGGCCGCATCGAAGCCGATCCGCGGGTCCACCGCCACATAGAGAAGGTCCGAAGCGAGGTGCAGCACCAGCCCCGCCAGGGTCGTCAGCCAGAGCGTGCCGAAGATCACGGGGAAGTCCCGGCTGAGCGCGGCCTCGATGCCCAGCAGCCCGAGGCCCTGCAGCCCGAACAGCGCCTCGACCAGCACGCCGCCGCCGAAGACCACGCCCAGCAGCGCGCCGGGCAGGCCCGCCACCACCAGCAGCATGGCGTTGCGAAACACGTGGCCCAGCAGCACCCGGCGCGGCGCGAGCCCCTTGGCGCGGGCCAGCAGCACGTAGTGCTTGCCGATCTCCTCCAGGAAGAGGTTGCGCGTGAGCAGCGCGAGCGAGGAGAAGCCCGAGATCACCAGCGCCGCCACCGGCAGGGCCAGGTGCCAGGCGAGGTCCAGCACGCGCCAGGGCCAGGCCCAGCCGGCGGCCTCGGCCGAGGCGAGGCCGCCCGAGGGAAACCAGGCCAGGAACCGCCCGCCGCCGAAGACCACCAGCAGCGCCACCGCCACCACCATGGCCGGCACCGCATGGGCCAGCACCGTCAGCGCCGTGGCCGTCCGGTCGAAGCCCGTGCCGCGCCGCGTGGCCAGCGCGATGCCGAGCGGAATGGCCAGCGCATAGGTCAGCACGGCCGAGGACAGGCCAAGTGCGATGGAGACGGGCAGCCTCTCCCACAGCAACTGCGTCACCGGCTGGTCGAGGAAGAAGGAACGCCCCAGGTCGAACACCAGCAGCCGCGTCAGCATGTGCCAGAAGCGCTCCAGCGGCGGGCGGTCGAAGCCGAACTGCGCCTCGATCTCGGCGAGCAGGCGCGGGTCCAGCCCCTCGGCGCCACGGTGCCGGAAGGCGGGGTCGGGCGCCGCGGTGCTGTCCTGGCCGCCCAGTGCCCGCTCGGCGGCGTCCTGCACATCGCCTTGCAGCGTGGCCAGCAGGTGCTCGACCGGGCCGCCGGGGGCGAGCTGCGCCACCGCGAAGTTCAGCGCGAGGATGGCGAGCAGGGTGGGCGGCACCAGCAGCAGGCGGCGCAGCGTGTAGCGGAACAGGGGGCGCATGTTGCCGGAAGGCTCCTTTCGCGCCTTTATGTGCGAATGACTCGCACTTGCATATGGGGGCTTGCCCTCCTCCCCCTCCTGCTGAACCCCGCCGCGGCGCGCACCGACGCGCTGGCCGTCCATGGCGCCCCTGCCCTGCCGCCGGGCTTCAGCCATTGGCCGCATGTGCGCCCCGACGCGCCGCGCGGCTGCACCCTCCGCATGGCGCAGGCCGGCACCTTCGACACGCTGAACCCCTTCACCCTGCGCGGCCGCTTCGTCATGGGAGTGTGGTCCTGGGTGTATGAAACCCTGCTGTTGCCCGCGCCCGACGAGGTGCTGGTGGGCTATGCGAACCTGGCCGAGGCGGTGGAGCTGGACGAGGCCACGCGCACCCTGCGCTTCACCCTGCGCGCGGGTGCCCGCTGGCATGATGGCCAGCCCGTGACGGCTGGGGATGTCGTCTTCAGCTTCACGACCCTGGGCCGCCACGGCCGCCCCTTCCACCGCGCGCTGCTGGAACGCGTCGAGGCCATGGCCGAGGATGCGCGCACCGTCCGCATCACCCTGCCGCCTGGCGATGCGCGGCGCCTCGCCTTGCGGATCGGCGGCGTGCACATCCTGCCCCGCCACATCTGGCAGGGCCGCGACTTCGGCGCGCTTACGCTGGAAACCCCCGTGGGCTCCGGCCCCTATCGCGTGGTGGAAGTCGAGGCCGGCCAGCGCGTCACCTTCGCCCGCAACACGGATTGGTGGGGCGATGCCACCGCCGCCGGCCGCGGCCGCCACAACATGGACCGCATCGAGCTGCGCTATTTCCGCGACCGCATCGCCGTCTTCGAGGCGCTGGCGGCCGGCCGCGTGGACTGGATGGTGGAGAACGACGCCCGCCGCTGGGCCACAGGCTATGACCTGCCGATGGTGCGCGAGGGGCGCCTGCTGCGCCACACCCAGCGCCACGGCCACATCACGGGCATGAACGGCTTCGCCTTCAACCTCCGCCGCGACCGCTTCGCCGATGCGCGGGTGCGCGAGGCGCTGGCGCTGATGATGGATTTCGAGTGGGCCAATGCCGCCCTCTTCCAGGGCGCAAGCGAGCGCGCCGGCAGTTTCTTCCTCAATTCCGACCTCGCCGCCACCGAGGCGCCGGACGCCGCCGAACGCGCGCTGATGGCGGAGGTGCCGGCCCTCTTCCCGCCCGAGGCCTGGCACCGCCCCTGGCAGCCCCCCCACAGCGATGGCACAGGCCGCGACCGCGCCCTGCTGGAACGCGCGCTGGGCCTGTTGGACGCGGCCGGATGGGCACCACGCGCCACGGATGGGCGCCTCGCGCACCGCGAGACGGGCGAGGTGTTCCCGCTCTCGGTGCTGGCGCAGAGCAACGCGCAACAGGCGCTGGTGGGTGTCTGGTTCCGCGGGCTGCGGCGCCTGGGCATCGCGCCCCGCTTCGAGGTGCTGGACGCGCCCAGCTTCACCGCCCGGCTGCGCGCCCATGATTTCGACCTGGCCTATCGTTTCACCATCCCGCCCGAATGGCCGGGGCCGGAACAGCGCGCGCTGTGGGGTTCGACGGGCGCCAACAACACCACGGGCCTCGCGCGGCCGGAGATGGACCTGCTGCTGGACCGGCTGGAGGCCGCCCCCGACCGCGCCAGCCTGGTCACCGCGGCACGCGTGCTGGACCGCGCCCTGCAATGGCAATGGCTGGTGGTGCCGGGACGCTACGACCCGGTGCGGCGCCTGGCCGTCTCCGCGCGCTTCGCCCCGCCGCCGCGCCAGCCGCGCTTCGGCTATGGTGACGACGCCTGGTGGTGCCGGGAGGCGGAATGAGGCGCTTCCACTGCCAGGGCTACGCCATCCTGCCGCCCCTGCCCGCGGCGCTGCGCCGGCGCCTGGGGGCCGCGCTGGACGCGCTGCTGGCCCGGGCCGCGACGCTGCCCGCCGACATGGTGACCTGGGAGCGGGACCTCTCTCCCCGCCAGCGCCAGGGGCTGCCGGCGCCGGGCGATGCGGTCTTCCTGCTGGGCGACCCCTGCCGGGCCGATCCCGTCTTCGCGAAGGGCTTCGCGCATCCGGCCCTGGTCGCGGCGGCGACCGAATTGCTCGGCACGCCGGAACTGCGCTGCCACTTCACCAACGCCACCATCAAGGCCGCGCGATGCGGCAGCGGCATCGCCTGGCACCGCGACGCGCTGAACCGCTACATGCCCACCGCCCGCGGCGCCTTCCTGCGCGCCATGATCTGCCTGGACGGCATGGAGGCGGCCAATGGCGGCACCGCCTTCCGTCCCGGCTCCCAGCACGGGGCTGAGGGCGCGGCGGAGGTGGTGGCGCGCTGCCCGCCGGGCGGCATCGTGCTGATCCATTCGCGGGTGCTGCATGGCGGCGCGCCCAACCTGTCGGGCCGTTCGCGCCGCAACCTGATCGTGCAATGGGGCCGGGCCGATGACCCGCCGCTCAGCGAGGCGCGGGAGAGCCTGACGGGCCTCTCCCCCGCCGAGGTGCTGGCCCTCGGCGGGGGGTGATGGCGCCGTCAGAAGGTGTAGCGCGCGCCCACGCGGAAGCTGGTGCCCGGCGCCACCTGAAGCTCGATCGGGTTCACGCGCTTCGTGTCGTCGGTCGTGAAGCGCGACTGGTTGTAGCTCGTCCCGCCCGGGGCCAGCGGCACGTAGCGGGCGTTCAGCAGGTTGAAGATGCCCGCGTTCAGCTCCAGCCGCTCGATGGGCCGCCAGGACGCCGTCAGGTCGAACACGGTGTAGGCGGGCGGGCGGTAGCGCTGCGGGTCGCTGACCTGCGTCACCCCGGCGGAGGTGATGTTGTTCAGCGAGACGCGCAGGCGCAGGTCCGGGTCCTCATAGGTCACGCCGCTGCTGATCAGGAAGGGGCGCGCGCCGTCGAAGTTGGTGCGCGCCGCGCCGCGCGTCACGCGCTGCGTTCCTTCCTGCCAGGACGCGGAAGCCTGCAAGAGCCAGCGCGGATGCGCCCGCCAGGCGCCCGCCACCTCGATGCCCTGCAACGTCACCTCGCTGAGGTTCTGGTAGGTGATGTCAATGCTGTTCGGGATGCTGACGAAGCTCTGGATGAAGTCCGTGTATTCGGCGCGGAAGGCGCCCAGGCTGAGCCAGGCGTTCTGCAACTGCATCCGTACGCCGGCCTCAAAGCTGCGCACCTGCTCGGGCCGGAGGTTGGGGTTGGGGATCAGGTTGAAGGTGGTGCTGGGCAGCGAGGTGAAGAGCTGCTCGGCGGTCGGCATCTTGAAGCCCTCGCCGTAGTTCCCGTAGAGCGAGAAGCGCTCATCCAGCCGCAGGATGGCGCCGACGCCGAAAGCCAGGTTCGTCTGGTCGAGCGTCCGCGGCTCGCGCCCCGTCACCAGACGATAATCCGCGTCGGGGCGTGGTGTGATGTTGGTGTTGGACAGGCGCATCCCGGGGGTGAGGGTGAGGCGCCCGCCGAACAGCGTCACCTCGTCCTGCAGGAAGCCCTCCAGCCGGCGCGTGTCGGCATTGGCGAAGTTGAAGCCGCCGGCGCGGGTGGTGGTGGTGACGCCGGTGGCAAGGTTCGTGGTCACGTCCTCGCGCGCATAGTCGGTGGCCGTCAGGCTGCCCGCGAAGCCATAGGTCAGCACATGGCGGGCGCCCAGCAGGTCGAAGCTGGAGCGGAACTGCGCCTCGCCCTGGATCAGGTCTTCGGAATAGGTCAGCGCGTCACGCACCGTCTGCTCCTGGCCGTTGGCCAGGCGCCGCAGCCTTGTGCCCGTGCGCTCGATGGTCTGCGGCGAGTAGCCCAGCATGACGCGCACCTCGTCCAGCCAGGAGACCTGCGGACGATACTGCCCATCCACCGCGAAGAGCCCGCGCCGTATCGTCTGGTTGCGGAGGTAGGAGAGGTTGGTGATGCCCCCCGTCGCCGCGCCCAGGTCATAGCGCTGGTCCACATCGGTGCTGCGGTCCAGCCATTCGCCCGTCACGCGCAGGCGCACATCGGGGTTGGGGTCCCAGACGATGCGGCCGAAGACGTTGTTGCTGCTGATGTCCAGCGGGTCGAAGCGGTCGCAGGGCGTGGCCTGGGGGTTGCGTGGGCAGTTCCAGATGCCGCCCACCGAGCGCGAGCGCGTGCGCCGCGGCTCATTCGCATCGCGCCGCTGGTAGGAGAGCATGGCCGAGACATCGCCCGCCCGCACCGCATAGGTGCCGCGGGTGACGAGGCTGTTGTCCAGCGAATCCCAGCTGGTGCCCACCTCGCCGCCCCATGTGCGCCCCGGCCGGATCAGGTCGTCGGGGTTGCGGGTGATGTAGTTCACCACGCCGCCCAGCGCGTCCGAGCCATAGAGGACCGAGCCCGGCCCGCGCAGGATCTCGACGCGGCTGAGATTCCAGGGGTCCACCACGTCGCGCGTGTTGTCGGTGATGCGCTCCAGCGTGCGGAAGCCGTCCACCAGCGTCAGCACGCGGTTGGCGCCGACGCCGCGGATGGTGATGCCGCCCAGGCTGCGGAAGGGGTCGGTGCCGCTGGTCTGGCGGTTCACGAAGACGCCGGGGGTGTAGCGGAACACGTCCTCGGCGTTGCGCACCATGCGTTCATCCAGTTCGCGGCCCGGGATCACGTCCACGGTGGCCGGCGTGTCGAACAGGCGGCGCTCATTGCGCAGCGCGGTGGTGTTCACGGGGGCAGCAGCATGCCGGCATCGAGGCGGACATCGGCGGGATTGGGCTCGGGCGTCTGGGCGCGGGCGGCGTCCCAGGGCGAGGCGGCCATGGGGGTGAGGCCGCCCGCGATCAATGCGATCGCAAGCGGGGTCCGCCGCCGGCGGCGGGACGGGTGGGGCATGTGGTGGCTCTCCCAGGGTTGAGACCACACTGCAACTGCGAATCATTCGCATCGTCAAGAGGTCATCTGGCGCGAGAGGGGCGCGGCGAAGCTTTCCGCCCGGGCAAGGCTGCAGGAGCCCGGCCCGTGGGCCGTGCCGCCTGTGTTCCCGCCCCGTTCGAATCCGGAGCCAGGGCAGCGTCCATCGGGTCGAAGCGCGAAGCGGTTCAGCCGACCAGGCGTAAGCTGCTTCAGAAGCCAGCAAAAATCCGAGCGGATGATTCCGTCCGGTCGGATATTGTTCTAGCGCGCGTCAGCCTTCCCGGCCGGGGGCACGGACAGCGCCTCGGCCACCGCCTCCTTCCCGCGTCGTGGCAGCAGCTTCATGATGAGGATGAAGCCCGACAGCAGCAGGCACACGCCGTTGGTCACGATCAGCGGCCATTGCCCCAGCAGCCAGCCATAGGTCAGCCACAGGGCAAAACCCACCACCGTCACGGCATACATGGCGGTGGAGATGCTGGAGGTGTCGCGCGTGCGGATCACCTTCCACGCCTGCGGCGTGAAGCTGGTCACCGAGGCGAGGGTGGCGAGCCCCCCGATGATCGGCGCCGCTTCCATGTCCATGCGGCGATGAACGCGCGGTGGGCGCCTGGGTTGGCCCCGCCCCCCGCCTCCGCTTTCATGGCCCGAACCGCGCGAGGACACGCCCATGCCCACCGTCGAGACCGAAACCCACGGCCAGGTGCTCATCATCCGCATGAACCGGCCCGAACGCCTGAATGCCCTGAACCACGAGATGCGGACCGAACTGGCCCAGGCCTGGACCAGGTTTCGCCACGACCCGGCGCTGGAGGTGGCCATCCTGACCGGCACGGGCCGCGGCTTCTGCGCGGGCGAGGACATGAAGGAATCCCTCGCCCACGGCACCCCCGGCGGCCGCCGGCCGGAGATCGAGGACCCCTTCGCCGCCGGCACGCTGGAAAAGCCGGTCATCGCCGCCATCAACGGCTTCGCCATGGGCGGCGGCTTCATGCTGGTGGAGCGCACGGATCTGCGGGTGGCCGCGACCGGCGCCATCTTCGAGGTCTCGGAAGCGAAGCGCTGGCTGCTGGGCGGCTACAACCATGGCCACCTGGCCAACATGCCCTACCCCATCGCGATGGAGATGGCGCTGGGCTACCGCTTCACTGCCGAGCGCTTCTACCAGCTGGGCTTCCTCAACCGTCTCGTGGCGCCGGAGGAGCTGATCCCCACCGCCCTGGAGATGGCCCGCCACCTGCTCACCCTGCCGCCGGCCGCGCGGGTGAACACGGTCCACATGATGCGCCGCATGCGCCCCGCCCCCAGCCCCGCCCAGCGGAAGCTCGCCGCCGCGCTGCACGAGCATGGCGCGAAGAGCGACCTGATCGAAAGCCGCGCCGCCTTCGCCGAGAAGCGCCCGCCCCGCTTCCTGGGCTGGGACGACCCCCAGGACCGCTATCGCCTGCCGGACCTGATGGAATGATGGCGCAGTCCCGTTGACAGCCAGCCCGTGCGCGAGCTTCGCTTTCCCTCCATGACCGAAGAAAAGACCAAGGGTCCGGCCTCCTACTTCCCGGCCATCGAGAAGAAATACGGCCGTCCGGTCGCCGAATGGCAGGCCCTCATCCGCGCCGCCTTGCCCGCAAGGCACATGGAGCTTGTGGCCATGCTGAAGGAACGGCACGGCATGGGGCATGGCCATGCCAACGCGCTGGTCGCGCACACGCTGGCCAAGGGCGAAGGCTGACCGGCAGGTCGAGGCGGCTGGGCGCGGTACCTATCCCTCGCATCCGTCCAGCCAGGCGCGCAAGGCGGCAAGGCTGGCGGCGAGTTCGCTTCGCAGTTCGTCCAGCGCCTCGGCCGGGTCATCCTCCGGCCGCGCCTTGAGCTGCGCCTCCAGCCGGGCGGCGGCCTCCGCCAGCAGGGGCGCGCCCACCATGCCCGCCAGGCCCTTCAGCGTGTGCGCGGTGCGGCGCGCATCGGCATGGGTGCCGGCCCGCCATTGCGCGGCGACCTCGGCGGGGGCGGCTTCCATCATCGGCAGGGCCTCGCGCAGCGTCTCGGCGAAAAGGTCCTGATTGTCGCCCAGGCGCGCGATGGCGGCGGGAATGTCGATCCGCGGCAGATCCGGCGCCGCGGGCGCGCGTGGCGGCATGGCGGGGGGGGCGCCGTCCCAGCAGGAGAGCAGGGTCTGCACCAGCGTCTCCAGGTCAAAGGGCTTGCCGACATGCGCGTTCATGCCCGCGGCCAGGCAGGCATCGCGGTCGCTGCGCATGGCATTGGCGGTGATCGCGATGATGGGCAGGTGCTTGAGGCCCAGCCGGCCCCGGATCAGCGCCGTCGCCTCCAGCCCGTCCATCTCGGGCATCTGCAGGTCCATCAGCACGGCCTCGAAGCGTCCGGGCATCTCGGTCAGCAGCTGCACCGCGATGCCGCCATGGCCGGCGACGGTCACGAGGGCGCCCTCGGCCTCCAACAATTCGCGCGCCACCTGCTGGTTGATGACGTTGTCCTCCACCAGCAGCAGGCGCCGGCCGGTCAGGCGCCGCGTGCTGACGGGGGTCACGGGGCGGGGGGGCATCGCCGGCGCCCCCTCCACCAGCTCACGCAGCTGCACGGGGGTGAAGGGCTTCACCAGGTAGCGGCCGGGCCTGCCGCCGGCGGCGACATAGCCCTCGCAGCCATGGACCGTGCCCATGCCCAGCACGCCCTCCCATCCGGCCTCGGGCGCGTCCGGCCGCAGCCCCTCCACCAGCACCGCGTCATAACGCTGGGCATCAAGCCGCGCGCGGGCGGCGGCGGTGTCGGCGACGGCCTCGGCCCGCCAGCCCAGCCGCGCCGCCAGCCGTGGCAGGATGTCGCGCGCCGCCGGGTGCGGGTCCACGAAGAGCAGCCGCTTCGCCGGGCCAGGCAGCCGGGCCGGCGTCTCGGGCAGGTCGAGCTCCAGCGCGAAATGGAAGCGGCTGCCCTGCCCGGGCGTGCTGTCCACCTGCAACTCGCCGCCCAGCAGCGCCACGAGGCGTTGCGAGATGCCAAGCCCGAGGCCCGTGCCGCCGAATTTGCGGGTGGTCGAGGCCTCGGCCTGCAGGAAGCCCTCGAAGATGCGCGCCATGTTGTCGGCCGCGATGCCGATGCCCGTGTCGCGCACCGCGAATTCCAGGTGGGCACGCCCCCCCTCCCGCGCGAGCACGCGCACCGAGACCACCACCTCGCCCGCCTCGGTGAACTTGATGGCGTTGCCGGCCAGGTTCAGCAGGACCTGGGCGAGGCGCAGATCATCCACCAGGACCTGGGCCGGCAGGCGGGGATCCATGTCGAAGAGCAGCTCGATGGGCTTGGCGCCCAGGTTGGCCGCCAGGATGACGCCCAGCTCGCGCAGCATGGCATCAAGCGAGACGGGCCGCGGATCGAGCGCGATCTTGCCCGCCTCCACCTTCGAGAAGTCCAGGATGTCGTTCAGCAGCCCGAGCAGGGCGCGCGCGGCCCCCTCGGTCTTGCCCACATAGTCCGCCTGCCGCGCATCCAGGCTGGTGCGGCGCAGCAAGGCCAGCAGCCCGAGGATGGCGTTCATGGGCGTGCGGATTTCGTGGCTCATATTGGCCAGGAAGCGGCTCTTGGCGATGGAGGCGGCCTCGGCCTCCTGCCGCGCCGCGACCAGCGCCGCCTGGCCCTCCCATTGCGCGGTGATGTCGGTCAGCGAAAGCACGACGCGGCCCGGCGTCAGCGTCGTTGCGAGCATGGGTGCCGCATTGACGGAGAGGATGCGCCGGCGGCCGTCCGGCCCCTCCACCCCCACGCGAACGTCGCGCACGGGCTGGCCTGTGCGGATCACCACGGGGAAGGGCAGTTCTTCATCCGTGATGGGGCCGCCTTCGGGCGTGGTGTAGTGCCATTCAGGATCATTGATCCGGGTGGCGAGCAGCGCCGCGCGGTCCATCTCCAGCAGGCGCTCGGCCTCGGCATTGGCGAAGACGATCTGCTTGTCCTCGTCCACCGCCAGGATGGCCGAGACGGAGGTCGCCATGAGGCGCGAGAGGAAGTCGCGCTCGGCCTGCAACGCCTCCTGCAGGGCGCGGGTCTCGGTCAGGTCCGTCAGGATGGTCCAGTGCAGGCCCGCGCCGGCGGCCACGGCCTGCAACTCGACCATCACGAACCCGCCATCACGACGGCGGATCTCGGTGGAGATGGGCCCCACGCGCCCCCCCTCGGGCAGCCTCGCGGCCTCGGCCAGCGCGGCCCGGCCGGGGTTGGAGAGCAGTTCGGGCAGCCTTTCCCCGGGGGAAGCGGCCTGCGCCGTCATGCTGGCGAAGGCGGGATTGACCTCGCGCAGACGGCCGGTCGCGGTCTCGACCAGCGTGATGCCGAAGGGCGCGAGGTCGAAGAGGCTGCGCAGCAGGCGCCGCTGATTCTCGATCTCTTGCAGGCGCAGCTGGCTGATCTCGAGGGCGGTTTCCAGCTGGCGGGAATTGCGCCGCAGCTCCGTCGTGTCGTTCAGCATGATGACGGCGCCGATCATGCCGCGTCCCTGGCCCAGCGGCTTGTGGATGGGCATGGTCGTCACGTCGAAGAAGCGGTCGTCGAAAGCCAGGCTGGAGGGGGCCTCCATCCCCTCCGGCGTCGCCGCGCCGAAGCCCTGCATGTGCGGCCATTGCCAGATGGGTTGGCCCACGCGACCGCCGGGGAAGAGGCGCATGGCCTCCGGGTTGGCCCCCGTCACGGTCCCGGCCACGTCCAGCACCAGCACGGGTGAGCCAAGCTGGTAGTAGAGCACATCCCGCGCGATGGCCGTCAGGTCGAACATGCGGTTGGTGAAGATGAGGCCGGTGTAGAGCACCAGCACCGCGGCGAAGGCGAAGGGCGTCGGGTCGGTGCCCGCCACAGTGGCCCCGTGGGTGATGTAGGCGACATTGGCGGCCAGCGGGATGGCGGTGATGAAGAACAGCAGCAGGAAATAGGTGCGGTGGGCCACCGGAGCCCGGAAGGCGCCGGCGACGACGACGCCCAGCGCCGTCAGCAGCGGCACGTAGAGCCAGGCGGCCGCGATGTAGAAGAGCGGCCCGTGGTCGAAGACGCCCGACAACCGGCCATCGCGCAGCGCGAGCGTGGTGCCCGGGCCGTAGAACAGCCCGTGCCAGGGGTTGGTCCAAGCCATGAGCGAGACGACGAGAACCGTGCCCCAGAGCAGCGCCGCCTCCGCCCCGCCGTGACGGATGGGCATGTGGAAGCAATAGTGCAGCAGGAACAGTGCCCAGGCCGTGGGCAGCAGCGCGATGGCCGGCCAGGCGGCCGCCGCGAAGAACATCTTGCAACCCAGCACGGGCGTCGCGAGCTCGCCCAGCACCATGGCCAGCCACCAGAGCATGGCGAAGTTGCACAAAATGAAATGTGGCCTGCCGAAGAAAGGGTGCTGGCGCAGCACCCAACTGGTGACAGTCGCGACCCCAAGCCATACAGCAACAACCACAAGTTCAACGGCACCTGGCGTTGAAAAGGTGCAGCCGGTCAGCATGGCCCAGCCCCTGCGGGACGCACGACAGGGAAGCGGCGCGGGACGACAGGCAAACCCTTTGAACTCCTGGTGTGGGGCCTATTTGGCGGCAAGTTCGTAAATTTACGATATTTCGTAAGGCCTTACCATTCTAGCGCCCATCCCGCACAAAAACTCTACCATAGATAGACTTCCTCTGATTGATATTTGCGGTGGCGGGATTGCCTCGTCAGCAGGGGGAACCCTTTCCTGCGCTGCTTGGATGGGTAGAGTTTCCCAAAGGGCGCGCTCCCATTCCGTGCCTCGGAGGAAACCGATGAGTCAGGCTGGGGCTCCGCGCCCGGTGGCCCCACCAACCCGCTCACCCTTCAGCCAGCGCAGCTTTCGCTTCCAGTGGCCGTCCGACCTCGCCACCTCCTGGGCCTTCGAGATGGAGACCCTGCTGCTGGCCTGGTTCGTGCTGGTGGAGACGGGTTCGGTCGTGGCGCTCACCATCTTCGGCGCGCTGCAATTCCTGGGCACGCTGATCTCGCCGCTCTATGGCGTCGCGGGCGACCGGGTGGGGCAGCGTCGGGTGCTGCTGGCCATGCGCGGCTTCTATGTCGTGCAGGCGGCGGTGCTGGCGGCGCTGGTGCTGACCGGGAACCTGGGCGTGGTGGCCGTCTTCGTGATGGCCTTCCTGATGGGGCTGGTGCGGCCCTCCGACATCGGCGTGCGCAATGCGTTGATCGGCGCCACCATGCCGGCCGCGCTGCTGCCGCGCGCGCTGGGCGTGGAGCGCGTCAGCATGGATGGCGCGCGTGTGGTGGGCGCGCTGACGGGGGCGGGCATCGTGGCCTGGCTCGGCATGGGGCCAGCCTATCTCGCGGTCACCTTCCTCTATGCCGCGAGCCTGCTGCTGGCGTTCGGCATCCGCGAGGTGCCGCCCGACGCCACGGGCCGTGCCCGCGCCTCGCCCGGCGCCATCTGGGGGGAATTCGCGGCCGGCGTGGGCCATGCGCGGGACAACCCGGCGCTGATCGCGCTGCTGGCGCTGGCCTGCCTGACCAATTTCGCGGCCTATCCGCTGACGGGCGGGCTGCTGCCGCATGTGGCGCGCGACATCTACGGGCTGGAGCAGACGGGGCTCGGCACGCTCTTCGCCTGCTTCTCGGGCGGGGCATTACTGGGGTCGCTGCTGATCGGGCTGGGAGGGGTGGGACCCTGGCCCGCACGGCTGATGCTGGCCTCGGCCGCGCTGTGGTTCGCGCTGCTGCTGGTCTATGCCTGGGTGGCGGTGGCCGCGCTCGGCATGGTGCTGCTGCTGCTGACGGGCTTTCTGCAGAGCCTGTGCATGGTGCCGCTCTCGGTGCTCATTCTGCGCATCACGGCCCCCGCCTTCCGCGGGCGGGTCATGGGATTGCGCATGCTGGCCATCTACGGCCTGCCCATGGGGTTGCTGCTGGCCGGAATCGGCATCGCATGGATCGGCTTCGCGGGCACGGCCACACTCTTCGCCGGCTTCGGCCTGGCGGCGACGCTTTACATCGCCTGGCGATGGCGGGCGTCCCTGCGGGTGGCCGAGGGGTTGGGTTAGTCCCCTTCCCCCGCCGCCTCGCGCAGCTGGGTGTCGAGCTGCGCGCGCAATTCGGGCGGCAGCCGCAAGGCGCTGGCCAGCGCGCCCAGATAGGCGCGTTCCGAGGCATTGTGCGTGGTGCCCATCGCCATGGCGGAAGCGAGATAAAGCTCCGCGCCCTGCGCCGGCGTCGCGGCCAGCGCCGCCACGGCGCGCGGGTCGGCGGGCGTGTCGAGAATGCCGAAGATCTCGCCCTTCTCCTCATCCGAGAGGTCGAGGCGCTCGGCCTCGGCGAAGATGCGCTCCCGCTCGCCGGCGTCCAGCGCGCCGTCCGCGCGGGCGGCGGCGACCATGGCGCGGATGAGCGAGAGGCCAAAGGGCTTGCCCGCGCTGTCGGCCGCGTCGGGCTGCGCGAATTCCGTCTCGGCCGGGGTCTGGGCCGCGCCGGCCTGCTGCGCCTGCCACTGGGAGTAGGCGCGGTGGGCCAGCAGCCCGAGCAACGCCATGCCGCCCGTGCGCGCGAGGCCGCCGCCCAGCACCGCGCCCAGCAACCCGCCGGCCGCCGCCGCCTGGCCGCCCGTGGCGGGCGGGCGGATGCGGCCCAGCATGTCGCCCAGGGAACCGCCGAACATGTTGCCCATCGGGCCAGTGCCCAAGGAACCGGAGCCGGGCGGCGCCTCGCCCGGCCGCGCGCCGGGGGTCGGCCCGGCCGCGCCGGGGCCCATCATCTGCTCCAGGATGTTGCGCAGGTTGATCGCCATGGCCGTGCTCCCCTCGAAATGCCTGAGGAGAACGCCGTGGCCGGGGCCGGGATGCCCGCGCCGTCAGCGATGCGCGAGATAATGCGCGATGGCGCGGATGTCGGCGTTGGTCATGCCGTGCATCACGCCATTCATCTGCGTATCCATGCCGACCCGCAGGTTGTCGCGATATTCGGCGAGGGTGTGCACCAGGAAATCCTCGCGCTGGTGGTTGATGCGCGGCACCTGGGCCTGGCCCGAATAGTCCGGGCGGTGGCAGGTGCCGCAATTGCGCGCGGCCGAGAGCTCGGCGCCGCGCGCGGCCAGCGCTTCGTTGCGCGGATCGGTGGCGGCGGGGCCGGAGGGCAGCGTGGCGTAGAAGGCCGCGAGGTCCTCGATCTCGGCATCCGTCAGGCCGCGCGCGGGCTCCACCATGGCGGGCACCGGGCGCAACCCTTCGCGGAACATGATGAGCTGGACCAGCAGGAATTCCGCCTGCTGCCCGGCCAGAGAGGGCATCAGCGGCACGGCGCTGATGCCGTTCGCCCCATGGCAGGCGCCGCAATTGCGGGCCTCGGCCAGGGCGGCGCCGCGTGTGGCATCCCCGGCCCAGGCAGGGTTCGCGGCGGCCAGCAGGGCCGCCGCGAGGAAGGTCAGCGCCCGCATCAGCGCCGGTAGGTGATGCGGAAGATGGCGCCGTTCTGCTCATCGGAGACGAGCAGGGAGCCATCGGGCATGGTCAGCACGCCGGCCGGACGGCCGCGGAAGCGCTGGTTCTCGTCATCGCGGAAGCCGGTCAGGAACGGCTCCTGCACCAGGCGGCCGCCCTCGACCTCGCGCACCACCACCACCTCGTAGCCCGCGAGCCGTTCGCGGTTCCAGGAGCCGCGGTTCGCGATGAACAGCGCGTTGCGATACTGCTCGGGGAAGGCCGTGCCCGTGTAGAAATGCGTGCCGATGGGCGCCACGTGCGGGCCCAGGATCAGCGCCGGCGGCGGGAATTCGCTGCACAGCCGGCCGCTCACCGCCGGGTCCTGCCAGCCGCTGGCGCACCAGGGGAAGCCGTGATGCTCGCCGCGGCGCAGGTTCACGTGCAGCGTGTCGGAGGGGTTGTCATTGCCCGCCCAGTCGCGCCCGTGGTTGGAGAACCAGAGCTGGCCGGTGCGCGGGTGGAAGTCGAAGCCCACGGAGTTGCGGACGCCCCGCGCCTCGATGCGCCGGTCGGTGCCGTCGGGGTTGAAGCTCGCGATCAGGGCGTAGCGTTCGCCATCCGTGTCGCAGATGTTGCAGGGCACGCCACGCGGCACGTAGAGGCGCCCATCGGGCCCGAAGGCGATATGCGTCCAGCCATGGTGCGGCGCCTCGGGCAGGTTGAAGGCGGCGGTCAGGTCCACGGGCTGCGGGTTGGACAGGTTCTGCTCGACATTGTCCACGCGCAGCATGCGGTTGATGGCCGAGATGTAGAGCGCGCCATCACGGATCGCGAGGCCGGAGGGCTGCTGGAGCCCCTGCATGAAGGTGCTGACCCGGCGCTCACCCCCCTCCTCGCGCACGGCATAGACGCGGCCGATGCCGCGCGTGCCCACGAAGATGGTGCCGTTGGGCCCGCGCACCATCACGCGCGCGCCGGGCAGCCCATGCGCCCAGAGCTCCACCTGGAAGCCTTCGGGCACGCGCAGCTGCGCGGTGGGAAGCTGGTCGGGCGGCGTTACCGTCAGGCGTCCGGCATGGGGGGCCAGGGTGGAGTTGGCCATCTCCGGCGAACGGCCCTGCGCCCAGGCGGGCGGCGGCGCGCCCTGCGCGAGGGCCAAGCCCGGCGCCAGCAGGAGTGCCGCGCCGGCCAGCGCGGGGATGATGTTGGTGTTCATGGGTCCCTCCGGCTTATTGGTGGTTGCCATGATTAGAAGGGCGGCGCGCGGCCGCCCGCAAGAGGCACTTGTGGTCAGCGCGCGCGGCTGTATTGCCGGTAGCGGAACACCCCACCCTCCGCGTGCGAAACGGCCGCCTGCAACAACCCATGATGCGGCGAGAGGGCACAGGCGGGGTCGGTCGCGGCCGCCTCACCCGTCAGGGCGAAGGCCTGGCAACGGCAGCCGCCCCAATCCACCTCGCGCCGGTCGCAGCTCTGGCAGGGCTCGGGCATCCAGGCGGTGCCGCGGAAGGCGTTGAAGGCGGGGCTGTCGGCCCAGGCGGCGGCGAGGCTCACCTCACGCGCATTGGGGAAAACCATCCCCGTCAGGCTTTCGGCCGCGTGGCAGGGCAGGATGTTGCCGGCGGGCGAGACGCCCAGGAAGCGCCGCCCCCAGCCGCCCATGCACGCCTTGGGGCGCGTCGCGTGGTAGTCCGGCACCACATAGTCAATGACCAGCCTGCCCTTGTGGGCAACGCGCGCGGCGTCCACGACGCGCGTGGCCTCGTCCAGCTGCGCGCGGGTGGGCAGCAGGGCGTCGCGGTTGGCCAGCGCCCAGCCATAATACTGCACATGCGCCACTTCCAGCCGCGCGGCACCCCACTCCAGAGCGCGCTCGACCAGCAGGGGCAGGTTGTGCAGGTTCTGCCGGTGGACCACGGCGTTGAGCGTCAACGGCAGGCCCGCCGCGCGCACCAAAGCCGCCGCCCGCGCCTTGGCGGCATGGGCGCCCTTGAGGCCGCCGATGCGCTCGGCACCCGCCTCGTCCGCGTCCTGCACGGAGAGCTGCACATGGTCGAGGCCGGCCGCCACCAGGCGCTCCATCAACCCCGCATCAAGCAGGACGCCGGCCGTGATGAGGTTGGTGTAGAGCCCGGCGGCGCGGGCAGCCGCCGTGATCTCCACGATGTCGCGCCGCGCGGTCGGCTCCCCGCCCGAGAGATGCACCTGGAGGCAGCCAAGCGCCGCCGCCTCCTCGAAGACACGCGCCCATTCGGCGGTGGTGAGTTCCGCGGCGGCCCGCGCCAGCTCCATGGGGTTGGAGCAATAGGGGCAGCGCAGTGGGCAGCGGTGCGTGAGTTCCGCCAGCAGGGCGAGCGGGGCGTCTACCACGTCAACGCCCCCCGGGCGCGGAGGTCCTCCAGCAGGGCACGCACATCGGCGGCGATGATTTCGGCGGGTGCCGCGTATTGCGCGGCAAGCGCGGCGACGATCGCGGCCTCATCGCGCGCGCCATCCACCAGCCGCAGCACGGCCAGCGCGGTTTCGTCGGGCAGGAACATGCGCTCCGGCGCCATGACCATCCAGCGGTTGCGGGCACGGTCCTCCTGCAGGCGGACGCCGGGGGCGAAGCGGGGAATTGTCATGCCGGCACGAAGGCGCCGGGGGGAATCAGCCCCGGTTCCACATAGGCCAGGTGCAGCGCGTCCAGCTGCGCCCAGAGCAGGTCGCATTTGAAGCGCAGCGCATCCAGGCAGGCCTCCTGCTTCTCGGCGGTGTCGGCATGGCGCTTCACATAGTCGAGCGCGAAGGCGACATCCTGCGGCGCCTGGGTCAGGCGCGGCTTGAAATAGGCGAGTGTCGCCTCGCTCACGAAATCGTAGTTTTGCAGCATGCCGGCCACGCGCAGCCGGATGATGTTGGCCGAGAACATCTCGGTCAGCGAGGAGGCGATGGCCTCCAGCACCGAACGCTCCCGCACGAAGCGCACATAGGCATCCACCGCGAAGCGCGTGCCGGGCAGCAGGCCGCGCAGCGACACCACATAGTCGCGGTCCAGCCCCAGCCCGTCGGTGAGCGCCAGCCAGCGTTCCACGCCGCCCGGCGCGCTGCCGTCGCCATCATGGTCCTCGAGGCGGCGGCGCCATTCGCGGCGCAGCTCGGTGGTGGGCAGGCGCGCCAGCAGCGAGGCGTCCTTCGCCGGGATGGAGGCCTGGTAGTAGTAGCGGTTCAGCGCCCAGGCCTGGACCTGCGCCTTGGACAGCTTCCCGTCATGCAGCAGGTGATGGAAGGGGTGGTGGATGTGATAGCGCTCATCCCCGATCGCGCGCAGAGCGGCCTCGAACTGGTCCGGCGAGAGCATCAGACAGAAATCTCCATCCCGTCCTCCGCCACCTCCCAGCCGGCGGCGGCGAGCTGCGCGCGCTCGGGGCTGTCGGCCAGCAAAGCGGGGTTGGTGTTGTTGATGTGCAGGAAGATGCGCCGGCGCACGCCCAGCCCCTCGAAGGCCTCCAGCGCGCCGCCGGGCCCGGTCATGGGCATGTGGCCCATGCGGCGGCCGGTCTTGGGGCCGGCGCCGGTGCGGATCATCTCGTCATCGGTGAAGAGGGTGCCGTCGAACAGCACGCAATCCGCGCCCGCCAACCGCTGGCGCAGGGCGGGGGTCATCATGGCGCAGCCGGGAATGACGTGCAGCGTGCCACCGCCAGCGGAGAGAGCGAGGCCCAGCGCCTCACCATCCTCGGTCACGGGAGCCACCGCCGCGTCGTCCGCGAGGCCGACCTCCTCCGCGAAGAGGGGCACCTTGCCGGGAACCGGATAGGGGGTGATGCGAAGCCCCATCAGGTCGAACTCCCTCCCGAGAGGGAGCGCACGGCGGGAGACAATGTCCGGATTCAAGGCACGAAAGATCGGGTTGGCCTCCAGCACCGAGAGGGCGGGGGGCGCGCCCCAGATCTCGAAAGCATGCCGCTCGCGCAGATGCAGCAGCCCCATGACCGCATCCACCTCGCCCCCGGTGAGGACGACGGCGCAGATGGGGGAATGGCGCAACCGGCCCTGACGAGGATGCAGCGCGGGCGTAGCCGCGATCTGCGCGCGCAAATCCGGGCTGGCATTGACCAGCACCCAACGCTCCCCATCCACCGAAGCGGCAATGGAAGCCTGGGTTCGCGGCAGGGCGGCCGGGTCGCCCGCACGGGCGCGCAGGCAACCAGGGCCGGCGGAGTTCCACTGGGGGAAGCCGCCACCCGCCCCCGCGCCCAGCACGATCACGCGCAGCATGGGCGCGGCACCTTCTCCAGGGCTCGTTCAGTTTCGCGGGGAAACACCCCCGCGGCGGGCCTCAGCCGATCTCGGCGCAGGCGTAGCTGTTGATTTCCAGCGCCAGGGACACTTCGACGATCTTGGGGGTCTTCCAGGCCATGTTTCTCTCCTGTGCGTTGCATGGGATGGACACGATGCCATCCTGTCCGACTATGGGGTGGGCCTGGGCACCCATCAAGGCGCCGGCCGATATCCCCGTTCCTTGCCAACGCCCACACGTTTCAGGGGTTGCACGCCCCCTGTGTCCAAGGCATGCAAACATCGTTATCTTGGCGCGTCAGCTTAAGGTTCATGCGTCCAGAATGTCTCCCGGCCTTGTCATGAACGCGCTGTTCTACGTGTCGCTGGCAGGCGCCTTGCTTGTGGCCTGGCGGCTGACGCGCCCCATGCCCGGCCCCATGGAATGGGCCATCGCGGCCATCCTCTTCGCCTTCGCCTTTGGTCAAATTTCGTCTGGGCTGGACCAGCTGGAGCCCCTGCCGCGGGTGATCAACTCGACGCTGTGGCTGACGGGGGGCGTGTTGCTGCTGAACGGGCTGCGCCGCTTCTTCGGCCGCCCGACCCAGTGGAAGGCGACGGGCCTGCTCATCCTGGTGTCGGCCGCGGGGGCCGCCTGGGCGGTGCTGGTGGCGCAGGACAACTCGATGCGGATCGTCGTCACGAGCACGAGCGGCCTGATCCTGCTGTCGGCGCTCCTGTTCAACCTGGCGGTGCACCGGGACCGGGCCTCGGGCATGGGGCTCGGCTTCGCGGCCCTCGGCTTCCTGGCGCTGTTCGTGATGCTCGTCATCCGCATCTACCACCACCTGCTGCTGGGGCCCGCCGATTTCGCCAATCTCGGCTTCCTGGTGGCGGTGGCGGGGATGCCCACCGCCATGGCCGTGGGCCTGCTCGGCCTGCTGCTGATGACCATCGAACGCCTGCTGGAACAGCTCCGTGAGGCCCAGGCCCGGCTGGAGGAAGCGAGCCGCGCCAAGACCGACTTCCTGCTGGGCATGGGGCATGAGCTGCGAAATCCGCTCAACGCCATCATGGGCTTCAACCAGCTTCTCGCCACCGACCCCGACCACCCGCTGACGCCCCTGCAACGCGACTATGTTCGCGAGATCGAGCAGGGCGGCCAACGCCTGCTGCGCCTGATCGAGGATGCGCGGGACGTGAAGCGCATCGAGGACCGTGGTGTTTCGCTGCGCATCGAGGCGCTGGACCTCCCCACGCTGTTGCGCGACGCCGCCGCGGTGGCCCTGCCCGCCAGCCTCAAGGCCGGGGTGGCGCTGACCGTGACCCCCGTCCAGGGCCGCGTCCTGGCCGACCGGGGGCGGCTGCAGCAGGTGCTGGGCAATCTTCTCTCCAATGCCATCAAGTACAACCGGAAGGGCGGCGAGGTGCATCTGCGCGTCGGGCGGCCTGAACCGGGCTGGACACGCATCGAGGTGACGGATACCGGCATCGGCATCCCGGCCGGGCGCCAGGACGAGGTGTTCCAGCGTTTCAACCGCCTGGGCGCCGAGCACAGCGCGGTGGAGGGCACGGGCATCGGCCTCGCCATCGCCCGCGAACTGACCGAGGCGATGGGGGCCGCATGGATTTCGACAGCACCGAAGGACAGGGCAGCCGCTTCTGGATAGACCTCCCCGCGGCACGGGGCTGATGGCGCCCTTCCGCCTCGCCGCGGTGGACGCGGCGCGGGGTGCCGCCATCGTGGCCATGGTGGTCTATCATTTTGCCTGGGACCTCTCGCTCTTCGGCCTGATCACGACGGATGTGACGCGGCATCCGGGCTGGGTCGCCTTCGCGCGCGGCATCACGGGGGCCTTCCTGGGGCTGGTGGGGGTGGGCCTGGTGCTGGCCGCCCATGCCGGGAAGGGGTGGCGGCCCTATCTGCGGCGGCTTGGCTTCATCGCGGGGGCGGCGCTGCTGGTCAGCCTGGGAAGCTGGTGGTTCAACCCGCAGGCCTTCATCTTCTTCGGCATCCTGCACATGATCGCGGTGGCGAGCCTGCTGGCCCTGCCCTTCCTGCGTGCGCCGCTCTGGCTGCTGGGGCTGGCCATGGCGGTGCTGCTGGCCGGCCCGCATCTGCTGGCCCACCCGGTCTTCAACGGCTTCGGCTGGTATTGGCTGGGGCTGTCCACCGTCACGCCCCCCTCGCCGGACCTGGTGCCGGTCTTTCCCTGGCTCGCCCTGGTGCTGGGGGGCGTGGCACTGGGGCGCGCCTGGGTCGCGGCGGGGCCCAGGCCCTGGTGGGGCTGGCGGCCGGGCGGATGGCTGGGGCGCGGGCTGGTCGGCGCCGGGCGCTGGAGCCTGCTGATCTACCTGGTGCATCAACCCCTGCTGATCGGCGCCCTGATGCTGGTGGCGCCCGCCCCTTCCCCCAGCGGCCTCGCCGAGGGCTGGCAGGACCAGTTCATCGCGGCCTGCATGGCCGATGCCCGGCCCCGCGCCGCCTGCGAGGCCTATGCCGCCTGCCTGGAACGGAACCTGGCCCGCGGCGCGCGCTGGGAGGCGGTGGACCCCGCCTGCCGCGCCGAGACGGGGTTCTGATGCTGGCGGCCCCAGGCCGCGTGGGTCTCGCGGTGTTTGCGGCCGGGCTTTCGACCACCCTGCCTTTGCCCCTCTATGCCGAGTATGCGGCGGGCGCCGGCGCGGGGCCGCTCGCCGCCGCCTTCGCCTGCTACGCCGCCGTCCTGATCCTGACCGCGCCGCTGCTCGGCCCCCTGCCCGATCGCATCGGCCGCCGTGCCTGCATGATGGCGGGGCTGGCCCTGACCGGCGGCTCGACCCTGCTGCTGGCGCTGTGGCCGGGCCTGTTGCCGCTGGCGCTGGCGCGGCTGTTGCAGGGGCTGGGCATGGGCTGCGTGGCCAATGCCGCCGGCGCCTGGGCCGCCGAACTGGCCGAGCGCGAGGGCAGCGGAACCGAGGCCGCGAGCCGGTTGGGCGCCGGCGTCGTCACCACCGGCACGGCGCTGAGCTTCGGCACCGGCTCCCTATTGACGCTGCTGGCCCTGCTGGCCGCGCCCGATTGGCGGCCGCCCGTGGTGTTCTGGGCGCATCTGGCGCTGATCGGGACGGTGTTGGCGCTGCTGGCGCCCCTGCCGGAGACGCTTCCCGCCCCGCGCGGCGGCTGGCTACGGCTGCCCTTGTTTCCGCGCGGCACCCTGGCCGGAAGCCTCGGCATGCTGCCCGCCTGGGGGCTGACGGGGGTGGTGCTGACCACCATCCCGGCCACGCTTGCCGCCGCTGGCCAGGGCCAGGCCGGCGCCTGGGCGGTGGCGCTGATGATCCTGGTGGGCGCGGCCACGCAGCAGGCGCTGCGGCGCGTGGCACCCCGGCCCGCGCTGCTGATGGGGTTGCCGGTGCTGGTGCTGGGCTCGGGCCTGGCCATCACGGGCACACTCAGCGGAATGCTCTGGCTTCTGCTGCTCGGTGGGGCGGTGCTGGGCACCGCGGCCTATGGCTTCGTCTATCTGGGCGGGCTGGCGCTGGCCGCGGCCGGCGCCCCGCAGGAGCGGCCACGCGCCATCGCGGGCTTCTTCGTCATCGCGCATCTGGGCTTCTCGGCCGTCCCGCTGACGGTGGGCTTCCTCGCCGATGCGGTGGGCACCGCCCCCGCCCTGATGGGGCTCTGGGGGGCGGTGGCCCTGTTCTGCGGGGTGCTCTGGCTCAGGCTGCGCTGAGGCTCAGATCCCCGCCTTTTCGCCCTGGGCACGCAGGGTGGCGTATTTGCGGGTGATGCCCTCCAGGCTGTCCTCGCACCATTGCGCCATGCGCTGCTCCTCCTGGAGCGACACCTTCAGCAGGCCGGCGCCCTTGGTATCGCCCGCCAGGTCCGCCAGCGTGAGAAGCGACTTGTAGGACGCGATCTCGAAATGCTCGAAGGCATAGTTCGCGAACGAGTTCTTGATGATCTCGTCCTGCATCGGCACATGTCCCATGGCGGCCATGTTGCCCACCAGCCCGGTGACGAAATCCTTCACCGAGGAGTGCGACGTGCCATGCGCCTCCAGCAGGGAATCCAGCCGGTCACGCTGCTGCTCGGTCTCGGTGAGGTGCCGGCGCAGCGCCTCCTCGACCTCCGGGTAGCTCTTCACCCGGTCGATCTGGCGGGAGAGAAGCTGGGTGGCCTCGACCTCCAGCGCGCGGGCGTTGATGAGACCAGTGATGTAGGTGTCGCGGTAGCTTTCCTGCATGGGTTGTCTCCTTGCTTTGTGTTGGCCTGTCCTCCCTGTCGGAACGCCCCCTGCTCCTCATCGTTGCCAGGTTTCGGGCCTGGCACCATTGGCCGCGCGGCGGATGTGACCCTATGCTTTCGCCCCGGCGAATAGGGATGCTGGAATGGACATCGGTCCGGCGGAGCGATCCGGGCGCGAGGTGCTGACGGAACGGCGCGCGGGCCAGCGCCGGCGCTGGGTTCGCCGGGTGGCGCTGATGGTGGTGGCCGTGGTGGTGCTGGGCCTCGGGCTGCGCTGGCTGCACTGGCAATTCACCCATGTGGTGCTGGACGATGCCCGTGTGGGCTCCGACATGACCGTGCTCTCCAGCCGAGCGCCGGGCTGGGTGCGCGAGATCGCCGTCTCGCCCGGCGACCGCGTGGCGCGGGGCGCGCTGCTGGCGCGGATGGATGCGCGGGATGCGGCGCTGGCCGTCGAGCAGTACGAGGCGCGGCTGGCCGGCATCGCCGCGCGGCGGGCGGAGCTGGAGGCGCGCCTCGCCCTGGTGGACCAGACGAGCCGCAGCCAGCATGAGGCCGCGCGCGCGCGCCTCGACGCCGCCCGCGCCGCCCTGCCCTCCGCCGAGGCCGAGCGCGTCTTCGCCGAGGCCGAACTCGACCGCGCGGAGCGCCTGAGCGCCACCGGGGCCGCCACGCGGCAGCGGCTGGAGCAATTGCGCCTGGGCGCGGAATCCGCACGGCAACGTGTGCTTTCCGCCGGTGCCGACATCCGCAACGCGGAGGCGATGATGGCCGTGGCCCTCGCCGCGCGCGAGGAAATGGGCGTCATCACCGCGCAGATCGAGGCGCTCGGCCCCCAGGCGCGCGAACTGGAAGTGCAGCGCGACCGCGCGGCGCTGGAGGTCGAGGACCGCACGCTGCGCATGCCCTTCGACGGCGTGGTGAACCGCGTCTTCCTGGAACCCGGCGAGCATGTGCAGGCCGGCCAGCGCATGATCCTGGTGCACAACCCCGCCAATGTCTGGGTGGACGCCAATGTGAAGGAGACGGAGGTGCGGCATTTCCGCCTGGGCACCCGCGTCACCGTCACCGTGGACGCCTGGCCGGGCGAGCGCTTCGAGGGCGAGGTGGAGCGCCTGATCGAGGCCGCGACCAGCCAGTTTGCGCTGCTGCCCAGCGCCAACCCCTCGGGCAATTTCACGCGCATCACCCAGCGCCTGCCGCTGCGCGTGCGGCTCGACCCCGCGCCGCCACCGGGAATGCTGCGGCCGGGCATGCTGGCGCGCGTCACCGCCCGCGCCGATGGCGAGGGGATTCCCGCGCGACCATGAGCGCCACGGCAGCCGCCTCAACCCCCCGCCGCGGCGGTCCGACTGTCGAGGAGATGTTCGCCCGCTTCGGCCCCTCCTACCGCTGGTGGGTGACCTTGGCGGCGCTGACGGGCACCATCTCCTGCATCCTGTCCTCCACCATCGTGGTCGTGGCGTTGCCCGACATCATGGGCGCGCTCGGCATGGGGCAGGAGCAGGGGCAGCTGCTCGCCACCGGCTTCCTCGCGGCCAATACGGGCTTCATGCTGCTGAACGCCTGGGCGGTGGAACGCTTCGGCTTCCGCCTGACCTATGTGGGCTCCATCAGCATCTTCATCCTGGCCTCGGTGGTGGCGGGCGTTGCGGAAAACGCGAATTTGATGATCGTCAGCCGCGTGGCGCAGGGGGCGTCGGCGGGGCTGCTGCAGCCGCTGTCCATGCAGATCATCTTCCTGGTCTTCCCGCCCGAGCGGCGCGGCACCGCCATGGGGCTGTTCAGCTTCGGCGTGGTGATGGCGCCGGCCACCGGCCCCGCGCTGGGCGGCGTACTGGTGGACAGCTTCGGCTGGCACGCGCTGTTCTTCCTGAGCCTACCCACCGCGGGGCTGGGCCTGCTGCTGGGGCTGATCTTCATGCCGGGGCGGCTGGCCACAGGTGCCGCGCGGCCGCTTGACTGGTTCGGCTGCCTGCTGCTGGCGGTGGCGATTGGCGGGCTGCTCTCGGGGCTGACGGATGGGCAGCGCCATGGCTGGTATTCGGACATCGTGGTGGGCAAGCTGGTGGCGGCGGGTGTGGCGACCATCGGCTTCGTGGCGTGGCAGCGCGTGAACCCTTCGCCGCTGCTGAACCTGCGCGTCTTTTCCCACATGGGCTTCGCCATGGCGGCGCTGGTGGCCTTCATCTATGGCGGCGCCATCTTCGGCTCGACCTATCTGCTGCCGCTGCTGGTGCAGATCGTGCAGGGCTATACGCCCACGCGCTCGGGGCTGATCCTGATGCCGGCGGGCTTCGCGGTGGCCTTCGTGTTTCTCGCGGCGGGGCGCATGTCGGATTTCGTGCCGCCCTGGCAGCCGATCTGCGCGGGGCTGGCGCTGTTCGCCCTCTCCTGCTGGCTGATCAGCTTCGTGGGCACGGATACCGGGTTCTGGGAACTGGCCTTCTGGATCCTGGTGGGGCGGGTGGGCCTGGGCCTCACCATGCCCAACATGAATGTGGGCGCCATGCGCGCCCTGCCGCCGCACCTGCTGGGCCAGGGCGCGGGGGCATCAACTTCTTCCGGATGCTGGGCGGCGCGCTGGGCACCAATCTGATTTCCGTCCTGACCGAGCGGCGCACGCAGTTCCACGCCGAGACCCTGGCCTCCACCACCGAGGGCGGCGACACGCTGCTGGAGGCGCGGCGCCTGCTGGAAGGCCTCTACGCCAAGGGCGGCCTGCCCGAGGTGATCCGCCGTGACGCCGCGCAGGATTTCCTGCTGCGGATGGTGGAGGCGCAGGCCGCGCTGGAAGGCTTCCGCGACGCCTTCCTGGTGGTGGGCCTGGTGTGCCTCCTGGCCGTGATCCCGGGCCTGACGCTGCGGCAGAAGCCGCCCGGCGCGCGATAGAAGTTTCCTCTAGGCACGGCCCGGCCGGCATGCCAGCCTCCCCGCAAATAAAGATGGGGAGGGATCAGGATGAAGGTGACGAAAGTCACGTGTCATGTCCTGCAGTCCAAGGTCGAGAAGCCGTTCGTTTCCGCGCGCGGCTGGCGCTACACGACGCGTTCTTCCTGCGTGGTGGAGATCGAGACCGATGCGGGCATCACCGGCTGGGGCGAATGCTATGGGCCGGCCGCCGTCAACAAGGCGCTGATCGAGACGCAATACGCCCCGCGCGTGGTCGGCCGCGACCCCTTCGACGTGGAGGTGGTCTGGGAGGATCTCTACAACCGCATCAAGGATTACGGCGCGCAGGGCTTCTCCATCACGGCGCTCTCGGGCATCGACATCGCGCTGTGGGACATCATGGGGCGCGCCACGGGCCAGCCCATCCACAAGCTGATCGGCGGCGCCTATCGCACCGAGATCATGGCCTATGCCACCGGCCTCTACTTCATCGACATGGACCGGCTGGTCGAGGAGGCGGTGGAGGAAGCGCAGGGCTATGTCGCCGACGGCTTCCGCGCCATCAAGATGAAGATCGGCCTGGGCGACCCGGCGCTGGACCTCCGGCGCGTGGCCGCGGTGCGCGAGGCGATCGGGCCCGAGGTGAAGCTCGCCGTGGATGCGAACCACTGCTTCACCGTGCCCCAGGCCATCCAGCTCGGCCGCGCAATGGAAAGCCTCGACCTGCTGTGGTTCGAGGAACCCATCAGCCCCGAGGACCATGACGGCTACGCGCTCGTCTCGCAGGCCTTGGACATGGCGGTGGCGGGCGGGGAGAACGACTTCACCCGCTGGGGCTTCCGCGACATCATCGCGAAGAAGGCCATGGACATCGTGCAGCCCGATGTCTGCGCGGCGGGCGGCATCAGCGAGATGCGCAAGATCGCGACGCTGGCCTCCGCCTTCGGGGTGGAATGCGTGCCGCATGCCTGGGGCAGCGCCATCGGCTTGGCCGCCACCATCCAGTTCATCGCCGCCCTGCCGGACCAGCCGCCCGCCTTTCGCCCCATGCCGCCCATGCTGGAGTTCGAGCAGACGCCCAACCCGCTGCGCGACGAGCTGGCGCGCGAGCCCATCCGCCAGGTGCGCGGCATGGTGAAGGTTCCCGATGGGCCCGGCCTCGGCATCGAGGTGGACCGTGACGTCCTCATGAAATGGAAAACCGCGTGATGAAGATCGTCGAGATCCAGGCCTTCCCGACCTCCTTTCCCCTGCCGCCCGGCGGACCCAAGCTCGGCATCGGCCAGGCGGTGAAGCGCGATGCCGTGATGGTGAAGGTGACGACCGAGGACGGCATCGTGGGCTGGGGCGAGAGCCATCACGGCCGCGCCCACACCGCCATCGCGAAGCTGATCGAGACGACGCTGCGCCAGCTCGTCCTCGGCATGGACGCCTTCGACACCACGGGCATCTGGGCGCGCATCTACAAATACCAGCTGGCGAGCCACGGCATGGGCGCCGGCTGCGCCATGGCGATGTCGGGCCTCGACATGGCCATCTGGGACGCCAAGGCCAAGGCGCTGAAGCTGCCGCTCTATCGCCTGCTGGGCGGTGCGCGGCGGCCCATCCCGGCCTATGCGGGCGGTGTCGCGCTGGGCTACCAGCCGCCCGCCGAGTTGGTGGCGGAGGCGGCGCCCCACATGGCGGCCGGCTACAAGGCCGTGAAGCTGCGCGTGGGCGACACGGTGCGCGACGACGTGGCGCGCATGGAGGCCATCCGCGCCGAGTTCGGCGATGACCTCACCATCCTGACCGACGCCAATATCGGCTATTCCATCATCCAGGCGCGTCAGGTGATGCCGGAGATGGACCGCCTCGGCATCGGCTGGCTGGAGGAGCCCTTCCCCGCCCATGACCACCGCGCCTATGCCGAGGCCAGCGCCTTCGGCCAGGTGCCGCTCGCGGTGGGCGAGAACCACTTCACCCGCTTCGAGTTCACGCGGGTGCTGGAGGACAATGTCATCCGCATCTGGCAGCCGGACCTGTCGAAATGCGGCGGCATCACGGAGACGCTGCGGATCGCGGCCATGGCATCGGCCTTCAAGATTCCCGTCCACCCGCATTCCTCCATGACGGGGGTGAACCAGGCGGCGTCCATCCATCTTCTCGCCGCCATCGACAATGGCGGATACTTCGAGGCCGATGTCTCGCGCGCCAACAAGTTCCGCGACGAGATGGGCAGCGAGCCCTGGCGCATCGGCGCCGATGGCTGCGTGCTGCCGCTGGAGGCGCCGGGCATCGGCGTCGAGATTGACGAGGCGTTCCTGCGCGCCCACCCCGCCATTGAAGGGCCCGGCTATGTCTGAGGGCTAGAAGACCCAACAAAAAGGGAGGACACGATCATGTTGCTTGCCAGACGGCTTCTGTTCGCCTGCCTCATCGCCTGCGTCGCCGCCATTCCGGCACGGGCGCAGGAATTCCCTTCGCGTGACATCCGCTTCCTCTGCGGCTTCTCGCCCGGCGGCACCTGCGACCTGTTGAGCCGCATGCTCGCCGACGAGCTCACCCGCCAATTCGGCCAGCGCGTCATCGTCGAGAACCGCACCGGCGCCTCGGGCATGCTGGCGGTGGACCAGGTGGCGAAGTCGCCGCCCGACGGGCATACGGTGGTGCTGGCCACCATGGCGATGCACGCCATCCTGCCCGTGATGCCGGGCATCACCATGCCCTTCCACATTGATCGCGACCTGACGCCCATCGCGAATGTGGCGAATGTCTACAACATCCTGGTCGCGAGCCCGAACGCGCCCTTCTCCAACATCCCGGAACTCATCGCCTATGGGCGGGCCAATCCGGGCACGCTGACCTATGCCAGCGCGGGCAATGGCACCAGCCAGCACCTGTCAGGCGAGTTCCTGGCCCGCCTCGCGCGGATCGAGATGCTGCACGTCTCCTATCGCGGCGGCGCGCCGGCCATCGTGGACATCGCGGCGGGGCGCACGCACATGATGCTGGGCAACATGCCCGAATTCCTGGGCCAGATCCGCGCCGGCGCGCTGCGGCCCATCGCCTTCGGCGCGCCGCGGCCAAGCCCGCTCTTCCCCGACCTGCCGCTGATCAGCGCCACCCTGCCCGATTTCACGGTGAGCAATTGGTTCGGCATCGCAGGCGCGCCCAACCTGCCGCCGGCGGTGGTGGCGCGCTGGCACACGGCCTTGCAGGCGGTGACCGCCAGCCCCGACTTCCAGCGCCGCATGACCGAGAACGGGCTGGAGATCATCTACGGCCCCCAGGCGGAATTCCTGGAAACCATCCGGCGTGACCGCGCCCGCTGGGGCGAGGTGATCCGCGAGGCCGGCATCCGGGCGAACTGAGGGTCAGAGTGGGTCGCGGCCCGTGACGAGCGGCTGATTCACGCCTTCGGTGTTCCACCGAAGGCGATCAGACGCTCACCAGGCCGCGGCCCAGCCATCCCGCCGCGGGTCGGACGCCGCCATCCGCACGCCATTCTCCAGCAGGCGGATGGCGGCCACGCTGCACGGGCCTTCCAGCGGCGGCACCACCTTCACCTCATGGCCCCGCGCGCGCAGCCCGGCGATGACATCCTCGCCCAGGCCCGCCTCCACCGTCAGCACCTCGCCGCCCGCATGGGGATAGTTGCTCTCCTGGCCGGGCTGGGAGGAGGTCCAGCGCGGCGCCTCCAGCGCCTGCTGCGGATCGAGGCCGAAGACGGCGATCGCCACCAGCACCTGCGCGTTGATCTGCACCTGGTTGTCGGCCCCCGGCGTGCCGAAGAGCAGCCAGGGCTTGCCATCCTTCATCGCCATGGGCGCATTCATGGTGTGGCGCACGATGCGCCCGGGGGCGAGGCGGTTGGGGTGGCCCTCCTCCAGGTGCCAATAGGCCATGCGGTTGTTGAACAGCACGCCCGTCCGCGGCCCCACCACGCCCGCGCCGAAGGCCGAGTTCAGCGACTGGATGGCCGAGACGGCGTTGCCCTCGGCATCCATCACACAGAAATAGGTGGTGTCGGCTTCCGGGGCGGGGCGCACCGGCAAATGCGCGGCGCGGGGGCCGATGGCGGCGGCGTGCGCGGCCGCGCGGGCGGGGGAGAGCAGCTCCGCGAAGGGCGGCACCTCCATCCCGGCATGGGCCTCACGGTCCAGGAAGGCGCGCTTCTTGGCCTCCACCATCAGATGGACCAGCGCCTCCGAACCCCAGCCCATCGCCGCGATGTCGTGATGCTCCAGCATGGCCAGCATCTGCAACATGGCGAAGCCCATGGAGGGCGCGGGCGTCTGCCGCAGCTCGAAGCCGCGCCAGGCCATGGCGATGGGGGGCGCCTCGCGCGGCCGCACGGCGGCGAGGTCGGCGGCGGCGACCAGCGTGCCGGAATCGGCCAGGTCGGCCGCCAGGTCGCGCGCGAGGCTGCCCCGGAAGAAATCCTCCGCGCCGCCCTCGGCCAGGCGTTGCAGCGTGGCGGCCAGGGCCGGCTGCGCCACCACCGCGCCCAGCGCGGGCGGGGCGCCGCCGGGCAGGAAAGTGTCGCGCGCCAGGGCATCGGGCAGCAGGCGTTCGCGCATGGTGGTGGCGAAGCGGCGGAAGGTGGCGGTGGCGGCGAAGCCCTCGCGCGCCGCCTCGATGGCCGGGTCGAACAGGCCGGCCCAGGGCTTCGCGCCATGCGCCGCGTGCAGCGCGGCCAGCCCCGCCACCTTGCCGGGCGTCTGGGTGGAAAGCGGCCCCCAGACCGGGATGCCGCCCTCGGCGCGGTAGCGTTCCACCGTGGCGGCGGCGGGCGCGGGGCCCGTGCCGGCATAGGTCTCGGCGCGGCCGGAGGCGGCGGACCAGTGGTGGTAGAAACCATCCCCGCCCAGGCCCGACATATGCGGCTCCACCACCCCCAGCGTCAGCGAGACGGCCACCGCCGCATCGGCCGCGCTGCCGCCGGCGCGCAGCACCTCCATGCCGGCGGCCGTGGCCACCGGGTGGTTGGACGCCACGGCGCCGCGTCGCCCCATCAACAGGGGCCGGTGGGTGCGGGTCTGGATCATGGCGGCTTTCCTCTGCGGTGGCCGCAGGTTACGCCTGCCAGCCCCCACCGCAACGCCCCGCGCAACGGCATGGGTCCATCGGGCGTTGTTCGACAGCGGAAGCCCGCAACCACCAAGACCGGGACCGATCATGCCGTCACGATTCCACACGCCCCGCCAGGCGCTCGCCGAAACCTGGGCGGTGCTGACCTCGGACCAGATCTCCCTCGTCTCGGCCGGCTGCGCCTTCTATGCGCTGTTCGCGCTGTTCCCGGCGCTGTCGCTGACCATTTCCTTCTACGGGCTGTGGTTCGACCTCTACACCATCGAGCCGCAGCTCGAACTGCTCCAGCGCGTGCTGCCCGAGGATGTGATGGAGCTGATCGCGGAGCGCGTGCGGCAATTGGTCACGGCGCCGCGCGGGCAGCTCGGCTTCTCGGCCGCCATCAGCCTGGGCATCGCGCTCTGGAGTTCCTCGGCCGGCGTGCGCGCGCTGCTGGGCGCCCTGCCGCTGGCCCGCGCCGACACAGAGCAGCGCGGCTTCGTCGCCTTCTACCTGACCGCGCTGCTGCTGACGCTGGGCGCCATCCTGGCCGTCGTGGTGGGGCTGGGCGTGCTGGTGGCGGTGCCGACCGTGCTGGGCATCCTGGGCGTGCCGGAGGAGGAGGCCTGGTTCCCGCGCCTGGTGTCGCAGGGGTTCCTCTTCATCTCGGTGTTGCTGTCCATCTCGACGCTCTACCGCTTCGGCCCGCCCAAGCCGCCGCCCAACTGGCACCTGTTCTCGCCGGGCGCGGTGCTGGCCACGCTGCTCTGGACCGGGGCCTCGGTGCTGTTCTCCTTCTACCTGAGCCGCTTCGTGAGCTATGACGCGTTCTATGGGACGCTGGGCGCGGTGGTCGTGCTGCTGACCTGGTTCTACCTGGGCGTCTATTTCATCCTGATCGGGGCCGCGCTGAACGCCGCGCGCTACCGTGCCCGCAACCTCGGCAAGGGTGACATCGAGCAGGCAAAGCCCGCCCCGGAGGAGAAGACCGGTTCCATTCCGCGCGTGGAGGTGAGCTGATCTTCACCTGCCGAGCCTGGGCAGCCGCCCGGGGCTATGCGCCTTTCCCCTCGGCCCCCGGCGTCAGGCGGCCATCGCCGCGCCAGGGCGGATCGATGGTGATCGCACCGCCCGCGACGCGCGAGACGCAGGCGCAAATCCGCCGGTTCTCCAGGTGCTGGCGCTCCGAGAAGAACACGTCGCGGTGGTCCACGCGCCCTTCCACCGCCAGCACGTCGAGCGCGCAAAGCCCGCATTCGCCGCGGCGGCAATCGGACAGCACGCCGACCCCCGCTTCCTCCAGTGCTTCCAGCATGCTGGCGCCGGCGGGCACGGTCACCTCGCGCCCGAAGCGCGGGATGCGAACGATGAAATCGCTGGCCACCGCCTGGCCGGAGGAGCCGAAGGTCTCGAACACCAGGCTCGCCGCCGGCCGCCCCGCCGCCGCCCAGGCGCGGCGCGCGGCCGTCAGCAGGCCGATGGGGCCGCAGACATAGGCCTCCGCCTCCGGGGCGAGCCCCGCGAAGATCGCGTCCAGGTCCGGGCGCCCACCCTCATCCTCCGCATGCACCGTCAGCGCGGGGCCGAGCAGCGCCGAGAGGTCGTCGAGATAGGCCATGGAAGCGCGCGACCGCCCGGCATAGACCATGCGGAAGCGGGCGCCGCGGCGGGCCAGCACCTCGGCCATGCCCACCAGCGGGGTGACGCCGATGCCGCCCGCGAGCAGCAGCACCTCCGGCGCGCCGGCCGCCAGTTCGAAATGGCTGCGCGGGTGGGAAATGGCGAGGCGCGCGCCGGGCTCCAGCGCCCACATGGCGCGCGAGCCGCCACGGCCCTCCGCCGCGTGCTGCACCGCGATCCGCCAGGCGCCATCCCGCGGGCCGGAGCCCACCAGCGAGTAATGCCGCTCCGACGGCCGCCCGCCGATGTCGAGGCGCACGCAGAGATGCGCGCCGGTGGGATAGGCCGTGGCGCCGTCCTCCGGCACCAGCATGAATTCCCGGATGGAGGGGGCGACCAGGCGCGTGCCGCGCAAGGTCGCCATGGTCCAGCGGTCGTCGCGCTCCATGGCGGTCAGCCCCAGCCGCGGCGGCGGATCAGCACGCCGCCCCGCACCAGCCGCAGCGAATCCTGGTCATGCAGCACCAGTTCGAGGTTGCGGCGGGCGAGGCGCGCATGTTCGCGCATCAGCGCCTCCGCGCGCGCGGCCTCACGGTGCTCGATGGCCTCCACCACGGCGCGGTGATGCTCCTGCGCCACCACCAGAACGCGCTGGGAGGCGGGCAGGGCCGCCTGGGCCAGCACGAAGCCCGAAGGGGAGGCGAAGGGCAGCGCCACCACGCGGCCGATCTGCCGCGCCACGACCGCGCTGCCCGCCGCCTCCACCAGCAATTCGTGGAAATGGGCGTTGAGCGCGACATAGTCGGTGAAGCCGTCCTCGCTGATGGGGGGCGTGGTGGCCTCGTCCATCCGCACCAGCAGGCGCCGCATCTCGGCCAGGGTGCCGCCGGGGGCGCCACGCTCGGCGGCGAGGCGCGCGGCATGGCCTTCCAGCGTGCCACGCAGCTCGATCGCGTCGTGGATCTCCTCCTCGGCGAAGGAGTTCACGGCGAAGCCGCCGGAGGGGATGGGTTTCACCAGCCCCTCCTCGGCGAGACGCACGAGGGCGGCCCGCACCGGCGTGCGCGAGGCGCCGAGACGCTCGGCGACGGAGGGTTCGGACAGGCGCTCACCAGGCTGCAATTCGCCGCTGAGGATCAGGTCGCGCAGGCGGAGCTGGGCTGAGAGGGTCTGGGACATGTCACTCGGCCGCCATGCCATGGGGCGCATGTTCCGCGGCCACCATGCGGTCAATGATGCGCCGCGCCCACATGGAGCCGGCATCAATGTTCAGGTTGTAGAAGACATGGCCTGGGTTCTCCTCGATGGCGCGCTGCTGCGCTTCGACGATGGCCTCGTCCTGGGCGAAGATGCGCGCCACGCCCTGCTTGATCTGCGTGGTGACAAGCTGCTCGTTCAGGCGGTAGTCGCGGGCATTGGCCCAGAAGTAGTGACAGGTGCTGTCGGTCGCGGGGGTGATGGTGTTGATCACCACCATGCTGACGCCCTGCCCGCGGTCGCCCTGCGGCGCGCCGGTGCCGGTGGCGGCGACGCCCACATCAATGGCGACCGTGCAGGGCGCTTCGAAGCGGATGATCTGCCAGCGGTCCACGCGGCCTGGCCGGCCATACTGCGCGCGCCAGAAGGGTGGCGGCTCGATGTTGATCATCCAGCGCGTCACGGTCGCGGTGCGCTCGCCATGCGTCACCTCGAAGGGGGCCTCGGCCACGTGGTCGTCGCCGATGCTGTCGGCGTGGATGAAGGTCTCGTGCGTCAGGTCCATCAGGTTGTCGACCAGCAGGCGATAGTCGCACCTGGCCTGGATCAACCCACCATCGCCCGCCCAGGCGGGGTCATTGTTCCAGTGCAGATCGGGCACCAAAGCGGGATCGGCCAGCGCGGGATCGCCGGGCCAGACCCAGACGAAGCGGTGCCGCTCCACCACCGGAAAGCTGCGCACGCGCGCGGCGGGGTTGATGGTTTCCTGGGAGGGCATGTGGGTGCAGCGGCCGCGCGCGTCGAAGCGCAGGCCGTGATAGCCGCATTGCACCTCGTCCCCGCGCAGGCGCCCCATGGAGAGGGGCAGCAGCCGGTGCCAGCAGGCATCGAGCAGCGCCACCGCGCCGCCGCCCGTGGTCCTGTAGAGCACCAGCTTGCGGCCGCAGATGGTGCGCGGGAGCAGTTCCCGCCCGACCTCATGGTCCCAGGCGGCGGCATACCAGGCGTTCAGCGGGAAAGAGGGCAGTGCGGCCATCACTGACATCCATCATGTGATACATCTTGTATACAGATTGGCCCGTACCTGGGCAAGCCACGGCTTAGGTCCATGCGCGCTCAATGGAAAATCCAAGTTTCTTGTTGATTGGTGCATCGACCCCGTGGCGCGGCCTGTGCAGATGTAAACAGTCCAAGAAAGTGAGGCCAAGCGTGCATACAAGCACCCTGTCCACATCCCCCGCGCGCGGGCGCGGGCCGTGCTGTCCCCATGGCGCGAAGGCCCCCCAGCCGTGAGCGCGCCGTCAACCACAGCCCCTCATGGCGACACCCGGCCCGTGGCCGCGATGTCCCGCCGGGCCGGGCTGGCGCTGCTCGGACTGCCGGCCCTCTCCCTTCGCTCAGCCCAGGCCCAGACCGACGCCTTTCCCAGCCGGCCGATGCGCTTCTTCGTGCCGGTCGCGGCCGGCGGCTCGGCCGATGCGCAGGCGCGGCTGGTGGCGCAGCGGCTGTCCGAGCGCTGGGGACAGGGGGTGGTCGTGGAAAACCGCCCCGGCGCCAATGGCGTCGTCGCCGCCCAGGCCTTCCTCCAGGCGCCGCCTGATGGGCACACCATCTACGCCACCCCTTCGGGCCCGATCGCGATCAACCCGCACCTCTATCGCCGCCTGCCCTATGACCCGTTCCGCGACTTCGCCTTCGCCTCGCTGATCAGCGTGATTCCGCTGGTGCTGGTGGCGCACCCCTCGCTGCCGGCCAACACGCTGCAGGAATTCCTGGCCCTGTCGCGGCGGCAGGGGGATGCGCTGGCGCATGCCTCGGCGGGCATCGGCACGCCCTCCCACCTGACGATCGCGATGACGCGCGCCATGGGACAGGGCGGCAACCCGACCCATGTGCCCTTCGGCGGCTCGGCGCCGGCGCTGACCTCGCTGGTCTCGGGGCACACCATGGCGATGTGGGATGCCGCGGTCTCGGCCGCGCCCTTCGTGCGGGACAACCGGCTGAAGGCCATCGCGGTCGCCCATCCCACGCGCCTCACGCTGCTGCCCGACGTGCCGACCACGGCCGAACAGGGCGTGCCCGAACTGCTCTCCGCCACCTGGATGAGCCTCTGCGCCCATGCGGCCACGCCGCCCGACCGCGTGCGGCGCCTTTCGGCCGAGGTGGACCGCATCCTGAGCCAGCCTGATCTGCGCGAGCTGCTGGCCAGCCAGGGCGCCATCGTGCGCGGCGGCACGCCGGAGGAGTTCGCCACCTTCGCCCGCGCCGAGAGCGAGAAATGGGGCCGGCTCGTGCGCGAGACCGGCGCCTCCATGGACTGACGCCACCCAACCCGAGACAGGCAGAGGAAGCTGTTCATGATCCCGCTCAACGTCAACGCGCGCGCGGTCACGGTCGAAGCGGCCCCCGACACGCCGCTGCTGTGGGTGCTGCGCGAGCATCTCGGCCTGACCGGCACCAAATATGGCTGCGGCGTCGCTTCCTGCGGCGCCTGCACGGTGCATCTGGATGGGGAGGCGGTGCGGTCCTGCGCCATCGCGGTGGGGGATGTCGGCGCGCGCGCCGTGACCACCATCGAGGGCCTGCCCGGCGGCGCCCAGAATCCGCTGGTGCGCGCCTGGGTCGCGGTGCAGACGCCGCAATGCGGCTACTGCCAGACCGGGCAGATCATGCAGGCCGCCACGCTGCTGGCGCGCAGCCCGCGGCCCAGCCGCGAGGAAATCCTGGACCACATGCAAGGCAATCTCTGCCGCTGCGCCACCTACAACCAGGTGGTGGACGCCATCCAGCACGCGGCGCGGGAGGCGTGAGATGAGCATGGGCACCACCCTCACCCGACGCGGCGTGCTGGCCGGCGGCCTGGCCTTCACCTTCGCCTTCACGGCCGGCGAGGGCGCGGCGGCGCAAGCCGATGCGGGGCCGCTCAACGCCTATGTGGGCATCGCGCCCGACGGCACCATCACCATCCAGGCTCCGGTGCCCGAGATGGGCCAGGGCACCAACACCGCCCTGCCGCTGATCGTCGCGGAGGAACTCGACGCCGACTGGGAGAAGGTCCGCATCGAGACGGCGCCGGTGCGCGCGGCCTATGACAGCCCCGTCTTCCGCAGCCAGTTCGTGGTGGCGAGCCTCTCCGTGCGCGGCTACTGGATGCCGCTGCGCATGGCCGGCGCCCAGGCGCGGCGCGTGCTGCTGGACGCGGTGGCGGCGCGCTGGGGCGTGCCGGTGGAAGAGCTCACCACCGAGCCCAGCACCGTGGTGCACGCCGCTTCGGGTCGCCGCATGAGCTATGGCGAGGTGGCCTCCTTCGCGCGCGCCCCCGACACCCTGCCCGAGATCACGCCCGCCGCGCTGAAGCCCGTCTCCGCCTTCCGCCTGGTCGGGCGCGACGTGGCGCGCTTCGACGTGCCGGCCAAGGCGCGGGGGCAGACGCTCTTCGCGATTGACGTGCGCCTGCCCGGGATGCTGCACGCGACCGTGGCGCGCTCGCCCGGGCTGGGCGCGCGCCCGCTGTCGCACAATGGCGCGGCGCTGCTGCAACGGCCCGGCATCACCCATGTGCTGCCGCTCGACCAGGGTGTCGCCATCGTGGGTGAGCGGGTGGAGACGGTGCTGGCCGCACGCCGGGAGCTGACGGTGCAATGGTCGCCCGGCGAGGGGGCCGCGCATGATTCCGAGGCGGCGCTGGCCTCCTACCTCGAGGATGTGCGCGACGCCACGAAGGCCGGCGTGCAGGTCGTCCGCACCGGTGAGCCGGAGCAGGCCCTGGCCGGCGCCGCGCGCGTCCACAGCGCGGAGTTCACCTCGGACTATGTCTATCACGGCCAGATGGAGCCGCTGACCTGCGTGGCCTCGGTCACCGAGGCCGGTGCCGAGATCTGGGCCGGCACCCAATGGCCGAGCCTGGTGCGTGACGAGGCGGCGCGCATCCTCGGCATCCCGGCGGAGCGGGTGACGGTCCATATGCTCACCATGGGCGGCGGCTTCGGCCGGCGCGCGGCCATCGACTATGCGGTGGAGGCGGTGCAGGTCGCGCGTGCCGTGGGCCGCCCCGTGAAGGTGATGGCGACGCGCGAGGACGACATGGCCAATGCCCATGTCCGGCCGATGACGGCGCACCGCATCGAGGTGGGGCTGGATGCGGCGGGGCGCATCACCGCCTGGCGCCACCGCCTGGCCTCGGACCTGGTGGTGCCCCAGCTCTATGGCCGCGCGCGGCTGGAGGCGCAGCGGGGCGTGGACCACATCGTCACCTATCACGCCAATGTCGCGCATTACGACGTGCCGGCGACGCTGACCCAGCACCTCTACCGCGAGCACGGGGTGCGGACGGCCCCCTGGCGCGGCATCGGCGCGGGCCCCAACGCCTTCGCGGTGGAGGCGGTGGTGGACGACCTGGCGCGGCAATCGCAAACCGACCCGCTGGCCTATCGCCTCGCGCTGCTGCGCGACGCGCGCGCCCGCGCGGTGGTCGAGGCGGTGGGCGCCATGGCCGAATGGAACCGCCCGCGCGAGGGCACGCATCTGGGCATCGGCTTCGCCAAGCTCGGCCTGCCGCAGCTGGGCGAGGCCCTGGCGGCGACCGTCGCCGAGGTGGCGCTGGACCGCGCTTCCGGCACGCTGCGGGTGCTGCGCCTGTGGTGCGCGGCGGATGTGGGCCTCGCAGTGCAGCCGCGCAACGCCATGCGGCAGATCGAATCCTCGCTGCTCTGGGGCGTCTCCAGCGCCTTGACCGAGCGGCTCACCATCCGCGAGGGCGCCGTGCAGCAGAGCAATTTCACCGACTACGAGATGCTGCGCGCGCCCGAAACGCCCGAGGTGCAGGTGCGCCTCGTAGGCGGGGGCGAGGTGCCGCTTCCCGTGGCGGAGCTTGGCCTGGGCACCGTGGCGCCGGCCATCTCCAACGCGGTGATGGTTGCGACGGGAAGGCGCCTCGCGGCCATTCCCTTCACACGGGAGCGGGTTCGCGCCGCCCTGGCCGGCTGAACCATCCCTCTCAGAGCATTGTGGAATCGAGCATGACCGCACTTCGCCCCTTCCGCGCCGACCATGTCGGCAGCCTCCTGCGCACCGGCACGCTCAAGGCCGCGCGCGAAGCGACCCTCGCCGGCCGCATGAGCCTGGCCGAATTGCAGGAGGTGGAGGACCAGGAGATCGCGGCGCTCGTCGCGAAGCAGGAAGCGATCGGCCTGCACAGCGTCACCGATGGCGAGTTCCGCCGCGCCTATTGGCATTTCGACTTCCTGGAGCGCCTGCCCGGCGTCTCCTCCGAAGCGGGCGACAGCGGCATGAACTTCAAGGGCGGCGTGGGCGTGCCCAAAACGCTGCGGATCAATGACCGCGTGGGCTACGCGGCGCATCCCATGGTGGGCCATTTCCGCTACCTCGCCACGCGCGCGCGGCAGACGCCCAAGATGACCATCCCCGGCCCCTCCATGCTGCACTACCGGGGCGGGCGGAAGATGATGGCGCCCGGCCTCTATCCCGACATGGACGAGTTCTACGCCGATGTGGGCCGCGCCTATGCCGGCGCGGTGGCGGACATGTATGCCGCGGGCTGCCGCTACCTTCAGCTCGACGACATCTCCTTCGCCTATCTCTGCGATCCGGCGCAGCGCGAGATGCTGCGCGAGCGCGGCGACGACCCGGATCGCCAGCCCGGGATCTATGCCGGCATGGTGGCCACCGCGCTCGCCGAAAAGCCCGCGGACCTGCTCATCACCATGCATCTCTGCCGGGGCAATTTCCGCTCCACCTTCATCGCCTCGGGCGGCTACGAGCCGGTGGCGGAGGTGCTGTTCAACGCCATGCCGGTGGATGGCTACTTCATGGAATGGGACACCGACCGCGCGGGCGGGTTCGAGCCGCTGCGCTTCCTGCCCAAGGGCAAGACGGTGGTGCTCGGCCTCGTCACCTCCAAGACCGGCACGCTGGAGAGCAAGGACGACATCAAGCGCCGCATCGAGGAGGCCGCGAAATTCGCGCCGCTCGACCAGCTCTGCCTCAGCCCGCAATGCGGCTTCGCCTCGACGCAGGAGGGCAACACCCTCGCGGAGGAGGAGCAGTGGCGGAAGCTCGAGATGATCGTCGAGGTGGCGCGCGAGGTCTGGGGCACCGCGGCCTGAACACACCACAAGCAACACGGAAGGGAGACGGGAGATGACAAGGATCGGACGGCGGGGCGCCATGGCGCTCGGAACCACGGCGCTGGCCATGATGGCGCCAGGCGCGCGGGCGCAGACCGTGCCGCGCAACGTGCGGATGCTGGTGGGCTTCGCCGCTGGCGGCCCCACCGACCTGGTGGCCCGCCTCTATGCCGAACGGCTGCGCCCCAACTACGCCCCGGCCGCGCTGGTGGAGAACCGGCCCGGCGCCACGGGCCGCCTCGCGCTGGAGGCGGTCCGCACCGCCGAGCCCGACGGCGCCACCATGCTCATGTCGCCGGCCAGCGTGATGACGCTGCAGCCGCACATCTTCCCACGTGAGGCGCGGCACGATGCGCTGACCGATTTCGTGCCGGTCTGCACCCTCTGCGAATTCGCCTTCGCCATCGCGGTGCCGGCCAGCCATCCGGCGCAGAGCTTCGCCGAACTCACCATCTGGCTGCGCGCCCAGACGGGGCCCGATGTCGCCTTCGGCTCACCCGGCGCGGGTTCGGGCGGGCATTTCGTGGGGGACATGGTGGGCCGCGCGCTGGGCGTCACCATGAACCACGTGCCCTATCGCGGCGCCGCGCCGGCGGTGACGGATGCCGTCGCGGGCAACATCCCCATCGTGGTCACGGTGCTGTCGGACGTCATGCCGCACCATGGCCGCGGGCTGCGCATCCTGGCCATCTCGGGCCCCGAGCGCGTGTCGCGCCTGCCCGATGTGCCGACCATCGCCGAAAGCGGCTTCCGCGATCTGATCGTCACCGACTGGATGGGCCTGTTCCTGCCCGCCCGCACGCCCAACGCCATCGCGCTGTCGCTCTACAACACCGTCGCCGCGGCGGCGGCGACGCCCGAGGTCCGAAGCGCGCTGGACCGGCTGGAATTCCTGCCCATCATCACGCGTCCCGATGACTTCGCCGCGCGCATCGGGCGCGAGCGGGAGAACTGGGCCCGCATCGTGCGCGACAGCGGCTTCCGGCCGGAGACCTGACGCCGCGCCATGACGGCCCGCCTTCGTTCAGGCGAAGGCGGCCGTCACCTCCTCCGGAATGGGCGCGGAGCGGATGCGCCCGCCCTCGGCCTCGCGCACCGTCCAGACGCGCGTCTCGAAGCCTTCGACGCCCAGCGCCCCATCGGCCTTCAGCAGCCGGTGCGCCACGTCGAAGGAGGAGCGGCGAAAGGCGGTGATGCGGCTCTCGATCACCACCTCGTCGCCATAGACCGCCGGGATGTGGAACTTCGCCCGCGTGTCCACCATGGGAATGCCCAATATGCCGAAGCGCGCCGTCCAGGCGATCTTGGGCATGCCCAGCGCGGCGTGGAACAGCGCCGCCGTCGAGGCATCGAACATGGCGAAGTAACGCGGGTAGAAGACGATGCCGGCGGGGTCGCAATCGCCCCACTCGATCGTCAGCACGCGGCGGTGGACCAGGCGCGGTTCAGCCATGTCCATCGGGGTTCTCCAGGAGCAGCGCGATGCCCTGCCCGCCACCGATGCAGGCGGAGGCGATGCCATGGCGGGCACCGCGCCGCCGCATCTCGCGCGCCACGGTCACGCAGAGGCGCACGCCCGTCGCGGCGAGCGGATGGCCGATGGCGATGGCGCCGCCATTCACGTTCAGCCGCGCCTCATCCAGCTCCAGCTCCCGCGCGCAGGCCATGACCTGGGCGCCGAAGGCCTCGTTGATCTCCACCAGCGCGATCTTGTCGAGCGTGAGCCCCGTGCGCTCCAGCAGCGCGCGGATGGCGGGCACGGGGCCGATGCCCATGATCTCGGGCGGGCAGCCGATCGCGGTCGCCGCCACCAGCCGGGCGAGCGGCGCGCGGCCCTTCACCTCCGCGCCCGAGGCGATGATGGCCGCCGCCGCCCCATCCACCACGGCCGAGGAATTGCCGCCCGTCTGCAGCCCGCCGAAGGCGGGGCGGATCTTCGCCAATTGCTCCACCGGCGAGGGGCGCGGATGGGTGTCGGCCGCCACGCTCTCCACCTTGCGCGGCAGGTGGATGCCGCGGTCCTTCACGCCCGCGCGGGTGAAGGCCTCGTTCACGACGGGCACGATTTCCTCGTCGAAGAAGCCCGCCGCGCGCGCGGCCAGGGCGCGCTCGAAGCTGCGCGCGGCATAGGCGTCCACCTCGGCGCGGGTGAAGCCGTGGCGCCGCGCCAGCTCCTCCGCCGTGCCGCCCATGGTCAGGCCGCAGGCGGGGTCCAGCAGGGCCTCCCACAGGAAGTCCTTGAACTCGACCGGCGCGCCCAGGCCGAAGCCGCCGCGATGGGTGAAGGCGGCGATGGGGTTGCGGCTCATGCTCTCGGCGCCGGCGGCGAGGGCGAAGCGCACCCCATGCCGTTCCACCGCCGTCGCGGCCTGGGTGATGGCCTCGATGCCCGTGCCGCAGACCCGCTGCACCAGCAGCGCCGGCACCTCGACCGGCACGCCGGCATAGAGGCCGATGTGCCGCGGCAGCATGTAGGCGTCGAAGCTGGCCTGCGCGACGGAGCCCGCGACGACGAAGCCGATCTCCGACCCATCGAGCCCCACCTTGGCGAGCGCCGCGCGCGCCGCCTTGATGCCGAGGTCAATGGGCGAGACGAGGCCCAATGGCCCGCCCAGATCGGCGAAGGGGGTGCGGGCGCCGGCGAGCAGCCAGGCGTCCTCCCAGCTCGTGTGCAGGGCGGTCATGCGGGGTCTCCAACGATGATGACATGGGCGGGCGGTGTCTCGGCATAGAGATCCGCCACCAGCGCGGCGCGGCGCGCCAGCACCGCGCGCTGGTTGATCGAGGCCTTGTCGGTGATCTCGCCGGCCTCGATGGAAAGGGGGGCCATCAGCAGCGTGGCGCGGGCGATGCGCTGGCTGCTGGCGCCCGCCTCGGCCGCCAGAGCGCGCAGGCGCTCGGCCAGGATGGCGCGCAGGGCGGGGTGGGTCGTGGGGTGCTGGCCGTCGGGCACGAGGGACAGGATGGCCTCGGGCGCGGGCAGCAGGATGGCCGTCAGCATGTCGCGGTCGGGGGCCGCGATCACCGCGTCCTTCACGAAGGGCGCCAACGCGGCGATCAGGCGCTGGCGCAGCGGGCCGACACTGACCCAGGTGCCGGTGGAGAGCTTGAAATCCTCGCTGATGCGGCCGTCGAAGCGGAAGCCCTTGTGCAGATCGTCAGCGTCGAGCGGCACCAGCGCGTCACCGAAGCGGTACCACCCCTCCTCGTCGAAGGCGGCCGCCGTCGCGGCGGGGTTTCGCCAGTAGCCAGGCGTGATGGAGGGGCCGCGCACCCGCGCCTCCATCTTGTCGCCGACGGGCGCGAGCTTGAGCTCCACCCCCGGCACGGGCAGGCCGACCGCGCCGGATTCCGAGAATTCCTCCCGCACGCAGATGGCGAAGGGCGCCGTCTCCGTCGCCCCCAGGCCGGTGATCATCGGGATGCGTTCGCCGCGCGTGGCGAGCGCCAGCGCGTCCAGCTCATCCCAGATGTGCTGCGGCAGGCCGGCCGAGGAGTAGAACATCATCCGCAGGCGGGAGAAGAAGGTCTCGCGCAGCGTCGCATCCTCCTTCAGCGCCTGCACGAGTTCGCTGAAGCCGAGCGGCACGTTGAAGTGGATGTGCGTTGCGATCTCGCGCAGGTTCCGCAGCGATTCGGCGTAGCGCCCGGGCGTCGGCCGCCCGTCATCCATGTAGAGCGCGCCGCCATTGTAGAGGACGAGGCCCAGATTGTGGTTGCCGCCGAAGGTGTGGTGCCAGGGCAGCCAGTCCAGCAGCACGGGCGGCTCCTCGGCGAGGAAGGGGAAGGCCTCGCGCAGCATCTGCTGGTTGGAGCAGATCATGCGCTGGGTGTTGATCACGCCCTTGGGCATGCCGGTGGAGCCGGAGGTGAACAGGATTTTCGCGGGCGCATCCGGGTCCATCGCCTCGGCGGCCGCCTCCACCGCGGGGCCGGGCGTGGTGGCGAGCAGCTCCGCGAAAAGGGTCGCGGGCCGTCTCTCGGGCGGGTTGCGCGAGACGATGAGGCTCGCTTCGGCGGGACAGGCGGCGGCGATGGCGTCCGCGAAGCGCTGCCCATCCTCGGCGAAGACGATGGCCGGCCCGACCAGCTCCAGACAGTGGCGCAGCTTGGCGAAATCCTTGGCCAGTAGCGCATAGGAGGGCGAGATGGGCGCGACCAGCACGCCCACATGCAGCGCCGCCAGCGTCAGCACCGCCTGGTCGAGGCAGTTCGCCGAAAGGATGGCGACGGGCCGCTCCACCGAGGCGCCGCGGTCGAGCAGCGCTTGCCCCACCGCCCGCACGGCATCGAGCATCTGGCCGTAGCTGATGCGTCGCCAGGCCCCGCCCGCGGCCGGGTCGCGCCGGGCGATCAGCGTGCGGTCGGGGTCCTTCGCTGCCCAGTGCTCCAGGCTTTCGGTCAACCGGCGCGGATAGGGGCCGAGGCTGCGCTGGGGCGTCACCATGAGACAGCCATCGGCGCGCCGCTCGATCGAGACCGGCCCAGGCCCCAGCCTTGGCCGCTCAGTCGCGGTGAACGGGTCCCTTGCCCCCTGAACGTCGGACATCGCTTCCCTCCGGCAGCCTGATGGTGCCTGTGTGTTATATTCTATAATTATACCTCATAACACCATTGCCAAGGGGAGAGGGGCGCTGCATATCGAGGTCATGTCACGAACGCCGAGCCAGGACCCGACCGCGCCTTCCGCCGCCGTCGAGGAAGATGACGCACCCGCCGCGGGGAGTGCCGCGAAGGGCCCCCTCGATGACCGGCTGGGCTTCTGGCTGCGCCTGGCGCAGATGACGGCCTTCGACATGTTCAACCAGGCCATGTCGCCGCTGAGCCTCACCCCGGGCCGCCTCGGCGCCCTGCTGCTGATCGAGGCGGGCACGGCGCGACGGCAGACCGACTTGGCGGAGGCACTGCGCGTGAAGCCGCCCAACATGGCCGTGCTGCTGGGTGGACTTGAGCAGGAGGGCCTGATCCGCCGCGTGGAGGATGCGCGCAACCGGCGCGCGAACATCCTGCGGCTGACGCCGGCTGGGCGGGCACTGTTGCGGAAGGCGCGCGAGCGCGAAGCGGCCCTGGAGGCGGAACTCGCCTCCGGCCTGGACGCGACGGAACGCGCCGCGCTGATCACGGCGCTGCGCCGGATTGCGGAGAGACGATGACGCAGGAGCTTGTCACCCTCGAAATGGCGGGGAATGTGGCGCTGCTCGGGCTGAACCGGCCCGCCAAGCGCAACGCCATCAGCGATGCGCTGCTGGAGGCCCTGGAAGCCCGCCTGGCCGAGGCGCAGCGGGCCGCGCGGGCCATCATCCTGCACGGGCATGGCCCCTGCTTCTGCGCCGGACTCGATTTGTCGGAGCATCGCGCCCGCACGGCGGAGGAGGTGTTCCACCACTCGCGCGGCTGGCACCGCGTCTTCCGCATGCTGCGCGAAGGCCCCGTCCCCGCCATCGCGGCCGTGCATGGGGCTTGCGTGGGCGGCGGGCTGGAACTGGCGGCCGCCTGCCATATCCGCGTGGCCGACGCGACCGCCGTCTTCGCGCTGCCCGAGGGCACACGCGGCATCTTCGTGGGCGGCGGTGCCACGGTGCATGTCGCGCGCCTCATCGGCACGGCGCGGATGACGGATATGATGCTGACGGGCCGCACGCTGGACGCCGCTTCGGCCGAACGCGCGGGCCTCGTCACCTATCTGGAGCCGGCCGGTGAGGCGCTGTCGCGCGCGCGCGAAGTGGCGTCCAAGGTGGCCCAGGCGGCGCCGCTGACCGTGGCCGGCGTGCTGCACGCCCTGCCCCGCATCCAGGACATGTCGGAATCCGACGGCCTCTTCGTGGAGAGCTTGATGGCGGCGCTGGCGCAGACCGCGCCCGAGGCGGAGCGACGGCTGGCCGCCTTCCTGGACAAGCGGGCCCCCAAGGCCATCCAACCCCTGCCTTCCGGAGACTGAGCATGGAGATTTCGGGCGCATCGGCCATCGTCAGCGGCGGCGGCTCCGGCCTGGGCGCGGCCACCGCCGAGGCCTTGGCGCAGGCGGGCGCCAAGGTCGTGGTGCTGGACATTGACGCGGCCAAGGCCGAGGCGGTGGCCACACGCATCGGCGGCGTCGCCATCGCGGGTGACGTCGCGGAGGAAGCCACCGTGGCCGCCGCGGTGGAGACCGCATCGCTGCTCGCGCCGCTGCGCGTCGTGGTGGCCTGCGCCGGCATCGCGCCGGCCGCGCGTATCGCGGGCCGTGGCGGCCCCCATGACCTGGCGCTGTTCGAACGCGTGATCCGCGTGAACCTCATCGGCACCTTCAACCTGATGCGTGTGGCGGCCTCGCGCATGACCACCGCCGCGCCGCTGGCGGATGGTGAGCGCGGGCTGATCATCTGCACGGCCTCCGTCGCCGCCTATGAGGGCCAGGTGGGCCAGGCGGCCTATGCGGCGTCGAAGGGCGGCATCGTGGCCCTGACCCTGCCCGCGGCGCGGGAGCTGGCGCGGTTCGGCGTGCGCGTCGTCACCATCGCGCCGGGCCTGATCCACACGCCCCTGATGGACACGCTGACGCCGGAGGCGCGCGAGGCCCTGTCACGCCAGCCCCTGTTCCCGCAGCGCCTGGGCAAGCCCGAGGAGTTCGGCGCGCTGGTCCTGACCATCGCGGCCAACCCGCTGCTGAATGGCGAGACCATCCGCCTGGACGGGGCGCTGCGCCTGCCGCCAGCCTGAGTTCAGGCGCTATCCCGCATCGAGCGCCTTCCGCCGGGCCTTGCGGAAGGCGCTGGGCGACATGCCCGCATGCTTGGTGAAGAAGCGGCTGAAATAGGCCTCGTCGGAAAATCCCAGCTCATAGGCGATCTGCGCGATGGGCTGGGTGGAGTAGGTGAGTTCGCGCTTGCACTCGATGATGCGGCGGTCATGCAGGATCCGCAGCGGCGACTTGCCCACCGCCCGCATCGTCACCGCATAGAGCTGGCCGCGGCTCATGCCCAGCTGGCTGGCGATCTCGTCGATGCTCTCCTGCCGGCGGAAGTTGCGCTCCACATGTTCGCGGAAGCGGCGGAAGCCGGTGGCCCCCTGGTTGCCCAGCGTTTCCGTCAGCTCCGACAAGGTGCGCGTGCGGAGGATGGCGACGAGCAGCAGCACCAGATGCGCCTGCAACGCGGCGGTGACGCCGGTGCGCGGCAGGTCGTGCTCGCGCGCGATGGCGCGCATGGTGGCGGGCATGGAGATGGCGATCTCCTCCTCGCCCCGCGCCGTGGCGAAGACGGGCCGCAGCAGCAGTTGCGCCAGGCGTTCGCCCTCCGGCACGCCCGCGATGCTGCCCGCCACCACATCGTCGGAGACGGTCAGCACATGGCCTTCGGTGCCCGTGTCGAAGCGGAAGCCATGCACCGCGGCGGAGGGGATCCAGACGAACCAGGGGGCCGTGAATTCCACCTTCTCGCCCTCGACCTCCAGCGTGCCGCCGCCCTGTTCGACCAGCACGCATTGCGCCAGATTCTCGTGGCGGTGGACGAGAATTTCCCAGTCATGGGCAGGCGCGCGGGAGGAGATCGTCTCGATGTGGACATAGCCGCCCGAAGCCTGGCCCGCAGCCGCGCCGTAGAGACCGAAAACAGGAATGCGGTAGAGGCGCCCCGTGGGCGAAGGCCTCTCGGTCCTTGGCATGAATCGCTCGCAAATGTCCAAGTCTTGCGTCGTTTCAAGCCTACATCCGTGGGCGGGCTTCCACTAGTGAAAAGCAAGGTGCGGCAAGGGCAAGGGCAACCCTTGGCCGGAGCACGAAGCGAGAGGGAAGGACACGGATGCGGCACCAGGTGGTCATCATTGGCGCCGGCCCTTCCGGCCTTCTGCTGGGCGCGCTGCTGCACCAGGCGGGGATCGACACGCTGATCCTGGAGCGCCAGTCACGCGAGCATGTGCTGAGTCGCATCCGCGCCGGTGTGCTGGAGGACGGGACGGTGGGCCTGTTGCGGAAGGCGGGCGTGGCTTCCCGTCTCGAACGCGAGGGCCTGGCGCATGAGGGCTTCGCGCTGAACTTCGCCGGGCGCCACCTGCGGATCGACATCCATGGATTGACCGGGGGCCGCAGCGTCACCGTCTATGGCCAGACCGAGCTGACGCGGGATTTGATGGACCATCGCGCCGCCCTCGGCGCGCCCATCATCTTCGGCGCGCGCGATGTCGCGCTGCATGGCTTCGACGGGCCCAGCCCGCATGTGACCTGGACGGAGGAGGGCCAGGCGCGACAGGCCGCCTGCGACTTCATCGCGGGCTGCGATGGCTATCATGGCGCCAGCCGCGCGAGCGTGCCCGCGCGCGCGATCGAGACCTTCGAGCGTGTCTATCCCTTCGGCTGGCTGGGCGTGCTGGCCGATGTGCCGCCCTGCTCGCACGAGCTCATCTATGCGGGGCATGAACGCGGCTTCGCCCTGTGCTCCATGCGTTCGGCCACGCGCAGCCGCTACTACGTGCAGTGCCGCGCGGATGACGACCCCGCCCGCTGGTCCGACGACATGTTCTGGGACGAGCTGCGCCGGCGCCTCGACCCCGTGGCGGCCGAACAGGTGGTGACCGGCCCGCCCATCGAGAAATCCATCGCCCCGCTCCGCAGCTTCGTGGCCGAGCCCATGCGCTTCGGCCGCCTCTTCCTGGCGGGTGATGCCGCGCACATCGTGCCGCCCACCGGCGCCAAGGGGCTGAACCTCGCCGCCGGCGACGTGCACTATCTGTCCGAGGCGCTGGTCGAATACTACCAGGACCGCTCGGAGGCCGGCATCAACGCCTATTCGGCGCGGGCGCTGGAGCGCGTGTGGAAGGCGGAGCGCTTCTCCTGGTCGCTGACCACGCTGCTGCACCGCTTCGACACCAGCACCCCCTTCGAGCGCCGCATGCAGGATGCCGAGTTCGCGCTGCTCGCCTCGTCCGAGACGGCGCGGCGCGTGCTGGCGGAGAACTATGTCGGCCTGCCCTACTGAAGCCAGAGGAGGAAACAACACCATGCCCCCTGACCAGACGCCATCGCCGCCGCTGGGCGGCTTCATGGCCCGCAACCGCGCGGCCCAGCCCGCCGCTTTCCACCCGGCCTACAAGACCAGCGTGTGGCGTTCGCCGCGCGCGCCGCTGCTCTCTTTCCCCTCCTCGCTGAGCGAGGAGACGGGGCCGGTCTTCGGGCAATCCCTGCTGGGCCCGCTGGACGCGGACCTTCTGAGCAATTTCGCCGCCCCCGGCGAGACCGCCATCGGCCCGCGCATCATCGTGCATGGACGCGTGGTGGACGAGAGCGGGCGCGGCGTGCCCGGCGCGCTGGTGGAGGTGTGGCAGGCCAATGCGGGCGGGCGCTACCGCCACGCCAAGGAAGGATATCTCGCGCCCCTCGACCCCAATTTCGGCGGTTGCGGCCGCTGCCTGACCGATGCGGAAGGCCATTACAGCTTCCGCACCGTCATGCCCGGCCCCTACCCCTGGCCGAATGGCGGCAATGACTGGCGGCCGGCGCATATCCATCTCTCGCTGTTCGGCCCTTCCTTCGCGCAGCGCCTCATCACGCAGATGTATTTCGAGGGCGACCCGCTGATCCCGCTCTGCCCCATCCTCGGCGCCGTGACGGACGCGGCGGCGCTGCAACGCCTCGTCGCCACGCTCGACATGCAGGCGACCATCCCGATGGACAGCCGCGCCTTCCGCTTCGACATCGTGCTGCGCGGCCGCCGCCAATCCGTCTTCGAGAACCGCAAGGAGGGGCTGTGATGCCGCCTTTCATCGAGACCGCCTCGCAGACGGCGGGGCCCTATGTGCATATCGGCTGCACGCCCAATGTGTGCGGCATCGCGATGTATGGCGGAGACCTCGGCGCCGTCATGCGGACGGGGCCGGTCCGCGGCGAGGAGATCACCCTCACCGGCGCCGTGCATGACGGCATGGGCGCGGTGCTGAAGGATGCGCTGGTGGAGATCTGGCAGGCCGATGCGGCCGGCCTGTTCAACACGCCCTTCGAACGCCGTGGCCAGGCGGACCCGAACTTCACGGGCTTCGGCCGCTCCGCCGGGGATATGAACACCGGGGAATTCACCTTCCACACCCTGAAGCCCGGCCGCGTGCCCTGGCCCGATGGGCGGCTGCAGGCACCCCATGTCAGCGTCTGGGTGGTGGCGCGTGGCATCAATATCGGCCTGCAGACCCGCCTCTATTTCGCCGATGAGGAAGCGGCCAATGCCGAAGACCCCATCCTGTCGCGCATCGAGCATCGCGCGCGGGCGGAGACGCTGATCGCGCGGCGCACGGCGCCGGGGGCCTATCGCTTCGACATCCACCTCCAGGGTCCGAAGGAAACCGTCTTCCTGGACATCTGAAGGCGGTCAGGTCGCGCTCAGCACCGCCAGGAGCAGGGTGGCCGCCCAGCGGGCCAGGGCGGCATGGAATGGCGGGCCGGCGTAGCGCGCGGCGCTGCGCCAGACGCCGACCAGCGCCAGCAGGTTGTAGGGCAGCGACATTCCGTACCCGACCAGGTAGGCCGCCAGTATCTGGCCTTCCTTGAACAGCAGGAAGAAGCCGATGGTGGTGGTGATGTTCACCACCAGCGCGCTGATGACGGCCCAGTTCCAGAAGGCGACATCGAGCGGTGCTTCGCCGCGCCAGAGGCGCAGGGCGGCGCGCACCCTCAGCCCTTCCCGCGCTTCGCCAGCTCCTCGATGAGGACGGAGACGAGGCCCGTCCAGCCCGTCTGGTGCGAGGCGCCGATGCCCGCGCCATTGTCGCCGTGGAAATACTCGTAGAAGAGGATGTTGTCGCGCCACAGCGGATCGGACTGGAAGCGCTCGGTCCCGCCATAGAGGGGGCGGCGGCCATCGGGGCCGGGCTCGAAGATGGAGACCAGGCGGCGGCTGATCTCGTCCGCCACCTCGGCCAGCGTCATCATCACGCCCGAGCCGGTGGGGCATTCCACCTTGAAACGCTCGCCATAATGCGCGTGGAAGCGGCGCAGGCTCTGCACGGCCAGCATGTTCACCGGCATCCAGATCGGGCCGCGCCAGTTGGAGTTGCCGCCGAACATGCCGCTGCTGGATTCCGCGGGTTCGTAGGCGTCCACCAGCGTCTCGCCATCCACCTGCAACGCATAGGGGTGGTCGCGGTGGCGCTGCGAGATGGAGCGGATGCCGTGTGGGGAGAGGAACTCCTGCTCGTCCAGCATGACGGCGAGGATGCGCCGCAGCCGCTCCTCGCTCAGGAAGGAGAGAAGGATGGTCTGGTCCAGCCCGTCATGCGTCTCGCTCGCCTGTTCCAGCAATTCGGGCTGGCGGCGGAGGAACCAGCGCAGCCGGTCGCGGAACACATCCTCGAAATCATCCTCCAGCGCCGGGATATCAATGGAGGAGACGGGAAGCAGCGGCGTGAGGCCGACCAGGGAGCGTACCTTCAGCTTCTGGTACTGCCCGTGCCGCAGGGCCACGTCGAAGTAGAACCCCTCCTCCTCGTCCCAGAGGTCGAGCGCACCATCGGTCTGGCGCGTCAGGTGGTTCATGGCGTCGGCGATGTAGAGGTAGTGCTGGAGGAACTTCACCCCGATCTCGATATAGACCTTGTCGTGCTTGGCGAGCTCGATCGCCATCTCCATCAGGATGAGGGCGCAGAAGCCCATCCAGGACGTCGCATCGGCCTGGTAGAGGCGGAAGCCCTGGCGTTCGGCCGCGGTGCGGTCAATGACGCCGATATTGTCCATCCCCAGGAAGCCGCCCTGGAAGAGGTTGTTGTTGTCCGCGTCCTTGCGGTTCACCCACCAGGTGAAGTTCATGAGCGAGCGCTGGAAGATGCGCTCCAGGAAGGGCACGTCGCCCTTGCCGGTCTGGGCCAGTTCGCGCTTGTAGATCTCCCAGGCGGCCCAGGGGCCGACGGGCGGGTTCACATCCTCGAAGGCCCATTCATAGGCGGGCACCTGGCCGGTAGGCGACATGTAGAATTCGCGCGTCAACAGGCGCAGTTGTCCCTTGGCGAAGCCCGGGTCCACCTGGGCGAGGACGACGCAGTGGAAGGCCATGTCCCAGCTCGCGAACCAGGGATACTCCCATTTGTCGGGCATGGAGAGCACGTCTTCGGCGTAGAAATGCCGCCATTGCGCGTTGCGGCCGGTGGCGCGTTCGGGCGGCGGCGGGTAGCGGTCGCCCTTCAGCCATTCCTCGACGACGTAGTGATAGAACTGCTTGCTCCAGAGCATGCCGGCCTGGGCCTGGCGCATGATGGCGCGGCGTTCGGGCGTGGTGTTGGTGGGCAGCACGGCGTCGTAGAAGGCATCGGCCTCGGCGGCGCGGGCGGCGAAGACGGCGTCGAAATCCGCGCCGATCGTGGTGGCGGCCGCGTCATGGGTGAGGCGCAGGCGCAGCACCCAGCTCTCGCCGGGGGCGAGGGTGCGGCGGTGCAGGGAGGCCGCCTTGGTCCCCTCGCTGGCGGGGTTCACGGCGCCGGCATTGCCATGCATCACGAAGTCGTGGAAGGCGTCCTTGGGGTAGGCCGGCCCGCCCTCGGCGCCGAAGAGGCGGCGGATGTTCGTCTCGTTCTCGCAGAAGAGCAGGCGCTCGGCGCCCTCCGCGACCAGGCGCATGGGGCCGAGCGCGAGGTGGCTGGCCTCGACCACGCCCTCGCCCGCGGCGCGCAGGCTGGGCCTCTCACTGCCTTCCGCCCAGCTCCATGTGTTGCGGAACCACAGCGTCGGCAGCAGGGTGATCTCGTGCGGATCAGGCCCGCGGTTGGTCACGGTGATGCGCGCGAGGATGTCGGCCACCCCGCGCTTGGCATAGGCGATCTCGACGTCGAAATAGCGATCCTCGTCGAAGATGCCAGTGTCGAGCAGCTCGTATTCCGGCGCGCGCGGGTCGGTGGCCTTGCGGCGGGCGTTCTCGGCCACCAGGTCGCCATAGGGGAAGGCGCGGTGCGGATATTTGTAGAGCATCCGCATGTGGCTGTGAGTCGGCGTGTTGTCCTGGTAGAAATAGTATTCCTTCACGTCCTCGCCGTGATTGCCCTCGCTGTTGGTCAGGCCGAAGAGCCGTTCCTTCAGGATAGGGTCGGCGCCATTCCACAGCGCCAGCGCGAAGCACAGCCGCTGCTTGTTGTCCGAGATGCCGCCCAGCCCATCCTCGCCCCAGCGATAGGTGCGCGAGCGCGCATGGTCATGCGGGAAATACTCCCAGGCATTGCCATAGGGGCTGAAATCCTCGCGGACCGTCCCCCATTGGCGCTCGCTGAGATAGGGGCCCCAGAGGGCCCAATCCTCCTGGCCCGAATCGCGGCTCTTGATGCGCTCGGCTTCGCTCATGGCCTGGCCTTCCCTGTCTCGTCTTGGGCTTCCACCAGCGTCCAGGCGCGCAGCGCCTCGGCCACGGACCAGGCCTGGGCGATGCAGCCGCGCGGGGCGTGGGGTGGGTCGCCTTCATAGATCTCGTTCAGCGTGCCGAGGCCCTGGCGTCGTGTCTCACGCCCCATGGCCTCCAGCCGCAGCCGCGCCACCTCCACGCTGCCGCCGGCGGCCAGGTGCGCCTCGATGAAGGGGCCGGCCAGCCAGCCCCAGACCGGCCCCTGGTGATAGCCGCCATCGCGCGAGGCCGAATCCCCCCATAGCTGCCGCGATAATCCGGGTGCGCAGGGTCGAGGCTGCGCAGCCCGCAGGGGCCGAGCAGTGCGCTTTCGCAGGCGGCGAGCACCGCCAGCCGCCGGTCCAGCGGCAGCAGCTCCGGCCGGAGGCTCGCGGCGAGGATCTGGTTGGGCCGCAGCGTGGCGTCATGGCCGTCGGGCCCGTCCAGCACGTCGTAGCAATGGCCGGCCCCGGGGTTCCAGAAGCGGGCGAAGCCCTCACGCGCCGTGTGCGCGAGGCCGGCATAGAGGCTGGCATCGCGGCCCAGGCGCGCGAGGCTTTCCGCCATGACGCGCAGGGCGTTGTACCACAGCGCATTCACCTCGACCGGCTTGCCGATGCGCGGCGTGATCTCGCGCCCATTCACCCGCGCATCCATCCAGGTGAGCTGCACCCCCGCCTCGCCCGCGCGCAGCAACCCATCGGCCGGGTCCACCGCGATGCCATAGCGCGTGCCGCGGCGGTGCCAGGCGATGATCTCTTCCATCACCGGCAGCAGGGCCAGCAGGGTGGCGTCGTCGCGCGTGGCGGCGTGGTATTTGCGGATCGCGTCGAAGAACCAGAGCGTCGCGTCCACCGTGTTGTATTCGGGCGTCTCGCCGCCATCGGGGAAGCGGTTGGGCAGCATCCCCTGGTCCACGAAGCCCGCGAAGGTGAGCAGGACGGAGCGCGCGATCTCCGGCCGCCCGGTCGCGAGGGTCAGCCCGGGCAGGCTGATCATGGTGTCGCGGCCCCAATCCGCGAACCAATGGTAGCCCGCGATGACCGAGTGCCCCGCCCGCCCCTCGGCGTCCCGCCGCGCGATGATGAACTGATCCGCCGCCAGAGCCAGTTGGCGCACCCAGTCGGGCGCCGCGGGATGGAGGTTGGCGAAGCGGGCCAGCAGCCCCGCCTCTCGCGCGCGGGCGCGGTCCAGCGCCGTGGCATCGGGCGCGGCGGGTTCGCCGGCGGACAGCACCACCTGCGCGCGACCGCCTGGCGTCAGCGTCAGCGTGAAGCTCACCGCATGGTGGTGGTCCTGCCGGTCCTGCAGGCCGCGCTCCCGCTCGCGCGGCAGGTCGAAGCCGCGGAACCAACCGGTGCCGCGATGGGCCTCGGCGCCCTCGGCCGCGATGTGCAGCGGCGTGGCACCGGGGAAGGCCAGCACGCGCGCCGTGCCATCCCCCAACGCCACCTCCGGCTGCCAGGAATCAGCGGTGGTGCGGGAGTGGTGGTCCCGGTGGTCCACCAGCGCCTTCAGCGTCAGCCGCACCGGGCCCGCCCCGCGCACCAGGCGATACTCCACGCGGGTGATGTTGCGCCCCGCCTCCATCCAGAGGCGCTTTTCCAGCACCTCGCCGCCGCAGGCGAAGCGCCAGCAGGGGATGGTGCCTTCCAGGCGGAAGCTGTCGAGGGAGCGGTATCCCTGCGGCGAGGTGACGCCCCCCACCCAATTCAGCGTGGCGAGTTCGAAGCGGCCGGAGGGGGTTTCCACCTCCTCCAGCAGGGCGGCGGCCAGCAAGGTTCGGGCGGGATGCGGCTCCAGCGCCGCCACCAGCAGCCCGTGATAGCCGCGCGTGGGCGCGCCGGCCACGCTGCCCGAGGCATAGCCGCCGATCCCGTTGGTCACGAGCCATTCGCGCGACAAAGCCGCGCCAAGCTCGCCGCAGATGTCACGCCCGAGGATCATCGCCGTCACCTCCGCCTCACGCGTCAGGGCACCAGCACGAGCATGAGGTAGATGCCGAAGAGGGCCAGGTGCACCGCCCCCTTCAGCATGTCCGTCTTGGCCGTCCCGAAGGTGAGGCCCGCCGTCACCAGCGTCAGCACCAGCATGATCATGTGTGCCTGGTCGAGGCCCAGCACGATGTCATGCCCGATGAAATGCCCCACCAGCAGCACCGCCGGCACCGTCATGCCGATGGTGGAGAGCGAGGAGCCGAGCAGGATGTTCACCGAGCGCTGCAAATGGTTGGCCCAGGCGGCGCGCAGCGCGGCCATGCCCTCGGGCGCCAGGATCAGCACCGCGATGATGACGCCCGTCATCTGCACCGGCACGCCCAGCGCGCGGTCCACGCGGTCCAGCGCCTCGGCCATGTCATGCGCGAGCAGGGCCACGGGTATGATGGTCAGAACCAGGAAGAGGGCGTGGCGCGCCACCTTCACGCGGCTGGCGCGAGGTGTGGCCGCCTCTTCCGGCGCGGGGCCGCGATGGCCGCCCGTCACCTCCGCCGCCGCCTCCGCGAAGAAGGAGCGGTGGCGGCTGGTCTGCAAGGCGAGGAACACGCCGTAGAGGAACAGCGTGATGACGCCCAGCGTCGCCGCCTGCGCGAAGGAGAGCGTGGCGTCCGGCGTGGAGGTGGTGAAGTTGGGCAGCACCATCGCGCAGATGGCCAGCGGCGTGAGCACCACGAGGAAGGAGCGCGCGCCCTCCAGGTTGTAGATCTGCTGCCGGTGCCGGAACCCGCCCAGCAGCAGCGCGGCGCCGAGCAGCCCGTTCACGATGATCATGACCACGGCGAACATGGTGTCGCGCGCGAGGGTTGGCTCGCTGTCGCCCACCAGCATGACGGAGAGGATCAGCGCCACCTCGACCGTGACGGCCGAGAGCGTCAGCACCAGCGTGCCCAGCGGCTCGCCCAGCTCGTGCGCCACCGCCTCGGCATGGCGCATCACGCCGATGGCGCCCCAGAGGATGGTGGTGAAGAGCACCACGACAATAATGAAGGACTGGCCCAGGCCCGTATGGCTGTGCGCGTCATGGCCCATGAGCGTCATCGCCAGGAACACCGCCCAGGCGACGCCCATCGGGCCGAATTGCTGCATGGCGGTGAAATGGGGCGCGCCATGCGCCGCCCCATGCGCTTCCGTGGAAGTGTGGCTCAAAACCCGATGATCCCGCGCAGATAGTCCCGCGCCTTGCGCGCATGGTCGAGGGGGTTGGCGCGGGCGGGGTCCTGCTCGGCCTCCACCACCAGCCAGCCGGCGAAATCGGCATCGGCCAGGGTTTGCAGGATGGGCCGGAAATCAATGGCGCCATCGCCCGGCACCGTGAAGGCACCCTCCATGATGGATTCCTGGAAGCTCAGGCTGCCCGCGGTCCCGCGCGCGATCACGTCGGGGCGGATATCCTTCAGATGCACATGGCGGATGCGCTTCGCATGGGCGCGGGCCATCTCCAGCGGGTCATCGCCCGACCAGGCCAGGTGGCCGGTGTCCAGCAGCAGATGCACGCAGGAAGGGTCGGTGGCCGCCATCAGCCGGTCCACCTCGGCACGGGTCTGCACGCCCGTGCCCATGTGGTGGTGGTAGCAGAGCTGCATGCCGCGCGCCTTGGCCATGGCGCCGAGCTTGTTCAGCCCGCCCACCAGCGCATCCCATTGCGCGTCGGTGAAGATGGGCTTGTTGGCGAGCGGCGTGACGGGCTGCTGGTGCACCGCCCCGCCGAGTTCGGCCACCACCACGTCGGTGCCGCCCATCTCCTGCATGAAGTCCATCTGGGCGATGAAATTGTCCACCGTCCGCTGTTCCATGCTGCGGGCGGTGAAGAGGGTGCTGACCCAGGGCTCGCTCACGCGCAGGCCGCGCCGGGCGAGTTCCGCCTTCAGCACCGCCCGGTCCTTCGGGAAGTTGTGGCCGATGGAGCAGCCCTCATAGCCGGCCAGCGCCATTTCGCTCATGACCTGGCCCCAGCTCGTCTCATTGCCGAGCAACGGGAAGTCATCATTGGTCCAGCAGGTGGGCGTGATGCCCAGCATCACCTTGTCACGTTGGAACATCGTTTCCCTTCCCCCCGGGACATCCGCCCCGCACGTTTCCGCCAGCCCTGTGGCGTGGGTTGGAACAGGAAGCAAGTCTCGTCCGCAAGAATTGAGGAGAGATTGATGCCGGCCCCGCGTCGCCATCATCACGCCCGCGAAACCAAGGATTCCTGACACCTCGCCGCAGGCAGGATGCACGCGGCCAAATCGCGCCGCAAGAAGGTTGCGTGCCTTCCCCCTCCCGCTTTCGCTTGACACCTGTGGGTGAGGGCCACGACCATCCGGCCACCACGGAAGGCGGCCGGCATATACCCGCCAATCACATTGCGTTAAACACCTTTGCTTAAAGAGACATCTTTACTTCAGGAGAGGGGAACCGTCCGTTGAGCATCGTCAAACGCAGCATAGACGCGGCCCTTGCCCAGCGGCTGGTGGACGCCGCCATCGAGGCGGCCCGCGCGGGCGGCAAGCCCATGTGCATCGCCATCATGAACGAGGCGCGGCAACTCAAGGCCTATCACGCCATGGACGGCGCGCCCTTCGTCTCGGAGGACATCGCGATCAACAAGGCCTGGACCGTCGCCTCCTTCGGCATCCCGACCCATGCCTGGTGGGATTTCATCAAGGAGGACGGGCCTTTGCTGCACGGCGTGGTGCAGACGCCGCGCGTGGTGGTCTATGGCGGCGGCTATCCCATCATGGAGGAGGGCCAGATGATCGGCGCGATCGGCGTCTCGGGCGGGCATTATTCGGACGACATGGCGGTGGCGCGCGGGGCACTCGAAGCCCTTGGCCTGCCGGTCGGCTGACACCCCTTCCCTCTCGCGCGGAAAGCACCCCCATGGGCTCCAACATCACCCTGCCCAAATTCGAACAGGTCGTCGTCGAGGACGGGCTGAAGGACGGCTACTGGATCGACGCCGTGGACATCAATGGCGACGGCAAGCCCGATTTGATCGTCTCCGGCCTCGCGATCGGCGAGGTGGCCTGGTACGAAAACCCCGGCTGGCAAAAGCGCATCATCGGCCAGTTCCAGAAGCCCGTGGCGCTGGACCACGCGGACCTGACGGGCAATGGAAGGCCGGACTTCATCATCTGCCACGACTATGGCGAGTGCATGTTCCATTGCCGCGACGGCGACGGGAAGATCTCCTGGCTGCAGAACCCGGGCGACCCCTCGGGCGATGGCCATTGGGCCACGCATCCCATCGCGCCGCTGATGGCGACGCACCGGCTGCGCCTCGGCCATTTCACCCGCACCGACCGGCTGGAGCTGATGGCGCTGCCCGTGGTGGGGCCGCAGGGCGGGCTGACCGGCGTGCACGCGCCCGTGCGCGTGATGCTCTACCCCGTGCCCGAGCAGCCGGCCCAGCCCGAGGGCTGGGAGGGCACGCTGGTGGACGAGGTCTCCTTCCGCATCATCCATGACGTGCAGGTGGGCAAGTTCCGCCCGGGCTCGGACCTCGACAGCGTGATCCTCTCCAGCGAGGAGGGCGTCACCTGGTTCTATTATGACGGCGCCGCCTGGCAGAAGCGCCATATCGGCACCGGCGAGACGGAGGAGGTGGGGCTGACCGGCTTCCTCGGCACCGGCAATGCCGCCACGGGCCGCATCGGTGACGACCCCCAGGCCTATGTCGCGACCATGGAGCCGTTCCACGGCAACGTCGTGGCCGTCTATGTGAAGGAGCCCGGCTCCACGCTCGAATCCGGCCCCTGGAAGCGGCATGTGCTGGACGTCTTCGGCGACCCGAACGAGGTGGGCGAAGGTGCGGGCCACCATGTCGTCTGCGCCGATTTCGACGGCGATGGAGATGACGAATTCCTGGTGGCGCTGCGCGGGCCGCGGCCCTGGCAGGGCGTGTTCTACTACAAATGCGTGGACCTGGAGAAAGCACTGTTTGTGAAGCAGCGCGTGTCGTGGTCATCCGCCGCGCGCATCACCGTGGCCGATTTCGACGGTGACGGGCGGCCGGATTTCGCCACCACCGGCTACTACACGCCCGGCTACTTCCTGGCGGAGAACCCGCAGGTGCTGGTGTTCCTGAACCGGACGGGAGACGCCTGACGGCGCCTCCTCCGCACCTCGCTCAGCCCGGCGCGATGCGCGGCGGCATGGCCCACATGCCATAGCCTGCCGGCTTCGCACCCGCCGGGTTGGCGCCGATGGCGGGCCAGAGCAGCCCTTCCGTGTAGGAGATGGGCGACACCACATGGTCCTGGTCGCGCGGGGATTGGCCATGCGCCTCGCGCCAGGCCTTGGGCAGCTGGTACCAGCTGCCGACATACCACATGCGGATGATGTTGCGGGCGACGGGGCCCAGCCGGTCATCGCTCATGATGAGGCGGCGCAGCTCCGCCTCATGCTTCGCCGCATCGCCGCCCGCGGAGGCGCGCGCCTCCTCCGCCGCCAGCAGCAGGTCGCGCATCACGCCCCCGCCCACGATGCCGGTCGCGGTGGTGAGGTAGGCCTCCGCCTGGCCCGTGCCGCGCAGGCGGTGGCCGGTGAAGCCGGTCAGCGCCTCGGAGAGCGCCAGGAAGCCGTCGAGCATGTCAGCCATGGGGGATCTCATAGGTGGGGGCCGCGTGGGTGCCATCGCCGAGCGGCTGGCGCATGATCTGGTAGTAGAGCTCCTTCAGCTGGAACATCCCGCCCACCGCCTCGACGAAGAGGGCGGGCTCGCCCTGGAAGGCGCGGGTCAGCAGGGAGAGGAAGTCGCCATAGGCGCGGTTGAACTCCTCGGCGCCCTGGCGCAGCGCGGAGCCTTCCGGGAAATCCGCGATCCGCGCATTGGCCTTGATGGGGAACACCGCATCCCAATCCACCGCCACCTCGCGCCCCGTGGGCCGGCCACGCGCATCGCCCTTCTGGTAGTAGCGGCCGAGCAGGAGCTGCTCGAAGCGGTAGTAATGCGCGATCTCGCCCTCATAGTCGAAGATGTTGTCGGTCACACCCTCGCCCTGCTCCGAGATCAGGCGGATGGCGGCCTTGGCGGAGGCCAGGTCCGTCACCGCCATCAGCCCGCCGCCAGCGGAATAGTAGTATTCCGGCGTGATCTGCCGCGCCGGGTCGCCGCTGAACAGCGCATCGCCCATCTCGGCGTGCAGGCGTTCGAGGCCTTCCTCGATGGCCTGGTAGAATTCGCCGATGCTATAGAAATGCTCTTCCTCATGGCCCGGGACGTGGCGGGCGCGCACCGCCGTGCCATGGCGCTTGTGGCCATTGTGGTGCGCGCGCTTGCGGCCCTTGTGGATGGTGTCCACGCCGGGCGTCGCCCCTTCGGCCGGGCGCTCGATCTTGAGGAAGGTCTCGATCGCGGCACGGCTGAAGGCCTGGCAATCCACCTGGAAGTCCGTCTCGCCATCGGGCAGGTAGGCCGGGTAGAGCGGCACGAAGCCCGGCACCGTCAGGTCGGGCGTGCCACCCACCGCATTCAGGATGTTGGCCGCCAGCGTCAGGTGCAGCATCTCCTCCACCGCGACGGCGCGCAGGATGTGGAAGGCCTCCGTATTCGTGCCCGGCTTGATGGAATAGAGCGCGTTCAGATAGGGCGGGATCGTCGCGTGCTCGAGCTGGATGGCGGCTTCGAGGTGCCGGTGCAGCCCGGCCTTGTCGGTGATCTTGGTGAGGCTCACGCGCGGGCTCCCGTGGTGGTGGCGGCGGGCGCGTGGGTGCCGAGCCCGGCCAGGATGGCATCGGCCGTGCGGAAGCACAGCGCCGCCAGCGTCAAGGTGGTGTTGGCGGTGCCGATGCTGGCCATGGAGCCGGCGCCGGCCAGGTAGAGGTTCGGGTGGTCCCAGCTGCGCTGCGTCGAATCCACCACGCTGTCCCGCGCGCTGGTCCCCATGATGTGCGTGCCGGCCCAATGGTTGCCGCCGCGCAGCACATAGCCCTCGCCATCATGGGTGACGTAGCCGGGGGCCAGCGGGTCGTAATGCGTGTGGTCCTCGGCGCCCAGCCGCTGGAAGATACGGCGCGACAGGCGGCGCGAAAAGGCGGCCGTCTCCAGCGTGTAGGGCGTGGCGCCGAAGGAGATGACGGGGCGCGGGTTGCCCATCTGGTCCACCCAGCGCGGGTCCACCGAGATGCGGTTGCTCTCGTCCGGCAGCACCTCGATCATGCAATCGAGCAGGAATTGCCGCGAGACACGGTCGATCAGCCCCTGGCGCAGCGCCGCGCCGAAGCGGTTCTCGTGCTCGACCAGATGCTCCAGATCCGAATAGGGCGAGCCGGTGGCCCAGCCCCAGCCGTCATTGTGGATGGAATAGCGCACGGCCGCGTGATGCCGGCGATAGGCGCCGGTGCGGATATCCTCGATGCCCGCCGTGCAGATCGGCCCACGCAGCGCGCCCGCGGGCCGGGGCATCAGCGCCCAGGTCAGCAGGTACATGTGGTCCATCAGGTTGCGGCCCACGAGGTTGCTGCTGCCCGGCAGGTCGGAGGCCAGCATGAGCCGGGCGTTCTCGACGGCATTGGCCGCCAGGACGAAGACCTTGGCGCGCACATGGCCCACCCGGTGGCCGGGCGCGTCAGGGTGGTCATAGGTCTTGAATTCCAGTTGCGACACCTGGCCCGTCGCGCCATCCACCTCCAGCCGCGAGGCGACGCTCCAGGCCAGGAGCTGGACGTTCCCCGTCTCCAGCGCCGCATAGAGGGTGCGGCGCGCGTCATACTTGGCCTGGACGGGGCAGATGGGCACGCAGTTGGTGTTGCCCTGGCAGCGCTCGCCCTTGTCCTCCTGGTGGGTGCTGACGGCGCCCACGGGCTTGTAGCCGCGGCCTTCGTCGTAGGCCGGGTTGGGCACGCCATTGCGCGCCTGCGGCGTGGAGCGGACCTTCAGCGGGAAGGTCTCGCCCGCCAGCGTCACCTCCATCCCGTCCAGGTCGCGCGCGATCATCCGGTCGAGGTAGGAGAGCGGCATCTTCCGCATGGGCAGCACATAGCCCGGCCCGAAATCGAGCCCGCCATATTGCTGGTCCTCGACATCGCCGGCGACGCCCAGTTCGCGCTCGGCCGCGCGGTAATGGGCGTCGAGGTCGCTGTAGGCCAGCGGCCAGTCCCGCCCCTGACCGAAGAGGCTGCGCATGCGGAAGTCATCGGGCAGCATCCTGAGCGCCTTGCCCTCCCAATGGCGCGTGGTGCCGCCGAGGACGCGGGTGTAGGTGCTGTCGATCTCGAGCGGCCCCATCTGCACCAGGTAGCCATCGGTGTTGGAGGCGCCGGGCTGCAGCCGGCGCGTCTCGTAGTCCCGCGGCATGGGCGCGTTGCGGGGGTTGGCGTAGGCCGAGTTGTTGTCCTTGCGCTGCGACCCGTAGAAGCGCTGCACGCTCTCCTCGTAGTCGGCGACCGTGATCTCGTTGCCCGAGCCCGCCTCCAGCACCAGCACCCGGCAGCCCCGCGCGCCCAGCTGCTTCGCGATCACCGCGCCGCTGACGCCGGAGCCCACGATGACCACGTCGAATTCCTGCCCCGCCACCGCCTCGAAGCTGGTCAGCGCGGGGTCCTTGCCTGATGTCGTCATCGTGATCCTTCAGGGGCTGGGCCCGCCGGGAGGGCAGGCCTGGCTGTGGGCGATAGACAGGCGTGCAGCTTGGCTGTCACAGGCGCCAAGCTGGGGCCAGAGAGATTAATGTCCAGTGTCAGCCGGTACACCACGATTTTGCGGGAAGATTGTTTCGCGTTTCCTCAAGCGTGCCAGGGACACGGCAAAATGCTCGCCACAGGCCCCGCGCACTGTCAACCGGAACTTGAGCCTCAGGTCGGGACTTCCCCGGGCGGCTTGAGCGTGGCCAGCACGAAGGCCGAGCGCGTCTCCTTCACCCCCGGCATGCGCAGCAGGGCGCGCGTGGCGAAGTCGCCGAAGGTCTCCATGTCGGGGGCCAGCACATGCAGCAGATAGTCCATCTCGCCCGACATGGTGTAGGCCGCCAACACCTCCGGACGGGCGGCCAGCGCGGTGTGGAAGCGCTCCACCACCTCCTCGGCATGGCTTTGCAGCGCGACCTGCACGAAGGCCTGCAAGGGCAGTCCCACCCGCGCCGCATCCACGCGGGCGGCATAGCCCTGGATGACGCCCGCCTCCTCCAGCCGCCGCACCCGGCGCTGGCAGGGCGTGGGCGAGAGCCCGACCCGTTCGGCCAGCTCCACGATGCTGGCCCGCCCGTCGCGCTGGAGGGCCGCCAGGATGCGCCGATCGGTGCCGTCCAACGAAACTGTAGGGATTTTCGCCATATGGAGGTCCTTTCGTGGCGGATTCCTGCCGCCACCCCCGCAATATGGCACGGAGAAAGGCGGAAAAACCTCCCCCCGCTTCGCTAGACAGGAAGGGAAACCCCGAGGAAACGCCCATGGACATCCCCCCCGACCGCACCGCCCTCGCCGGCGTCGTCAGCGCCGAGAATCCGATGGGCACGGACGGCTTCGAATTCGTGGAATTCACGGGGCCGGACACCGAGCATCTGCGCCAGGTCTTCACCCGCATGGGCTTCACCGCCGTGGCGCGGCACCGCAGCAAGGACGTGACGCTGTGGCGGCAGGGCGACGTGAACTTCCTGCTCAACGCCGAGCCCGCGAGCTTCGCGCAATCCTTCGGCCGGGTGCACGGGCCCTCCGCCTGCGCCATGGCCTTCCGCGTGGCCGATGCGGCGGCCGCCTGGGATCGCGCCCTGACCCTGGGCGCCCGCCCCTTCCATGGCCGCGTGGGGCCGATGGAGCTGAACATCCCCGCCATCGAGGGAATCGGCGGCTCGCTGATCTATTTCGTGGACCGCTACGGCCCCAGGGGCTCCATCTACGAGGTGGATTTCCGGCCGATCCCGGGGGCGGACCCCAACCCCGCGGGCCAGGGGCTGACGGTGATCGACCACCTCACCCACAACGTCCACCGCGGGCGCATGGACGCCTGGGCGGGCTTCTATGAGCGCCTCTTCAACTTCCGCGAGATCCGCTACTTCGACATCGAGGGGAAGCTGACCGGCCTCAAATCCAAGGCCATGACCAGCCCCTGCGGCCAGATCCGCATCCCCATCAACGAGAGCGCCGACGACAAGTCGCAGATCGAGGAATATCTGCGCGCCTATGGCGGCGAGGGCATCCAGCACATCGCCATGGGCACCACCGACATCCATGCCAGCGTGGAGGGGCTGCGCGCCCAGGGCGTGGGCTTCCTCGACACGCCCGAGACCTACTACGAGCTGCTGCCCCAGCGCCTGCCCGACACGGGCGAGGACATCGCGCGCCTGGCCGCCAACCGCATCCTGATGGATGGCTCGCCCTCGGGCGGGCGGCTGCTGCAGATCTTCACCAATACCGTCATCGGGCCGATCTTCTTCGAACTCATCCAGCGCAAGGGCGACGAGGGCTTCGGCGAGGGCAATTTCCGCGCCCTGTTCGAGAGCATCGAGCTGGACCAAGTGCGGCGGGGCGTGCTGGCGGGGTAGGTCGAGTCATCCGCCAACGGCGCGGCTCTCCGTGGCCGCGCCGGCGGTTAATTCTTTTTTTATCCGGAACGACAAGGGTGCCCCCGCCGGCCTGGCCGCGCGGCCGATCCACCACAGGTTCCACCGCGCAGCCCTGGCCCTCCAGCAAGGGACCTGCGCATGAATCTCCTTCGTCGCCTCGGCGACCTCTCCATCACCCGCAAACTCGCCATCGCCTTCACGGTGGTCATCCTCGCCGCCGCCAGCGCGGGGACCGTCACCTGGTTCCGCCTGGCCGACATCGAGTCCGCGACGAACTGGAACCGCCACACTTACCGTGTGCTCGCCCAGGCCGATCGCCTGGTGGCCGCCATGGTGGACCAGGAGACGGGGGTGCGCGGGCACCTGCTGAACGGTGACCGCGCCTTCCTCGAACCCTTCGAGGCGGGGCGGCGGGGCTACGCCGACGCGATGGCCACCCTGCGTCGCCTCACCGCCGACAACCCGGCCCAGCAGCTGCGGCTCGACGAACTCGACCGCGCGGCCCGCGGCTGGACCGAGGGCCATGCCGGGCGACAGATCGCCCTGATGGCACGTGGGGACGAGGCCTCGCGCCGCGAGGCGCGCCGCATGGAGGAAGAGGGCGCGGGCAAGGCCGCGATGGACGCGGTGCGCGCCAAGGCGGAGGAAATCGCCTCGCTGGAACGCCGGCTGCTGGAGGAGCGCAGCGCCGCCTCCGCCGTCGCCTTTGGCGAGGCGCGCCTCGCCCTGATGCTGGGCACGGGTATCGCGGCGCTCCTGGCGCTGCTGGCCGGGCTTTCGCTGGCGCGCGGCATCGCCCGTCCCGTCTCACAGCTTTCGGGCCAGGTCGCGCGCATCGCCGAAGGGGACCTCACCGTGGAGGTGACCGGCACGGCCACCCGCGACGAGATCGGCACGCTGGCCCGCGCCGTGGCGGTGCTGAAGGAGAATTCGGCCCGCGCACGTGCGCTGGAGGCCGAGGCCGAGGCCACGCGCCTCCGCACCGAGGAGGAACGCCGCGCCGCGCAGCGCGCCATGGCGGTGGAGCTGGAGCGCACCGTGGGCGGGGTGAGCACGACACTGTCCGGCGCCGCGACCGAGTTGCAGGCCACGGTGGACAGCCTGGCGGGCCTCGCGGACCGCACCGCCGAACAGGCGGGCGCGTCGGCCGAGGGCGCCGCCCAGGCCAGCACCAATGTCCAGGCGGTGGCGACGGCGGCCGAGCAGATGGCCTCCTCCGTCGCGGAGATCACGCGGCAGGTGGCCGAGGCGGCGTCGGTGGCACAGCAGGCCTCGGACGAGGCGCGGGCCACGGATGGCACCATGCGCTCCCTGGCCGAGGCGGCGAGCCGCATCGGCGAGGTGGTGCGGCTGATCGGCGACATCGCCGGCCAGACCAACCTGCTGGCGCTGAATGCCACCATCGAGGCCGCCCGCGCCGGCGAGGCGGGCAAGGGATTCGCCGTGGTGGCGAGCGAGGTGAAGAGCCTGGCCGGCCAGACCGCGAAGGCCACCGAGGAAATCGCGCGCCAGATCGCGGAGATGCAGGACGCGACGGGCCAGGCCGTGGACGCCATCAAGACCATCGGCGTCACCATCGAACGCTCCAGCGAGATCGCGGCCGCCATCGCCGCGGCGGTGGAGGAACAGGGCGCGGCCACGCGCGAGATCGCGCGCAATGTGGGCGAGGCCGCGGCCGGTACGGGCGCGGTGTCCCAGCAGGTCGAGCGTGTGAACGAGGGCATCAGCGAGACGACGGGCGCCCTGCAGGAACTTCGCACGGGTGCCGAGGGCGTGGCCCGGCAGGGCGAGATGCTCCAGGCCGAGGTCGGTCGGCTGGTGGCGCGCCTGCAAGCGGCGTAGCGGGGTCAGCCGGGCAGGCGCACGGCCTCGCCCAGCGCGGGCACCAGGGCGAGCCAGCCGCGCACCGGCTGGCCCGCCAACCGACCGCGCAAGGCGGCCACCGGCCCGCCATGGGTGATGGCGAGCGTGCCCCCATGCGGCGGCAGCCCGGCGAACCAGGCCTCGATCCGTGCGGCGAGTTCCAGGGTGGTCTCGCCGCCGCCCGGTCGGAAGCTGCCGGGCGCCTCGATCATGCCCATCATGGCGTCGCCATGGGCAGCGTGGATGGCGTCCCAGGGCTGGCCTTCCCAATCGCCGAAGTCCCGTTCGGCCAGGGCTGGCACGACCTCCAGCGGCAGGCCCAAACGCCGGGCCAGCAGCCCGCCCAGGAAGCGCGCGCGCCGCAGTGGCGAGGCCTGCAACCGCGTGATGCCCGCGCCTTCCAGCGTCGCGGCCAGATGGCGCGCCGCCGCCCTGCCTTGCAAGGAAAGCCCCACATCCCGCACGCCGTAGCAGCGCCCGCGCCAATGCGCGGCCACCTCGGTGTGGCGCAGCATGATCACCACGCGGCGAAACCCAGCGGCACCAGCACCAGACCGGCGCAGGCGGCGGCCCCCATGGCATCGCCATTGGCCCCGCCCAGGCGGCGCAGCAGCAGGGCGCGATACCAGGCCAGGAATGCCAGGGCGCCAAGCAGGGTCAGCCCCATGCCGGCGGACGAAAGCCACGCGCCTGCCCCCAGCACCGGCAGCGCCATCAGGACAGCCAGGGCGAAGCGCCGCCCGTCCATGGCGCCGGCCACGCTGCCGCCCAGCCCCGGCAGGGCCGGCACGCGCCAGATCACGGCCAGCATCAGCAGGCGCGCCACGGCGCCGGCCACCACCAGCACCAGCGCGGCACGCCAGGGCTCGTCCTGCGCCACCAGCGCGGCCGCGCGCAGCGCCACGGCGAAGCCCAGCGCCAGCGCCCCGAAGGCGCCGATGGCGCTGTCCTTCATGATCCGCAGCACATCCTCGGGCGTGCGGCCGCCGCCCAGCCCATCGCAGAGATCGGCCAGCGCATCCTCGTGCAGCCCGCGCCCCAGCCAGGCGTCGAAGCCGAGCGCCAGCAGCACCGCGAGATAGAGCGGAAATATCTGCGCGGCGCCCAGCAGCACGAATGCCGAAAGGCCCGCCAGCAGAGCGCCCGCCCACGGAAAGAACATCAGCGCGCGCGGCAGGTCGCGCTGGAAGCGCGCCATGTCCTCGCCGGGCAGGGAGAGGCGGCTCAGGAAGCGCAGCGCCAGCGCCAGGGGCTGCACCCAGTCGCGCATCAGCCGCCCGTGACTTCCGCCAGCGTGGCGACTTCGGTCAGCAGGGCGGCGGCGGCATCCAGCAGGGGCAGCAGCAGCGCGGCGCCGCTGCCCTCCCCCAGGCGCAATTCCCAGTCGAGGAAGGGTTCGAGGCCGAGCTTCGCCAGCATCCGCGCATGGCCGGGCTCGGCACCCACATGGGCAGCGATGGCGCCATCCAGCGCGCCAGGGACGAGGCGCTGCGCCACCAGCGCCGCGGCTCCCACGATCAGCCCATCCAGCACCAAGGTCAGGCGGTGTCGGCTGCCCTCCGCGATGCAGCCGGCCAGCGCCGCGATCTCGTAGCCGCACAGCCCCGAGATGGCGGCAAGGTGGTCGGGTTCGGCCCGCGCACGCGCCACGGCGGCGGCCACCACGGCGCGCTTGCGGGCAAGGCTTTCCGGGTTGGCCCCAGCGCCGGGACCCACCATGGCCTCGGGCGCCTCCCCGGTCAGCAGCGCGCCCAGGGCGGCGGCGGCGGTGGTGTTGCCGATGCCCATCTCGCCCAGCGCCAGGACGGCGATGCCCTGGCCGGCGGCCTCGGCCGCCACGCGCGCGCCCAACGCCCAGGCGGCGTCGAACTCGTCCACGGACATGGCGGGGCCATGGGCGAGGCTGGCCGTCCCGCGCCCCACCCGCGCATCGAGGAAGCCCGGCCCCGGCGCCAGGCCCTCGGTGAGCGAGCCCGCATCCACCAGCAGGAACTCCGCCCCCGCCGCGCGGCCCAGCGCGCTGGCGGAGGAACGCCCCTCGCGCATCAGCCGCATCATGGCACCCGTGACGGCGGAGGGCCAAAGCCCCACCCCATCCGCCACCACGCCATGATCGCCGGCGAAGATGACAAGGCGGCGGGGGCGCGTGCGCGGGTCGAGCCGCCCCTGGGTGGCGGCGAGGCGCAGCGCCAGGCGTTCCAGCTTGCCCAGGCTGCCGGGTGGCTTGGCGAGCGCGTCGAGGCGGGCCTTGGCATCGGGGGTCATGGGGCGGCGCCCTCCTCGGCGATCATGTGGAAGAAGCTGCCCGAGACATGGCCGCGCCGTCCGCCGGCCGGGCCGAGGTCGCGCCCCTCGCCATCTTGCAGCGCGGCGAAGGGCGCATCGGTGCCGGGGTTCGCCTCGGTGGCATAGTGGAACTCATGGCCGCGCAGATGCCGGCCGGCCGCGCCCAGCACCCCATCCGCCAGCAGCCGCGCGCGGCGATAGCCCAGGTGCAGCCGCCGCGTGGCGAAGCTGGTGGCGTGGCCGAGCAGCCCCGCCATGGCGTGGGTCTGCCCGGCCGCGTCGGTCAGCGCCTCCCCCAGCACGATGTAGCCGCCGCACTCGCCATGCACCGGGCGGGTGGCGGCGAAGGCGGTGAGCCCCGCGCGGAAGCGCGTGGCGGCGGAAAGGCGCGCCGCGTGCAGTTCCGGGTAGCCGCCCGGCAGCCAGCAGGCATCGCAACCGGGCGGCGGCGCCTCGTCAGCCAGCGGCGAGAACGGAAAAACCTCCGCCCCGGCCGCCCGCCAGCCGGCCAGAACATGCCCATAGACGAAGGAGAAGGCCGCATCCCGCGCCAGCGCGATGCGCTGCCCCGGCGGCCGCAGCGCCACCGCGCGGCCGGGATGCAGCCGCACCGGCTGGGCCGCGGCCATGATGCCCTCCAGGTCCAGATGCGCCGCGGCCATGGCGGCGAGCCGCGACAGCGCCTCGGCCAGGGCCGGGTGTTCCTCGGCCTGGACGAGGCCCAGATGGCGCTCCGGCAGGGCGGGCGGCGCGTCCTTCGGAATGCCGCCCAGCACGGGGATGCCGAGCGGCGCCATGGCCTCCTCCACCAGACGGCGGTGGCGGGGGCTGCCCAGGCGGTTCAGCACCACGCCCGCGATCCGCACGGCGGGGTCATGGGTGGCGAAGCCGCGCAGCATGGCGGCGGCGGTCTGCGCCTGCCCGCCCACATCCAGCACCAGCAGCACGGGCAGCCCGTGCCGCGCGCAGAGATCGGCCGCCGAGCCGCGCTGCCCCTCCGGCCCCGGGATGCCGTCGAAGAGGCCCATGGCGCCCTCGGCCAGCAGCAGGTCGGCGCCCTCCGCGGCCTCGGCCAGCAGCGCGTCGCGCAGCGCCTCCGGCATGGCCCAGCTGTCCAGGTTCATGCCCGGCCGCCCCGTCGCGGCGGCGTGAAAGCCCGTGTCAATGTAGTCCGGCCCGATCTTGGCCGCCCGCACCGCCACGCCCCGCGCGGCCAGGGCCGCCAGCAGCCCCAGCGTCACCGTGGTCTTGCCCGCGCCGGAGCGCGGGGCGGCGATGACCAGGCCGCGCATTCAGGCCAGCAGCCTGCCGGCATGGGCCAGCAGGCGTTCGCGCACCGCCACGATGGCGCCGATGCCGATGATGGCGGGGGAGGGAATCTCCATCTCCGCCAGCGCGTCCAGCCGCGTGACGATCACGGATTGGTCGGGCGTGGTCGCCCCCACCACCACGGCGGCGGGCGTGGCGGGCGGCAGCCCGCCCTCCAGCAACGCGGCCACGATGGCCGGCAGGGTGCGGGTCGCCATGTAGAGCAGGATGGGCTGGCCCGTGCGCGCCAGCGCCGCCCAGTCCGGCGCCTGGGAGGTGTCGGCCGCGTGGCCGGTGGCGAGGATGATGGCCTGGTTGGTCTCGCGCATGGTAGCCGGGATGCTGGCCGCCGTCATGGCGGCGAGGCCCGAGGTCAGGCCCGGCAGCACGCGGAAGGGGATGCCGGCCTCGGCCAGGGCCACCGCCTCCTCGCCGCCCCGGCCGAAGACGAAGGGGTCGCCACCCTTCAGGCGCAGCACGCGGCGCCCGGCGCGCGCCTCGGCCACCAGCATGGAAGTGATCTCGGCCTGGCGGGCGGAGGGGCGGCCGCCGCGCTTGCCCACGAAGACGAGATCGGCGCCGGGGCGGGCGAGCGCCAGCACCTCGGGCTCGATCAACGCGTCATGGATGATGACATCGGCCTGGCCGAGGGCGCCCAGCACCTCCAGCGTCAGCAGGCCGGGATCGCCGGGGCCGGCGCCGGCCAGCCAGACCTCGCCCGGCGCCATGACGGGGCCGCGGGCAAGCAGCGCGGCAAGGGCTTCGGCGTTCATGCCGGGCCTATCGCGGGGCAGGGCGCCGCGCTACCGAAGCCGGCATGGATCAGGGCAAGACGCTGCGCCGCGGCTGGACCACGGGCGCCTGTGCCACGGCCGCGGCCAAGGCCGCCTATGCCGCGCTGCGGCATGGCGAATTCCCCGACCCCGTGACCATCCGCCTGCCCGGCGGCGAGACCCCCGCCTTCGCCCTGGCCCGCGCCGAGCGCCTGGAGGGCGGCGCGCTGGCCGCAGTGGTGAAGGATGCGGGCGACGACCCGGACGTAACCCATGGCGCGCTGATCCTGGTGACGGTCCGGCTTCTTCCGGCGGGCGAGGGCCTGCGCTTCAAGGCGGGCCCCGGCGTCGGCACCATCACCCGCCCCGGCCTGCCCTTGCCGCCCGGCGAGCCCGCCATCAACCCCGGCCCGCGCGCCATGATCCGCGCGGCGCTGGAAGAGGTCTCGCCCGACCCCGATGCCGAGGTGGAAATCTCCATCGCCGATGGCGAGAGGCTGGCCGAACGCACGCTGAACGGAAGGCTCGGCATCCTGGGCGGGCTGTCGGTGCTGGGCACCACGGGCATCGTCATCCCCTATTCCTGCGCCGCCTGGATCGATTCCATCCATCGCGGCGTGGATGTGGCGCGCGCCATGGGCATCGCGCATGTGGCGGGCAGCACGGGCAGCGCATCCGAGGCGGCGGTACAGAAGCTGCACGGCCTGCCGGATGTGGCGCTGATCGAGATGGGCGATTTCGTGGGCGGGATGCTGAAATACCTCCGCCGCCACCCCATCCCGCGCGTCACCGTGGCGGGCGGCGTCGCCAAGATGACCAAGCTGGCGCAGGGGCGGCTCGACCTGCATTCCAAGCGGGGGGAGGCGGATCTGGCCGCGCTGGGCGCCCTGCTGCCCGGTGCGGACCTGGCCGCGCGCATCGCCGCCGCGAACACCGTGGCCGAGGCCTTCCAGATCGCGGAGCAGGCCGGCCAGCCGCTGGGCGACGCCATCGCCATTCGCGCCTGGACGGTGGCCGCGGAGGCGTTGCATCCCGCGCCGACCGAGCTGGAGATCGTGGTCTTCGACCGCACCGGCCGGATGTTGGGGCGGGCGGATTTCGCTCCGGTCGCTCACAGCCCCTCCCTGCCGCGAAACCGGCGCTGATAGTCGGGCGCGTAGAGGGCGCTTTCCCGGAAATCCTCGGGCGCCAGCGCCGGCCCCACCAGGATCAGCGCCGTGCGCTCCACCCCCGCCGCCGCGACCTGCGGCGCGATGTCGGCGAGCGTGCCGCGAAACACCTGCTCATCGGGCCAGGAGGCGCGGACCACCACGGCGGCGGGGCAATCCGCGCCATAGAAGGGGAGCAATTCCTCCACGATGCGCGCCAGTTGCGGCACGGCGAGATGGATGGCGAGCGTGGCCCCGGTGGCGGCGAAAGCGGCCAGCCTCTCTCCCTCCGGCATGGGCGAGGCCCGGCCCGGCATGCGCGTCAGCACCACCGACTGCGCCAGCGCCGGCACCGTCAGCTCCCGCCCCAGCAACGCCGAGGCGGCGGCGAAGGCGGGTACGCCGGGGGTGAGGCTGACGGGAATGCCTCGCGCCTCCAGCCGCCGCTTCTGCTCGGCGATGGCGGAGTAGATGGACAGGTCCCCGGAATGCAGCCGCGCCACGTCCTGCCCGGCTTCGTGCGCGGCCACGCATTCGGCCTCGATCTCGTCGAGGCTGAGCGGCGCCGTGTCCACCAGCCGCGCGCCGGGCGGGCAATGCGCCAGCATCTCGCGCGGGATGATGGAGCCGGCGTAGAGGCAGACGGGGCAGCGCGCCAGGATGTCCCGCCCGCGCAGCGTCAGCAGGTCGGCCGCACCCGGCCCGGCGCCGATGAAATGGACGGTCATGGCCGCATCTCCGCCAGCGCGCAGGTGACGGCGCGGCCGGCGGCCAGCCGGGGGCCGATCAGCACGGCCCCGTCCCCCGCCCCGGCCAGGGCGGCGGCCTCGGCCAGGGAGGGCAGGCCGGTGGCCTCCAGCGCGCGGGCCGATCGGGTCAGGCAGTGGGGCGCGGCGGCGTGCAGCGCGGCCTCGGGCAGGGCGCGCAGCTCCAGGCCGAGGGTCACGGCCGCCTCCCGCAGCCCGGCTTCTCCTGCCTTGGCCGCGCTGGTCGCGAGCGCGGCCAGCGCCGCCCTCTCCCGCCCCGCCGCGGCCAGGGCGGCCGCGATGGCGGCCAGCACATCCTCTGCCGCCGCGCCGCGCCGGCAGCCGAGCCCCGCCACCATCATGGCTTGCGCCAGACCCATTGGGTCACCGGCATGGCGGCGCGCCAACCGGTCATGGACCCCACGGCCTCGGCGCGGGACAGGTTGATCCGCAGCATCTCCCCGCCCAACGTGGCGTGGCGGGCCAGCAGCAGGGCCTCGGTCTCCAGCGTCACGGCATGGGCCACGAAGACGCCACTGGGCTTGAGCGCTTCCAGCGCCGCGTCGAACACGCCGGGGTTATTGGCGCCGCCGCCCAGGAAGATGGCGTCCGGGGCGGGCAGGCCGGTGAAGGCGGTGGGTGCCTCGCCCACCACCAGGCGCAGGCCGGGCACGCCCAGCGCCGCGGCATTGGCGGCGGCGCGCGTGGCACGATCCTCCCGCGCCTCGATGCCGATGGCGTGGCAGGCGGGGTGCGCCAGCATCCATTCGATTCCGATGGAACCGGCACCGGCCCCCACATCCCAGAGCAACGCACCTGGGAAAGGCCGCAGGGCTGACAAGGCCAGCGCCCGCGCCTCCCGCTTCGTGAGTTGCCCGTCATGCTGGAACAGGGCATCCGGCAGGCCAGGCGCACGCGGCAGCCAGGTGGCATCCGGCGCCGCCACCACCTCCACGGCCAGGGTGTTCAGCGGGTGCGGCGCCGCCAGGGCGAAGCCCGCCGCGCTGGCGGTGCGGAGGCGCTCCTCCGGCCCGCCCAGCGCCTCCAGCAGCGACAGCCGGCTGTCGCCGAAGCCCGAACCCGCCAGCAGGGCGGCGATGGCGGCGGGCGCCTCGGCGCCGCTGGTCAGCAGGATCAGCCGCGCGCCGGGGTGCAGATGCGGGCGCAGCAGGGCCATGTCGCGCCCGTGCAGGGAGAGCGTGGTCACCTCCGCCAGCGGCCAGCCCAGGCGGCCGGCGGCGAGGCTGGCGGCCGAAGCCTGCGGAAACACCCGCGCCTCATGGGCCGGGATCTCGCGCAGCAGGCTGGCGCCGGCGCCGTGCCACATCGGGTCGCCCGAGGCCAGCACCGCCACGCGCCGCCCGCGCAGGGCCAGCACAGGCGCCACGCTGAAGGGCGAGGGCCAGGTTCGCGCCTCCCCCGTGATCCCCCCGGCCGCGAGGCGCAGATGCCGCGCGCCGCCGAACACGGTCTCCGCCCCGGCCAGTGCCGCGAGGGCCGCCGTGCCCAGCCCCGCCAACCCGTCCTCGCCGATGCCGATGATGGACAACCAGGGCACGGCGCGCGAAGCCTCATCCATGCGACCCCACCTCCTGCTGCTGGGCGGCACCACCGAGGCGCGGCTCCTGGCCGAAGCCTTGGCCGGGCGCGGCGATCTCGACGTGACCCTCTCGCTGGCCGGCCGCACGCAACACCCGCTGGCCATGCCCGTGCCGGTGCGGGTGGGCGGTTTCGGCGGCGCGGAGGGGCTGGAGGCCTGGCTGCGCGAATATCGGGTGGCGGCGCTGCTGGACGCCACGCACCCCTATGCCGCGCGGATTTCGGCCAACGCGGCGCTGGCCGCGCGGCGGGCGGGTGTGCCGCTGCTCTGCCTGGCGCGTCCCGCCTGGGTGCCGGAAGCCGGCGATGACTGGCGCCCGGTCGCCGATGTGGCCGCCGCCTGCGCCGCGCTGGGGGCTGCCCCCCGCCGCGTCTTCCTGGCGCTGGGGCGGCAGGAGGTGGCGGGCTTCGCCTCGGCACCCCAGCACCGCTACCTGATCCGCAGCGTGGATCCCATCACGCCGCCCCCGCCCATGCCGGACGTGACCTGCCTGACCGCCCGCGGCCCCTTCACGCTGGAGGATGAGGCGCGGCTGCTGGACGCGCACGGCATTGAAATCATCGTCTGCAAGAACAGCGGCGGCACGGCGAGCCACGCCAAGCTGGTCGCCGCCCGCGCGCGCGGCCTGCCCGTGCTGATGCTGCGACGCCCCGACATGCCGGACGCACCCTGCGTGACGAATGTGCGGGCCGCGCTGGACTGGCTCGCTCATGCGCTGAACCTGCGCGGCGTGTAGGCCAGCGGCGGCAGGCCCGGCCGCGCCACCACCCGCGTCTGCCGCGTGCCGATGATGATGCAGCTCGCCATGCTGGCGGGCTGGGTGGCGGCCTCCGCGAGCGGGGTGATCACCACCTGCTCCGCCGCGCGGGCCACGGCATGGCCGAAGATGACCGGCACCTCCGGCGGAAGATGGCGCGCCACGCAGGCGAAGGCCGCCCCCAGCTGCCAGGGCCGCGCCCGGCTGATGGGGTTATAGAGCGCGATGGCGAAGCCCGCCCCGGCGGCGGCGGCCAGGCGCTGCTCCACCACCTCCCAGGGCTTGAGGTTGTCCGAGAGCGAGATGGCGCAGAAATCATGCCCGAGCGGCGCACCGGCCCGTGCCGCCAGCGCCAGCATGGCGGTGATGCCGGGATGGACCCGCACCTCCAGCGCGCGCCATGCGGGCGGGCCATGCTCGATGGCCTCGCACACCGCGGCGGCCATGGCGAAGACGCCCGGGTCGCCGCCCGTCACCATGGCCACGTGCGCGCCTGCGCTGGCCGCGTCGAGCGCGGCGGCGGCGCGGTCCATTTCCTCGCGGTTGTCGCTGGCGTGGCGGGCCTGGCCGGGGTGCGTCGGCACGCGGTCGAGATAGGGGCCGTAGCCGTAGAGCGCCTGTGCCTCGGCCAGCGCCGCGTGGGCGGCGGGGGTGACCAGCGCCGCCTCGCCCGGCCCGATGCCCACCACGTCCAGCCGGCCGCTCATCGCGACCAGCCGGGCACGAGGATGAGCGAGAAATAAGGCGCGGGCGCCTCGTCGCGTTCCGCGAGGCGCAGCACGCGCTGCGCGGACGTGCCCACGCGCTCCGCGTAATAGGCCGCCTCCAGCCGTCCGGCGCGGGCCAGCGCCGCCCGCACGCGCGGCAGGTTGCGACCGAGCTTCATGATGATGGCCGCCTCGGTGCCGCGCAGGCGCTGGGTCAGCGCGTCCTCGTCCAGCGTGCCCTGCAGCACGGTCAGCACGTCATCGCCCTGGGCGATGGGCAGGCCCGCCAGCGCCCAGGCGCCGGACATGGCGGTGATGCCGGGCACCACCTCCGTGGGGAAACGATGCGCGAGCCGCACATGGAGATGCATGTAGGAGCCGTAGAACAGCGCGTCCCCCTCGCTCGCCACCGCGACGTCGCGCCCGGCTTCGAGATGGGCGGCGATGTGGGCGGCGGCCGCGTCGTGGAAGGCGTCCAACGCCGCGCGATAGCCTGGGTCGGCGCGCGGGATCTCCGTCGTCACGGGATAGAGCAAGGGCAATTCCACCACCCCCGGCCGCAGCCGGTCCGCGATGATGGCGCGCGCATTGCTCGGGCTGCCCTGCTTGGCGAAATAGGCGATGACCGGCACGGCATCGAGCAGCCGCGCGGCCTTCAGCGTGAGCAGTTCCGGATCGCCGGGGCCGAGGCCCAGCCCGTAGAGCCGCCCCGTCACAGCCCGGGCCTCGCCAGCGCGTTCAGGGCCGCCGCCGCCATGGCGCTGCCGCCCATGCGCCCGCGCACCACGGCCCAGGGGATGCCATGCGGCGCGGCCATCAGCGCTTCCTTGGATTCGGCGGCCCCCACGAAGCCCACCGGCATGCCGATGATGGCGGCGGGCCGGGGCGCGCCGGCCTCCAGCATGTCGAGCAGGTGGAACAGCGCGGTGGGCGCATTGCCGACGACGACGACGCTGCCTGCCAGATGCGCCTCCCACAGCGCCATGGCGGCGACGGAGCGCGTGTTGCCGATGCGGGCCGCCATCTCCGGCACGCGCGGGTCGCGCAGGGTGCAGATCACGGCGTTGTCGGCGGGCAGGCGCGCGCGGGTGACGCCGCGCGCCACCATCTCGGCATCGCACAGGATGGCGGCGCCTTCCTGCAAGGCACCGCGCCCGGCGGCGACGAAGCCGGGCGCGAAGGCGAAATGCGCGGCGGCTTCGACCAGCCCGCAGGCATGGATCATGCGGACCGCGATGTCCTCCTCCTCGGCCGTGAAGCGCGAGAGGTCGGCCTCGGCGCGGATGATGGCGAAGGAGCGTTCATAGATGGCCGCGCCATCGCGGATGTAGTCATGCATGGGCGGCAAACTCCCGCGCCAGCACGGCGCAAGCCTCCTGGGGGTCGAGCATCTCCGCCACTGTGTCGCCCGCCCGCCCGCGCCGGATCAAGCCCAGCCCCCGTGCCATGCCGACGAGGGTGCGGGTGGCCGCGCGGGGATGCGCGCAGCCCTTGGCGCAGCCCGAGACGTGCAGCAGCGCGCCCACCGGCACCAGGGGCGCCAGCGACGCGGCAAGGGCGCGAGTTTCCGTCAGCGCCGCGGCGCAGCCGGGCGCGCCCGGGCAGGCGGCGACGCGGCGGCGCGGGTCGGCCGGGTCGGTGATGAAGCCGAGGGCCTCGGCCTGGCGGCGCAGCGCGTCGGCGTCGGGCACGCCGATGGCCAGCAGGGCGCGGCCGGGCGCGCCACGCAGGGCGCGGGCGCCGCTGGCTTCCGCCAGGGCGATGAGAGTGTCCGCGTCCACCCGCCCGAAGGGCAGCCCCAAGCCAAGCGCCACGCCGTCGCGCAGCCGGTGCAGGCCGATGGGTTCGGGCGCTATTGCCCTTCCCCCGCCCGGCGCGCGGGTTCCATCACCCGCCATGGCGCGCAGCAGGTCCAGCGTGATGGAGAAGGCTTCGTCCTCCTGGGCCACGCCCAGCCATTCCGCGCCATGGCCGATCCGCCAGCCCTCGGGCGATGCCACGAGGCGCAGGTCGGCCGCCTCGGCCGCCACATGCAATGTGCCGCCGCCATCCACCAGCACCGTGGCCTTGGGCGGCAGGCCTGGCGGCGCGGCGGCGGCCAGGCGCGCGGCGAGCGGGCGGGGGTCGCGCACCTCGTCCAGCGCCTCGCCGGCCAGGGGCGACGTCATCACCAGCGCGCCGCGCGGCCAGTCCGCCGGCACGAGTTCCGCCGCGAGGTCCAGCGTCCCGGTGCGCAGCCCGCGCAGCTGCACGCTGCCGCGCGCGGTGATGTCGAGCAGCCCATTGCCCGCGCGCCGGGCGGCCTCGGCCAGCGCCACCCAGGATGCGGGCGGCATGGCGGCGGGGGGCAGGCGGGCGAGCAAGCCATCGCCCGTCTCCATGGGGGCGGCGAGGCTCGGGCAGGCGCCGCGGCGCATCAGGCGGGCTCCGTCAGCAGGGCGAGTTCGGCCGGCGTGGCGTTGCGGCGCGGGTGCCAGAGGCCGCGCCGCAGCGCATCGCCCAGGCGCAGCGCGATGGCCCGTGCGGCGGCGGGGTTCTCGCGGCGCAGGAAGTCGCGCACCGCCGCATCCCGCACATAGGCGGTGTGGAGGCGGTCCAGCAGCGCGCTGTCCACGGCCTGCGTGGTCTCGGCGAAGGCCACCAGCCGGTCCACCGTCTCGGCCAGTTCGGAGGCGCCACGCGGGCCGTGGCGCATCTGGCCGGCAATGAAGCGCGGGTCCACGGCACGTCCGAGCACGAGACGCCGCAGCGCCTCTTCCAACCCGCGCGCATGCGGGCGGGCGGGGTCGGTGGTGTCGAGCGTGATCAGCGCGGGCATGGCCCCCAATACCGCCGCCGCGGCCGCGAAGCCGCCGAGGTGCGCGACATCGGCGCCGCCCTGCAACAGGTCCCGCGCCGGATCGTCGCCCGGGTGCAGCAGGGCGTCCGCCTGCGCCACGCGCGCGGCGAAGCCGGCATCGGGCACGGCCTCGCCGCCCGGCCCGCCATAGCGGTGCGAGGCGGCGGCGAGATAGGCGCGGCCCAGCTCCTCGCGCGCGGTCCAGTCGCGGGAGGAAAGCGCCTCCTCCACACCCGCCCCATAGGCGCCGGGGGCCGCGCCGAAGATGCGCGCGAGCGGCTCGCCCGCGCGGCGCGCGGCGGCCAGCGGGTTTTCCTCCTCCGTCTCGTCGCGCGCGGCGACGGCGCGGATCGCAGCATCCAGCAGCGCGATCTGCGCCGGAAACAGGTCGCGGAACAGGCCGGAGATGCGCCAGGTCACGTCCACACGCGCGCGGCCCAGCACGGCGGGGGGCTGCACCTCGATGCCGGTGACGCGGCCCGTCGCCGCCTCCCAAACGGGCGTGCAGCCCAGCAGGGCGAGGCCCTGCGCGATCTCTTCGCCCCCCGTCCGCAGGGTGGCGCTGCCCCAGAGGTCCAGCACCAGGCGGCGCGGCATCTCGCCATGCTCCTGCGCGTAGAGGCGCAACGCCTCGGCGGCCGCCAGCCGCCCGAGTTCCATGGCGGTCGGCGTGGGCAGGCCGCGCGGGTCGGTGGTGGCGAGGTTGCGGCCCGTGGGCATCACGTCGCGCCGGCCGCGCGCGGGGGCGCCGGCTGGGCCGGGCGGGATGTGTCGCGCATCGAGGGCCGCCAGCAGGCCTGCGCGTTCGGACTCCGCGCAGGCCTGCTGCTCGGGCCCGGCGCCGGGGGCGGCGCGGCCATAGATGTGCAGCCCATCCTGCAATGCCAGTTCCTTCACATCGCACATCCAGGCGTCCAGGGCGCGCAGACGTTCGTCGCTGTCCTCGGGCAGGGCGGGCAGGCTGGGCACATCCGCGGCGCGCTGTTGGATGAGCTGCGCCAGGCGCTGGCGCCGCCGGCGGTCCAGCCCGTCGGCGGCGGCGAATTCGTCGAGCAGCCGGTCGAGCTCATGCAGTTCCGGCGCCAGGGCTGGCGTGGTCAGCGGCGGGGGCAGGTGGCCCAGCGTCACGGCGGCGATGCGGCGCTTGGCCTGGGCCGCCTCGCCCGGGTTGCTGACGAGGAAGGGATAGACCACGGGCAGCGCGCCCAGCACGCGCTCGGGGAAGCAATCGGCCGTGAGTGCCACCGCCTTGCCGGGCAGCCATTCCAGCGTGCCATGGGCGCCCATGTGGACCACCGCGTGGACGTCGCGCGCGCGGCGCAGCCAGAGGCCGAAGGCGCGCAGCGCGTGGCGCGGCGGCAAGGCGGGGTCGTGATAGGTGGCGCGGCGCTCGGCGGCGCGGCCACGGTCGGGGGCGACGGCCAGCAGGATGTTGCCGCACTCCACGGCGCGGAACCGGAAGGCGCCGGCCACGGCGTCCGGGTCTTCCTCGGGCGCACCCCAGGCGGCGTCGGGCGGCGCGGCGTAGTCCGCCAGTGGCCAGCTGGCGGAAGGCTCGGCCAGGGCGTCGAGCAGGGCGCGCGGCGAGGCGGGCGGCGAGCCCGTGTCGTAGCCGGCGGCGCGCAAATCCTCCAGCAGCGCCAGCACGCTGGCCGGCACGTCCAGCCCCACCGCATAGCCCGTGCGGCCCCCGGCGCCCGGATAGTCGGGCAGCAGCACGGCGAGGCGACGTTGCGCGGGCGGCGTTTCGCGCAGCCGCAGCAGCGCCATGACGCGCGCGGCCAGCTGCGCCACGCGGTCGGGCTCGGCGCGATTCACCTGGCGGGTGAAGCCCAGTTCCGGTGCGCTGGGGGCGGCGTCCTTGAAGCCGATGGCGCCGCCCAGCACGCGCCCGTCCAGCTCCGGCAGCACCACATGCATGGCAAGGTCCGCGGCACCCAGCCCGCGCGCACCGCCTTCCCAGGCCGTGCGCGCGGTCGTGGCGATGACGGCCTGGATGACCGGTGCGCCGCAGGCGGCCAGCACCGGCTCCGCCTGCCCTTCCGCGAAGGCGGTGCAGGAGACGATCAAGGCGGGGCTGAGGCGCGACAGTTCGGCCCGCAGGAAGGCCACCGAATGCGGCTCCTTCAGGCTGGCCACGAAGATGGGCACGGGGGCCACGCCCTGCGCGGCCAGCGCCTCGGCCAGCGCCGTGACGGGCGCCATGTCCTCCGCGAGCCGCATGGACCGGTAGAAGATGATGGGCACCGCAGGCCGCGTGCCGTCGGGCGCGGGCCATTCCGCGCAGAAGCCGGCGGGCGGCAGGGCCTGGGCGGGGGCGGCCTCCAGCGCCACGCCGCAATGCGCCGCCATGCGCCGCAGCACGCCGCGCAGCGCCGCCACCCCGCCGGCGCGGAAGCCCTCCAGCAGCGCCGCGCATTCTTCCGCCGGCAAAGTGGAGAGGGCGGGCAGGCGTGGATCGGCGCGGTCCTCGCCGGGCAGAACCGCGAGCGTGATGCCGCGTGCGCGGCAGAACCCGGCCAGCTGCTCGGCGCCATAGCGCCACCAGTCCAGCCCCCCCAGCAGCCGCAGCACGATGATGCGGGCCCCCACCGCCGTGCGGTCCAGCCAGAGGTCCACCGACATGGGGTGGCGCAATTCCCGCAGCGGCACCAGGCGCAGCGCGGGCAGGATGTCGCGCTCCGCCTCCCAGGCCGCGGCGAGGCCCGCCAGGTCGCTGTCAGTGAAGCTGAGCACCGCCATGGGCGCGGGCGGCTGGCGGAGGTCAACGGGCTCCGTCTGCTCGTCCAGCGTCGCGGTGGAGGTGTTCAGCAGGTGCATGGCATCAGGGCGCGGCGAGCGCCTCCGCCACCGCCGCGGCGTCGAAGCCATGCAGGCCCAGCACGACCAGCTGGCCAGAACGCGCCTCGCCCGGCGCCCAGGCGCGATCGAAATGATGGCCGACACGCTGGCCCACCGCCTGCACCAGCAGCCGCATCGGCTTGCCGGCAACGGCGGCGAAGCCCTTGGCGCGCAGCACGCCGGGCACGGCGCAGGCGGCGGCGACGCGCTGTGCCAGGGCGGTGGCATCGGTCACTTCGGGCAGCGGCAGGACCACGGAGGCGAAATCCTCGTGGTCGTGGTCCTCCTCATTGTCGTGATGGGTGCGGCGGGCCTCGATCTCGGCCTCGGTGGCGAGGCCCAGGCCCAGCAGCAGCGCCGGCGAGATGCGGCCAGACTGTGCCTCCAGCACGCCAATGGGCCGCGGCAGGGCGGCGCCCAGCGCGGCGCGGGCGCGGGCCAGCCCGGCCTCGTCCAGCAGGTCGGCCTTGGTCAGCACGATCAAATCGGCGCAGGCCACCTGGTCCTCGAAGACCTCCTCCACCGGGTCGTCATGGTCGAGCGAGGGGTCGGCGGCGCGCTGGGCGGCCAGCGCCGCCTCGTCATGCGCGACGCGCCCCTCGGCCAGTGCGGCGCCATCCACCACCGCCACCACGCCATCCACCGTCACCCGGCCCTTGATGGCGGGCCAATGGAAGGCCTGCACCAGCGGCTTGGGCAGAGCGAGGCCCGAGGTCTCGATCAGGATGTGGTCGGGCCGCGGCTCGCGGGCCAGCAGCGCGTCCAGCGTGGGCACGAAGTCATCGGCCACGGTGCAGCAGATGCAGCCATTGGCGAGTTCCACGATATCGGCCTCGGCGCAGGCCTCGACGCCGCAGCCGCGGAGGATTTCGGCGTCCATACCGATGTCGCCGAATTCGTTCACGATGACGGCCAACCGCCGCCCGCCCGGGTTCTCCAGCAGATGCCGGATCAGCGTGGTCTTCCCCGCGCCGAGGAAGCCCGTGACGATGGTGCAGGGGGTCTTGTCCAGGCTGGTGCTCATGGCGCGCTCTCCGCGGGGGTGAAGTCGAAGGGGGGATGCGCGCGATCATCTGGCGTTTCAGGATTTCGGGGCGGGACTTCCAGGGCATGGTGCCGTCCTCGGAGGCGCCGAGCAGGGCCGCGCCTGCATGCAGCGCCTCAGGCGAGCCTTCCTGCTCCAGCTTGCCGAAGATGTAGCTCCAGCCACCCGGCCGGACGAGCGCCGCCGAAGGTCCGCGCGAGCAGTTGGACAGGCATTTCACGAATTGCACGCGGTGCGGGCCGGCCGCGGCCACGGCCTCGCCCAGGGCGGCGCCGGCGCGGGGGGCGTCGGGCGCATCGCCCTCGCGCTTGCAGCTCGTGCAGACGAAGATCACGACGTCGGAGGACACGCGCGGATGCTCCGGCCCCAACGACAGGGCAAAGGGGTGCATCCAGGGCGCGCGCGCACGCCCCTGCCGGAATGGCCCTGCGCCGAGGCACCCCGCCCGGCGCATTCTGTGTTCGAGGGCAGGTCTCCTGGCTCACGGATCACCGCGGGGCATCGTCTTCCCGGGCCCCATCTCGCGATGGGTTCGCCCAGTGACATGTGATGCCCGCTCACCGTTCACAGTTGCGGGGGCAGCTCCGGCCTCGGGCGCATGGCCCGCTCCGGATTCCCTTTTCATCCCCGTCCCCGGGGAACCTTCGAACGGGGCTATCAAGCGGAGTGACGCGGGGCGTGTCAATGACGCTGTCCTGGGGCATGATCACGCGGTGAACAGCCTGACATTGATCCTGGGGGGCGCGCGTTCGGGCAAGAGCCGGCGCGCGGAGGCCCTCCTCACCGCCCTGCCCCCGCCCTGGACCTATATCGCCACCGCCGAGGCCTTCGACGCCGAGATGGAAGCGCGAATCGCGGCCCATCGCGCCCGCCGGGCCGAGGGCTGGGAGACGCTTGACGCCCCGCGTGACCTGCCCGAGGCGCTGCGGCGCGCCGGCCCGCCCGTGCTGGTGGATTGCCTGACGTTGTGGCTGTCCAACCTGATGCTGGCCGAGGCGGATCTCGGCGGGGCGACGGATGCCCTTGAGGCGGCACTGCGCGCCCGCACGGGGTCGGTGGTGCTGGTCTCGAACGAGGTGGGCCAGGGCATCGTGCCCGCCACCCCGCTCGGCCGCCGCTTCCGCGATGCCCAAGGCGTACTGAACCAACGCATGGCGGCACTCGCCGACCAGGTGGAGCTGGTGGTGGCCGGCATCCCGCTCAGGGTGAAGCCATGAGTGACGAGGAAGCGCGCCACCGCGCCAAGATGGCCGCGCGCAAGGCCGTGCAGGACGCCGAGGTGGCGTCCAAGACCATCACGGAAAAGGGCCTGCTGATCGTCCACACGGGCCCGGGCAAGGGCAAGTCCACCGCCGCCTTCGGCCTCGCGCTGCGGATGCTGGGCGCGGGCGGGCGCGTGGGCGTGGTGCAGTTCATCAAGGGCGCCTGGGAGACGGGCGAGCGCGCGGCCCTGACCCAGTTCGGCGACCGCGTGCGCTGGCATTCCATGGGCGAGGGCTTCACCTGGGAAACCCAGGACCGCGCGCGCGACGTGGCCGCCGCGACCCGCGCCTGGGAGATGGCGCGGGCGATGCTGGTAGACCCGGCGCTGGACCTGGTGCTGCTGGACGAGTTGAACATCGCCCTGCGCTATGACTACCTGCCGCTGGAGGCTGTGCTGGCGGACCTCGCCGCACGGCGGCCACTGCTGCACGTGGTCGTCACCGGCCGCAACGCGAAGCCCGCGCTGATCGAGGCGGCGGACCTCGTCACCGAGATGGGCGCCGTGAAGCACCACTTCGCCGCGGGCGTGAAGGCGCAGAAGGGCATCGAGTTCTGATGTCGCTGGCACTCATGTTCCAGGGCACGGGCTCGGATGTCGGCAAGTCGCTCATCGTGGCGGGGCTGGCGCGCGCCTTCACCCGGCGCGGCCTGCGCGTGCGGCCGTTCAAGCCGCAGAACATGAGCAACAACGCGGCCGTCACGGCCGATGGCGGCGAGATCGGCCGCGCCCAGGCCTTGCAGGCGCGCGCCGCTGGCGTGGCGCCCTCGGTGCATATGAACCCCGTGCTGCTCAAGCCGCAAAGCCAGGTGGGCGCGCAGATCATCGTGCAGGGGCGCGTGGTGGGGCAGGCGCGGGCGGCGGAATATCAGCGCCTCAAGCCCGGCTTCATGGCCGCGGTGCTGGACAGTTTTTCCCGTATGCGCGCCGAGGCCGATATCGTCCTGGTCGAGGGTGCCGGCAGTGCGGCCGAGGTCAATCTCCGCGCCAATGACATTGCCAATATGGGTTTCGCGCGTGCGGCGGATGTGCCCGTGGTGCTGATCGGCGACATTGACCGTGGCGGCGTCATCGCGTCCCTGGTCGGCACCCATGCGGTGCTGGAACCCGCGGATGCGGCGATGATCGGCGGCTTTCTCGTCAACCGCTTTCGTGGTGACCCTTCGCTGTTCGCCGATGGCATGGCGCTGATCGCGGCACGCACGGGCTGGGCGGCGCTGGGCCTCGTGCCGCATCTGCCCGATGCCGCGAAGCTGCCGGCCGAGGATGCGCTGGCGCTGGACCATCCGCTGGCGCGCAAGCCAGGGGCCAAGCTGCGCGTGGCCGTGCCCGTGCTGCCCGCGATCGCCAATTTCGACGACCTGGACCCGCTGATCGCGGAGCCCGAAGTGGAAGTCATCCGCGTGCGCCCCGGCCAGGCCCTGCCGGGCGACGCGCATCTCGTCATCATCCCCGGCTCCAAATCCACCCTGGCCGACCTGCGCGCGCTGCGCGCGGCGGGGTTCGACGTGGACATCGCCGCGCATCTGCGGCGCGGGGGGCATGTGCTGGGGCTCTGCGGCGGCTACCAGATGCTGGGCCAGAGCGTGGCGGACCCCGAGGGCGTCGAAGGCCCGCCCGGCAGCGCGTCGGGTCTCGGGCTGCTCGCCGTGGACACGGTGCTGTCGGGCGAGAAGCGCCTGGTGCCGGTGCGCGGCCACAGCCATGACGGCGCGGCGCTCTCCGGCTACGAAATGCATATGGGCCGTACCGATGGCCCCGCACGCGCCCGCGCCTTCGCCACGCTGGAGGATGGCGGCGCGGAGGGCGCCGTTTCGCCCGATGGGCGCGTCACCGGCACCTACATCCACGGGCTGTTCGGCGCCACGGCGCAGCGCGCCGCCTGGCTCGCCCGCTTCGACGCCGGCGCCCCGCGCCTGGACCATGAGGCGGAGGTCGAGGCGGCGCTCGATGCGCTGGCCGCGCATCTGGAGGCGCATCTTGATTTCGACGCGCTGCTCAGGCTTGCAGCGCGAGGAAGGCCAGGGCCAGCAGCGTGATGAGGAGGGCATCCGCCACCCGGTAGAGGCGCAGCGCGGCGCGGATGTCGGCGGCACTGGCCTCACGCCGCCCATCGCCCATGAGGGCATCCTCCACCAGCACGCCGCCATAGCGGCGTGGACCCGCCAGCGCGAGGCCGAGCGCACCCGCCATCGCGGCCTCCGGCCAGCCGGCATTGGGCGAGCGGTGGCGCCTCGCGTCGCGCCACATGGCGCGCCAGGCACCGCGCGCATCCATCCCCGGCAGCAGCGCCGCGGCGGCGATGAGGGCCAGCCCCGTCAGGCGCGAGGCCGGAAGGTTCAGCACATCGTCGCAGCGGGCGGAGGCCCAGCCGAAGGCCTCGTGCCGGGCGGTGCGGTGGCCGATCATGCTGTCGGCGGTGTTGACGGCCTTGTAGATGGCCGCCCCCGGCAGCCCGCCGATCGCCAGCCAGAAACCGGGCGCGGTGACGCCGTCGGAGAAATTCTCCGCGAGGCTCTCGATGGCCGCGCGCGCCACACCCGCCTCGTCCAGCGACAGCGGGTCGCGGCCCACGATATGCGAGACGGCCTCGCGCCCCGCCTCCAGCCCGCCCTGTTCCAGCGCGGCGGCCACGCGCGCCACATGCTCATGCAGGCTGCGCTGGGCCAGCAGGCTACTGGCGATCAGCGCCAGCACCAGCAGGCCCAGGGGCAGCGCCAGCAGTGCCCATTGCAGCGCGAGGCCCACGCCACCCGCCACCAGCACCAGCACGAGCAGCGCCACGACTCCCGCCGCGCGCCGCGCGGCGAAGCTGCGCGCCGCCTGGTTCCAGCCGCGATCCATGGCCGCGATGAGCCGGCCAATCCAGATGACGGGGTGGCCGATGCGGTCCACCACGCGCTGCGGGTAGCCGATGGCCGCCTCGATCAGCAGCGCGAGAAGGGCAAGCCCCGTCACGCCAGCGCCGCCGCCAGCCGGGCAAGGCCGGCCTCATCGGGCGGCAGGCCGAGGCGCAGACGGTCGGGCCAATGAGGAAATTCGCGGACCAGGATGCCGGCGCGGCCCAGCCGTGCGCCCGTGCCGGGGGGTGCCACCACGAAGCGGAACAGCGGCGTGCCGCCCAGCACGGTGAGCCCTGCGGCCGCCACCACCGCATCGAGGCGCCCCGCCGCCGCGCGCAGATGTTCGCGCTGCGCCGCCGCCCAGGCGTCGTCGGCCAGCGCCGCCAACCCCGCATGCAGCGCCGGCCCCGCCACGCACCAGGGGCCGAGCAGCGCCTCCAGCCGCGCCGCGATGGCCTCGGGCGCCACGGCGAAGCCCAGACGCACGCCCGCAAGGCCATGGAATTTGCCGAAGGAGCGCAGCACCACCACCCCGCCGCCAGGCACCAGCGGCAGGGCGGTCGGCAAGTCCGGCGCGGCATCCAGGAAGGCTTCGTCCACCACCAGCAGCCCGTCCGTTGCGCGCTGGGTGGCGGCCAGGGCCTCCAGCACGGCGAAGGGCAGCACGCGGCCCGTGGGGTTGTCGGGGTTCACCACCGTCATGACCGTGGCCGGCGTCAACGCTTCCAAGACCGGCACCTCCCGCACCGCATGCCCGGCCAGGGCGGCGGCGCGGGCGTGCTCGGCATAGGTGGGGCCCAGGATGCGCGCCTCGCCCGGCGGGCGCAGCGCCGCGATCATGGGCAGCAGGATTTGCGTGCCAGGGGCCGCCACCACCCGCGCGCCCGCCGGCACGCCCCAGCGCCGCGCGGCCAGGGCGCAGAGCGCGGCATGGTCGGCGGGTTCGGGCAGGCGTGTCAGGGCTTCCGGCGGCAGGGGCGGCAGCGGATAGGCGCGCGGCGCGATGCCGGTGGAGAGATCCAGAAATGGCTCCGGCGCCCCCGGAAAGCGCCGCCGCGCGGCATCCAGATTGCCACCATGCGGCACGGCCGAGCCGTCAATGTTATTGAATACCATCACACACACGCCGTGCGGTCAGGCCTCCACCGCGGCCCGGGTGCAATCGGGGCAGGTGCCGACCAGTTCCACCACGCTGCGCTCCACCGCATAGCCGCTGCCATCGGCCGCGACTCCCAGCACAGCTGCCAGCGCCGCATCCTCCAGGTCATTCACCGCGCCGCAACCCCGGCAGACGGCGAAGGCGCTGGGGTGGGCGTGGTCGTCATAGGGGGCGGGCGTGCAGCCGCAGCTCGGCCGCGCGCTGACGGCGGAAGTGTAGGCGTTCAGGCTCTCGATACGGTGGATCAGCCCGGCCTCGCGCAGCGCGTCCAGCGCGCGGTACACCGTCTGCGGCCCACGGATACCCTCGGGGCGCAGGCGTTCCAGCACCTCATAGGCGGTGAGCGCGCGACCGGTCGCGGCGCGCAGCACGCCCATCACCAGCGCCTGGTTGCGCGACAGCGGCGGCGCGGCGGCGCTGGCGAAAAACTCGCCGCGCGCCGAGGCGGAAAGCGAACGCGGAAAGGGGATGCTCTTGCACATGATGTGATCTTATCACAGGATCGGCCGGATGGCACCGCAGTTTAACCCCGATCAGCACCCGGAGGGCAGCCTCTCCCCGAATGCGGGCCGAGGTTCCGTCTGGCCCGACCACGCCGCGCGCTTCTACGCGCGGGCGCTGGACCGCTCCGACTACGGCGCGGCCATCGCGGGCGCCCTGCGCGGCGAGGCGCCGGAAAGCCTGCTCGACATCGGCGCCGGAGCCGGCCACCCGGTCCTGCCCTGGCTGCCGGCCAGCGCGGCCTGGACCGCGCTGGAGCCCAATCGCTACCTGCGCGCCCGGCTGGGACGGCTGCGGCGGACGGGCCGTCCCGCCCTGCGCCCGCTGAACGCCTGCTGGGAAGCCCTGCCCGAACTGGGCCTCGCCCCGCACCACTGGGCCTTCGCCGCCAATATCGGCGGCACGCTCCAGGCACCGCGGACCCTGCTCGGCCACATGCGGGCGCTCGCGCGGGCGCGGGTGGCCTGGGTGGTGCCGGCCCAGCACGGCCCGCGCCGCTGGTGCCTGGCCGGTGCCCTGCCCGCCACCCTGCATGGCGAGGACGAAACACCCGCCCTGCGCGGCGTGCTGGCCGCCCTGGGTCCGGACCAGCCGCACGACATCCGCCTCGCCCCCTGGACCTTCCGCGCGCGCTTCGAGGGGCTCGACGCCGCCACGCGCTATTGCGCGGCGCAGTTGGCGCTGCCGCCCGCCGCCTGCCGCGCCGCGGTGGAGGCGGCCGCCCGCCCCCTGCCCTGCGGCGGCGTCGAACTCGCCGCGCCCAAGGTCTCGGCCCTTCTTCTCTGGAATCTCTGAACCGATGCGACAGCTTCTCCTCACCGGCTCGGCGCTGGCCGTGCTGGGCCTGCCCGCCACCTCCCTCCGCGCGCAGGGCACGGGGCCCGAGGTGCGACTGCCCCCCATGGCCAGCCTCGACGAGGTGGTGGTGACGGCGACCCGCCGCCCGGAGCCGCGTTCCTCCCTCGCCGGCACCGTGCAGGTGATTGACGAAGCCACCATCCGCAACAGCACCGCCCAGAACCTGACCGACCTGCTGGCCGAGAACGCGGTCGGCTTCTTCAGCGAATGGACGCCGGCGCAGACCAGCATCAACATCCGCGGCGGCGCCACCGACGGCCAGGGGCGTGACTTCCGCAGCCAGGTGCTGGTGCTGGTGAACGGGCGGCGCGCGGGCACGGCCAACCTGTCGAAGCTCAGCCCCTCCGAAGTGGCTCGCATCGAGGTGATCCGCGGCCCGGCCAGCGTGGTCTATGGCAGCCAGGCGCTCGGCGGCGTCATCAACCTGATCCTGCGGGACGGGGTGAACTCACCGGGCGGGCGGGCGGAAATCCGCGGCGGCTCCTGGGGTCTGGTCGAAGGCCGCGCGGGCTATGGCGGCGCGCTGGAGGGCGCGGGCGTGGACTACTATCTGGGCTTCGCGGGCGGACGGCGCGATTCCTACCGCGCGGGCGGCGGGGGCGAACAGGCGGGCACGCAATGGAACCGGCTGGGGGCGCTGGGCGCGCTCGGCGTGCAGACCGGGCTGGGGCGTGTGGGCGTGACGGCGCGCACCGATGGCCTCTACGGCGCCGGCTTCCGTGGTTCCTCCTGGAACACCACCAACCGCGACGACCGCAGCAACGCCTCCCTGGACGTGACACTGGATGGCGGCACGGAGGATGGCCGTTATCGCTGGTTCGGCCAGTTCTACGCGGTGCGCGACGTGGACCATTTCCGCTGGCGCTCGCCCGTCCAGCGGGGCGGCACCGGCCTGCCGGTGATCGGCACCGACGCGGACCGCAACCACCGCACGCTGGACATATTGGGCCTGCGCCTGCAGCCCTCCATGCGGCTCTGGCAGGGGGCGGAGCTGGTGACGGGGCTGGACCTGGAGCATTCCACCCTGCGCTCCACCCGCTGGCGCGTGGGGTTGCCGGGCAGCGGCATCACCACCCAGGTGCCGCCCTATGACAATGACCAGACGGAGCGGACGCTGGGCCTCTTCGCCGAATTGTCTCAGCGCCTGTGGGATGACCGGCTGACGCTGCGCGGCGGCGTGCGCCGGACCTGGGGCGAGACCCAGGTGGACGCAACCCCCAACCTGCCGGCGCTGCGCCTGCGGAGCGCGGATTACGAGGCGACCACCTGGTCGGCCGGCGCCAGCCTGCGCGTGGCGGAGGGCGCCGTGCTGCGCGCCAATGCCGCGACGGGGTTCCGCGCGCCCACGGCCACCGACCTCGCGGCGGATTTCACCGCGCTGGGCGGCGGGCGCGTCTTCGGCAACCCGAACCTGCGCCCCGAGACCAGCACGCAATATGAACTCGGTGCCGCCCTGTTCCGCCCCGGCTGGCGCGCCGATGTGGCGCTGTTCCAGAACACCATCCAGGACCGCATCACGACCCGCGCGCGGCCCGGCGTGGCCAATACCTCGGACTATGTGAACAACCCCGGCGACATCCTGGTGCGCGGGCTGGAGGTGCAGTTCCAGGCCGACATGGCGCGCGCCTTCGGCATCCAGGGCTGGCGCTGGACGGCCTTCGCCAATGCGTCCTGGAACTTCGACATGATCGACGAGGGCGCGCGCCTCGGCCCCACGGTCAACACGCGCACGGCGCAGCGCATGTATCGCTACCAGGCGGCCATCGGCACCACGGTGGGGCAGGCGCGCTGGGATGTCTCGGTGCTGGGCATCCTGCGCGGCCCCGTCCACTACGACACCGAGGAGAACCTGCTGATCCCGGCGGCCGAGCCCTTCCGCGAATACATCCACCGCAAGGGCCCCTTCTGGGTGTGGAATTTGCGCGGCAGCTTCCAGCCCCTGCCGGAGCAGGCGCCGGGCTTGCGGATCTTCGGCGCCATCAACAACCTGTTCGACGTGAACAACCACGCGCTCTTCATCGCGACGGCGGGGCAGCCCTTCCTGGGCGATGCGCGCCTGTCCAATGGCGGGCTCGGCAATTCGATGCCGGGGCGGGAGTTCACGGCCGGGATGCGCGTCACATTCTGACGCTGCCACGCCGCGCGCTGCTGGCCGCGCCATTGCTGGCGCCATCGGTTGCGCGCGCAACCTCCTGGCCGCGCGCGGTGACGGACGGGCTGGGGCGGCGCGTCGTCCTCGCGCGGCCGCCGCGGCGGATCGTGGCCATCTTCGCCTCCAACACCGAGATGCTGGCGGCCATCGGCGCGCTGGACCGTGTGGTGGGCGTCGAAGCCTACACACGCTTCCCGCCAGAGGTGCAGGGGCTGCCGCTGGTGGGCGGGCGGCTCGGCTTCTCGGCCGAGGCCATTGCGCGGCTGGAGGCGGACCTGGTGGTGATGACGCCCGCCCGCAACGCCGCCCATGCGCTGACCGAGCCCATGTCGCGCATCGGCGTGCCCACTCTGGTGGTGACGCATCGCGACCTGCCGCAGATCTTCGCCAATTTGCGTCTGCTGGGAATGGCCACGGGGCAGGAGACGGTGGCGGAGGCGCTGGTGGCGCGGCTGGAAGCGCGGCTCGACGCCGTGCGAATGCGGCTGGCGGGGCGTGCGCCCGTGCGGGTCTTCATGGAGACCTCCAGCACCGGGCGCGGCGTGTTTGGCACCATCCGCCCCGGCAGCTACTCCTTCGACGCGGTGCGGCTGGCAGGCGGCGAGAGCGTGTTTCCCGATGTCTCGCCGAACGGCCCGCCGCTTGTCTCCGGCGAGGCCATCCTGCGCGCGGATCCCGACTTCTATCTGGTGGCGGGCCGGCCCGATCAGGCGGCCGAGGTGCCGCACCGTACCGGCTTCGCGGCGCTGTCGGCCGTGCGTGGTGGCCGTGTGCATGTGGTCAGCCGCGCGCAATTCCTCATCCCCGGGCCGCGCGTGGTGGATGGGGTGGAGAACCTGGCGCGGCTGCTGCATGGGGAAGCGGCATGATCGCCTGGCTGCTGCCGCCGCTCGGCCTGCTGGCGGGGCTGATGCTGGGGGCGGTGACGCTGACGCCGGCCGAGGCGCTGTCCCTGCTGGCCGATCCCGTGCAGCCCCTGGGGCAATTGCTGTGGCAATGGCGCCTCCCGCGCGTGCTGGCGGCAGGCTGCGTGGGGGCGCTGCTGGCGCTGGGTGGCGCGGTGTTCCAGGGCGTGTTCCGCAACCCGCTCGCGGAGCCCTATCTGCTGGGCAGCGCGGGCGGGGCGGCCGTGGGCGCCACGGTGGCGCTGCTGGTGGCGCTGCCGTTGCCGCAATGGCTGGCCTTGCCGCTGCTGGCCTTCTGCGGCGCCTGGGGGGCCACCTGGCTGGTGCTGGCACTGGCGCGGCTGGCGGATGGCACCTCCATCGCCGCGCTGCTGCTGGCGGGCGTGGCGGTGGCGGCGCTGCTGGGGGCGGTGCGCTCCTTCCTGATGCTGGCGCTCTCTGACGAGACGGTCAGCCTGCAGGCCGTGCTGGCCTGGGCGCTGGGGGGCGTGCAGACGCCCTCCTGGCGCGAGCTGGCGGTGCTGGCCGCGTTGACGGCGGCGGCGCTGGGGCTGTGCCTCGCTTTGGCGCGGGGGCTCGACCTGTTGGGGTTGGGCGAGGCGGTGGCGGAATCCTTCGGATTGCCGGTGCGGCGCTTCGTGGCGCTGGCCGTGCTGGCGGGCGCCTTCGTGGTGGCGGTCAGCGTGGTGTGGGGCGGGCTGGTGGGTTTCGTGGGGCTGATGGCGCCGCACCTGGCGCGCTGGACGTCGGGGCCGCTGCACCGGGGGCTATTGCCGCGCGCGGCGGCCATCGGCGCGGGGCTGGCCATGTTGTGTGATGGCGCGGCACGCGCCCTGCTGCCGCCGGCGGAAATCCCGCTCGGCCTCGTCACGGCCGCCATCGGCGCGCCCTTCTTCCTGCTGGTGCTGGCGCGGGAGGCGCGGCGTGGCTGAGGCGGCGCTCAGCCTGCGGGGCCTGGGCTACTGCGCCGGCGCGGCAACACTGGTCGAGGACGTGTCCTTCGACCTGCATCCTGGCGAGGTGCTGGGCCTCATCGGCCCCAACGGCGCGGGCAAGACCACGCTGCTGCGCCTGATGGCCGGGCTGCTGCGCCCCGCCGCGGGAGAGGTGCGCCTGCACGGCCGCCCCCTGCCCGCCTGGCCGGCACGGGAGCGTGCGCGGCGCATGGGCTACCTGCCGCAGCATTTCGCGCCGCACTGGGACTACACGGCGCGCGAATTGCTGCGCCTGGGGCTGGAGCGGGGCGGCAGCGCCGCGGGGCTGGAGGAGGTGGCCACCCTGCATGGCGTGGCGGGGCTGCTGGCGCGGCGCTGGTCCAGCCTCTCCGGCGGGGAGAGGGCGCGCGTATTGGCCGCCTCGGTGCTGGCCACGCGGCCCGGCGTGGTGCTGGCCGACGAGGCGACGGCGGCGCTGGATGTGGGGCAGTCCCTCGCCCTCATGCGGCGGCTGCGCGCGGCGGCGCGGGAGGGGGCGGCGGTGGCCGTGGTGGTGCATGACCTGAACCTGGCGCTGGCCGGCTGCGACCGCCTGGCGCTGCTGCACCAGGGACGCCTGCGCGCGCTGGAAGCGGCGGCGGCCCTGGCCGAGGATGCGCGGCTGGACGCCGCCTTCGGCGTGGAGTTCGTCCGGGTGCGGACGGAGGGGGGCCTGTTGCTGTCCGCGCGCGGCGGAGGCTGAGGCGCCCCGCCTAGCTCGCCGCCACGTGGTCGGCCATCGCGGCATGCCGCGTGCCCATCGGCTTGTCGGGCGCGTCCGTCGTGTCGCGGGCCGTCTGGTGCTCCATCTCGGCGTTCAGCTCGCCGCCCAGAAGGATGACCAGGGCCGAGAGCCAGATCCAGGTCATGAAGCCCATCACGGCGCCGAGCGAGCCATAGGTCTCGTTGAAGGTGCCGAAATTCGAGACATACCAGGAGAAGGCCGCCGAGCCGGCCAGCCAGGCCACCGAGGCGAAGGCGCTGCCCCAGCTCACCCAGCGCCATTTCGCGTTCGCCCGGCTCGGCCCCCAGCGATAGAGGCAGGCCAGCACCAGCCCGACCATGAGCAGCAGCAAGGGCCAGCGCCCGTAGCGCAGCAGGGTCTCCGCCGTGCTGCCCATCCCCACCATGCCCAGCACCACCGGCACCGCGACCACGCCCATCATGGTTAGGATGGCGAAGAGGATAAGGCAGAGGGTGAAGGCCAGCGTCACGGCCGTGAACTTGACGAAGCTGCGCTTCTCGCGCTCCTCGTAGACGATGTTCAGCGCGTCGAACATCGCCTTCGCCGCCTGGTTGGAGGACCAGAGCGAGATGAGCAGGCCTACCACCGCGCCGAAGCCCAGCGTGCCGCCGGCGGTCTCGGTCACGCGCGTCACCTGTTCCTCGATGATCTGCATGCCGCCTTCGGGGACGAAGCCGGCCAGCGCGGAGAGATGCCCCTGGATGGTCGCGGGGTCCGTCCACAGCGCGTAGAGCGAGGCCAGGGCCGCCAGCGCCGGGAACAGCGCCAGCAGGGTGTAGAAGGTGATGGCGGCGGCCTCCATCATCAGCCGGTCCTCATTGGCCTGCTGCGCGGTGCGCTTCAGGATTTGCCACCAGCCGCGCGGGGGGATGTCGGACGGGTTCCGCGCCGCGCCGCCGGAGCCGGCGGGCTGGTGGGCCATCCTCTGCGGCGCGATCGGCTGGCGTGGGGATGACGTGAGGGAACTCTTCGCGCCCAGCGCCAGAATCGCCGCCAGCGCGGCGCCGCCCAGGAGCCAGTCGCCCCGTCGCGCGCCACGCTCATCCTCATATCGCTCCCAGCCCGCCATGCCGAACCCCTGCCTTGCCTGCGAAGCCAACGCCGGAGGGCGGCCCGGGTGGCGCGTGGAGGTCGGATTTCATGGGCTGATGCGGATGTTTTTGGGCGAGGCGTGGAACATCAGCGCCTTAACCGCGCGTGACGGCCCGAGCCGGTGGCGGCGCCGGTCTCCGCCGGCAACCCTGCCCGTCACACCTGCGTGCGCACGAACTGCGCCCGCAGATGCTCGCCCGAGGTGGTGGGAGCGAACTTCGGCACCTCGCCCTCGGGCACGGTGCCGGGCAGGGCCGCCACCGGCGCGTCGTAGTTCGGGTTGTGGAAGAAGACGAGCGAAAGGCGCCGGCTGCCCGCCACGAGTTCCGCCGGCGGGTTCACCACGCGGTGCAATGTCGCCTTCCATTGGCCATTGGTCCAGCGCGCCATCAACTCGCCGATGTTGATGATGTAGCTGTCGGGCGCAATGGGCACGTCCACCCATTCTCCCGCGCGGTTCAGCACCTGCAGGCCGCCGGGCTTGTCCTCGGCGCGCAGAATGGTGAGGGAGCCATAGTCGGCATGGGCGCCCGCTCGCAACTGGCCGGGCTTTGGCGGCACCTTCGGCGCGGGATAGTTGCGCACGCGCAGGCGGCTGATGTGGTGGTTGATCTTGGCGGCGAAGAAATCCTCTTCCAGGTCCAGCGCGAGCGCGAACATGGCCATGAGGTCCTCGGCCAGCGCGCCCATCGCCCGAAAGTATTCCTCATAGAGGGCGCGCAGTTCGGGCGGGTTCTCAGGCCAGAGGTTCGGGTGGAAGTGCTTCCCGGCGGCGGGGCCGTGGAAATACGCGGTGTCCGGCACGTCCACCGGGCCGATCATCAGGCTCTCGTTCAGGTCGCCCGGTACGTCCACGCCCTGGCTGCGGCCCACGCTCTCGGCCTCCAGCGGGATGTAGCCGCGCGTGACGTCCGGTGCCGGGCGCAGAACGCGGTTCTTCTCCGCCGCGTCCAGGTCGAAGAAGGCGTTGGACGCGGCCTGCACCTTCGCGATCAGCCCCGGATCCACGCCATGGCCCGTGATGACGAGAAAGCCGATGTCATGGATGGCGCGGCCCACCTCGGCCGCGATGGCGCGCTTCGTGGCGGGATCGCCGCCGTGGAAGGGCGCGACGTTGATGACGGGGACGTTCAGCAGCATGGCAGTCTTTCTACAGGTCCAGTTCGGTGGCGAGGTCGGAGAACAGGAAGCCGGCGAGCCGCGCATCCTGGCCCGGGGCTGCGAAGAGCAGCGCTCCAACCGGCATGCCGGCATCGAGCCCCGCGCGCAGGCTCGCGACGGGCCCGCCAAGCGCCGTGGTGGGGATGACGAAGGAAGGGTCGCCGGTGGTGCCATCGGCGGGCGCGACATCCGGCGCGGCGGGCATCAGCAGCGCGTCATTGTCGCCGAAGTCGGCCCAGAAGGCGCGCCGCATCCGCGCCAGGTCACGAAGGGCGGCGTGGTACTCGGAATCGCTCATCGCCAGGCCGGTGGCGATGTCCGCGGCGAGACGCGGCGAAATGCGGTCCATCGGCAGGCGCGCATGGGTGCGTCCGGCCTCGGCCAGCAGGACCTGGCGGTGGGCGAGGAGCAGGGCCTCGAGCGGGACAGGCGTCCGGGCCTCCACCACCTCCAGCCCCGCTGATTTCAGCGTGGCGGCAAACGCGTCCACGCGGGCCGCCGTGCCCAGGGCCGTCATGCGGGCCAGCATGTCGTCGCGCAGCACCACCACGCGCGGGCGGGTGGGCTGCGCGCCCGGCAGGCCGAGGTGATCCGCGGCGAAGCCAGCCGCAAGGAAGGCCGCGTCCTGTGCCGTCTGACCGAAGGCGCCCATGGTGTCGAAGCTCGGCGCCAGGGGCACCACCCCCACGCCGCCGATGGACAGCGTGGAGGGCTTGAACGCCCCCGTGCCGGTATAGGCGGCGGGCCGGTTCACGCTGCCCGCCGTCTGCGTGCCCAGCGCCAGCGGCACCATGCCGGATGCCACCGCGGCGCCCGATCCGGCCGAGGAGCCGCCCGGCGTGCGCGCCGGATCCCAAGGATTCCGGGTGGGCGGGACAGGGGCGAAATAGGCGTATTCGGTGGTGTGCACCTTGCCCAGCACCACGGCGCCCGCCGCCCGGAGATGGGCCACCACGGTGGCATCCGCCGTGGCGGGCGGCGCATCGGCGCGGGAGAGGCTGTTGGCGCGGGTGGGCAGGCCCCGCACGTCGATCACATCCTTCACCGCGATGGGAATGCCGTGCAGGGGGCCGCGCCTCGTGGCTTCGCGGTCGAGCGCGCGGGCCTGGGCCAGCGCGCCCTCGGCCAGCACATGCAGCCAGGCCTGCACCTCCCCATCCACGGCGGCGATGCGGTCGAGGCAGCGTTGCACCAGCGCTTCGGAGGTCAGTTCGCCGCGCGCCATGGCGGCGCCGAGGTCGCGCACCCGGCCGGGGTCCTGAACCAGCTTGTTCATGCGCGCAGCTCCGCGCGGCGCGCCTCGGTGGCGGCGATGTCCACGGCGAGCGTCTCATCCTCGATCTCGCCGGTGAAGACCACGCCATAGACGTCGCGCGCCTTCTCGCGGCTCTCCCAGCCCTCCAGCACATCGTGCAGCACACGGTCCGGGCCGCGGTCCAGCGGATTGCCATAGCCGCCGCCCGAGCTGTCGCGGCCGCGCAGCGCCTGGCCCTTCTGCAGCGAGACCTGGACCACATTGGGCAGGCGCGCGGCATCGCCATTCTCGCCCACGAGCCAGGTCTTGCCGGCGGTGCCGTCATGCCCGCCCACCACACCGCGCGGCGGCGCGTGCTGGCCGTCGCAGGAAATGACGGCGGTGACGGGATTGCCGGTGGCCGCCAGCTCGATCTGCTGCGCCGGCGCGCCGCGATGCCGCCCCGCGCCGGAGCTGTCCGGCACGATCTCCAGGCTGTTCACGCGGATGGGGTGCTTGAGTTCATCCACCTCCACGCTGTCGCGGTACATGAGGCCGGCGATGACGGGGATGGCGTAGTTCACCCAGCCATCGGCCACCGGAGAGGCCGGGCCGCCATTGGTGGAAAGCATCATCCGGTTCACGAAGGGCGCGTCGCCGCGGCGATGATCCTTGCCGGAAATCACCGCCATGCCGGCGCCGAGGCCGGTGCCGCCCTCGCTCAGCCCATGCCCGTCACCAAGCTGCGCGAAGGCGGATTGGGTGACGTTCACCAGCCGTTCGGACACGTTGGTGGTGCCCATGGAACAGGAGTGCGGGAATTTCGGCGCGGCCACCACGCTCTCTTCCGCATATTTGAACGTCAGCCGCCGGAAGCTGCCGGCATTTCGGGGGAGATCCTTGTCCAGCGCGTTGAAGATGGCGCCGACCACGGCGGAGGTCGCCGCACCCAGCGAGGTGTTCAACCCCACATCCACGCAGGGCGGGTTGTCGGAAAGGTCCACATGGATCATCGCCGCGTCGGGGTCGATTTCGATCTTGACCGTGAGTTCCAGGCCGCCCGGAAGGATACCCTCCAGCGGGTCCGACCTTCCTTTATTCACCAGCTTCGCGCGTGGCATGCGGCGGATGTTCTCGACCATGCGGCGCTCGGAGTAGTCAAACCACTCGGCCATGAAATTCTTCACGGTGGCCACGCCGTATTTCGCGCAGAACTCCTCCAGCCGGCGCTCGGCCACGCGCGCGGAACCGAGGCCCGCCAGGTAGTCGCCATACCATTGGTCCGGCACGCGGATGCGCGCCCGGCACATCCGCACGATGTCCTCGATGTTCTTGAAATCGCGCTGGATGCGCACGCCCGGGAAGACCAGCGCGCCCTCGTGGTACACATCACGCGCCAGCACGAAATAGCTCGACGGAATGGAGTTGCCGATATCCGCCATGTGGCACTTCGCCACCGAGGTGAAGAGGTGCTCGCCCTCGAAGAAGATGGGCACCATGAAGGTGTGGTCGGCCGGGTGGGTGTTGCCGCCGTAAGGGTCGTTGTCGAGATAGGCATCGCCACGCCGGATGTCGCCCGCATGATAGCGGCGCATGTTGGCCGTCTGGATGTGGCAGCCGAAGATGTGCACGGGCAGGCCTTCGGCCGGCGCCAGCAGCTGGTCATCGCCCGTGACCAGGCAGCAGGAGAAATCCCGCGCCGAGGAAATCACGGCCGAACGCGCGGCGCGCAGCAGGGTGTTCGTCATTTCGCGCACGATGCCGTCGAGCCGATTGGCCATGACGGAGAGCAGGACGGGATCCATCATCGGTTCCTCCTCACGCGCAATGCAGGATGTAGTTGCCGGCGGCGGAGAGTTCCGCCGACAGGCCGGGATAGACCACGATGGTGGTGGTCGGTTCCTCGATGATGGCCGGCCCCGCGATCTGCGCCCCAGGTTGCAGCGTGGCACCCCGGTAGATGGGCGTGGGGGCGCGCCCCGTCTCGGTGAAGTAGCAGGGGCGGTGGGTGGCGGGTTCGGGCTTGTGCGGCGTCGCCACGACGTCGGGCGGCGGCGGCGGCGCGAAGAGGCTGATGGACATGCGCCCCTTCCAGTTCACGAATTCCACCGGGCTGCCTTCGTCACGCACCGCGTAGACGCGCTCATGCGCCTGGTGGAAGGCCTCGGCGAGGCCGGCGACATCGGCCGCGGTGATGCGGTTGACGGGCAGGCGCGTGTCCAGTTCCCAGACCTGCGCGCGGTAGCGGGCCTCGACCACGAGCTCGACGCTGGCTTCCGCGCCATCCGCGCCCTGCAGGCCGCGGCGGAAGGCGGCGAGTTCGGCCTCGATCTCCTCCAGCGCGCGGTTCACGCCGGCAATGTCGAAGCCCGTGCTGTCGGTGAAGCGGCTGCGCGTCGCCTCGAACACGATGGCGCTGTACTGCATTCCGCAGGCCGACAGCGCCGAGGCCAGGCGCGGCAGCACCACCGTCGCACACCCCAGTTCCTGCGCGATGGGCATGATGTTGAAGCCCGCGGCGCCGCCGCCCGCCACGATCACGCTCTCGCGCGGGTTCAGGCCTTCGTTCACCGTGATTTCGCCGATGGCCTTGATCATCAGCTCGTTCGCGATGGTCATGATGGCCGCCGCCGTCTGGTCCGGTGTGCGGCCGATTTCGCCCGCGAGCCGCGTGATGACGCGGGCCGCCGCGTCCGCGTCCAGCGCCAGCCGCCCGCCGTTGAAGTAGGCAGGGTCGATGTAGCCCAGGAAAAGCGCCGCGTCGGACACGGTGGGCTGGTCGCCGCCGCGCCCATAGCAGGCCGGCCCGGGCGTGGAGCCGGCTGATTGCGGCCCCACCCGCAGCAGCCCGCCCGCATCAAGCCAGGCGATGGAACCGCCGCCCGCGCCGATGGACCGCACGTCCACGGTGGAAGTGCCGATGATGTCGCCCAGCCAGCGCTGCCCCAGCCAGGCGTCGCGCGTGTAGACAAGGCCGCCGTCGCGCACCAGGCCCACGTCGAAGGTGGTGCCGCCGGTGTCGCAGACGATGGCGTTGCCGCCCAGACGCTCCACCGCGCAGGCGGCGCGTCCCGCCACGGGCGCCATGGCCGGGCCCGATTTCAGCGTGTGGATGGGCCGCGCGATCAGTTCCTCCACCGCCTGGCAACCGCCCACGGAGGTGCTGACCAGCAGGTCGCCCGTGAAGCCCGCCCCGCGCAGATCGGAGGCCATCTCGCCCAGGTGCTTCTGCATCAGCGGCTTCAACGAGGCATCGATGGCGGTGGCGGAAGCGCGCCGGTATTCGCGCAGGATGGGCACCAGCTGGTGCGACAGCGTGTAGGGCACGCCCGGCATCATCTCGTCCAGCAGCGCGCCCAGTCGCAGCTCATGCGCGGGCTCGGCGATGGACCACAGCAGCGAGACGGCAACGGCCTCCACGCGCCGCGCCTTCAGCGTCTCGATCACCTGGCGCGCCTGGGCTTCGTCGAAGGGGATCACGACCTCGCCCTCGGCGCTGATGCGCTCCGTGATCTCGAAGGAGAGGCGGCGCGGGATGTAGGGATCGGGGTAGTCGTAGCTGTAGTCGTGCGGACCGTGCTTGCCGCCTTCCTTGAGGGTCAGCGTATCGCGGAAGCCGCGCGTCGTCAGGAAGGCGGTACGCGCCGTGCGCTTCGTCACCACGGCATTGGTGGCGCGCGTGGTGCCGTAGATCAGGATTGCCGCCTCCGCGAGCAGCGTGCCCAGGCTGATGCCCAGATCAGCGGCAACCACCGAAAGCGCACCCTTCATTCCTTCGAAGATCCGGTCGGGCGTGGTGAGGGATTTGCCGATATGCAGCGTCCCGGCATCATCAAGCACGACGATGTCGGTGAAAGTTCCCCCGGTATCCACGGAAATCCGATACGCCATGCCGCTTTCCTTTGGACCAATGCCTGTCTTTCGCGATGGTGCATCGGGCCCGGGGGCTGGCAAGCCGGTCCCATGTGGGAATCACACGCTCTCAAACATTGGGTGAAAACGGGATGAGCGAAGACGTCTATGCGGCGCGCGGCTATGGCGCGAAGGGGGTGGGCTTCGGTGAGAAGCCCGGCCTGGTGGTCGTGGATTTCCAGACGGGCTTCACCGATCCGGCCTTCCCCATGGGCGGCGCGCCGCTGGTGGATCGCGCGCTGGACAACACCGTGCGGCTGATGCGTGCGGCCAAGGCGGCGGGCGCGCCCATCATCGCCTGCGTCATCGCCTTCGACGGGCCTAAGGGGGCTCCGCACTGGAAGGTGCCGCCCGTGCTGGATCTGCTGGCCGGCACCACGGGCACCACGCTGGACCCGCGCATCGCCGCCGAGGGGCCGGACGTGGTGCTGACCAAGACGGCGCCATCGATCTTCTTCGGCACGGCCGCCGGCGCCATCCTGACGCGGGAGCGGGTGGATACGGTCATCGTCACCGGCTGCATCACTTCCGGCTGCGTGCGTGCCAGCATCATCGATGCCTTCTCGCTGGGCTTCCGCGTGCAGGTGCCAGAGGATTGCGTGGGCGACCAGGACCAGGCCGCCCATGACCAGAACATCAAGGATGTCGGCCGCCGCTATGCCGACATCACCACCGCCGATGCGATGATCGCGAAGCTGGAGGAATGGCGCACCAGCAACAGTCGCTGATCATTCGGCCGCCATCGGCATCTCCGCGGCCTTGATCGCGCGCCAGATGCGCGCGGGCGTGGCGGGCATGTCGATGTGCGTGATGCCATAGTCCGACAGCGCATCCACCACCGCGTTGATCACGGCCGCCGGGGCGCCGATGGAACCCACCTCGCCGCATCCCTTCACGCCCATGGGCGTGTCGGTGGAGGGGACGGGATGGTTCTTCATGGAATAGCTCGGCACATCATCGGCGCGCGGCATGCAGTAGTCCTGGAAGGAACCGCTGAGCATCTGCCCCGTCGCCGGGTCATAGACGCAGTGTTCCAGCAACGCCTGGCCGATGCCCTGGGTCACGCCGCCATGCAACTGCCCCTCGACGATCATCGGGTTGATGACGGTCCCCACATCATCCACGCCGACATAGTTCACCAGCGTGATGTGTCCGGTGTCAGGGTCGATCTCCACCTCGGCCACATGCGCGCCGCCCGGGAAGGAGAAGTTCACCGGGTCGTGGAACGCCTGTTCCTCCAGCCCGGGATCCAGCGTCTCCAGCGGATAGTCGTGCGGGACATAGGCGGCCAGCGCCACCTCCTGGAAGGACTTCCCGCGGTCGGTGCCGGCGACGGTGAAGCGGCCTTCGGAGAACTCGATGTCCACCTCGCTCGCCTCCAGCAGGTGGGCGGCGATCTTGCGACCCTTGGCGATGACGCGGTCCGACGCCTTTGCCAGCGCGGCCCCCCCACCACCAGAGAGCGCGAGCCGTAGGTGCCCATGCCGAACTGCACGCGGTCGGTGTCGCCGAACACGATGTCGATGTCCTCGAACTTCACGCCCAGCTTTTCCGCCACGATCTGCGCGAAGGTGGTCTCGTGCCCCTGGCCATGGCTGTGGGTGCCGATCAGCACCGTGACATGGCCGGTGGGGTGCACGCGCACGGTGGCACTCTCATACAGCCCGCCCCGGGCGCCCAACTGCCCCGCGATGCGCGAGGGTGCGAGGCCGCACGCCTCGATATAGGTGGACAGCCCCACGCCCAGAAGCTTGCCGCGCTGCTTCGCGATAGCCCGGCGTTGTGGAAAACCTTCCCAGTTCGCCAGCGCCAACGCACGGTCGAGGCAGCCCAAGGGGTCGCCGCTGTCGTACTTCATCATCACCGGCGTCTGGTAGGGGAAGGCGCTGCGGGCGATCATGTTGCGGCGGCGGATCTCGGCCTTGTCAATGCCCATCTCGATGGCCGCCATGTCCACCAGGCGCTCCACCACGAAGGTGGCCTCGGGGCGGCCCGCGCCGCGATAGGCATCCACCGGCACCGTGTTGGTGAAGGCCACCTTCACCTGGCAATGGATGGCGGGCGTCGTGTACACGCCCGCCAGCAGGGGCGCATAGAGGTTGGTGGGGATGTTCGGCCCGAAGGTCGAGATGTAGCCACCGATATTGCCGATGGTCAGCACCTTCATGCCGAGGAACTTCCCCTCGGCGTCCAGCGCCAGCGCGGCCTCGGTCACATGGTCGCGGCCATGGGCGTCGCTGATGAAGCCCTCGCTGCGCTCGCAAACCCATTTCAGCGCACGGCCAAGGCGCTTGGCCGCGAAGGTGATCACGGCCTCCTCCGCATAGTGGAACTGCTTCACGCCGAAGCCGCCGCCCACATCGGGGGCCACCACGCGCAGCTTGTGCTGCGGGATGTTGAGCACGAAATTGCCCATCAGCAGCCGCACCACATGCGGGAACTGGCTGGTGGTCCACAGCGTGTATTGGCCCGTGGTGGGTTCATATTCCGCGATGGCGGCGCGCGGCTCCATCGGGTTTCCCACCAGGCGGTTGTTCACCAGCTTGAGGCGCGTGACATGGGCGGCGCGGGCGAAGGCGGCATCGGTGGCCGCCGCGTCGCCGATGGACCAGTCGCAGCACAGATTTCCCGGCACATCGTCGAAAATCTGCGGCGCGCCGGGCGCGACGCTGCTTTCCAGGTCAACCGCCGCGGGCAGGGGTGAGTAGTCCACGGTGATGAGTTCCGCGGCGTCGCGCGCCTGGTGCGCCGTCTCGGCCACGACGAAGGCCACCGCGTCGCCCACGTAGCGCACCTTGCCGATGGCGAGCGCGGGGTGCGGCGGCTCCTTCATGGGCAGGCCATCGCTGCCGGTAATGCCCCAGCCGCAGGGCAGCCCGCCCACGCCGGCGGCGGCCAAATCCACCCCCGTGATCACGCCCAGCACGCCGGGTGCGGCCAGCGCCGCCGACACATCCAGCCCGTTCAACACGGCATGCGCGTGCGGCGAGCGCAGGAACACCCCATGCGCCATGCCCGGCCGCTGCATGTCGCCCACATAGTTCCCGCGGCCGGTGATGAAGCGGTGGTCCTCCTTCCGCCGAACCGATGACCCGATGCCGCTCTGCGCCATGCCTCATGTCCTCCCGTGGGACGCCAAGTGTTGACGAGCAACGGGCGGAATGGCGCGCAAAGAACAAGTCGTTCGGCCGACGAAGAACGTTTTTCGCACGCACTGAAGGCAATTTTGTGGGAAAAAGCACAAAATCTATGCATGACGTTGTCCGCATGCCGCCAGACCGCGCAGCTGATCCATTGCGGCGCGTTGCGGCCGCCTCCGGACAGCCCCTAGGGTTTGGCGGCTGCCTCGGCAGGCCACCCTCCGGCACGGCCGGACCCGGGACCAAGGAGACGATCCAGATGTCACGAATTCCCCCCTTCGCGCCGCGCCGCGCACTGCTGGGCCTTGGCGTGCTGGCTGGCCTGGCACTTGGTGCGGCCGCACCGGCCGCCGCGCAGCGCGCGCAGCCCTGCATCGGCGCATCCTGGGAGCTGACGGGCCCCCTGGCGCACACGGGCCTTTCCATCCGGATCGCCGTCGAGACCGCGATTGAGGAGATCAATGCGGCTGGCGGCGTGCTCGGCCAGCCGCTGCGGCTCATCGCCTATGATGACCAGGGCGAACCGGCCCGCGCCGTGGACAATGCGCGCCGCATCGGCGAACGCGACAACTGCATCGTGATGATGGGCGGCTTCCGCACCCCCAACGCCATCGCCCTGCGCGAGCCGCTGGACGAAATGGGCCTGCCCTGGATGGGCGTGATCTCGGCCGGCACGGGCGTCATCGAGCACCCGAACAACGCGAACCGTTGGATGTTCCGCGTCTCCATGAAGGATCGCTGGGTGGCGCCCTTCCTGGTGGATGCCGCGCGCGCACGCAGCGCCTCGGGCAGGATCGCGCTGGTCTATGAAGGCACCGCCTGGGGCCAGGGCGCCGTCCCGGACGTGACGGCGGCCATGCGCGCGGCGAACATCTCGCTGGCCGGCCAGGAGACGTTCAACATCGCCGACACCGACATGTCCGCCCAGCTCATCCGGCTGCGCGATGCCGGCGTGGACACCATCATCTTCTACGGCGTGGACCGCGAGGCGACGAACCTGCTGCGCTCCATGGACCGCCTCGGCTACCGCCCGCAGATCGTCTCGGCCTGGGGCGTCGGCGTCCAGTTCGCCCAGACCGCGGGGCCGCTGGCCAATGGGGTGATCGTCGCCGGCACCTACACCTGGATGGGCGAACTTCCGCCGCGCGCCGCCGGCGTGCTGCAGCGCATTCAGGCGCGCTTCCCGCAGATCCGCACCGCGGCCGACATCCCGCTGCCCTCAGGCACGGCCAACGCCTACGACGCCACCTTCATCATCGCCGAAGCCATCAAGCTGGCCGGCCGCTTCGACCGCGAGGCCTTCCGGGAGGCGCTGTTCCGCGTGAACTACCAGGGCATCGTCGCCAACTACGCGCCCGCGTTCGAGCGGCGGCAGGAGCGGCACGACGCCATCCAGGCCAGCGCCTACCAGCTCTTTGCCTTCCATGATGGCCAGCTGCTGCCGATCGCGCAGACGCCCTACGGCCGCGCACGCACGAACTGAGGCAAGACGCTCTTCGCGGCGCGGGGCGCCAGCTCCGCGCCGTGTCTGTTTTCACGCACGGAGGCCCGCTTGGAAGCGATCCTGCAATATCTGCTGACCGGGATTTCCGTGGGCAGCGTCTACGCCATGGTGGCGCTGGGCTTCTACGTGATGTGGAGCGCCGCCAAGGCCGTCAACTTCACCTATGGCAACGTCTTCATGCTGGGCGGCGTGCTGACCGTGGTGCTGGTGGAGCTGGGCATGCCGCTGCTGGTCGCGGCAGGCGGAGCCATCGCCATCGCGACGCTGACGGGGGCGGTCATCGAGCGTGTCTTCGTGCGCCCCTTCAATCGCGACGCCAACGCCATCGGCTGGATGCTGACCACCATCGCGGTCGGCATCATGATGGAGAGCTTCGCCACCGCGACCTATGGTCCGCTCGGCCGCCCGCTCGATACGCCCTTCATGCAGGAGCCGCTGCGCATCGGCGGTGCCGGCATCTACGCGCAGGAACTGCTCATTCCGGTGGCATTGATCGTGCTGACCTTCGGATTGGAGGCCTTCTACCGCCGCACCGTGCTGGGCCGCGCACTGCGTGCCGTGGCCCTGAACCGCACCGCGGCCGGGTTGGTCGGCATTGATGCGGACCGCATCACGCTGTTCGCCTTCGGCCTCGCCGGCGGCATCGGCGCGCTGGCGGGCTTCCTCATCGCGCCAGTGGTGCAGGCGTCCTCCACCATGGGCGTGGTTGTGGGGCTGAAGGGCTTCATGGTGGCCATCATCGCGGGCATCGCCAACGCCAAGGGCGTGGTGGTGGTGGGCATCCTCTACGGCGTGCTGGAGCGATTCATCGAGGGCTTCCTGTCCAGTGCGGCGCGCGACGCCATCGGCTTCACCATCATGATCCTGGCACTGCTGCTGTTTCCCCAAGGCCTGTTCGGCCGCAAGGAGGTCCGCAAGGTATGAACGCGCACCGCGCCGGATGGCTGGCCCTGCTGCTCCTTGCCGCGATCATCGCGGGCTTCCCCTGGTATGGGGACCTGACGGGCGAACGCTTCCCCACCAGCTACGAATTGCGCCTGGTCATGCGTGCCATGATCTTCGCCATCGTGGTCATCGGTCTGAACCTTCTTGTCGGGCTGGCTGGCCTGGTCTCGCTCGGCCAGGCGGCGCTGTATGGGCTGGGCGCGCATGTGGCGGCGCTGCTGTCGCTGCGCGCGGGCTTCTCCTTCGCCGAAAGCATGGCCTTTGCCATCCTTATCCCCGCCATGATGGGCGCGGTGCTGGCCTTTCCGACGGTGCGGGTGCGCGGAGTGTACCTCGCCGTCATCACCATCGCCTTCGGGCTGATCTTCGTGAACATCCTGCGGGAATGGGTGAGCTTCACGGGCGGTGCCTCGGGCCTCGCCGGCATTCCCCGTCCGACCCTGTTCGGCGAGCCGTTGATGGCGGTCCGCCGCACGAGCTTCAACTACTACTACCTGATCCTGCTCTGCCTGCTGCTGGCCGTCTGGGCGCAATACGCCATCACCTACAGCCGCTACGGCCGGGCCATGCGCGCCGCGGCGCAAAGCGAAAATGCGGCGCGCGCCCTGGGCATCAACGTCGTGGCCATCCGCACCATGGCGTTCTCGATCTCGGCCGGGTTCGCAGGGTTGGGCGGTGGGTTGTTCGCGAACCTGGCGCTGTTCGTGAACTACGAGACCTTCACCTTCACCACCAGCATCGAACTGCTGCTGATGGTGATCCTGGGCGGGTCGGGCACCATGGCGGGGCCGCTGGTCGGGACCACCGTTCTGTTCACGGCGACGCAATTCCTGCAGGGCCTCGGCCAGTGGCAGACCTTCGGCTATGGGTTGCTGCTGGCGGTCGTGCTGTTCGCCCTGCCTCAGGGCATCGTGGGGTCCCTTGGCAGGCTGCCGGCGCGGCTTTGGACGAAGCCTAGCCCCCGCGCCACCGGCGGCTGGCCCAACTGGGGCACTGGGCTGGAAGCCGTCATCGGGCGCTCTGACGCGCGGGGCCAGGCGACGCTTCTCGCGGAGGGCGTCACGCTGCGCTTCGGCGGCCTCACCGCCGTGAACACGGTGAACATGGAGGTCCGCGCCGGCACCGTCCATGCGCTGATCGGACCCAATGGCGCGGGGAAATCCTCCCTCCTGAATGTCATCTCCGGCTTCTACAAGGCGACCGAAGGGCGCGTGACCCTGTTCGGCGAGCGCCTGCGCGATGCACCCCCCTATGCGCTGGCGCGGCTGGGTGTGGCGCGCAGCTTCCAGAACACGGAACTGTTCTCGCAGATGACGGTGCTGGAGAACGTGCTGGTCGGCGCCCATCCGCACTTCCGCGCGACCTTCGCGGAGACGCTGCTGCGCCTGCCGCGCTTCCACCGTGAGGAACGCGCGGCCCGGGCCGAAGCCTTGCGCCTGCTGGAGTTCGTGGGCCTGTCCGAATTCGCCGACGAAGCCGCGGGCAACCTGCCCTTCGGCCATCAGCGCCGGCTGGAGATTGCCCGTGCGCTGGCGCTGCGGCCCAAGCTCCTGTTGCTCGATGAACCCGCGGCCGGCCTCACCCATGGGGAAATCGAGGACCTCATCGCCCTCATCCGCGGCCTCGCGGACCGTGGCATGACGGTGATCCTCGTCGAGCACCATGTGGACATGATCATGGCCGTCTCCGACCGCGTCACGGTGCTGGATTATGGCGAGGTGATCGCCGATGGCACCGTGGCCGAGGTGCAGGCGAACCCCAAGGTCATCGAGGCGTATTTCGGGCAAGGCGCCACCCCCTCGCTGGAGGCCGCGAAATGACCGAACGCCCCATCCTGGAGGTCTCGGGCCTCTGCGTTTCCTACGGTCGGATCGAGGCGGTGCGCGGCGTGGACCTTCATGTGGGCGCCGGCGAATTTGTGGGCGTCATCGGGTCCAACGGCGCGGGCAAGACCAGCACGCTGCGCGCGATCTCAGGCGTGGTGAAGCCGGCGGCCGGCGCGGTGACCTTCGACAGCAGCGATGTGACCGGCCAGCCCAGCCACCGCATGGTGGCACGCGGCCTGGCGATGGTGCCGGAGGGCCGCATGGTCTTCTCCGACCAGAGCGTGCGCGACAACCTCGTGCTCGGCGCCTATACCCGCATCAAGACCGACCCGCGCGGCGTGGATGAGGACATCGAGAAGACCATCACGATGTTCCCCCGCCTGGGCGAACGCATAGACCAATCCGCCGGCACGCTCTCGGGCGGGGAGCAGCAGATGCTGGCCATTGCGCGGGGCTTGCTGTCGCGCCCGCGCCTGCTGGTCATTGATGAGTTGTCGCTGGGCCTGGCGCCCAAGATCCTGGACATGCTCTTCCCGGTGCTGATCGACCTGAACCGCAAGGGCCTGTCCATCCTGCTGGTGGAGCAAATGGCGTCTTACGCCCTTTCCGTCACGCACCGGACCTATGTGATGGAGAACGGGCGCGTGCTGCTGGAGGGCAAGTCCTCGGACCTCGCCCATGATGAGCGGGTGCTGGACGCCTATCTCGGCCGCCGGTCCCACGCGCGGGGATGAGGCGGCCGCTGATCGGGGCCGCAATCCGCCCTGTCACAGGATGGAATCGGCAATCTCCATCACGCCTTCGTCAGGCCTGCGCGCCATGCCACCAACGTGCTGCCCAGCTTCGTCGCGGATGCTTCCCCGCGGCGGGTGGCGGCTGGCATGATGGAGGGCGGCGCCTTTCGGCTGCCGGCCCAGATGCTCGTGAAGCGGATCCTCCGGAATTATGGCGATCCGTCGGACCTTCGGGACGCGGCCGGCCATACGCTCCTGCGGCAGGCCGAGGCGCTGTCAACGGCACGGGCGGCTTGATCGTCGTCTCGGAGAGGGGGCTACCGATCAAGGATTTGGTGCCAGCACTCTTCGACGGCGCCTCCGCTTCATAAATTTCGCCACGCTTCCGTTTCCGAAAAATCAGCTTTTTCAGAACTTTCCATGCGGCTCGATAATCGGCCAGTCACCAGTCTGGAGAATGCGGGCACGGAGAGAGGCTGTCTCGGCGCTTATCCCCTCCGGCGCCATGGCCGGCCCGTCCGCAAAAATCGCGGAAATATCTGCGCCACCGGCGTGGCCGCCAGGCAGGGAGACATGGGTGGAAGTGGAAGTGGCGTAGGAAGCGAAACCCATACGGAAGCGTCTCTCGCAGCTTGTCGCTGACGTTCGCCCACTCGCCCGCCTATTCGACTGCTCGGATGGCCGTGGTCGGAACGAAGTTGAAGGGCTGGCAGACAGCCCGCTACAGTCTGGCTTCCATTGAGCCAGGCACGTTATGGCGAAGCCCCCTAAGAAGTCCCTCACCGAACGCTTGAACAGTATCGGACGTGATGGATCAAATCAGCCCGTCTCACGAGCGCGCAGGGCTGAGGAGGTCGGCGAAGCAGTGCTGCGGGATCAGTATCCGGACGTGGACTGGTCCCTGAAGGACAGCGAGAAGAGTCCTGGTCCGGACGCAATAGGATTTGCTAATGACCAACCCTACACTGCGGAAGTGAAGGCTGGTCGAACGAGGAGCGCAAATCCTACTGCTCAGCTATCCAATACGGTGCACGGCCGGCAAGGCTCGGCGGAATACACCCACGCATGGCTACGGCGGGACAAGCGCAAGTGAGCGACTATGACAAGAAGGCCAAGGATATGGCTGCACGACACGCACGCGGTTCCCTTAAGCCCCCGCGCCGGTTGCTGGTTGTCGTCGACCCCAAGCGGGCCGAGGCGGAGATCACGGAGCTCGACAAAAGAGCAAATCGCCCCCAAGGGACACCAAAACGTATCCCGTTAGATCCGGACCAGATGCGGAGGCTGTTTCCGGACGACTAGTGTGACCTCGCTACATGGCGCTCCCACGCGGGGCCTTGTCGTCGACGAACCGTGGGTCAGCATGATCCTCTCTGGCGCGAAGACCTGGGAGATGCGGTCGCGCCCAACGAGCCTTCGCGGTCGCATCGCGCTGATCAGGAAGCGCTCTGGATTCGTCGTGGGAACCGCCGACCTCACCGACTGTCTGGCGCCGCTCGACGCTGATGCGATGGCAGCAACAGTCGACAGGCACCGTATCGACCCCGGATGGCAGCAGGACGCCCTCGCTGCTGGATGGGTGATTCCATGGGTGCTCCGCGACGCGCGCCCGCTTGCTGCGCCCGTGCCTTACCGACACCCGTCAGGTGCCGTCGGCTGGGTGGTTCTCGATCGGTCGGTCACAGAGGCGATCGCCGGGCGCGCACCGCTCGCCGTCGCGACGACTGCGACCGCCATTGCCCGGAATGTTGGGCCGACAGGCCAATACCCTCCTCGCCGCCTGCCGTCAGATCGGCAGGGCCGCCCGCACGCGCGCTGCCCGTCCGCGGTGAACCGGCGAGCGCCATCGTCCAGCTGACGGGCGGCAATATCCGCAACGGCCACATCTACCTGCGTAGGGCCAGGCACCTGCTGCCGGATGACGTCATCAGCGGGCCGAATGCCGAAGCGGCGGCACCCAGCCAATTGATCGTCACCTTCGAGCCGGGACCGACGATCACGACCGACGTTGCGGGCGACAAGATGATCCTGCGTCAGCGGGGGCCGGTCCGTGAGTTCTTCGCGGACGCTGCAGCACGTGAGGGCGACGATGTCATCATCGAGCGGACCGGCCCGTACTCGCTGAGGATCGCTCTGCTCCGCGCGGCAGGATAGCGGAGAGTCAGGCGAGGCTGTCGCGCAGCATCGAGGCGAGGTCGTCCGGCTGTGCGTCCGGCGGCATCAGTGCCTCTCGCATCAGCTTCCGCTTGCGCTCGAGCAGCGCGTGCAGGTTTTCGTCGAAGGATGGTCTGCCGCCGGGCAAGACCGCGAGGGGTACGTGCACGGTCACCGGACGCTCCTGTCCGATCCGGAGTACCCGGCCAGTGCACTGGTCCTCGACCGCCGGGTTCCACCACCGGGCCAGGTGCACGACGTGATTCGCCCGGGTCAGCGTCAGGCCGACCCCGCCCGCACGCGGGGAGAGCAGCATGACGTCGAACCCGCCCGGTGCCTCCTGGAACCTGTCCACACGAGCCTGGCGCGCCGCGCCAGCAACCTTGCCGCTAATCGTCATCGGTGCCGCAGGCAGCCGATATCTGCGCTGAAGCAGCCCCGCAATCCGCGCCATCATCGTGAGGTCGTCCAAGAAAACCAACGCACGCTCATCGCGCTCGGCGATGGCATCTAGGGCTTGAAGCGCCAGGCGAAGGCGGGCAGAGCCGGCGATCAGCTCGGCATCGTCGGGAGCGGCGTCGGCGTCGGGGTGCAAGCTGACAGCACGGAGCCGCTGAAGCGCCTCGAGAACGCGGCCTGCGCCCTGATCACTCCGACCGAGGGCGACCGCCTCCTCGTAAGCCGCGAGTTGCGCCCCCTGCATTTCGGCCGTCATGACGACGTCGTTGCGGGGCGGCAGATCTGGAAGGCGGTCCTCCTTGAGGCGACGGAGGAGAAGCGGCGGACGGCCGCCAATCGAGCGATCCAGCGACGCCTTGAGTTCAGCAAGGCGCTCCACTGTCGGAGCTGCCTCATACGTGGCGCTGAACCGCCGCAGGTCCCCGAGATGGCCGGGGGCGACGCCATCCACGATGCACCAGAGATCCGCCAGCCGGTTCTCTACTGGCGTTCCAGTCAGAGCTACCCGGAAGTCGGCATTCATTGCCTTGGCCGCGTCAGTCAGCCGAATCCCTGGGGTCTTCACCTTCTGCGCCTCGTCCAGCAGCATCGCCGCGAAGCGCACTGCGCCGAAGTCGCGGTCATGGTCACGCAGTGTCTCGTACGTGGTCAGGACCCAGTCGGCGTCCCGCAGCGCCGCCAGGTCGAGGCCGGGCGCTCCGCCGGATGGCAGACGCAGGCCCGCGAGCCCCTTCCCGTAGGCCTGCACGAGCCGCCCGAGCCCCGGTGCGACAAGATGGCGGTCGTGCTCCGCGCGCCAGTTCTCCAAGAGCCCCGTCGGTGCGACGATTAGCAGGGGTGCGCGCGTGACCTGGCCCGCCGTCATTCCTTCGCGCAACCATGCGAGGAACGCCAAGCCCTGAAGCGTCTTGCCAAGCCCCATATCATCCGCCAGCAACACCCCCGGGCTGCCAACGGCCCAGTTGCGCTGCAGCCAAACGAGCCCCTCTCGCTGGTGCTCCTTCAGCGGCGTCCGGAGCGACGCTGGAGCCGCTGCGCGAGGCGTCGGCCTCCGCTGCACCAGCGCCTCAATGTCCCTCGCCGTCTCATTCGGCTTGATGAGCAGGACCTCGGTGGGCGAGGGCTCAGCGGTGCCGCTTCCATCGCGCGACCTAGGCAACAGCGGCGCGAGGGACGCGACCGTCGCATCGCTCGCTGGAACTTGGACGGGTCCGTCGGGCGTTTCGACCTGCACCGTTGGCCGCCCTACAGCGATGGCTTCCCTGATGTCGGTCGACAGCCGCTCAGCCTGTTCTGGCGTCAGCGGTATGCGCTGATCACCAACGACGATGCCGCGCTGGCTTGGGCTCTCTCCCCCGCCTGTGCCATTCGGTGCGCTGCTGCCGAACCAATCGTTCCCCGAGAGTTCGATCCACGGGAGCACACGAGGCTGCCACAGTCCAAGGCCGACAACCCGGTCGGACCAGGCCGGCGTTTCGACGACCAGAGAGTCAAGCAGGGCAGCGTCGGCCTCGTCGCCGATCGCTGCGCGGATCGCAGCGCGAGGTTCGCGCAGAAACGAGCGTCGTTCAGCCGGCGGGCCTGCGGCGATGCGGCGCGCTACTTCAAGTGCCTGCCGCAACGGCGGTGATAGGACGACGTAGACGCCCCCAGGCAGAGTGTACACGGGCCGTGCGGTCGGCCAGCGAAGGAACTGGTCGTTCCCGAACGCGCGCTGGCGGTCTTCCGGCAGGAGCGGAGCGTCGCCGGCCCCGGCACGGTGCAGTACCGGGACAATCTGCAGGTCGTCACCGGCGCCGGTCGCGTCTAGCGAGAGAGCGTCCGCCTCGAGGATGGTGACAGTGCCGAGCAACCCGGTCGCTTCGGCAGAACCGGTCAATGCCGCGGTCGGAAGGGCTTCCCTGAGCGCGGCGAGTGCGCGCAATCGGGGCGCATCGCCCTGGCCTGCAGCCGCCGCGTAACGGTCGACAGCCTCCGCGACGGCAAAGAGTGTCTCAGGCAGCCTCCGCCAGCCGTCAGCCTCCCGCAGCCAAGCCCCGACGCGCTCGACGCCGAGGACGTTCTGGCCGCCAGGGCGCGTCCAACGCAAAGAAGCGGTGAAGTCGGACCGCAGCATGATGCCGCTGCCCTCGACTACAGCACGCAGCGACGTAGCCGGTGGCAAGTCCAGCCGCGCCGCCTCTGCCGCCGTGAGGCGCGCCACCGCAGCGTGCTCCACCAGAAGGTAGTCATCGGCCTCGATCGCTGCGCCCTCAATGACGAGGCGGCGCGCGATGTCGGCTCCCCGATGGCCCGAGAGGCCCCACGACGCCGGCGGAAGTACGTCTGCGCCCGAAGCGAGGCGCAGCTCGGTACCTGCTGGCGCAGGCACGGCGGTCATGCGAAGCACGGGCGTCATCTCAGCTTGTAGTCTTCTGGCACCAGCCGCAGCTGCGTGTGGCTCTGGAGGAAAGCGGCAGCACATCCCTGCCAGAGGTAGCCTTTCGGATCCCGGTGCCAGAGCCCTCCGCCGTCAAAGGCGCCCCCCCTGCCCTTGATCGGATGATCAGGGAAGTCGAGGCACTTCGCCCGAAGGTCCCGCGCCTCGTAGTGCGTGCGGTAAAGCGCAGGGCAACGTGGGTCGCCGATCTCCCACGCCCGCACCGGCCCAACATTGCTCCACTCGCTGAGTACAATGTTCCCGAGCCTGATCAGGAGCACAGCTTGTTCGCCGTACTGGCCCGAGACCTCCATGCGCCCATGGGCACTCGCTAGGTCCTTCACAGCCTTCGCCCGGGCTGCCATGCCGGGGCCGAGCACGACCCAGACTTCGGCAGGCTGGTGGCCGGGCATCTTGCGGAGGCAGGCACGCCAGAACGCGCGCCGGTACTGCCACTGTGGGTCGTTGTTGGTTTCGCTAATCAGCGCAAAGAAGGTCTCAAGCGAGGCGGCGGCAAGCCAACTGCGCATGAGCTGCGCGCAGGCCTCAGGCGCTGCACGCCACCGCTCAGGCCGGAGTCGAGGGTCTCCGACGACTCGGAGGAGGAAGGCCTTTATCTCTTCCCTCGGCGCGTTCGCCGCCGGCGGGTCGCGCAGCCAGGGGTCGAGGCATGCGGCGATCGTCTCCCCCGCGAGGTCGGCGACTCGCAGTGCCGGCTCGGCGATCTCGCGCCCCGATCTGTCGCGACGGACGCGCTCAATCTCGAGGATGACAGCGGCTCTAGCCCAGGCCTCGCGCGCGCCAGTCCCACGAAGCGCGGTTGGCAGCGCCGCCAGCATCGCCCGAACGGCTGCACGAAAGAAGCGTCCCTCGGCCCGGAGTGGGTCATCCATCCCGGTTTCCGAGAGGACCGCCTCGACAGGATCGCTACCGCTTAGAAGAGCAGATCCGACGCGCTCGGGCCCGCGTGCGGCGTCGAACATGGAGTAGCGCCTGTGCGCGCGGTCCCAGGGCTGAAGCCGGGGGTCTTGCGTACGCGCCAGGAGGTTCGCCGCCGCGCGGCCAGCCTCGGGTAGGCGCGCCCGGTCCGGGCCGAAGTCGCGCAGCCAAGCCTCGACCAGCTCGCGAAGCCAGCGAGGCCTGGCAGCCGCCCCTGCCAAGAACGCCTCCAGGAGCCCGGGGAACGCGGCGGCCTGCGGATCGCGGTCCCAAAAGACCATCGGGGCACGGCGGAGTGTCCGCACTGGGATGCTGGCCAGTGCACCGGCCGCACAAGCCTTGCGGAGTTCCTCGCGCAGGATCTCCAGAACCTCACCGGACGGAAGTGCCGCAGCCTCGTCCTTGCGGAACAGCTCTCCTGCCTGGCGGAGGCACGCCGGTCTCTCTGGCAGAGCGGGCTTTCGCTGGAGGAGATCCTGGAGCGCAGCAAGCTCACGCAGGGCGGCGGTGGATTCCGTCATCGGGCGCCGCCCTGCTGCAGAGCGGCGATGTCCTCCAGCAGTCGTCGGATCTCGTCCGAGGTGCGCGCTGAGAGGATGAAGCGAAGATCGATACGACGATTCTGGGCGAGGTGCGCCTCGGAGAGCGTCATCGCTTCGGGAAGCGGTCGCCGCTGGCCGTATCCGGACACGCCTAGTAGTGGCTGGGCGGACGGGTTCCGAAGTTCGTCGAGAACGCGCTGCTGCTGCCGGATCTGGGCGAAGACGGTCAGCGCCCGAGCGGTAGAGAGCAGGTCGTTCCTTGCTTGGGAATCAGCCGCCGTCATGTTCGCGAAGGGCTGGCGATCCGTGTGCCCCTCGACGAGCATCGCCTCCAGGATCGGGATATCAGCCTGCTCGCAGTTCTGACGCGGCGCGCCATACGAGAAGCATGGCAGCACCTCAGCCAGCACTTCGCCAAGAGCAGTCACAGTGCGTCGCGCCGTATCGGTGAGGTCACTGCCACCGGTCGGGAAAGGCACCGCGTCAGACAGCCTCAGGACGCCCGACCTGGGATCCAGGATGAATTGGATCCGCCGCGCCTCCAGCCCTCGGGCAAGCCGCTGCAGCAGGGCGTTCCGTGCCGCCTCGCGGTCCGCAAGTTCGCGCCGGAGCTTGTCCGCGGCCTCTTGCAACCTCGCACGAAGCATCTCGTTCTGCGCTCGGAGGCGGGCGGCCTCCTCCTCCTGTGCGCGGGCCCGAGCCGACTGCCGCTCGGCCTCGGCTAGCTGTCGCTCGGCTTCGATCCGCGCGGCTTCCGCGATCGCGCGCGCAGCTTCCGCGTTGGCCCTTTCCAATTGAGCGGCCTGCTCCGCGCGCTGCAACTCCGCCCGAAGCCTGTCGAGGCTTGCGCTATCATCACGAAAGTTCAACGCGAAGACGGTCAGCATGAGAAGGAAGACGAAGAGGACGCCCACCATCAAGTCGCTGACGGAGGCAAAATAGCCTTCGGATTCGCCCTCCTCGGCCAGTCCGGCTCCACTCATCCTTGGCTCGCCCGGCGCTGCGGTCGCGCGCCACCAATTTCCTCGACGGAATTTTCAAGGCTCTGGGCGACTGCTAGGAGGCCACCGACGCTCTTCTGAAGCCCCTGATCGAGGCCGGAGACGAATTCAGCGATCTGTCGCTGGTAGCCGCCCAGCGCCTCCTGCAAGGCGCGCAACGTCTTCGCAAGCCCCTCGTCGAGCCCGCCGAAGCGCTCGGACGCCTGGGCGAGACGCGCGGAAAGGTCGCTCGCGCCGCGCTGGGCTGCTTCGATCGATGCCGCTGCACCGAGCAAGCCGTCCACGGCGCTCCGGAGCGCCTGAGCGGTATCGCGCCAGGGCCCAAGTGCATCCCGGGCCGCTTCCGCCGCCGTACGGAGGTCCGTCGTCGCCGCCGACATCGGCGCAGTTGCTGCCCGCAGCGCCTTGTCGAGGGCCTCGGCCTGACGCGCCAGCTCCGCCGAGGCGTTGCCAAGCGCACCGAGCCGTTCCCCGAGACCTTCACTGCCCTGACGCAGCGTGCTCGCGGCCGAAGTCATGCCTGCGCTCGCAGCGCTTGCACCGTCGCGCAGGGCGGCGCCAGCTGCCTCGGCCGCCTCCCGCAGCCTGGCCGCGCCCGCCGTCACGTCCTTCCCAAGGTCGGCAGCGGCACCGCGTAGGGCGTCTCCACCCGCTTCCGCGCCGCGAGTCAGGGCTCGGCCGCTGTCGTCGAGCGTGGCGCCAAAGCGGTCCAGGACCGCACGCAAGTCGTCACGCATTGCCTCTGTGGCGGCAACCAGCCGCCCGCTCGCGTCGGCTGCTCCGCCGCCGAGCGTCTCGGCCACCTTCGTTGCTGTGGCCTCGAGCGCCTCGGCCGTTCGGGTGATCGTCGCTGCAAGCGCGGTGGTGGACTCGGCGCCAGCACGCCTCTGGCTCTCTGCGAGTTCCCGCAACTGCTGGAGCAAAGCCTCGATGGGGCCTGTCAGGCGCGAGATCCCGTCAGCAGCGCCGTCCTCGAGCCGCGCCTGGAAGGCGGCAACAGCTGACGTGAGGGCCGCAGCTGTTTCAGCCATGCGACGTGCCAGATCGTCTCCAGCCGCACGATTGCTCCGCCCGGCCTCTTCGGCCGCGTCGCGAAGACCCCGGACCAAGGCCGCCATCTGCTCGGTGATCCCGCCGAGCGCGGCTTCCGTGCCGCGACCAAGGCGGGACGCCATATCCTCTGCGGCCCGGCCCATGCGCAGAGCGGCTGCGTCCATCGCTCCCTGCAGGCCGTCCAGGCGAGTCCCGAGAGCTTCGAGTGTAGCAGCGGTGCTGCGCATGCTCTCGCCGACGGCGCCCTCAAGCTTCTCGAGAAACGCCTTCAGCATAGTCTGCAGAGCGTCCTCGTTCTGGTTCGCGAGCCCGGACGAGAGCTTCTCGATCGCTTCCGCTAGGGGTTTGATGTGCTGTTGTAGGCCCGCATCAAACTCGCGTTCCAGCGTGCTGCCGAGATTGACGAAGAACTCGCTGCCGATGCGCTGGACGTCCGCATACTGCTTCGCAAGGATTGCGTTGGCCTCGGCCTGCAGCGCCGCCTGAGTTTTTAGAGGAAGTCGCTCCTGCAGCGCTGCGAGAAAGCCCGCCATTGCTGCTTCGGTGGCTTGCAACCTTCTCTTTCGGTACAGCGCATACCCGATCGAGAGACCGAGGCCGGCAAGCGACGTCACGAACTTGACCGATGCGGAGCCCAGCAGGTCACGAAGTGCAGCGTTCCTGCGCGCCTGATCGACGCCCTCTGCGACCACCTCGCCTGCCGCCGACAGCGCCGCTGCGAGCCCGAGAAACGTGACGAAGAGTCCGGCGCCGACCAGCAAGCCAGGAAGGGCAGCGTGGTATCGGAGATCCGCGCCGGCAGCGCGGACCAGCGTGGCAAGGTCGAACCAGCGGCGAGGCTCGGTCGTTGCCACGACCGGCTGCCCAGGCCCAGATGGAACGATCAGGCTTTGGCGAAGGCCGCGCCAAGAGCCTCCGAGGAGCCTGTCTTGCGCCAGCACTGACGATGCCGTTTCGTAGGACGCGGCGAAAACGACAGGGTCAGCTTCGTCGCCCAGAGCTCGACGTCCGCCGGCGAAGGCGGCGGCTACGGCCGAGGTTGCTCGCCTCAGTTGGAACGCGGAGTAGCCGGCCCAGATGACCAGGCTGGCTAAGATGGAATAAATGACTGGCTCCCAGGCCAGATAGGGCGCAAGCGCCCGCAGTAACTCGGTAAGCACTCTGGGACGCCCCCTAGGAAATCAAACCCTGAGTCGAATAGCGCCCCATTATGTAGCAACCTACCGGCTATGCGAAGCGAGATCGAAGTCGCAATTTTCGATGGCGAAACGCTGGTTCAGCGTTGCCCCTGTACCCCCCGGGACCTGCCCGATGGCCGTCCCGGCGTCGTTTGGCGCGGTATCGTGTACCCCCTGCTTCCCGGCGACCGTATCGACGTCGGAGCCCCAGAGGACCAGGCCGGAGCAGAGCAGTCATTCGTGGTCCTCCCTGGCGAGGGATCGACCTGGGTACTGGTTCGGGGGCTGGCCAGCACGCTCAACGAAACGCAAGCCCGCCTTGAGGCGGCGGGTATCCGCGTCTCACGGACCGGTAGGTGGTTGGGCGATACGGTTAGCGACGTCGCGTTCGACTGGTTCTTGCGCTGTGAGGGTGTGCTCGGGACAGATCAGGTTGCGGAGGTGCTTGGCGCGAGTCGAGTGGACGGCGCTTCCGCCGAGGCAAGGGTCGCTGTTCTTGAGCAGCACCTTATTGAGATGCGGGCAGCACTCGCCAGCCTTGCGGAGCAGCTCAAGGACGCGGTGCGTGTGCCTCCTGCGCGAGCGCAACCTCGTCCTCCCGCCGCACCCGAGCGCGACTTTGCCCTTGAAGCGGCTCTCGAAAAGATCCGGGAATTAGAGACGCGGCTAGACGCGGTCCCACCGCGGGCAGCGCCGACGCGATCAGCTGCGATCCGACTACAGGAGGAACTTACAGCCGCGCTCACAACACTGAGGCCAGATATCATCCTGCTTCGCGACAGCATCCAGGTCGCGGTTGGCGAGTTCGCCTCGCGCGGAGCCTTCTACAAGATGCTCCAAGAACTGCCCGTTACGGGAGGGCGGCCGGACGGGTGGAAGGCACTCCGCGGGGCAGAGCGGTGGTGGGAACGGCATGTCTCGACCGGTCAAGACGACAGCGGCCGAGCATACGCTCGCTTCGATCCCGCGGCTCGACAGTGGGAGGTTCTCCTGGGTTGGAAGGGAGAACAGCCTCGAGATATCGGTTGGCTGAAGCGTAAGGCCTGAACGGCCGAACCACGGTGCCGAAGCACGGTCCGTCTCATTGCTGCTCCGGCCGCCGACAGGGGCGCGGGCTTAACATTGATTCTGATCAGCTTAGGGTAGCTTACGCTTTATGACCTGGACCGCCAGCGGCGCCGCGGCGACGTCCACCGTCGACGCGCTGACATTCCGCGCTGTGACGCGCACGGTGTTGTTCGACCACACATGGCGGTCGAGCACGAAGGCGATGCCGCTGCTGTCGAGGGAGGCGTCCGCGAAGTCGCCCCGCCGCGCGCCTGGCACCGTGACGTCCACGTTGGCCGTCGCGCCAGGCCCGAGGCTCGGCAGGTCCCAGCTGGTCTCAAGCGCCAGCGTCCGCGTCCCGGCAGGCAGCGACGGGCAGCCGTAGAGCACCGCGGCGCATCCTCTGGCAGGCCGTAGAGCCGCAGCGCCTCGAGCTCGATCTGCCCGTCGAAGCCGATGATGCCGATCTGCGCGAAGGCCACGTTCACGCCGAGCCGCACCGTCTGCCCGGTATGAAGACGCTGCCTGGCACGCCTATCCACCTTTCGCAGGCGAATGAGGTTATGGCACGCGCCGCTTCACCACCCCCACCGACAGCGTGGCCGCCGTCAGGTCAAACGTCGCCGCGGAGATGTTCCGCGCCATCACCCGCACCGTGTTGTTCGACCACACCGCGGCATCGAGCTCAATGAACCGCGTCGACGACACCAGCAACGCCTGCGCCAGGTCGCCCGCCCGCGCCCCGTTCACCGTGACGTCGATGAGCGATGTCGCCCCCGGCGCCAGGCTCGGCAGGTCCCAAGACACCTCGGCTGCGAACTCCCGCCGCCCCGACCCAAAGACCGGCTAGGGGCTGTCGCCGGCCGCGCGCTCGTCCACGGCGGGGTTCCAGTTCCAGACAGCGGGGTCCTCCTCGGACAGCGCCAGGTCCACCCCGCCATCCGGCGACAGCCGCCAGCCCGTCACCCGCGCCGGGAAGGCCCCGACCCGGTCGAGCGCCACCGTGACCCCATCCCAGGGCCGCAGCCGCAGCGCCGACAGGTTCGCCGGAAACGCCACCTCGCGCTGGCGCCGGACCCGCTCCAGCTCGGCTTTCATCAGCCGCTGCACGGTGGCGACCGAGGTGGTGAGCGGGAACTCCAGATCGCGGTAGATCGCCTCTCCGCCATCCTCGACCACGTAGTTGGCGGCGAGCAGCGGCGGGGCGTCGGTGGGCTGCCAGTTTTTCGCGGGGTCGACATAGACGGCGCGCACCCCGTTGGGGAGATCCCGCCGCGGCCGGCTGCCCTGGATGGTGACGTCGCCGCGCAGGTCGTCCGAGGTGAGTGTGGCCGAAGGCAGCGCGGGTCCGCCCGCATGGATAAAGAACCGCCCGCCCGAGACGACCATCGCCCCGGCCATGGCGGCGACCAGCTTGCGGGTGATGGCAATCTTGCCCTCGCCGAGCGAGACGCGGCCGTTCACGGTGTAGCGGCGCTCATGCAGACCGGCGCGGGTGCCGATCAGCTCGTCGCAGATGTTGGCGGCGGCCATGAGGGCGGGAATGTCGATGTCGTCCCAGGAGGCTTTCCAGCCAAAGGGCGCGGTGAGGTACCAGGCGAGGCAGAGCGCCGGGTTGTCGGACCAACCCACGGTGCCGGTGCGCGGGTCGAGGATGGTGTCGGCGCCCTCGACCAGGGCGGCGATGTTGGGCGGGCCGGCGGGAAAGGCCTCGGCGGTGATTTTCAGGCGCAGCGCGACATAGGCGCGACCGCGACCGCGGTGCTCGGCGATCCATTTGCCGCCGGTCTCGGCGATGAGGTTGGTATCGGCCAGCTGGTCCACTGTGCTCAGGTGCCGGTCGATCCTGACCAGCCTGGCAAACTTCGGATCCGTGGCCAGCGTGTCGCCCAGCCAGACATCGCCAATGCCGCGGACGCGGTGCGCGGCGAGCACCACCACCGAATAGAACCAGCCATCGGCCCGGCCCTCGTCGTCCGGTGCTGAGTGGATGAACACGATGGGTCCGCCGACCTTGCAGCGGCCAAAGACGATTTGGTGCTCGGTGATGGGCTGGCGAAAGGACTGGGTGCGGCCAGCGCCGGGGGCGGTGGCATCGTCGCCGGGCCGGGTCGGCGCGGTCGGGCGCTTGGCGGGGAAGACCGAGGCGCCGATGGAAGAGACTACGAAGGCCGCGCCGGCGCCGACCAGCGCGCCGAGCAGGCCGCCGCCGATGGCCGCGGAGGCCACGCCGCCGGCGACGACGGCGATGAGGGGGATGGCAGCGGGCATTCAGCCAATCCTCCAGGCGGTGGTGCAGGCGGTGATCGGCACGCGCAGCAGGCCCCGCGGCCCGAGGAAGGCGGCCCGCCCTGCATCCACTACCACACCGAGCCGATCGGGCTCCGGGGCGAGTACGACATCGCCCATGCGGGCAAAGGCCGGCTGCATGCGGGAAAAGCCCGCGCTGTCGGCGGCGGCAGCGAGGTCCGGCAGCACGCGGATCTGTGGCCGGGTGCCGGTCACCGCCTCCACTGCCGCGAGGGCCCGCACCGGTGTCACGGAGGTGGCGGCACTGCGCTCGGCCTTCCTGCTCTACGCCCTTCTCGGGGTCGCCTGCTTCGTGGCGTATCGCGCCCTCCCGCCCTTGCCGGCCACGGACCGGCGCATCCGCCACGCGCCGCTGGGCCCCTCCCGCGGGATCGTGGTGAAGCTGGCGACGCTGTTCAGCGTAGACAGCTTCGCCGGCGGGCTCGCGGTGCAGGCGCTGCTCGCGCTCTGGCTGTTCGAACGCTTCGGTCTGTCGCTGGCGCAGGCAGGGTTGTTCTTTTTCTGGTCTGGAGTGCTGTCGGCCTTCTCCTTCCCGGTGGCTGCTTGGCTTGCGGGGCGGGTCGGGCTGATCAACACCATGGTCTACACGCACATCCCGTCGAGCCTATGCCTGATCGCGGCGGTGCTGGCGCCCTCGGTGGAGTGGGCGCTGGGCCTCTTGCTGGTGCGGGCGGCGCTGTCGCAGATGGACGTGCCGACACGCGCCTCCTACGTCATGGCCGTCGTCACGCCGGCCGAGCGGACGGCGGCGGCGAGCTTCACGGCCGTGCCGCGCAGCCTGGCGGCCGCGGCCGGGCCGGCGATCGCCGGCGCCATCATCGCGGCAGGCTATCCGACGGCGCCCTTCATCCTCTGCGGTGTGCTCAAGATCGCCTACGACCTGACGCTGCTCTGGGCCTTCCGGCACATCAGGCCGCCGGAGAAGCAAGCAGCGCGCACATGACCGGCGTGCTCTGACCGAGGCAGCATCTGCTCCGCCTTTACGCCGCCTTTATGCGTCGGGCCGGCATTCCGAATGGCCCCTTTGCGCCCCTCGGACGGATGGTCACCCTGACCCGGGCGCCCTTCGTCCGGGAGGGAGCCACCATGCTTGACATTCTTCTCCTCGCCCTCGGCCTCGGGGGACTCGCGCTGATGGGCCTCTACGCCCGCGCCTGCGCCCGCGTCTGAGGCCGCCATGCTGGACCTTGTCCTGGGCGGCGCCGTCGCGGCGTTCCTGCTCGGCTACCTCGTCTGGGCGCTGCTGCGGCCGGAGGTTCTGTGATGACCCTCACCGGCTGGGCGCAGATCGCCTTCGTCCTCACCCTCGTGCTCGTCACCGCCGTGCCGCTCGGCCGCTACATCGCGGCCGTGGCCGGGGGCGGGTGCGGTTCCTGCATCCTCTGGAGGCCGGCTTCTACCGCGCCGCCGGCGTGGACCCGGCGCAGGGCATGGGCTGGCAGCGCTATGTGCTGGCCATGCTGGCGCTGAACGCGGCGGGATTCCTGCTGCTCTACGCGCTGCTGCGGCTGCAGGGCGTGCTGCCGCTGAACCCGGCGGGGCTGCCGGGCCTCTCGCCCTGGCTCGCCTTCAACACCGCCATCAGCTTCGTCACCAACACCAACTGGCAGGCCTATAGCGGCGAGACGGCCATGTCGCACCTGTCGCAGATGGCCGGGCTCGCGGTGCAGAACTTTCTCTCGGCCGCCACGGGCATCGCGCTGGCGCTCGCGCTGACGCGCGCGCTGGCGGCGGGCGGCGTGCAGGCGCTGGGGAATTTCTGGGCGGACCTGGTGCGGATCACGCTCTACCTCCTGCTGCCGCTCGCTTTGCTGCTGGGGCTGTTGCTGGTGGCGCAGGGCGTGCCGCAGACGCTCGCGGCCGGCGCCGCGCTGGAAGGCGGCGAGGTGCTGCCGCTTGGCCCCGCCGCCTTCCAGGTGGCCATCAAGCAGCTCGGCACCAATGGCGGCGGCTTCTTCGGCGTGAACTCGGCGCATCCCTTCGAGAATCCGACGGCCCTCGCCAACCTGGCGCAGCTCTGGGCCATCCTCGCCATCCCCTTCGCGCTGACGCTGACCTTCGGGCGGATGGTGGGCGACATGCGCCAGGGCTGGGCCCTGTTCGCGGTGATGATGATCTTCGTCGTCGCCGGCACCGCCATCACCTATGCCGCCGAGGCCGCGGGCAACCCGCTGCACATCGCCGCCGGCCTGAACCCCGCCGACGGCAACATGGAAGGCAAGGAGGTGCGGCATGGCGTGGCGCTTTCCGCGCTCTGGGCGGTGGCCACCACCGGCGCCTCCAATGGCAGCGTCAACGCCATGCATGACAGCTTCACGCCGCTGGGCGGGCTGGTGCCGATGTTCCTGATCCAGCTGGGCGAGGTGCTGCCCGGCGGCGTCGGCTCGGGCCTCTATGGCATGCTGGTCTTCGTGCTGCTGGCGGTCTTCATCGCCGGGCTGATGGTGGGGCGCACGCCGGAATATCTCGGCAAGAAGATCCAGGCGCGCGAGGTGAAGCTTGCCATGCTGGCGGTGCTGGTGGTGCCGGTCTGCGTGCTGGGCTTCAGCGCGGTGGCGGCGGTGCTGCCGGCGGCGCTGGCCAGTGTGCAGGATGCGGGGCCGCACGGGCTGTCCGAGATCCTCTACGCCTATTCCTCGGCCGCGGGGAACAATGGCTCGGCCTTCGCGGGGTTCGGGGCGGACACGCCCTGGATGAACACGACGCTGGGCATCGCCATGCTGCTGGGCCGCTACGCCATCATCGTGCCGGTGCTGGCCATCGCGGGCAGCTTGGCGGCCAAGCCACGCGTCGCCGCATCCACCGGCAGCTTCCCCACGCATGGGCCGCTCTTCGTGGGGCTGCTCTGCGGCGTGATCCTGATCCTGGGCGGGCTGCAATTCCTGCCCGCGCTCTTCCTCGGCCCCATCGCGGAGCATTTCGCGCTGATGGCCGGCCAGACCTTCTGAGGCAGCTGACATGAACACCATCACGGAAGCGCCGGGCCGGCCGCTGCTCGCCCGCGCGCTGCGGGACGCGGTGCTGAAGCTCAACCCCGCGCACCTCATCCGCAACCCCGTCATCTTCGTGACGGAGGTGGTCTCCCTCCTCGTCACGCTGCTGGCGCTGCTGGCGGCCTGGCGGGGCGAACCCTGGGGCTTCCAGGCCGGCATCGCCGCCTGGCTGTGGCTGACCGTGCTCTTCGCCACCTTCGCGGAGGCGCTGGCCGAGGGCCGCGGCCGGGCCCGCGCGGAGAGCCTGCGCCGCGCCCGCGGCGAGGCCCGCGCCAAGCTCCTGGCCCGCGCCGCGGATCGCACCCAATGGCAGGACCGCGCCGCCGCCGATCTGCGCGAGGGCGACCTGATCCTCGTCGAGGCCGGCGACTTGATCCCCGCCGATGGCGAGGCCATCGAGGGCGTCGCCAGCGTGAACGAGGCCGCCGTGACGGGCGAGAGCGCGCCCGTCATCCGCGAATCCGGCGGCGACCGCAGCGCCGTGACGGGCGGCACCACCCTGGTCTCGGACTGGCTGGTGGTGCGCGTCACCGCCGCCCCCGGCAACAGCTTCATGGACCGGATGATCGCGCTGGTGGAGAGCGCCTCCCGCCAGAAGACGCCCAATGAGGTCGCGCTGGACATCCTGCTGGCGGGCATGACCATAGTTTTCCTCATCGCGGTCGCGACCATCGTGGGGCTGGCCAGCTTCCACGCCACGCCGCCCTCGGTGCCGGTGCTGGCGGCGCTGCTGGTCACGCTGATTCCGACCACCATCGGCGGGCTGCTGTCCGCCATCGGCATCGCTGGGATGGACCGGCTGGTGCGCTTCAACGTCGTCGCCACCTCCGGCCGCGCGGTGGAGGCGGCGGGCGATGTGGACGTGCTGCTGCTGGACAAGACCGGCACCATCACGCTCGGCAACCGCCAGGCCGCGAGCTTCATCCCCGCCCCGGGTGTGACCGAGCGCGAACTGGCCGAGGCCGCCGTCCTGGCCTCGCTGGCCGACGAAACGCCGGAGGGCCGCTCCATCCTCGTGCTGGCGCGCGAGAAGCACGGCGTGGCGGCGGAGGCGGTGCCCGAGGGCGCCACCATCATCCCCTTCACCGCGCAGACCCGCGTCTCGGGCCTCGACCTGCCCGGGCGCGGCAGCTTCCGCAAGGCGGCGGCCGACCGCATGGCCGACGCCACCCCGCCCGCCTTGGCCGACGCCGTCACGCGCATTGCCCGCGCGGGCGCGACGCCGCTGGTGGTGGCGCGCGACGGCCAGGTGCTGGGCGCGATCGCGCTGAAGGACGTGATCAAGCCGGGTACCCGCGAACGCTTCGACGCGCTGCGCCGCATGGGCATCCGAACCGTCATGGTCACGGGCGATAACCGCCTCACCGCCGCCGCCATCGCCGCCGAGGCGGGCGTGGATGATTTCCTCGCGGAGGCCACGCCCGAGGACAAGCTGAACTACATCCGCCGCGCCCAGGCCGAGGGCCGCCTCGTCGCCATGGCCGGTGACGGCACCAATGACGCGCCGGCGCTCGCGCAGGCGGATGTCGGCCTGGTCATGCAGACCGGCACCCAGGCCGCGCGCGAGGCCGGCAACATGGTGGACCTGGACAGCGACCCCACCAAGCTCATCGAGGTGGTGGAGATCGGCAAGCAGCTTCTGATCACCCGCGGCGCGCTGACCACCTTCTCCATCGCGAATGACGTGGCGAAGTACTTCGCTATCCTGCCCGCCATCTTCGTCGCGCAATATCCGGGGCTGGGGGCGCTGAACGTCATGGACCTCACCAGCCCGGAAAGCGCCATCCTCTCCGCCGTCATCTTCAACGCGCTCATCATCGTGGCGCTGGTGCCGCTGGCGCTGCGCGGCGTGGGGCGTGGCGGCCTGGGCGCGGCGGCGCTGCTGCGGCGGAACCTCGCGGTCTATGGGCTGGGGGGCTGCTGGTGCCCTTCCTCGGCATCAAGGCCATTGACCTGTGTCTCACCTTCCTGGGGATCGTCTGAACCATGTGGACCCTGCTTCGTCCCGCCCTGGTGCTGCTGGGCGGATTCACGCTGCTGCTGGGCCTTCTGGTCCCGCTTGGCTTCACCGGTGTCGCGCAGGCGCTGTTCCCGCGCGAGGCCAATGGCAGCCTGATCGTGCGGGAGGGGCGCGTGGTCGGCTCCGACCTCGTCGTGCGGCGCATGGAGGGGCCCGAATGGTTCCAGCCCCGCCCCTCCGGCGATGCGGAAGGCGATGGGCCGAGCAACCTCGGCGCCACCAGCGCCGCCCTGCTGGCGGCGGTGCGCGCCCGGGTGGATGGCCAGCGCGACGTGCCGGCCGATGCGGCGACGGCCTCGGGCTCCGGCCTCGACCCGCACATCAGCCCGGCCAATGCCGCGCGCCAGGTGGCCCGCGTGGCTGCGGCGCGCGGCCTGCCGCCCGCCCAGGTGCAGGCGCTGGTGGACCGCCACACGGAACCCCGCCTGCTGGGCTTCCTGGGTGAGCCGCGGGTGAATGTGCTGCGGCTGAACCTCGCCCTGGGTGCGCCCGTGGCGCCGCGCTAGAAAAGGGAGATGGCCAATCCCCGCGACCCGGACCGCCCCGACCCCGACGCGCTGCTGGCCCTGGCGGCGCGGGAGGGGCGCGGGCGGCTCAAGGTCTTCCTCGGCGCGGCGCCCGGCGTGGGCAAGACGCATGAGATGCTGACCGAGGCCCGGCGCCGCATGGCCGGCGGCGCGGAGGTGCTGGCCGGCATCATCGAGACGCATGGCCGGGCCGAGACCATCGCCCAGATCGGCGACCTGCCCATCCTGCCGCGCGCGCGCCTCGAACATCGCGGCCAGGTGCTGGAGGAATTCGACCTCGACGCCGCCCTCGCGCACCGCCCCGACATCCTGCTGCTGGACGAACTCGCGCACAGCAACGCCCCCGGCAGCCGCCACCCCAAGCGCTGGCAGGATGTGGAGGAGCTGCGCGACGCCGGCATCGAGGTCTGGACCACCATGAACGTCCAGCACCTGGAGAGCCTGTCGGACGCGGTCGCGCGCATCGCGGGCATCCGCGTGGCCGAGACGGTGCCCGATGCCGTGCTGGCCGGCGCCGACGCGGTGGAACTCATTGACATCCCGCCCGCCGAGCTGCTGGAGCGGATGCGCCAGGGCAAGATCTACCGCCCCGACCAGGCCGCCCGCGCCATGCGCGGCTTCTTCCGCGAGGGCAACCTGGCGGCGCTGCGCGAGATGGCGCTGCGCCGCACCGCCGAGCGGGTGGATGCCGACGTCACCGGCTACATGCGCGCCAATGCCATCGCGGGGCCATGGCCGGCGGGGGACCGCGTGCTGGCGCTGGTGGGCGCAGATGCCTCGGCCGAGACGGTGGTGCGCCAGGGCCGCCGCATCGCGGACGCGCTGCGCGCGCCGCTGGTGGTGCTGCATGTGGAACGCCCGGGGGAGGTGGATTCCAGCGACCCCACGCCCACCCTGCGCCTCGCGGAGGAGCTGGGCGCCGAGGTGGAGACGGTGGTGGGGGCGGACCTGCCCGCCACCATCCTGGCCCAGGCGCGGGCGCGGAACGCCTCACATATCGTCATCGGGCGGGGGCGGCCGGGGGTGTGGCGGCGCTGGCTGGGGCGGACGCTGTCCGCGACGCTGGCGCGCCGGGCCACCGACTTCACGCTGCACATCGTGCCCGGCCCGGCCGGCAAGGCGCGCGCGGCGCCCTCCGCGCCGGCCGCGCTGCCGCCCTGGCTCGGCTGGGGCGCCGTGCCGGCGGCCGTCGCCCTGGTGGTCACGCTGGGCTATGGCGCGGAGGGGCTGCTGGCCGAGCGCACGCTGGGCATGGTGTTCCTGGCCGTGGTGGTGGCGCTGGCGGCCCTGCTGGGGCCGTGGCATGCGGCCCTGGGCGCGGTGCTGGGCTTCCTCAGCTGGAATTTTTTCTTTTTGGAGCCGCGCTACACCTTCGAGCTGCTGGACGGCGCGGACCTGGTCGGCCTTGGCGCCTTCGCCGCGGTGGCGCTGCTGCTGGCCGGCACCACGGGCAGGCTGGGGCGGTCCGTCCGCACGGCGCGGGCGCGGATGCTGGCGCTGCGGCGCCTGGTGGAGTTCAGCCGCCGCCTGGGTGGGCCCGGCGGGCTGCCGGAGCTGCTGCCCGCCGTGGCCGAGGAAGCCACGCGCGTGGCCGGCGCGCCCAGCGCGGTGGTGATGCCGCTGGAGCCGCTGCTGCCGGGCGCCGCGCCGGAACCGGTGGTGCGGGCCGCCATGCCCGTGACCATGGAGGTGGACGAGACGGCAATGGCGGCCGCGCGCTGGGCCTTGGCGCAGGGCCGTCCCGCCGGTCGCGACACCGACACCCTGCCCACGGCATCCTGGCAGTTCCGCCCCATGCGGACCGCGCGCGGCGTGGTGGGGCTGGTGGGCGTGAAGCTCGATGACCGGGCGGAGCCCCTGGCGGGCGAGACGGACAAGGCCCTGACCGCCCTGCTCGACCAAGCGGCGGTGGCCATCGAGCGCGCGCAGCTGATGGAGCGCGAGGCCCGCGGCGCCGCCCGCGCCGAGACCGAGCAGCTGCGCACCGCGCTGCTGACCTCGCTCGGTCATGACCTCCGCACGCCGTTGACCTCCATACGTGGCGCGCTGGGCACGCTACGCGCCACGGGCGAGACGCTGCCGGCGGAAACCCGCGCCGACCTGCTACTGGCCGCCGAGGAGGAGACGGCGCGGCTGTCGCGCTACCTGTCGAACATCCTGGACATGGTGCGCATCGAGCACGGGCAGCTGGAGCCGCGGCGTGAGCCGGTGAACATCCCGGAGGCGCTGGAGGTGGCGGTGGCGCGCGCCCGCCGCGCGACGGGACGCGAGATCACCGTGACCGTCGGGGAACGCCTGACCGAACCGCGCCTGGACCCCGCGCTGCTGGACCAGATCCTGGGCAATGTGTTGGACAACGCCCTCAAATTCTCGGAAGCGCCCCTGCGCGTGACGGCGCGGCGCGAGGGGCATGAGGTGGCCATCGCGGTGGAGGATGACGGGCCGGGCATTCCGGCCGAGGATCTGCACCGCGTCTTCGACCCCTTCTTCCGCGTGACGCGCGCCGACCGCGTGGCCGCCGGCACGGGCCTCGGCCTCGCCATCTGCCGGGGGCTGGCGCATGCCATGGGCGGGCGGATCGCGGCGGAGAGCCCCATCCATCACGAGAGCGGCGGCACGCGCATCACGCTGCGCTTCCCCGCATGACCACGAGGGATGCCGCGCGGATCCTGGTCGTGGATGACGAGCCGCAGATCCATCGCTTTCTAAAGCCGGCGCTCGAGGCGGCAGGACTCGCGGTGCTGCGCGCGGAAAGCGGCGCCGAGGCGCTGCGCCTGAGCGCGACACAGTCGCCAGATCTCGTGCTGTTGGACCTGGGCCTGCCCGATATGGATGGGCAGGAGGTGTTGATGCGGTTGCGCGCCTTCAGCCTGGTGCCGGTTATCATCGTCTCCGCACGGGAGCGCGAGATGGAGAAGGTGCAGGCGCTGGATGCCGGCGCAGATGACTATGTGGAGAAGCCCTTCGCCCTGGCCGAGCTGCTGGCCCGCATCCGGGTCGCACTGCGGCGCATGGCGCCTGCGGGGGCGAAACCAGCGACAGTGCTGCGCTTCGGGCCGCTTGAGGTGGACCTTGCACGCCGCATCGCACGCCTGGATGGGCAGGAGGCATTGCGCCTGACGCCTCGCGAGTGGGAGTTGCTGGCGGCGCTGGCACGGGCGGGCGATGGCCGTGTCGTGACACAGCGCCACCTGTTGGCCACCGTCTGGGGCGCGGCCCATCTGGAGGACACGCAGTATCTGCGCGTCTACATCGCGCAGTTGCGTCAGAAGCTGGGCGAGGCAGCCTCCCTCATCCGCACGGAGCCCGGCGTTGGGTATCGGTTTGGCGAGGATTCGTGAGGTCATTGGGCAACGGCATTTCCTCCGCATCACGGCACTGCCGCTTCGTCCCCGCCCCACCGACAGTGCTGCCGACACCAGACCGAACATCGCGCCGGAGACGTTCCTCGGCATTCACCTTGACGGCGATGAGCGCCGCGCCCCGGCGGCAGGCTCAACCGACCCTTTGCCCACGTCAGCCTCTAATCGCGTCGCCGCGAGCCGTACAACTCGCCAGACGGCCGTGGCGAGCCTGATGGGGCACGACCACCTCCAAAGGCACGAAGCGGAGGAGTTCGTCCTTCCCGATCTGATCCTGCTGCCGCTGGAGAGGTCGCGAGCAACGCCCGAATGCGCGCACGCGCAGCGCGCCCACATCTACATGCAGCTACGCCAAGCCAGCGCCGGGATGGGGGTAGGCTTGGGGGTACGCCCCCATCCAATCACCGATAAGCGAGCAATTTCAACGCCATATGGAGGAAATGTGGCGTCCCGTACGGGATTCGAACCCGTGCTGCCAACGTGGAGCCAAATACGGCCATCAATTCAATAAGTTAAACTTGGCAATGCAGCACGCTTGCCCAAAGCGATTGGGGCGCGCAATGCTGACGGGTGCCCCCAGCCCCCAAACTCCCCCTCGCGCAAGCCCTGCCCTACGCCCACCGAACCTACTTCAGCCTGGCGTGCCGCGGCTGCGGCCACCGCGCCGAAATGGGCATCCGCCGGGCCGTCAGGCTTGCCGGCGGGCAGTCCACCGAGGAATGGCTGGGGAGGCTGCGCTGCACCCGCTGTGGCGGGCGAGGTGCCATCATCACCCTCTGTGCGGACACCAGGGGTGAGGTGCAGAAGGAGCGGGAGGGGCCGCTGCCGGTGACGCTGGAGGAGTAGCGGCTACCGGCAGATCGCCCGGTTGAAGGCCCGGTCCACGCCCATGGCCTCCACCATCCGCTCAAGCGCCGAGCCGGGATTCTCGGCACGCATCTGCGCGAGCTGTCGGCTGGCCTCTCGCTGCACCCCGATGGGGAATTCCGTCACCCTGGGGCACGGCCGCTCAGTAATCCCCGCGCTGCATCCGCTCAGCAGCACCATCACGCTCGGCAGCCCGAGCCGCTTCATTGCCCGCATGGGTTCGCTCCTGATTCTTGCGCGCGGCCTGTGCCTGCGCCTGCGTGGCCCCGTCTCGCTTGCCCTTGGCCCAAGCGCCCACCAGGGCGACCAGGAAGGCAGCCAGCGCAGCCAGGGCGGCATAAAGCTCATGCATCACGCCGCCTCATGATGATGAACAGGATGGCCAGCAGCACGGCGCCCAGCACCAGCGCCACGCCGGTCCACTGCGGCAGTCCGGCCATGGCCTGAACCACCGGCGCGGCGGCAGCGGCAGCGGCGGCGATCGCGCCGGTCTCGATCGCGGCCTTGCCGGTGCCCGAGGCGGCGGCCTCCTTCACCGAGGTCACCGGGCGGAAGATGTTCGCCATCTCCACGCCCTTATCGATCACCGAAGCCGGATACGGATTGCCCCCAAGCTCGTGCCGGATGATCGCCTCCACCATCGGGCGCATCACCGCCCAGTCAGTCACGTCCAGCGGCTCATCCCGACCGATGCCCAGGGCGCGCGCCACTGCGGTCACATAGGCGCCCGTGTCGTTTTCCACCGGGGGGCATAGCGGTTGATGATGCCGCGCACGGTGTTGAGGCCGTGCCGCTCCTGGTAGGTCACCAGGTTGCGCGCCAGGGCCCGGATGCCGTGCTCATGCGTCTCGAAGGCCGCGAAGCGCTGCTGCGCCACGGGCAACCAGTGGTCGCCGCGCCCGATCTGGCCCTGCCAGTTGATGGAGGGGTGATAGTCCAGGTTCCCCGGGTTGCGATTGCGATAGCCGCGGGACTGCGTGGGGTCGCTCATGGCGCCCTCCTGTCTTGAGGTTGTGCGGATTGCGGCCTAGCGCCGCGCGAGGGTGTCCCGGCGCGGGAGAGACCGCGCGAGGGAGGGGCGGATCACGACTTGAACCAGCTGTAGACCATCGCTCCCAGCGCAAGCGCGCCGGCCAATGATGTCGGGAAGAACCATTTGATGACCGTCAGGCCGCCGGCGCCTTCGTCCATCTTCTTCTCGATGGCATCCAGCTTTGTGGCCATCACTCGCCGCTCGGCCCGCTCCTCTTGCAGAGTGGTGGTGATGTGCATCAACCGCTCTTCGAGCCGAGCGATGGCGGCGGCGCTGGGGTCCGAACCGCTCATCCTACGCCCTTCCGCGCCACGAGGATCACCCGCATTGCCGTCAAAACCCCGTCAGCGGCACAGGTTCCTCCTCGAAGAACGCCTGCACCTGCGCGTACATGGCCGCGTCCTCGTCCAGCGAGGTCGCGCGGTTGAACACCTGGAGCCACGCCACATCCCCCTGCCCGGTATAGGTGTTGAGGCTCGACCCCATGCGCGGGAGGGCGCCCGTCGCCTTGACGGGTGTGCGCGCGTCGGTGCGCGTGTTGGAGGTGCTGGCAGTCAGGTCGTGGACCGACCACCCGGCCGCGGTGAACTTCGCCACGCAAAACCGCCAGGCGGTCGGCGCGGCCGAAATCGACACCTCCGCCGTCGAGCCATTGGTGGGGTTGCCCGCTTCCAGGACCACGCGGCGGGCCAGCAGTCTCGGCCCCCCGCCGGTCGAAATGAAGCCGAACAGGAAGCCGCTGGTCCCGAGCGTGATGTTGCTCAGGATCGGGAAGCCGGTCGTGTTGCCGACCGGCTCTGCCGCTGGCCGCGCCAGCGCCATGACGGTGAACACGTCCAGCTCCGCCGCCGCGAGGCTCATGTACGCGGACTGCGAGGTGAACCGCGCCCAGCGATCCGTATAGGTCGGCGTGCCCGTGATGGTGCCGGCGCTGCCGCCTGCCGCGTAGTTGCGGGTGGTGTCGGGGGCGCCACTGCGCGGCGTGTGCAGCGCCGTCAGGCCCGCGCCCACGCGGGGGCTGATGGCGAGGAAGGGGCTGCTGACCGCGCCCGAGGTCTGAATGCGTAGGCCCGCCATTGTCTGCTCCTAGGTCGCTACGGTCTGACGGATCACGTCAGACTCAGTGATGGTGCCGGCCGCCTGCGCGCGCTCGGAATACCGCTGCAAGACGATTTCCTTGGGGTTGCTCGCGGCCAACCGGCCGAAGTCGACCGCGCAGAGCAGCTCATCCCCGATCCACGTCACCACCGGATACTGCGGGCGTTTCGTCGGGCCGCCATCGTTGGAGACGGCGCGGCTGTCGAAAGTGAAGCGCGTGTCTTCGGAGAAGGTCTCGGCCTCGTCCTCCGACAGCCAGCAGGTCATGTTGATCCGCGTCGCGGACACCAGGTTGTAGTTCTGGACCAGGACAATCCGCCCGCTCGGGCTGCGCGCGGCACATGCCCGGCTCTGCACCTGCCCGCCCTGCGAGAAGAACGACCACGCGCCCCAGGTCGCGCCACCGTCATCGCTGCGGCTGGTGTAGGTGCCGCTGGCGGTGCGGCGCCATTGCCGCAGCCGGTTGCCGGCCAGCGCCACGACGCTGCTCTCGAAGATGTTGTTCGTCACACCCGCGATCAGGCCGCTTTCGCTGATGACCGTGGACGTGATGCCGTCCCACCCGCTGAAATCAAGCCGGTTGATCCGCATGTTCACCGACCACTGGTCAATCGGCACATGGACCGCCCGGCCGATCAGGAAGGGCAGCATGGGGATGCCGTAGCCCAGCCAGTATTGGCGCCCGATCTCGAATGCGCCGGCCTCGGCGCTGGGGTTGTTGATCAGGAAGCCGTAGGCCGAGCGCGCAAACCCGGACGGGTTGCTGGTGCCATACAGCACCAGCAGCCGCCCGTCCGGGACGGTGTAGAGCTGCGGGTCAATGTTGGCGCGCTCACTGCCCTCCACGAAGGCCGGCGCAATGTAGAGGCACTCGAACCAGGTCGCTCCGTTGTCGTCGGAGAAGCGGAGGAACGTGAACCCCATATCGCCCTCGCCGCCCTCGCCGGGCCGCGTGTTCTGCCCGTAGGCCGCGACCCAGATGCGCTTGCCGGTCGGGCCGGGGCCCTCCGTGACGGCGATGCCAGGGGCCAGGTGCGCCTCGCGGACGCCGTAGGCCTCGGTGTCCGTCGAGAGGCTGCCCGGCGGGTGCGTGGCGCTTGGACGGTTGAGGGCGCCCGCAGCGTTCACCCAGCCCAGGACCGTCGAGGTGACCAGCCTCGGTGTGGAGAGCACGGGGCTGACCGGATCAGGCGGCAGAAATCCCGGCGGCGCGATCAGTTCATCACGCACGTTCAACCGCGCCATCTGCATGAGCCCGTCAGGGGCCATTCGCCACAGCACACGGCCGCCGCGCGTCATCACGCTGATGATGTCATCGCCGACATCCAACGAGGTGTCGCCCACCTCCACCACGTCGAAGTCGCCAAGCTCGGCCACCACCTCGCCCGCATCTACACGCGCGAAGTCCCCCTCCGCCGCGCGAAACCCTGCCGCCGCCTCGGACCAGCCATCGGTCTTGGTGCGAGTAACCACGCGCCCGCCCGCCGTGACCACGGCAACCAGGTCCGAGGCAGTGTCGCTCAACACGGTATCGCCCGTAATGCGCAGGGCCTTCGTGGCATCCTGAAGCGCCTCATCAGCCGCGATACGCGCGGCCTCCTCCGCCTCGATGTCATCCTGCAGCGCATCATCGGCCGCGATACGCGCCGCGGACTCAGCGGTGATGGCGGCGGCGCGCGTGGATGCCTCAGCCGCAATGGCCGCGGCGCGCGCCTCAGCCTCGGCCACGGTGCCATTGTAGAGCGCCGTGAAGCCCGCATTGATCTGCGCCTCCAGCCCCGCTTCGGTGGCGATGCCGGATGCGACGGGCAGGTTGAATGTCGGTGCGCTCATGCGTGTTGCTCCATGATCATTCCCCGCCTCCGTCAGCCGCCGTCGTGGTGGTCACGCTGTCCGAGTAGTTCGAGAGGGCGTCGAAGGGCCCGACCGTGCGCGCCCAGAAGTAGTACTGCGTGCTGGGCGCGAGGCCGGTTGCCGTGATGCCCACCACCTGGTTGGCCCCCGCGAAGATCGGCCCCGCGAGCAGCGTGGCGCTGCTGGTCGCGCCCACGGTGGCGAAGTAGAATCTGATGCCGCGCACCTCCGGCTGGTTGGGCAGACGGAAGCTGACATCGATGCTGTTGCTGGTGGCGCCGCCCACCGTGCCGTCAATGGGCGCGCTGAGGGACACGCTGGGCGCCCCCGCCACCACGCTGCCCGACACCCAGGCCGAGGCCTGCCCCAGCGCTGCCCAGCGGGCCCGCACTTCATAGGTCACGCCCGGTTCCGCCGGCACGATGAAGACGCTCGTTGTGGCGGGCGCGCCCTGCCAGTCGTACTCCAGCGAGGGCAGCGCCACCCACCCGCCCGAGCCCACGCGCCATTCCGCATCCAGCCACTGCGCGCGCGCATCGGTGGGCGCGTTCACCTGCACGCGGATGGCGGGCAGGATGGTCTCGCCGGTCGCGAAGGTCTCGCCGGGCACCAGCGTCAGCCCCGTGGGCGCGGCGATGGCCGATGGCGTGGCCACCACGGGCTCGCCCTCATCCACCGCCTGTTCCTCCGTCGCCGGGTCCCAGGCGAACACCGCCGCGCTGGTCTCCAGCAGCTCGACCGACATGGACGCGGCCACGGCGTCATCCTGCTCCGGGATCAGGCGCGGCGCGGCGGACACCACCTCATAGGTCCCGTTCATCGCCGCATAGGGCGCGGGCAGGCTGACCGTGACGTTGACGCCCGCCACCAGGTTCAGGAAGCGCGGTGGCACCACGAATTCCAGCCGCCGCTGCGCCCTGTTCCGGAACGCCGTGATCTTGGCCAGGCGCTGCGCCTGGGTCGGGCTGGTCACCATTGGCAGCGCCAAGTCCCGCACCACCTCCGGCCCGCCATCCGCCGCCTGCGCGCCGGGCACGCGATAGGGCGGCACGGCCGCCATCTGCCAATCTCGCGCGGGCGCCAGATAGGTGGCCGCCACGGTGGTGGCCAGGTCCCGGCCGGGCTTCCAGCGCTGGAAGCTCAGCCCCTCATCCAGCACCTCATCAATCGTCACCGTGGGCGCGATCCACACGCCCTCGGTCAGGCCCAGCTTGCCGCCGATCCGCACGAGGCGGGACCCGCCGGCATCCACCAGCGGCGCCACCTGGTCCTCCAACTCGCGGTCGGTCCAGATCAGCACGCCATCGGCGCGGTAGCGGCTTTCCGTGCCGCCCAGCTTGGCGACCGTCGCGGCATCGCTCGCCCGCGCCGCGAGGAAGCTGGGCAAGTGGATTTGCGCCAGCGGGTAGGGCCGCACCGGGTTGGTGCGCAGCGCGTCCAGCAGGCACAGGGCGCGGTTGGGCGTCCATGTCCAGGTGGCCTCATTGTCCGGGTCCTGCGCGATGTCGGCGGGGTCCCAGACGCGGCAGCCCTGGATCACCACCTCCACCTCGGGCGGGGTGCGGGGCCAGATTTCCGCGCGGCGTTCATTGGGGCCGGCGTTGAGCTGCGCCCACAGCACCGTCCGGCCCTGCCAGCCATCGGTCGCCGCCAGCTCGGGGAAGGCGGCCAGCAGATCGGCCGGCGGGGAGGTCTGGTTGCCAAGCCCGATCCAGAAGCGGTTTTCAGCCCCGATCAGGCCCAGGATACCGCTGGAGAAGGGCTCGCTCGTGATCAGCGCGCCGCCGCCCGTGGTGAAGTCATAGGGGTCGCCGCTCCATCCCACGGCGCGCTTGTCGAGATACAGCTCCTCGAAGGCATTGCTGGGCCGGCTGTTGAGGATGATGCACAGGCACAGCAGGCGGCCCCGCACCAGCATCGGCGCCGGGCTGCCCGAGACGCGGGCGCGGCCATAGACGTAGCGATAGGGCGGCAGCGATTGCGGTCGCGCGAGGTCCCGGATCAGCTCCGGCGCGCGCGGGGCGCCGGGGCGCATGATGGCCGAGAGCGCGAAGCTGGCCAGCGCGCCCACCAGATACACCGCGGCCGAGGCGATGACGGCCGCCGTGCCGGCCGCGATGCCCGCCGCCTTGAGGCTGACGATGATGCTGGCCGTGATCGGCTCCGCCCCCACCGGGACCGACCACAGCACGCAGACCAGCAGCGCGAGCATCACCGGCACCATGCGCGATACACCCCCGCCGTCAGCCACACGAAGCCCCGCAAGCCCTTCCCCGCCCAGGACGCGGCGCCCACCTTCAGCGTCAGGCTGTGCCGCTCCCCGATGCGCGCCAGGCCCAGCGCGCCCACGGGCGCCTCCAGGGGCGTCACGGGCCGCAGCCCCGCCTCCGCCGCCACGGCCTCGCACATGGCCTCCCAGCCCCCCAGGCGGGCCACCAGCGCCGCCGCGCCTTGGGCGGTGTCATAGGTGCCCCGATGCGCCTCCATCGGGTCCAGCCCGTGCAGCAGCGCGAAGGCCTCGCAGGCGGAGGTGCAGCAATCCGCCGCGCCCCACTGCCAAGGCCGGTCCATCACCTCGATCACGGCCGAGGCCGCGGCGGCGGGCGTCACGAAGCAGGCCATCGCAGCGTGCTCACCCTGGCCTCGATGTTGATCAGGTGCCGCCCCGCCGTGTCGCCGGGGAAGCGGAGGCGCTGGTCCTCATCACTGTGCAGGATGGCCGCCATCTGACGCATGGACGGGCCGGTGCCGAGGTCGAGTTGCAGCCCGTGCTGGATCACGTCGCCCTCACCGCTGATGGTGAAGCGCAGCGCGTCCATGTAGCCCGAGAACATCTCCACCGGGTCGCCCACCAGGGTGTTGCCGGCGGGCGCCGTAACGGCGCCGAGATAGATGGCGCCAGGGCGGTTGCGGATCTGCGCGTCGGCCTGGGTCAGCAGCACATCGGCGGGCCCGAAGATGGTCAGGCTCGCGCGCGTCGCCACGCCGCTGATGCCCTCGCCGGGGATGTCAATGCGCCCCACGCCGCCCACGCCCTGCCAGGTGGCCGAGGCCCAGGTGATGTTGCCGACGCCCGAATGCACCCGCACCGCGCCGCCCGGCCAGTCCAGATAGACCAGCACCACGGGATACCAGTGGCTCTTGCTGATCTCGGCCAGCAGCGCGGAGCCGATGCCGCGCGTCAGCGCCACGGGTCCACCTCCTCGAAGCCGCCCGTCACTTCGTCGGCGAACACTTCTTGGAATTCCCAGTTATACGAGAAGTCGCGGTAGGGTGGCTGCGGCGCGCGCGGCAGGTTGCCCACCACTTCGAACACGCCTTCATCCTCGGCCGCCAGGTTGGCGCCCACGATGGTGCCGAGCGTGAAAGCCCGGGTCACGCGCACCACCGCCACGCCGCTGGCGTTGGACCACGCGTTGCGGGCCACGCGCCGCACCTGCCGCACCACCAGGTCCTGCCGGCCCTCCACGAATTCGCCGACGCGCGCCACCAGGCGGTTGGGCGGGAGGTTGCTGATCTGGATGGCGGGGAAGCCCGCGCTGTCCGTGACCACCGTGGCGGGCAGCGCCGTGCCCGTGACCCAGGCCAGCGGGTCCGGTCCGCTGCCGATCTGCCAGGACAGCGGATAGTCGGTCTCGCCCTGCGTCCAGTTGATGACGGTGAGGCGCCGCTGCGCGTCCGGCACATCGGCCTCCAGCAGCGGGTTCCGGATGCTGGTGAGGCGCACGAGGTTGATGCCCCCGCGCAAATAGTCTTTCAGCACCTCCATGTAGCCGGCGCCGGTGCGCGAGAGGCCCGACACCGTGAGGCTGCACACCCGCCTCTCCCGCTTCGCGGCCGTGACGTAGCGGCGGCCGTTCAAGAGGTTGCGCGACTGCGCGATGGGCTGCACGGGCGCGGGCCAGTCGAAGGCCTGGATGCCCACGCGGGGGAAGCGGTAGACGAGGGTCATGCGACCGTGATCCGGAACAGCCACCGCACCGGCACGCCGCAGCGAAGCGCCACCCACGCCAGCAGGACGCCAAGGAGGCCCAGGCGCACCCAGGCGCGGGGTGCGATGCGCATGCGCAGAGAGCAGGTCATGCCAGCACCGACCGGCTTTCGCGGCGGCCCTCGACCAGACCCGCGACGGCACGCCGTGCCGATTCATCCGCGATGCGGCGGAACTTCACCTCATCCACCGTGGCGCCGCGGAAGTCGTAGTTGTTCACGATGGTCGGCGCGGCGCCCTGGCCGTTCGGGACGATGCCGCCCGACTGGCGCGGGACGAAGATCTCCGGCCCACGCTCACCCACCAGGTAGGGGCGCCCGGCCTCCACCGGCCCGCCCATGGCGCGCTTGCCGGCCAGCGCCTCACCGCCGCCCCCGAAGATGGCGCCGCCCAGCCAGCCGAACAGGTCGAAGCCGCCGCCCTTGCCGCCGCCGAAGATGCTCTGGAAGGCGCTGTTGAGGAACAGATCGCCCAGACGCGAGAGGATGTTGGACAGCGTATCCGCGAGGTTCTTGCCCGCGATGGCGGCCTTCAGGAAGTCACCCGCGGCGGTCGCGGCGAAGCGCGATGTCTGGCGCGAGAGGTCGCTGACCGCCTGACCCGCGCGCTGCGCCTGCTCCATCTGCTCGCCCAGCGCCTCACTGGCCAGGCGCACGCGCTCCTCGAAGAATTCCTGCGTGATCAGCCCTTCGCGCAGGAAGCTGTCGAGGTTCTGCATCTCGCGCGCATAGGCATCCAGCACCGGCCCGGCGCGATCCAGGCCGGCATTCTGCAGATTGATCTGCCGATTGTAGGCGTCGTAGGCCTGGGTGATTCGCTCCACCTCCTGGCGGCGCTGCGCCAGGTCTCGGGCGAGGTCTCGGCCGGTGGTGTCCACCTCCCCGCGCCCGCCACCTGCCGCGCGCGGCGGGGCGGGCGGGCCGAATTCCTCCACGCCGTAGGAGCCGGCAAGGCGCCGCCGCGACTCTTCCAGTTGGGTGATGTTCCGCTGGTCCACCTCAAGCTGGCGCACCAAGTTGTTGCGCTCGGCCTGAAGGCGATCTAGCAGCGCACGAGCCGACGACGTACCATCGGTGGGCGATCCGAGGGCGCTATTCACAGCGCTGCGCGCGATGGCCTCCTCCGTCGCCACAGTCCGCCGTGCCGCCGCTATCTGCGCATCGAGGCCTTGAAGCTGCACGGGCACATCGCCCTGCCTGGCCAGCCGCGTGGCGAGGTCCGCCTCCACCTGATCCCGCAAGCCCTGCCGAAGCACGTTCTGCGCTTGCGCCGCACGCTCGGCCGAGGTCAGCAGCAGGTCGTTGACTTCGCGCAGGGTGTTACGCGTCCGGTTGTCCTCATCCCGAAGACTGGCCATCCACTCATCAGCCGCGCGGCGGGCCGTCTCGGCGGCCTCGCCCACGCCCAGCACGTCGCGGCCCATGGCCACGATGCGGTTGCCGATATCGGTCAGCACGCTCTGCGCCAGGCCCAGCGCGGACCCGATCCCGAGCCCGGCGCCGAGGCCGCCCAGCAGCGGGCCCAGCAGTTGCAGCGCACGGGCCGCGGTGCCAGCCTCTTGCGTGACGCGCTGGAGGTTCCGCTCTCCGGCGTCACCGATCTCGCGCAGCCCGCGCGTGACCTCCTGGGCGCCCTGGAGCGAGAGGCGGATGCCGGCCTGACGAACAGTCGCACTCATGCCGCAAGCCCCCTCTCTCGCGCGCATGCGCGAAAAGCCCCGGAGCTGACGCTCTGAGGCCGTTCTGTTTTCGATGTGCTGTGCGCGCCTAAGCGGCGCCTAGTTGAAGCGGGCCCGGACCTGCGGGTGGAGGCGGGCATATTCCTCCCGCATCCAAAGCAAGGCCTCTCGCAGCCCCGCCGCCTCATATTCGCCCGTCAGAGAGTTGTTGAACGGATAGTTGATCCGCGCGGAATAGACCCGCTCACCCCGAAGCATATCTCGCACGACAAAGGTCGAGTTCTCAGTCCAGGCGCCCGTCCGGAGGCTGTCGAGCGGCCGGGGGTGGCCACCATCCACCCGAACCACCGGCATCGTCAGGATGGAGCTGGCTGTGTTGCGCCCGCCCACCTCGACCAGAAGAACACCTCCCGAGAAGATCACCCTCAACCGCTCACCCGAGCGCGCAACCTGCGTGGCAAAACAGGTGACCACGGCCCGGGCGCGGTCCAAAGCGCAATCGGCGCGCCACCGCCCCGCCACCTGGCGCGGAGTGAGCGGCGCCTCACGGGACGCCCGCAACGCATAATCCAGGTTCTGGGTCACGCTAGGCACGGGAGGAGGCTCCGCGGGCCGCATGGCCGGGGGCGCCACCTCACGCGCGGCAGGCACGCAGCCGGCCACCAACAGACCGGCGAACGCCAGAAGCACCACCGGCCGCGCAGCAGAGAGACGCCCCATCATCAACCCCCACCGTCCACGGGGCGCTATATGCCACATCCACGGCGCGGCTGCACAACTTCAACCAGCCACCTCTTCGCCACCTGACGCCTCTTTCCGCCGCGCCTCACCAATCCCCTGCCGCACCGCGGCCACCAGCTCCATCGCCATCCAGGCGGGCACCCGCTCGGCCAGCAGCACCGGCAGGGCGGCGGCGGCGTTCAAATCCAGCCCGCCCATGCCCGCCGTCACGGCCAGGCCGCAGGCCCGCCAGGCTAGTGCGCCCTGGACGCTTTCCGGCGCTTCCCGCTCGTAGGGGCACGCCCCGCCGCACTCCTGGCCGAGCGCTTCGCACCCCCGGCAGTATTCGGGCCCGTGGCCGAAGTGCCATGCGGCGCGGGCCCGGAGGCGTTTCCCTCCGCGGCCACCGCCTCCGGCCCCGCCGCCACCGCCTGGAAGAAGGCGCTGCCCACCTCGTCATGCTTCATCAGCGCCGCGATGGCCTCCGGCGTCACCGGCAGGGCCGCGCCATCGCGCGCCTGCACGCCTTCCCATTCCATGATGGCGTAGCGCCCCAGCTCCTCCAGCAGGATCTGGAAGCCCAGGCCCATCGCCAGGGATTTGTCCTGGCGCACCGCCTCATCCATCTCGCGCAGCCGCTTGCCCGCCGCCATGCGGGCGGCCTCCATCAGCGGCGTGGTGCCGGGCTTGATCAGCACGCGCACGCCGCGCGGCAGGTCCACCCAGCGCGGCGCGTCCAGCGCCGCAAGGTCCAGCGTGATCATGCGTAGGCCGTCCCCGCCACGCCGTTCTTCAGCGTGGCCACCACGGCCGCCGCCAGGCCCTCGCCGCTCGCGCGGAATTCATAGGTCACGTCCACGCCCTGCGGCCCCTCGATGCGCGGGCCGGGGCGGCTGAGGAAGGCGCGCTCCATGCGGAACATCAGGCTGCGCGTCTCCGAAACCTCGAAGCCGATGGACAGGTCCACCGGCGTGCCGGCGAGCGAGGCCGGCAGCAGCCCGCCCTCCGCGAAGCGCAGCGTCACGCTGCCCGTGCCGGTGAACAGCCCTTCCTCCGCCTCCTCGATCTTGCGGTCATTGCGGATGGTCCGCAGCGACTGGATGCCGTTGGAGAGGTTGAGACTGCTGGACGTGACCTTGCCCAGCGACGTCTCCCCCAGCTTGATCACGCCCGCCGCCCGGTTGAACACAGCGCCATGCGACAGCGCCGGCGTGCCGGTCCCGGGCGAGGACACATACTCGCCCCCCTGCCCCACCAGCGCGATGTCCGCGCGGGCCGGGCCGGCATTGCTGAATTCCAGCGCGGCCGAGGCCGCCCGCACCCCCAGGCCCCGCATGTAGCGGTTGCTGCCCAGGCGCGGGCCATAGTCCAGCACCAGCGTGTTGGAGGGCAGCGCCGCCGCGCCCGAGCTGAACACATGCGTGAACGCGGAGCCGGAGCCCGTGCTGGTGGGCGCCCCCATCAGCAGCCGCAACCAGTGCCCGAACCCGTCCGTGGTGACGGGCACGTTGATCGTGTCCTCCAGCGTCACCTCGCCCAGCATGGGGTCGGTCGGGTTGCGGCCCGTGCCGAGGCCCAGCACGGGCACGTCCAGCAGTTCCTGCCGCGGCGCCAGCGCGCCCGTCATCAGGCCCAGCTGGTGATAGTTGCCGCTGGCGGCCTCCCCGTAGGTCGCTTCCTTCAGCATCCACAGGGACACCGCCGCCCCGATCACCCCGACTGCCATGGTTCACCCCTTCAGGCGTTCGGCGTCCCGTAGGACGTCCATTGCATCTCAACCGGCAGCAGCGCCGCCGCCACGTCGCCCTCGGCCTCGGTGGGCTGCACCGCGCCCACGTCCAGCCATTCCACCGCGCCGCCCAGCAGCCTGTCCGCCGCCAGCGCGGCGCTGATCTGCCCCACCAGCGCATCGAGCCCGGCCGCGCGCGCGTCGGCGTCCTTGGCACGGAAATGCACCTCCACCTCCGCCCGCCAGGTGATGATGTAGCCGAGCGGCGAGAGGATGGTTTCCTGGTCCTGCAGCTCACCATCGAAGACGCAGACCATGCCCGCCGCGGGCAGGGTCGGCGCGCGCTGTTCGTTCCGCACCACCTTCGGGGCGGGGGCGGGCGTCTCAGGCTCCGGCGGCGGGTCCGGCTGCACCGCAGCCTCCACCCGCGCCAGCAGGGCCAGCAGGGCGGTTTCGCGCAGGCTGGTCATGGCTGGGCCGCGTAGCTGGTGCGGAGCACCTGCATCATCCGGTCATGCGCCCGCCGCGCCGTGCCCGCGATGTCGAAGGCCTTCCTGAGCTGCACCTGCCTGAGCAGCAGGAACATCGGCACGAAGCCCTGTTCCAGCAGCCGCGCGCCATACTGCCCGGCCGACAGGGACCGGCCGCCGATGCTGGTCCGGCGCGCGCCCACCCTGACGCGGTTTCCCGCAATGGCCTGACGCTGGATCCGGCCCGCCTTGGTGCGGCTGTTCGCCTCGGTCACACGGATGCACCACAGCTTGTTCTGGCTGCCCTTGATGGGCAGCACGAAGGTCTGCTTCTTGGCCGCGACCATCTGCGCGGGCGTGATGCGCGGCCTGCGGTTGCGGAGCCCGCCGCCTCGGTTCTCCTGCGTCGGCACTGCCAGGAACTTGCCGCCCTTGGCGCGGATCGTCGCGCCGCGGTCAAAGCCATCCGCGATGGTGGGCGCCCGGCTGCTGATCAGCGCCGTGGGCCGCAAGGTGGGCTTGCCGGGGCGCGGAAATACCTGGAGGCGCCACGTCCGCGCCATGCGCTCGGCCGCCATGGGGAAGCCGGCGCGCGCCTGGTCGCGCATCGTGCCCAGCGTCTCCTCGCCCACCAGCTGCACCGTCGCGCGCGCGGCCTGCTGGCCGGCCTTGATCTCGGCCTCCATCTGCCGCTTGAGGTCCATGCCCACGCGACGGACGTTCAGCACAGCGAACACTCCACCACCCACATGGTGCGCGTCTCGTCCCGCTGGGCCTGGCGCACCTCATAGATCTCACCCGCCACGTCGAAGCGCCCGCCCTCCACCGGCGCCTCGGGCAGCGCCGCCACCGGCAGGCTGATCGTGTAGCTGCCCACCGTGGAGGACAGCTGGAACCCCACCGCCGCCACGTCCGGCCTGGAGAGAATGACCCGCACCTGGTGCCGCACGTTCCAGGGCGCGACGTAGTATTCGGCGTCGTCGCCCAGATCAGGGTTGGCACACAGCACGGCCGCGGCGGCGGCGAAGGCGTTCATCGTCAGGCCTGGAGCGTGGTCAGGCAGGCGTGCTGCCAGTAGCCATAGCCGGCGTTGCAGATCCGCGTGACGCCATAGTGGTGCTCGCGGTTGTTGAACTCCAGCTCGCTGCCCTCGGCCACGGCCCGCATCTGCACGCCCTCCTCCTCCTGCCAGATGAAGGGCTTCACCCGGCCATCGGTGCGGAAGACGGCCAGCTTGTCCGTCCAGTTCAGGCGCGGATTCACGGCCGGGCGCACCGTGAAGCCGACGCCGGACCGCCCCAGCGGGTTGTCCTCGCCCAGGCTCAGCGTGGTCGAGGTCAGCGCCGTGATGGCCGGGCCCATGAACAGCGGCGGCACCATGCAGATGAACTCGCTCGCCGTCTCGTTCATCGGCTCGCCCTGGTCATCCTTGAAGCCCAGGATGGCGGCCACGGCCTGGAGCACCGCGCGCTGGATGGTGGCCGGCGTGGGGGCCGTCGGCGTTCCACCCGTGTCCTGGTCGCTGATGTCATAGACCAGGTCGTTGGACTGCGTGCCGGACTTGCCCTCGACATGATCCGTGTCGAAGAAGAACTGGCCATCGTAGCAGGGGGTGGATTCCCCCGCGTTGATCAGGTCGGACAGCAGGCGCGTGGGGTGCAGCGCCGCACGCACCGCCAGCTCATCCACCCGCACCATGATCTGGCCGGTCTTGTCGCGGCGCATGTCGTCGACAGAGACCTTCAAGGTGCTCTCGAAGACCTTGTTCTTGATCTCCAGGCCGTTCTGGCGGAAGCCCTTGGCCTGCCGCGCGCCGATCCATTCGCGCATGGCCGGCGTCATGCCCAGCCACTTGTACTCTTCGGTCTCCTGGTTCGAGGGGACCATGAAGCTGGTGCCGCCCACCCAGGCCGGCAGCTGCGTCTGCTCCAGGGTCGCGTAGAACTGACCGATGATGGCGCGCGAGCCGAGCGCGCCCGTGATGGTGCCGGACATGCCCGGACCTCCTTGCTGTGGGGTTGAGGATCAGGCCGGGCCGGAAGGCCCGGGCAGTCATGCGCCCGGCGTCAGCCGAACTGCTTGGCCAGGGCGTTCACGCGGGCCGCCAGGCTGGCGATGGCGTTGCGGACCTCCGCCTGCACATAGCTCGATCCGATGGCCGCGATGGTGTCCCCGGCCGTGCCGCCGGAATTGTCCGTCAGCGGCGCCACCGTGCCGAGGCCCGCGGCATCCGCGTCGAAGGCCACCAGCGCGGTGTTCGCCGCGATCACGCGCACCACGCGGCCGATGTGGCTGTTGCTGCCGGAAGTGAGGGTGAAGGTGTCGCCATCGCTCGCATAGACGGGCTTGCCGATGTCGGTCACGGCCACGCTGGTGATGGTCAGCACGATCAGGCCCATGCGGCGCACGCGCACCAGCAGGTCCCCATTCGCGGCGGGGGCCACGGGCACGCCGATATGGGCGAAGCCCGCGAACAGGTCACCGGCATTCAGCTGCCGGGCATAGCCTGACGCAATGCCGACGGCGCTGCCCTCATAGATGACGGCCGAGGCCGCCACGGGAAGGTCGGTGAAGTCCCCCAGCTCGAAGCTGCGGGCGAGGTTGGCGGAAAGCTGCGCCATGGTGGTTCTCCTGGGTTGGGGTGTTTCAGCGCTTGGAGATCAGCCGGATGGCGCCGCGCTGCTCCGCCTTCAGGAAGGCGGTGTAGCGTTCGATGCTGCCGTATTCGGCGCGCAGCTTGGCGTTGCCATCCCACTCCGCCTTCGCCCGCTCCTCCGGCGGCAGGGTGGAGGCATCGGCCGGCGCGTCGGCGCCGGCCACGGGGGCGGGCATGCTGGCCTGGAAGCCCGCCAGGCCCTGCCGCTGCGCCATCGCCTGCGCCATCGCCTGCGCGGCCGTCTGCGCCTGGATGAACGCCTCGGCCGTCCAGCCCTCATTGATGGCCATCTGCGCCAGGGCACGGGCGTCCGGCGTCGCCGCGGTCATGATGGCGGCACAGCGGGCCCGCTCGGCCGCCGCCGCATCCGGGGCGGGCGGCGCCGCCGGGGCCGGCGTGGTCGCCTCGGCCTTCACCTCCGGCTGCGCGGGGGTTTCCACCGGCGCGGGCGGGGCGCCCTCCGTCTTCACCTCCGGCACGGGCGCGCCGGTCTCGGGGTTGGTCTCGCTGTTGCTCAGGGCCATGGGGGCCTCCTGTCGGTTGCGCGGCGGCGCCGCCTGGTTGCTGCTCATGCGCGACGGCGCGGCCCGGGCCCGCAGCTCCGCCATCACTCCCTCGAAATCGCCCAGGCGATCGGCCATGCCGGCCTGCACCGCCGCACGGCCCAGGATGATCCCGCCGCCGCGCGTGGCCTCCAGCAGCGCCTCCTCCGACATGCCGCGCATCTGCGCGACGGCGCCGAGGAATTCGGCCGCCAGGGAATCGGCCATCGCCTGGAAGGAGGCGCGGCCGTCCGGCGTGTTCGGGTTGGGCCGCTTGTTCGGCGTCTGGCTGGAGACGAATTCCACCCGCCGCACGCCGCTGCGCGCATCCCGCTCGCTGGTGTCCGTGATGCCGACAATGGCGCCCAGGCTGCCCAGGTTCGCCACCGGCGAAACCCAGACCTCGCCCGCCGCCGCCGCCAGCCAGTAGCCGGCCGAAAGCGCGCCCCCGCCCACATGGGCGATCATGGGCTTGCGCTGCCGCGCGGCCTGGAGCGCCGCGGCCATCTCCGGAATGCCCGTCACCTCGCCGCCTGGGCTGTCCACGTCGAGCAGGATGGCCTGCACGCGCGAATCATCGAGCGCGAGTTGCAGGTCCATGGCCAGGTCCGCGACCGCCGTGGCGCCGGACAGCTCGGTCATCAGGCCGGCATGGCGAAAGATCGGCCCCGCCACATGCAGGATGGCCACGCCGTCGCGCAGCTCCGCGCGCCGCGCGCCGGGCAGCGGGCTGGCGGGCCGGGTGGCCAGCGCCTCGGTCGAAAGCCGGTCCTTCCACTCCGCCAGGTTCGTCAGGTCCAGCGGCTCCCGCGCCGCGATCTCCACGATGGTCTGGAAGGCGCCCTCGTGAATCAGCCAGGGCACGCCCGCGATGCGGTCCAGGATGCGCGCGCTCATCAGCCCCCCTGCCGCGGCGTCGCCGCGTTTTCCAAGTCACCATCCATCGGCATGTCGGGCACGGGCGCATCGTCCAGCGCGTCGCCCTGCGGCAGCCCCAGCTCGCGCAGCAGCGCGGCCTCCGCCGCCGCCTCGGCCACCACCGCCTCCCAGTTCTCGCCGGTCAGCTCCGCCGTCTCCCGCGTGCGGGAGGACAGGCCCAGGCGGATGCGGCGCTCGGCCGCGCGGACCTCGATCTCGGGGTTGATCTGGCCGAAGCTGTCGCCCGTCCAGCGCGCGCCCAGCCAGGCCATCCGCAGCCGCGAATCCTCCAGGAAGCCGGGCAGGACCAGCGTGCCGCGCAGCACCGCATTCCGGACCACCAGCTCATAGGCGGGCTGGCACATGTTTCGCGCCAACCAGACCCGCCGCACCTTGAAGAAGCCGGCGGCCTGCAACAGCGCCGCGCGGGCCGCGCTGTAGCTGGCCGTGAAGTGCTTCACCAGCAGCTCGAAGGGCAGTTCCAGCGCCACGCCCACCTGGCGCAGCACGGCCAGCACGAAGGGGTCGAAGCCCTGGCTCGGCCGGTCGGGCGCGAAGCTCTTCAGCGTCTCGCCCGGCATGAAGCCTTCCAGCACCATGCCGGACTCGAAGTTGATGTCGGCCCGGCGCAGCCCGCCGCCACCCGCAGCCGCGCCCGCCTTCAGCGGGCTGTCGCCCTGCGGCGATTCGCCCAGGATGGCGATGCAGGCATTCAGCACGGCCGCCGTCAGTTCCGCCTGGGAATAGCGGTCCAGATCCTTCAGCGTGGCCACCACCGGCGCCAGGTAGGGCACGCCGCGCGACTGGCCGATGCGCTCCCCATGCATCAGGTGCAGCACGCGCGGGCTGCCATCCGGCGCGCGCAGCGGCAGGCGCCGCCAGTTGCGGGCCCCCGTGCCCGTGCGCGGCAGTTCCGCCACATGGCAGGCCACGGGCACGCCGGCCTCGGTGTATTCGAGGCCGTCCGCCAGCGTCTCCGTGCTGGCCTTCCGGCCGGGGTTGGAGACGCGGTCGGCTTCGATCAGTTGCAGCGCGAAGTCGAAATCCGCGCCGGCCGGCCGCGCCACCGCCGCCACGAAGCAATCCCCGCTGCCCAGCACCGAGCGGAAGGCCAGCTCCTGCATTTCCTCGAAGCAGAGGCGCTGCGCGTGGTCCGCGTTCTCCCGGCGGCAGAAGAGCTGCCACTCGGCCTCCAGCGCGTGCTCGTACTCCTCCGCCGCCGCGGCGTTGATGCCGATGCCCGCCAGGATGTGCCGGTTCACCTGGGCCGAAAGCCGCAGCCCCGTGCCCACCACATTCGTGACCACCGTCTTGACCGCACCGCTGGCCAGCGGCGCGTTCATCATCATCTCGCGTGACCGCGCGCGCATCTCCGGCAGGCCGGGCAGCGCGTCCTCATCGGCCGTGCGCGGGCGGGCCACGAAGTTGCGCAGCGCCGCCAGCTCCCGCTTGGCCGCCTGGTAGCCCGAGGGCCCGGCGCCCGATGCCACCGCCATGCCCGATTCGCGCTGCACCGGCGCCAGACCGGTGCGGCGGGCTTCCGCCGCGCGGCGCTTCATCGGCCCGCGCCCAGGCTGATGCTGATGCCGCCGCGCCGCGCCTCGCGCGCCGCCAAGCCTTCCAGCCGCTCCACCCGCGCGTACAGCGCGCGCAGATCCGCATAGGTCACATTGCGCCCTTCGAAGGCCACCGACTGCGCGCCGCCCTCGATCGCGGCGATGGCCGCGCGCACGCGCTCAAGCTCCGCCGCATAGCTGTGGGACACCGCAACCTCCTGATTCAACCGACGCGCCGGCCCATGCCGGACACGCCCCTGCCCACGCCCGCCTGCACGGCGCGCTGGGCCATCGCCGCGGGCAGCTGCGGGGGCGTGGCCTCGCGGCCCAGCCCCGGCGCCCACAGCGCCCCCATGTCGCCCTGGTCGGGCTCGCCCTCGCCCAGCACCCGCGCGGCCAGCCGCGCCCAGTCCTCCGGCGTCAGCCGCTCGCTTGCCTGGCGGGCCAGGGCGCGCGTGTAGACGGCCAGGTCCCACGCCTCGTTGCGCGGGTTGACCTTCACCCAGAAGCGTTCGCCCGTGCGGGGGTTCTCGCGGCACTGCTCCGCCAGCAGCTGCTCCAGCCAGTCCCGATCCGCCATCTCGTTGAAGCGCAGCGCGCCAGGCGGCCAGCCTTCCGGGCCGGGCCCCTGCTCCGTCAGGCGCAGCGCCGTGGCCAGCTCGCTCTTCATGTCCCAGGTGCCCACCGGCCACAGCCGCACCTGGCCGATCTTCTGGCCGTTCCAGTCCACGTCGCGCGTGGAGGGCGTGCCGATGGCGGGCAGCCGCCACTTCGGCCGCCCGTCCAGCGCCCGCACCTCCGGCTCCACATCCGCCGCGTGGCGGCGGGCATAGGCATAGACGTGCGTGGACAGGTAGCCCGAATCCACGCCCCACACGGCGGGCTTCCGTGGCTTGCCCCAGCCATCCAGCCAATGCCGTCGCAGCAGCTGGTCGTGCAGCTTCCACACCTCGGGGCGCGTCGGGTCCCCTTCCAGCACGCCCTTGTCAATCAGCCACTGGCCGAAGTCGCGGTCGAACCCCCAGACCGCCCATTCCAGGCGATCCGATTGCACGTCCGTCGCGCCCATCAGGAACAGCACGGGCGGCGGCACGCGGCCTGGCGGCCAGCGGTCGCGCCGCGTCAGCAGCACTTCCGCCTTCGGCAGGTCCTGCGTTTCGTCCCAGGCCTCGCCCAGCCATTGCTGCACGAAGGCCTTGGCCTTGGTCGGGTCGCCCTCGGCCTTCTCGTACTCCTTCGCCACATCCGACCATGGGGTGAAGGGGCTGTAGAGGGTATTGATGCGGTAGCTGGCATGGCGGCTGCGCAGCGCCGGACGCGCGTGCACCCAGACGCCCCTGGCCAGCATCCTGCCCTTCGCCCGCTCCTCGATCAGTGATCCGCACTTCTCGCACGCATAGGCCGCCGTGTCGGGCTGACCCGGCGTCCAGTGCAGGTTGGCGATTCTCAATTCCTGCGGGTGGTCACAATGCGGACAAGGCACCATGAAGATGCCGCCCGAGCCTGTCTCGAACAGCTTGGTGATGCGGCACTTGCCCTTCACCGCTGGGGTGGAGATGTCCACCACCTTCTCGCCGCGCTTGCGCCACTGGATCGTCCGCGCCAGCGCCTGGTCCACCGGGTCGCCTCGGCCGCCCACATCGGCCTCGTATTCCGAGATCTCTTCGTTCACGAGAACGCGGGCGGTGCGCGACTGGAGGTCGCGCGAGGACGAGGCCGTCACCAGCTCCACCTGCGCGCCCTTGGCGCCAATCTTCACCGCGTTGGTCGAGGCCTGGGCGCTGCGCTCCGTCACATCCGCCACGGCGCGCTGCAGTTTCGGCGTAGCCTGGATCATCTTGTCCAGCTTGTCGCGGTTGTACATCCGCAGGCTGTTTAGGCTGGGCAGCAGCACCAATGCCTGTGCGGGCGTCTCGCACAGGATCTGCCCCAACAGGTTCAGACCCACCTGCGTCTTCCCCAGCTGCGCGGACCCCAGCAGCGACACGCGCCGCGTCGGGTTGTGCAGCGAGCACGCCTCCATGATCTCGACCAGGTAGGGCGCGCGCTCGTTGCGCCAGCGGCCCTGGCTCGCACCCTCCGCCACGATGCGCTCGGCCTGGGCCCACTCCGCAACGCTCCGGCGGGGGTCGGGGCGCATGGCCTCCGCAAAGAGGCCGCGCAGATAGTCAGCGCCGTCGTCAGGCGGCGGCATCACCTCCATGGTTGCTCTCCGAAGCGCCGGCCTCCAGGCGGGCGCAGAACGCCTCCAGCGCGGCGGCCAGGGCGGTTTCGCAATCCGCCACCTCGACGGGGTCCGTGATCACGTCGCGCGGCACAGCGGTCAGATCATCGCGCAGCTGGCGGAGCAGCGGCGCCCACACCTGCTGGATCTGCGACCGCTCGATCAGCTCCCCCTTGCGGGCGCGCAGTTCGATTTCCGCCCGCTCGGCATCGGCCGCCATCTTGCGGGTGCGCTGGGCGTTGAAGGTCGCATCCTCACTGGCCGGCAGCAGGCCCTGCCCAGCCCCACCAGGCTTCGCACGGGCCGGGTCTGCCGACGCCGCCCGATCCGCGTCCGCCAAGTGCGGGATGATCTTGCGATCCGCCGTCATGGACGCAGGCCGGATCACGCCCTGCGCCACCAGCTTGGACACATAGGGCCGAGATTTGCCGATCATGTCGGCGTAGGCCTGGAAGGTAACCCCGTCACCTTCACCCGTTACGCCCGTCATGACCGTAACCTCATTTCATGACCACCCGACTAGCGCGGTCCCGGGCTTTCGCCGCCCTCATACGCCCCAGCGCCGGAGGGACCCGCGCGCATGGCTCGGCCCTTTGTCCAGCGCCGGGCGCATGTCAACCGAAACCGGCACGGAAAGCGCGAAAATTGGTGCCCGCTCCCATACATCGCCCCGCTTCGATGCGCTCTGGCGCCGAAGGCGTTGACGGCGAACGCCGCTGGACAGGGAGATACGCCAGGCGGGCACGGCTGGCGGGTGAAAGCGGCGCCAGAAACGCGAAACGCCCGAGGCCTTCCGGCTTCGGGCGCAACTATCGCTGCCCCATCTAGTCAAGATGCTGATCGGAGGTCAAGCCCCAATCCACGGTTCGGCCCGCGCCTCGGGCAGCAGGGGGTGCCAGCGCGTCAGCCGCCCATCACCGGCCAGGGCGAAGGCCAGGGCGCGCACCGCGCTCCACCACACCCGGTATTCCTCGCGCGCCGCATCGATCTCGGCCCAGGAGGGCGACCACGAGATGGGGCAGAACCCGTAGTCCCGCCCCTTGTCCAGCCACGTCACCTTCACCGTCCCATTCGCCTCGTGGATGTAGGGCCGCGCCTGCGGCACCTCGCCCACCATGGCGTCCGGCACCTCGCCGCGGGAGGCGCAGCGGATGACCAGGTGCGCCACCGGCAACCCCGCCACCTTCCCGCCCAGCTCCATCACGGCCCGATGCACCAGCTCGGCATCGGGGTGGAGGTCGCCGCGATCATGGCCCAGGCGGTCCACCCGCACCCCCAGCTCCGCGATGCGGGCCACGGCCGCGCAGCCGCAGGAGCTGCTTCCGTGGACCTCCACGCCATCGGCCGCCGCCTCCAGCCCGTGCAGGCCGACGCCGCGCCCGATCACCACATCGGCCCGCTGGTCGCGGTAGGTCCAGACCAGCAGCCGGTCCATGGGGATGGGCTGGCGGAGGGGGCGGACCATGCGCCGCACCCCGGCCATCACGCGGCCACCGCCTGCCGCGCCCGCCACTCCGCCAGGGTGGGGAAGCGGCCGGCGTCATGCCCGTTCTCCAGCCAGCGATCGAGGGCGCGCAGGTAGGCCTGGCCCTCCGGCGTGTCGCTGGTCGAAGCCGCGGGCGAGGGCCGGGGCTCGGCCAGGGCCTCCTCCACCGCCTTGGTGAAGTAGGCGAAGCTGGTGATGGTGGCCTGGCTGCGGCCTCGCACCCGGGTCACCACCTCCCGCAGCAGGTCCGGCGTGGCGCCCCGCGCCAGCCACATGCGGATCAGCGAGCCGTTGTAGCCGCCCCGCGCCGGGTCCATGCCCGCGATGGAGGCCAGCTCCTCCGTCAGGGCGTAAACCTCGCGCGCGTCTGATTGAGAAGATACTTCCTTGATTGAATCAGACGCGTGCGAGCTTTCCGGCTTTGGTTTCGTGGGTTTCCCCTCGACGGGCAGCAGGAGGTTGCCCTGGCGCCGCCGCATGGCCTCCTCCGGCGTCTCGCCCTTGCGCGGTCGCCCGCCTTTCCGGCCGTTTTCCGCCGCGCGGGAGGTGCGGGCCAGCAGCCCTTCCAGGGCGGGGCAGGAGAGCGCGCCCGCCGCGTCCCGCACCAGCAACCCGGTTTCCAGCAGGTTTCCGAGATAGGTTTCCACCTCGGAAACCGCGACGGAAACCAGAAGCGAAAGCCGGGGCGCATCCGAGAAGGGAATGACCCCGCCCGCCTCCGGCGCGGCCATGCGCTTCACGAGCTGAAGCATGAGCCACTTCGCACCGGCCGGCGCGACCATGAACAGGGGCAGCCCCATCAGCAGGGCTTCGAGGCGGGCGCAGAGGCAGCGGCTGGACATGGTTCGTTTCCGGTTTTCTAGGTTTCTGGGGCGGGGATCGGGGCCGGGCTCAATCCCCATCCGGCGGCGGCCGGCCGTCGTCGTCGAACCAGGCGCTCACGTCATGGAAGCGCAGGCGCACCGGCCCCACGGGGCCCTGCCGCTGCTTCGCGATGTCGAGTTCCGCGCGCCCCTCGGTCACGCGCAGGCGCTCCTGCCACTGGTGCACGCGCTCCAGGAAATCCTCTTCCTTCTCGCGCGGCTTGCGGGCGGGCTTGGCGCGCTTCAGGTAGTAGTGCTCGCGGTAGAGCAGCCCCACGATGTCGGCGTGCTGTTCGATCTCGCCGGAATCGCGCAGGTCGGACAGGCGGGGCCGCTGGTCCTCCCGGTTCTCCACGGCGCGGGAGAGCTGCGCCAGCGCCAGCACGGGCAGCGCCAAATCCACCGCCATGGCCTTCAGCTCCCGCGTGACGAGGCCGATTTCCTGCACGCGGTTGCCGTCGCGCACGCGCTCGGCGGGGCGCAGCAGGCCCAGATAGTCCACCACCACCAGATCGAGCCCGCCGCGGCGCTGCAGGCCGCGCGCATGGCCGCGCACCATGGCCGTGGTGGGGGCGCCGTGGTGCAGCCAGGTCAGCGGCAGGGCCGCCATGCGCCGCGCCTCCTCCCCCACCAGGCGCAGATCGGGCGAGTCCGTGGTCAGCGGCCGGGGCTCGCCGAGGCTGTCCAGGCCGAGGCCGCGCAGCACGGCGTTCAACGGGTAGCCGAGGCGCCCCGCCATCATCCGCGCCACGATGCTTTCGGCCACCATTTCGATGGTCACGAACAGCACGCGCGCGCCGGCCTCCGCCGCGCCCATGGCGATGCGCGCGCCCAGCGCCGTCTTGCCCATGGAGGCGCGGGCGCCGACCACCACCAGCTGCCCGCCGCGCAGCCCGCCCGTCATGCGGTCCAGCCCCGCGAGGCCGGTGGAGACGCCCGCCAGCCCACCCCCGCGCGCGATGGCGGCGGCCATGCTGTTCGCCGCCTGCCCGGCGACGGTGGCCATGTCCTGGACCGCACCCGGCGCGCCGTCCTGGGCCAGGGCGGCGAAGGAGGCATCGGCCCGGTCGCGGATTTCGGCGGCGGCCAGCTCGGGCTCCGCCGTGCCATAGGCCAGCTCCATGGCGTCCTGGGCGCGCTCGATGATCTGGCGGCGCAGCCAGCAATCATGGATCAGCCGGCCGTATTCCCCGGCGTTGATGATGCCCACCATGGCGGAGAGCAGCTGCGCCAGGTAGGCCGGGCCGCCCGCGTCATCCAGCGCGCCCGAATGCTCGAAGACATTCCGCAGGGTCACCGCATCGGCCAGCTGCCCGGCCTCGATACGGGCGCGCATGGCGGCGTAGATGCGGGCGTGGACGGGGTCCGCGAAGTGGTCCGCGCGCAGGAAATCCGCCACGCGATCATACGCCTTGTTGTTCGCCAGGATGGCGCCCAGGCAGGCCTGCTCCGCCTCCAGGTTGGCGGGCGGCAGGCGCACGGCCTCGGGGTGGCGCAGCAGGGAGTGGGCGCCGTCCATCACATGCCCAGCGCGCGCTTGTAGAGTTCGAGGAGGGTTTCCTCCTCCTCCAGCTCCGCCGGCTCGCGCTTGCGCTCACGGATCAGGCGGCGCAGCACCTTGGGCTCGAAGCCCGCCGACTTCGCCTCGGAGTAGATGTCCTTGATGTCGGCGGCGAGGGCCTTGCGCTCCTCCTCCAACCGCTCGACGCGCTCCACGATGGAGCGCAGGCGTTCGGCCGAGATGGGCGCGGCCTCGGCCTCGCGTTGCTGCTGTTCGGGGGCCACGCCGGTGAACTCCTCCAGGTCGGATTGGGGCTGGCCTGTCGCGGCCTCGCGCGCGGCGGCGCCGTGGATCTTCTGGACGGCGTCGCGGACCTCTTCCGCAAGGCTGCCCGTGCCGATGATCCGGAACGACGCCGAGATGGGCGTGATTCGCTCCGCCTCGCGGAGCGCGGCCCTGTCCGCGCGGGCACGCTGGTCAGGGCTGACCCTGGCACGGGCGCGCATCACGCCCGCCCCTCCGGCGCGTGGAGGGCGGCGCTGGCCTGGCGCAGCCCCAGCCCCACCATGGTCTGCACATGGGCCAGCTGCTCCGCGACGGTGCCGCCCAGCTGGCCATGGACCTTGGCGAAGCCGATCATCTCACCCAGCACATGGGCGGTGGCGGCGACGGTGGCGGCGGTGCCGTGGCGCGTCAGCAGGGGCGCCAGCGCGGCCAGGACGGACTGGCGCGCACGCTCCACATCGGCCGCGTGCTGCGCGTTGGTGGCGGTGGGGCAGGTCATCGGCGCATCTCCTCCGCCGCCGCGCGGCCATGGGCGATGATGAGGGCCACGAAGGCGGCACCCGTGACGGCGAGGAGGAGGCCGAGCGCGATCATCGGCCCGCCGCCCGCGCGAAGGCCGAGGCCACGGACCATTGCAGCCGCTTGTCCTCCAGCCGCTGCTGACTGGGCGCCACATGCGTCAGCGCGTGGCAGGCCGGGCAATAGGCGCTGTTCGGCACGCCATCGCGCCCGGTGCGGCGGGGCTGGTCGCAGAAGCGGCGCAGGGCCGGGCGGCGTTCCTCACCCCAGAGCGGATAGCGGCAGCCCTCGCCGGCGCGCATCGGCGCCACGCGCGGCATGGCGGAGGCGCGGACCTTGGCGGCCAGCTCCTGCACGGTGCGGGCGATGGCGGGTGTGGCGGCCATGGAACGCGCCGCGCCCAGGCCGGCCGCCAGCGCGGCCGCATGGGCCACCACCTGTTCCGACTTGCCCACCGACTGCGCCTTGGGCAGCACCACGCGCGGCGCCGCGGCACGCGCAGCGGCCTCGGCCACCGCTGCCGCGCCCCGCTTCTGCCCGCCGCGCGGGACGGGCATCCCCTGGTCCGTCAGACGCAGCCGGTGCGCCTTGCCCGTGACCTGGCCCTTCGTGAGCCCCATGCGGCGGGCGATCTCGGTGGTGCTGTAGCCGTCGCTCAACAGCTCGCGCAGCTTGGCCACCATCTCCGGCGTCCAGTCCGTCATCGCCACCACCTCCGCCGCCAGCCGCGGCTGGCGCGCTCGCGGCAGCGTTCGCCGAGCCAGTGGAACCCGTCACCGAGCGCCACGAAGACCCCTCCCAACCACTTCCAGGCTTTCACTCGTCGCAAAGTGGACCTCCAGCGCCGCCAGTTCGGCGCGCAGTTGGGCGGCGCGGGCGCGCCGCAGAGTGGAAAGGGCGGCATGGATGCGCTCCTCCGGGACCGAGGCGCCTTTCGCCTCGCCATAGGCGATGCCGCGGGCGGTGCGCTCCGCGATGCCGAGGGCATCGGCGGCCAGGCCGTAGCCCGCCTTCCGGCCGAAGACGCGCACGGCGAAGGCCACCACGTCCTCAACCTCAGGTGCGGAATAGAATTTCCATGCGCTCATGGGCGCGAACCTCCATCCTGGGACCCATGCAGCGGATCACCAGAGGGGCTGACGAAAGGCGGCCGGATGGCGCGGGGGGCGGGAACCCTCCGCGCCATCTTCTTCACGACCTGGTCCATGGCATGCGCCACCAGGGCCCGCATGGTGCGCGCGCAGTGGCGCGGCACGCGGCGGCGGGTGGCGCGGCGGCGGGGCATTCAGTCTTCACCCTTCGCGCGCGGCAGGGCCGCGATGCGCTCCGCTTCGGCGCGGGCGAGGATGTCGGCATTCTCCAACTCGACAGCCCAGGCCTGATTTCGCGCCTCCTGGGCATCACCGGCTTCACCGGCCAGCAGGCCGCCCAGCACGGCGGCGGCGCCGGCCGGAAGCACGGCCGTGAACACGCTGGCGCCATCCTTCGTGATGTGCAGCAGGCGAGAACCGCACGGGTGGCACCCCACATGGATTTTATGGACGGCCCCCTCATGCCGCAGCACGATCTCGGGCGCTGCGTGCCAATCCTGCGGCGGAGGGAACATGTTGGAGCTGTCGGGCATCATCGCTTTCCCGGATCAGTGGTGGACATGGAACCGCTGACGCTTCTGGCGCTGCTCGGCCTGGGCGGTGGCGCGCTGCTGATCCTGATGCGCCGCACGCGCGATGCGCCGCCGCGCACGACACGACGCCCCGCCGCCGCCCCACCGGCCAACCGCGCACCGGCCCCAGCCGCAACGCCGCCAACCCCGCCGGCCGCGCCGGCCGCGCCCCTCACCGGCCCGGGCACAGGCCCCAAGTTCGGGCTGCACTACCGCGACGCGAATGGCGAGGAGACCAACCGCCTCTTCACGCTGCATGAGGTGCAGGCCCGCATGGTGGACGGCGCGCCCTGGCCCTACGCCATTCGCGGCTGGTGCCATCTGCGAAAGGAGGAACGGACCTTCGCCGTGTCGCGCATCATCAGCCTGTTCGAGGTCTCGACGGGCGACCAGTTGACGGAACCGGCGGCCATTCGCGGCCTGCTTCGCCTCCTCTCCGGCCCCGGCCACGCCACCGCCCAGGACCGCCGCTTCGAGGGCGCGCGCGCGCTGGACCGCGCCGATGAGAACGCCATTGACCTCGCGGAGGATGAGCAACCGCGCGTTCGCCTGCGCTGGCGCACGGCCGGCGGCAAGGGCCAGGAACGGACCACCCACGCCCTGGTCCTGGCCTACATGCACATGGACCGCGGCGCGGCCGGGATTCTGGCCCGGCCCCTTCGCGGGAACGGCGAAGAAACTTGGTACTTCCTGGACCCGCAAGGCACGGGCGTGCGCCACCTGCTCGGCATCGAGACCGATAGCGGCGAGGCCCTGGAAGGCAAGGCGCTGGCCGAGTGGGTCGAGGCCCTGCATGTCCGCACCGGGGAACCGTGATGCCATCACGCGGCCTCCGGCGCCGATGCGGGGGGCTCCGCGGGCGTCTCCAACACCCGCGCCACCACCGCCTGCACCTGCTCCCACTTGCCCAGCCGGGGCTTGACACCCTCATGCTTCCATCGGTGCCAGGTGGCGCGATCGAGCCCCGCCTCCCGACACACGGAAGAGACGGAAACACCTCGCTCAACAAGGCGTCGCTCGATTTCGGCGATGGCGGCAACGTGGTCCATACCCTAAGCATATGCATAGCATAGCACTAAGCGCAAGCGCTTACCGCTCACTAAGCATATGCCATGCGGGCAGCCTGCGGCGCATGTCCACCACCCGCACCCCCACCCCCGCGCTGACCATGCTGGGGCAGGACGCCGCCCGAGAATGGGTGCTGCGCCTCGCCCACGACAAGCAGCAGGAGCTATCCAACCTCGCCCGGCGCGCCGGCATCGCCACCAGCACCCTCACGCGGGCGATGAACCCCGCACAAAATGGTAAGTTGACTCAGGCCACGCTGGAGAAGTTGTCTCGCGCCTACGGGGTGGAGATACCCAAGCATGTGCTCGATAGCGTCGAACCGGGCCGCCGCCGCTACTCGGCCGCACCCATGATCACCGGCCTTGGCCAGTTGCCGCCCGCGCCATCCGGCCCGAATGACGTGCCGATCTGGGGCGCGGTGCAGACGCACCGGCCGGGCTTTTTCCACGTCAACCATGCGGCGCTGGACCACGCGAAGCGCCCGCCAGGCGGGGCCGCCATCGCCCGCCTCGCCTGCATCCGTATGCCCGATGAAAGCATGGAGCCCTGGCGCATGGCGGGCGAGGCCATCTACCTCGACCCAAACCGGCCGATTGCCCTGATGAATCACGCGCTGGTTGAATGCATCGATCCGGCGCGCCCCAATGACCCCTCCCTCGCCTTCATCGCGCAGCGGCGGCGTGAAGGCTGGTATCTGCACGGCCCACGTGCCTTCCTGGACCTGGGTGCCCTTCAGATCATGGACCGGTATCGCATCCTGGAATGGGCGGAGCTGCTGGGATAGGCGCACCGCCAAAGCGCCTACCGCAACTTCGTCTCGCACACTTACGCATATGCCTTGACTAAGCATATGCACTAAGCACATGATGCCTTCGCAACCTGGAGGCACATGATGCACCCCAACACCCCCGGCATCGCCGCCCTGCTGCGCCTGAGCAGCGACGGCGATGCCCCCGCCAAGCCCCAGCCCGAGGCCGCCGCCGCGACCCTGCGTGAGCGCTACGCGGCGCTGATGCAGCGCCACGACCTCGCGCCCGGAGACCTGGTGGCGATGAAGCCCGGCTGGGAATGCCGGACGGAACCCAGCGCCGGCCTGCCCATGCTGCTGGTGGAGCTGGACCCCAACGCCGGGACGGACGCCAGCCGGGCCTTCGAGGCGACCGAGATGGCGCACCGCTGCGATGCCCTGTGCATCACGCTGGGGCGGGATGGCGACGCCGTCCTGCGCCGCTTCGACAGCCGCACCCTCATGCCCTGGACCGCGCCGGAGGCCCGCACCGATGGCTGACGCGCTGCCCGGCGCGCCCACCGCGGCCAACGACGCGCCCAACACCCCCGAGACCGCGCGCGAGGCCTGGACGCGCCACGGCCTCTCCCTGCTCAACGCCGCCCTCGCCGCCAGCGCGGCCGGGCAGCAGAAGGCCCCCACGCCATGACCGACACCCCCGCGCCCGAGGCCGCGCCGGTCCCCACCGCGCCCGGCTGGCTCATCCCGCCCGCGCAGGTCTATGGGCCGATTGCCCGCGCCGTGACGCGCGACAAGCGCATCGTCGAATTCACGCAGGTGGAGGCCGGCGGCCTCATCATCACCATCGAGGGCCACCGCAACGCGCTGGAGCTGGACCCGTTCCAGGCCGCCGCGCTCCGCGCCGCCCTGGCCGCGCAGGTGCCGGCATGAACGCGCAGCAGACCGTGGATGCCCTGGCGGTGGCCGCGAACGCCGCCGCACTGTGGTTCCGGGACCGCCAGCCCTACCGGCGGAAGCGCGCCGCGCAGTGGGATGCGCGCGCCCTGGCCTACCAGCAGGCCATCGGCCTGTTCCGGGCCTGCTACAGCCAGGCGGCGGCCCAGGATGCCGCGATGGAGGCACGCACGCAGCACGCGCAGCACCGGGCGGAGGCCTGGCGCGCGCTGGCCCGTGGCGATGCCGACACCGCCGCCCACCATCGGCGCCAGTCGCTGCTGTGGTGGGGCAAGGTGCCGAAGCTGCGGTGCGGGAGGGCGGTGCCATGAACGCGCCCGCCAGCTTCCATGACCTGGTGCGCGCGGCGCTGCGCCAGCCGGGCCTGACCAGCGATGCCTGCCTGCTGCTGGCGGATGCGCTGGACGAAATCCAGCACCCGCACGACGCCTCGCCCGAGGGCGCGAACGCGCGCGAGGAGGCCCGCGAGGTGGCCGAGGCCCTGCGCGCCCTCGCCCCCCTCTACAGCGCCACGCCCCTGCCCGAGGCCCCGGCGCGCAGCGTGGAGGACACGCTCGGCACGCCGCCGGCCTCGCATCTGTGGGTGCACCTGACGCCGCCCGATGACGGCCGCGCCTACCCCAGCGCGGCGCAGGTGCAGGAGTTGCTGGAGGCGCTGCGCCTGCCGCGTGGCCAGCTCCAATCCCTGCGCGAGGCCGCGGCGCTTCGGCGCTCAATCGCCGGTGTCGCGACTTTCGGCCGCACGGACGCCTACGCCGACCTGCTGTCCATCGTCCTCGCCCTCGCGGAGGAGCTGCCCCCATGACCCTGCGCGACATCCTGGGCGGCACGGCCTTCGCCGCCGCCATCTACGGCTGGCTCTGGCTCATGGCCATGGCCGAGGCGGTGTTGCTGCCATGACCCCCCGCCTCCTCACCCTCCCCGCCGAATCCTTCGACGGCTACGCGGCCTGCCTGAAGGACGTGCTGGACCTGCTGGACCGCGTGGCGCCTCAACCCGCCATCGCCCACGCCCCCGCCCTGCGCGTGGTGCTGGAGGAGCGCGCGGCGATGATGCCCGGCCTGCTGAAACTGCGGCGGCCCCTGCCCACGCCGGCCGTGGTGCGCGGCGCCCTGACGCCCGAGGCCGAGGCCGAGCTGCGCGCGTGGCAGGCTTCCAATCCCGCCCCGGCACTCCTCTCCCCGCAACAGGCCGAATGGCCCTGGACGCCGGAGCGCGACGCCGCCCTGCTGGAGTGGGGCGCCACCACGCAGGATGACGTGCTGTTGCTGGAGGTGGTGAACGCCCTCCCCGGCCCGCGCCTGGACAGCCGCGCCGCCATCCGCACCCGCCTCGATTGGCTGCGCTACCAGGCCGACGACGCCGCCCAGCGCGCCGAGGAAACCCAGGACGGCCTCGCGGATGCGGTGGCCGAGGCCACGCCCGCGGCGCCGGCCAACCGCCGCGAGATCGAGCCCGACCCGAACGCCCGCACCTATGGCTCCGTCTGGACCGAGGAACGCAAGACCTTCGCGCGCGAGCATGGGCCGCGCATGACCACCCGGGCCCTGTGGGAGGCCCTGAATCGTCTGCCCGGCCCGCGCATCGCCACAGCGGACAGCATGCGCAAGCGGCTGCGTGTGCTGGGCGTCACAACCCTCATGCCCGGCCCGGCCATCACCCCCGACATGTCGGAGGCCGAACGTACGGCGGCGCGGGCCGAACAGATGCGCCTGTTGGCCGTCGCCTCCGGCGCGGCTGACTGGACGCCGGAACGCTTGGCGCTGCTGCGCGCGGAGTATGCGACGGCGCCGACGCTGGAGGACTTGCGCGGGCGCATCAACGCCATGCCCGGCAACCCGATCGCGAGCGTGGACAGCATGTCCTACAAGGCCCGCGTCCTGGGCTTGGTGCGGCCCCGCATCGCGCCGCGCTTCGCGGGCCATCGCGCGGCAATGCTGCGGCCGGAGGCCACGCCCATCGCCATCGCCACCGCAACCGCCCAGGCGCCCGAGCAGGTGGCCGAGGACCTGGCCCAAGCTGAGTACGGCACCGCCGCCGCGCTGGAACCCAAGCCCGACCATTTTGCGGACGCGCGCAAGATGGTCGAACCCGGCAAGGAAGCGCCGCCCGAAGCGCCAACCATCAAGCCGGACGTGAAGGTTGCCACCCCAGCAACCATTCAGCCGCCCTCAAAGGTTGCGCCCCCGGCGCCGCGCAGCCTCAAGGCCACCACGCCCTGGATCGCCGCCGCCGTCGCCCCCGTGGCCGCGACGCTCAGCCCCTGGGCCAGCACCAACCCCTACCGCCTGACGGAGGAGGCCGAGGCCGAGGCCCTGGCCATGCTCCGCGCCGGCCAGGGCGCCAAGGCCATGCACGAGGAGTTCGGTGGCCGCCTGGATTGGTGGCAGCGGTGGTGCGGCGAGAAGCGCCAGGAAGGGAGGGCGGCGTGATGGCGATCGACATTCCCCGCGTCCAGGGCGCCATCCGGAACGCCTACGGCACCGACCTCTACCGCACGCCGGGCAAGGCGCCGGTCATGAACCACGAGGCCCTGGTCAAGCTGCGCGCGCTGCACGACCAAGGCCATGTCGTTCTGGACGAGAGCGAGGCGCCCATCATGCTCATTGGCGGGAAGGCGGCCATCGGCCATGCCTTCGTCAGCGTGCCGGAGGGGGTCTGATGCCCGCCACCTGCGAAACCTGCCGCTGGTGGAGCAAGCCGCCCAACGGCCTCCCGCGCGGATCGGACGGCTTCTGCCATCGCTTCCCGCCACAGATGGTCATGGCGCTGGCCATGGACCGGATCGAGCCTCGCGCGGAATGGCCGCGCGTCTCCGCCCTCCAATGGTGCGGCGAGCACTCCGCGAAGGACGACGCCCATGCCCGATGAAGCCGACCTCGCCGCCGACCGTGAATCCGTGTGGCTCGCCCGCACCATCGAGGCCCACCGCCCGCGCCCTCAGCCCGGCCGCCTGCTCTGCGAGGACTGCGAGGAACCCATCCCCGAGCTGCGCCGCCAGGCCCTGCCCTCGGCCACGCGCTGCATCCGCTGCCAATCCGCCCTGGAGAACCGCAATGCCTGACACCCCCTTCGCCATCCAGGCCGGCGCGCTGCGCCAGGCGCTGGCCTTCACCCCGCGCATCATCTCCCGGCGCAACACCATCCCCATCCTCTCCCACGTCCTGCTGCGGGCCGAGGCGGGCGGGCTGACCATGCGCGCGACGGACATGGAGGTGCACTTCACCACCACCGCCGAAGGCAGCGGCGACCTGCCGGCCGTCACCGTGGCCCCCGGCCCGCTGCTGACCATGCTGGCCATCCTGCCGCCGGAGGAGACGGTGGAACTCTCCATCGCCCAGGCCGGCCAGCTGGAGCTTTCGGCCGGCGCCACCCGCGCCAAGCTCTTCACCATGCCGCCGGAGGACATGCCGACCGGCGGCGAGTGGACGCCCACCGCATCCTGGACCATCCAGGCCGGCGCGCTGCGCACCTTGCTGCGCCGCCCCTTCCACGCCATCAGCACGGAGGAGACGCGGTACTACCTCCGCGGCATCTACCTCCACCCCGCCGAGGCCGAGGGCCAGCGCCAGCTCCGCGCCGCCGCGACAGATGGGCACCGGATGATGGTGGCGCACACGGACATGCCCGAGGGGCTGGAGGGCACCATGCCCGCCCAGATCATCCCGCGCGCCACCCTGGCCCATCTGCTGACGCTGCTGCCCCGCCTGCCGGACAACCACCCGCTGACGGTGCGGCAGAGCGACACCACCATCGAGATCACCCCCGGCCGGGCCTGGACGCTGCGCAGCAAGGTGATCGACGGGACCTTCCCGGACTACGGGCGGGTGATTCCCACGGGCGATGGCACGCCGGTGGAGGTGAAGGATGCCGCCGCCCTCTCCCGCGCCATCACCCTGGCCACGGCGCTGAGCCTGGAGCGCAGCCGGCCCATCGCCTTCTCCAACGGGGATGGGAACAGCGTGCGCCTGACCGGCCGCAGCGCCGAGGAGGGCGAGGTCTCGACCACCGTCCCGGCCGAGACGGCGGCCTGGGCCAGCAACCGGCCGCACCACACCTTCGGCGTGCAGGCCCGCTACATGCAGGATCTGTGCGCGACCTTCCGCACGGGCTTCCGGATGCGCGTGCAGGACGGCAGCAGCCCCATCCGCGTGGAGGGCGCGGAGGGCCTGGCCGTCCTGATGCCGATGCGGGTTTAGGGGGGTGGGGATGGCCAGCACCCCGCTACCGCGCCGCCAAGCCGCGCCCGGGGCCGTGTGCTGCGTTAGGTGCCAGCAGGCACGGGAGAGCCGTCATGGGCGGTGATCCAAAGCCCACCCCGATCCGCGGCCACGCGAATGGGGCCGTGGTGGTTCACATCCTACCCACCGCCACACCCCAGCACCTGCGCGACATGGCGGCGACGCTGCGGCGCGAGGCGGATGAGATGGAGGCGCGGAATGGATAGCTTTGGCCTTTTTCTGTGCGCGTTTCTGCTGTGGGCGTGGCTGTGGCCTCACACGTTCGGTCGGTGGCTCGGCCATATCGTGCGCGGGACCCGGAGCGCTATCAACGACAAGGATTTGCCCGATGCCGACCCATGATTCGATGCCGCCTGACGACGAGGCGCGCGCTGTGGTCTGGATTGAAATGCCGAAGGGCAGCATCCGCCGCGCAATCCACGAGGCGGCGCAGAGCTACCGGAGATGGGAAGCCGCAAAAGCCGCCGTCCGCGTTCGGCCCTGTGAACCGTTCCTTCCGCCCGCCCAGCAGGACACGCGCGAAGGGGGTGGGTGATGGCACACCGCTATGTGGACCGGCTTGGCCGCGTGATCACGGACCCCGAGACGATTGAGGCGCGCCGACTGATGAGCCTGCTGACGCGCCTGGAGAACAAGGCCGTCAAGCGCGGCGATTTCGTCACCGTGAAGGAACTGGCGGCATCAGCGAAGCTGGAGCCCGCCCGCGTGGTCGAGATCATCCGCAGCTTCGACATGTGGCTCTGGGGCCTCACCGAGAAGGGAGAGATGGCGGACTGGCTCGTGTGGACGGACGGTGAGTGATGCCTGACGCGCCGCCGCAAAGCCTAGGCCAGCCGCCGCTCCTCCACTTGGCACGCCTCGCACCGCCAGAACTGCATGATTTTCCGCATGTCCGGCTGGGGGAACGTGCGCCGCATACGCAGGGCCCGCGCGCCGCATGCCTTGCACACATCGGGCGGCCACCGGTCAGGCGGGCCCAACCGCTCACGAAGGTCTGCCAGCTCTCGCTCCAGCGCATCGATGCGGTCAGGGGCTGCCTTGAGCTTCTTCCACTCGTCCCACCTGTCCAGCAGCCCCAGGAGGTCGGTCAAACCAACCATGCGTGATCTCCCCATCATCTTCAGCGCACCCATGGTGCGCGCCCTTCTGGCCGGCCGGAAGACGCAGACGCGGCGGCTGGCTTACCGGGACACGACGACGAACCGGGCCGGCGAGACCTATGGCCTCAACGCGACCTCATGGAAGCGCGTGCAGCCCGGCGACCGGCTGTGGGTTCGCGAGAACTATGCGCGCGTGGGCGACAACCCCGACGACATCCACGCCTGCCCCGACCTGCGCGTGCACGCCTACTACGCGGCAGACAGCGTCGTACCGGCCGAACTTCGCTGGCGCCCCTCCATCCACATGCCCCGCTGGGCCTCGCGCCTGACGCTGACGGTCACCGCGGTGCGGGTGGAGCGGTTGCAGGCGATCAGCGAGGCGGATGCCAAGGCCGAGGGCTATGACTGGCGAGGCGCCGATCCTTATGTGCCTTGCGGGCAAAACGCGGTCCTTTGGTTCTCTGGCCTCTGGAACACCCTCCACAAGCCGCCCCACGCCTGGGCCGACAACCCGGAGGTGGTGGCCATCACCTTCACCGTGGCGCAGCGGAACATCGACCATGGCTGAGGTCGAGCCGATGGGGCCGCCGTCCCCGCAGGAAACGCTGGTCGAGAGGCTCCGATCCCTAACCCGCGACTTCGACCCTCCGGGGGCCTATTGGGTGTGGGATGTGGCCAACCGCTTCGTGTGCGAGAACTACTGCCCCGATCACATTGGGGCGGCCGTCGCGTCGGCCGGGGTGTCGGGGCTTTGGTGCGATGATCCGACCTTAGAGCCACCACACGAGGATGGGGGCTACAAGGCGGCATGCGTTGATTGCTCGATAGCGTGCGCGACCTGCGGCAAGACTCTGGCCTACACCCTGTCCGACTTTGGCGCGCTGGAAGAGCTCAATCACTTCATGGAAGCCGAGGGGCCGCTAAGCCCCGAGCAGGCCTACGAACTGCTCGCCGCCGTTGAGGCGGTTGAGGACCTGACGGCGCATGAAGCGACGCGGCTGCTGGAACTCGCCAACGCGCCGCTGCGATGTGAGGCCCCCGATGCCTGACGCCGACCCATCCCAGGCCCGCCGCGCAAAGCGCATGGCCCGGATCGACGCCATGCCGGCCGATATCCGCGCCTGCGTGCACGAGTATGGCCTCACCGTCGTGCAGGCGATGATGGAGGGCGGCGTGAAGAAGGCCAAGCACATGCACCACATCGTCCGGGTGGTGCGCGAGGGTTCCTACCAGGGGCCGCGCGACGGGAAGCCCGCGTGGGTCGCACCCAATGCCTGACGGTCACCACCCGCCCGCCTGGCCGCTCCTGCTGGACGAGGCCGGCGCCGCGCGCTTCCTCTCCATGTCGCAGCGGGACTTTCGCGCAGCCCTCGCCGCGGGCCTTGTGCCCGCCGGCCGCCGCCCCAGCGACATGGCCGCCGCCGGCCTGCTGGACCCCGCCCACGCCGCCCGCCTGGCCACCCTGGGCCCCCTCTGGCACCGCGGCGAGATCGAGGCCCACGCCGCCCGCCTGTGGGGGCTGGAGGGCCAGGGCAGCGTGGGGCAGGCTACCGCCCGCATCACCGCCCTGGACGCCCTGCATGCCTTCCAGCCGCCCCGCACCCGCCCCGCCCGAGCTGCGACACCTCAAGCGCGTCCGACGCGGGGATAGGGTCTGGCTCTACTACCGGCGCGGGCGCCAGCAATGGGCCCTGCCGGGCCCCGAGGGCAGCGCCGCCTTCCTGCTGGCCTATGAGCGGGTGCACGCCGCCTACGGCACGCTACAGGCCGCCGCGCCTCGCCAGCAGCCGGGCACGGTGGACGCGGCAATCACGCTCTACCTCGCCAGCGCGGACTTCCTGCAGCTCGCCCCCAAGACGCAGGCGGACTATCGCCGCGTGCTGGACGGCTTCCGGGGGGCCTTCGGCGCCCTGCCGCTGATGGCGCTGGACGCCGGGTGGTGGGAGGCCCTGCGCGCAAAGCACGTGGCGGCGCCCGACGCCTGGAACCGGCTGCGCGCCCGCATGAAGGACGTGGTCGCGCTCTACCGCCGCATGAACCCGCACCTGGTCACCGCGAATCCACTGGCCGAGGTGAAGCGCCTCAAGACGGGCCGCAGCGACCAGAACCGCGCCTGGCCATTGGACGTGCTGGCGAAGGTGATGGCGGCCGCCACGCCCGAATTCCGGGCGCTGCTGACCGGCTACCTGCTGACCGCGCAGAGAGGGGGAGATGTGACCGGGTGGCGCCGCAGCGCCTACCGCGAGGCCGAGCGCCAACTGCACCTGGTGCAGGGCAAGACGGATGTGGAGCGCGTGCTGCACGTGCCCGAGGCGCTGGCCGAGGCCTTCCGCCTGACGGAGGGGCGCGCCGATGGCCGGCTGTTCGCGACACCGCGCGGCCGGCCCTGGACCGTCCTGAACGCGCAGGAGACGCTACGGCGGCTGCTCGAACAGCTGGGCCTGCCCCGCTACACGCTGCACGGGCTACGGGCCACGGGCCCCACCGCGGCGAAACTGCGCGGCCTGGACAATCGCATGCTGCGCGAGCTGACGGGCCACACCAGCGACAGCAACCTGGAGATCTATCTGCGCGGCGCGGGCGGCTACACCTCCGCGCGGGCGGTGCAGGAGACGCTGGAGGAGGTCTTCGGCGCGACAATCGAGGCCGCAGAGGCCGCCGGCAACACCCGCCGCTATGCCGGCGTGACGGGCCGCGCGGCGGCGAAAAAGGTCCGGTCTGAGGTGGAAACTGCCCTGGCAACTGGCAACTCAGACCATGGGCGAGACAGGCGCAAAGTGGCGAAAGTCTAAGGTGGCGTCCCGTACGGGATTCGAACCCGTGCTGCCAACGTGAAAGGCTGGTGTCCTAGGCCTCTAGACGAACGGGACAAGCGCTGGGCCGTCGCATAGAGGCCCCCCCGCCATAGGTCAAGCCGGGGTGGCCCTCGGTTGTGGAATACAGTGGCCGGTGCCAGCATCCGCCCCGCCAAGGCAGGGAGATTTTGGGCAAGGATGCAACCGTCCCGGGACGGCGCGCTGCGGCGCGCGGAGGAATGCTTCGACAGCGGCGCCTATCTGGAGGCGCTGCGGCGGCTGGTCGCCGTGCCCACCGAGAGCCAAATGGCCGGCAGCCAGCCCGCCCTGATCCGATATTGCGAGGAGACCATCCCCGCGCTGATGGAAGGCATGGGCTTCGAGGGCCGGGTCATTCCCAACCCGAACCCGAGCTTCGGCCCGGTCTATGTCGGCACCCGCATCGAGGACCCTGCCCTGCCAACCATCCTGGTCTATGGCCATGGCGACGTGGTGCGCGGCCTGGCCGGCAAGTGGACGGACGGGCTCGACCCCTTCGCCGTCACCGTCAAGGGCGACAAGTGGTATGGCCGCGGCACGGTGGACAACAAGGGCCAGCACCTCATCGCCATCGAGGCGCTGCGCGCGGTGATCGCGGAACGCGGGCGGCTCGGCTTCAACGCCAAGGTGCTGGTCGAGACGGGCGAGGAACAGGGTTCGCCCGGGCTGCGCGACATGATCGTGCGGGAGCGCGACGCGCTGGCGGCCGACGTGTTCATCGGGCTGGACGGCCCGCGGCAGACCACCTTCATGCCCGAGCTGAAGCTCGGCGCGCGCGGGGGCATCGCCTTCGATCTGGTGGTGCATCTGCGGAACGAGGCGCATCACTCCGGCCATTGGGGCGGCGTGCTGCGCGACCCGGGCTTCGTGCTGGCGCATGCGCTGGCCAGCATCGTGGACCAGGACGGCAAGATCCTGGTGGAAGGCTGGACGCCGAAATCCGTCCCGCCCGGCGTGCGCCAGGCCATCGCGGGCCTGGTCTTCGAGGACATCCCGGGCCTGCCCGAAGCCGACCCCAAATGGGGCGAACCCGGGCTGACGAAAGCTGAAAAAATCTTCGGCTGGACCAGCGTCATCGTGCTGGCGCAGATCACGGGCCACCCGGACGCGCCCACCAACGCCGTGCAGGGCGAGGCCCGCGCCCGGCTGCAAATCCGCCACACCGCCGATGTGCCGGCCAAGGATTTCCTGCCGGCGCTCCGCGCGCACCTGGACGCGCGCGGCTTCGAGGGCGTGCAGATCATCCCCGTGGCCGAGCGCGACGTCTTCGGCGCCGCCCGCACCGACCCCTACAACCCCTGGGTCGGCGTGGTGACGGAAAGCATGACGCTGACCGCCGGCCGCGCGCCCAACATCGTGCCCAACTCCTCGGGCTCCAACCCGTCGGACATGTTCATCGAGGAGTTGGGCCTACCCGTGCTCTGGATTCCGAACTCCTATGCCGGCTGCAACCAGCACGGGCCGGACGAGCACGCGCTCGCGCCGCTGCTGCGCGAAGGGCTGCGGCTGATGGCGGGCATCTGGTGGGATATCGGCGAAGGAAAGCGCGGCTGATGCAAAAGACACTTCCCCTCCTGCCCACCACGGTCGTGGGCAGCTACCCCCAGCCGGCCTGGCTCGTGGACCAGGCGAAGCTGCGCGGGCGCCTGGTGCCGCGCGTGCGCACGCCCGAGCTCTGGCGCGTGGAAGAGGCCTATCTGGAGCAGGCCCAGGACGACGCCACCCTGATCGCGATCCGCGACCAGGAGCGCGCGGGCATCGACATCATCACCGATGGCGAAATCCGGCGCGAAAGCTACAGCAACCACTTCTCCTCCACGCTGGAGGGCATTGACCATGGCAGCCCTGGCGAGGTCATCGGCCGCACCGGCAAGCCCACCATCGTGCCGCGCGTGACGGGCCGCATCGCGCGCACCCGCGCCGTCGAGGTGCGGGACGTGGAATTCGCCCGCGCCAACACCGATCGCGCCATCAAGATCACCCTGCCCGGCCCCTTCACCATGACGGCGCAGGCGAAGAACGAGTTCTACGCCGACGAGGCGGAGCTCGCGATGGATTTCGCCGTGGCGCTGAATGCGGAAATCCGCGAATTGAAGGCGGCCGGCGCCGACGTCATCCAGCTCGACGAGCCCTGGATGCAGGCCTTCCCCGAACGTGCGCGCCGCTTCGCCATCCCCGCCATCAACCGCGCGCTGGAAGGCATCGAGGGCACCACGGTGGTCCATATGTGCTTCGGCTATGCGGCGATGGTGAGCGAGAAGCCCTCGGGCTATTCCTTCCTGCCGGAACTGTCGGGCACCACCGCCGCGCAGATCTCCATCGAGGCGGCTCAGCCCAAGCTCGACCTCGGCATCCTGCGGGAGCTGGAAGGCAAGGCGGTGATGCTGGGCGTGATCGACCTCGGCACGCGGGAGGTGGAGACGCCCGAGATCGTGGCCGCGCGCATCCGCGCGGGGCTGGAGGTGCTGCCGCCCGAACGCCTCATCCCCGCGCCCGATTGCGGCATGAAATATTTGCCGCGCGATGTCGCCTTCGCCAAGCTCCGCGCGCTGTCCGAAGGTGCCTCGATCGTGCGCGCGGAACTCGGCTGAATACGGCGCGCGCCCGCCTTCGCGGTTGACCCTGCGGGCAAGGCCCTTATCGTCAAGAACAACAAGGAGGCACAAGCATGAGAAGGTATCTTCTGGGGGCCGTGGCCATGGCCGCCGCGGTGACGTTCGGCGCACCCGCCGTGCTGGCGCAGCCGGCGCAGAACACCATCCGCTGGTTCTCCGACACCGAGCCCGCGAACGTCTCGCCCTATTTCAACTCGACGCGCGAGGGCGTGATCTTCGGCTTCCATGTCTGGGACGCGCCGCTCTACCGCAACCTCCGCACCGGCGAGTATGAGAACCACCTCGCGGAATCCGTGCGCATCGTGGACGACACCACGATCGAGCTGCGCATCCGCCAGGGCATCGTCGCGCACAATGGCGACACGGTGGATGCGCGCGACGTGGTGGCCACCGTCGAATTCGCCCTCGACCCGGCGAACCAGGTGACCAATGGCGGCCGCGCGCGCTGGCTCGCGGGCGCGGAGCTGGTGGACAACCACACCGTCCGCCTGCGCACCCCCGCACCCTTCGGCCCCTGGCAGGAATACCTCACCACGCTGCTGATCATCCCGCGCGCCTCGCTCGCCACCGGGCGCGAGGGCATGGGCCGCAACCCGATCGGCACCGGCCCCTATCGCGTGACGGAGCTCAGCGCCGGCCAGCGCATCGTCTTCGAGCGCTTCGACCGCTATTTCGGCGGCGCCAAGGGCCAGCCCGAGGTGGAGCGCCTGGTCTTCCGCCGCGTGCCCGAGGCCAATACCCGCGTGGCCGAGCTGCTGACCGGCGGCGTGGACTGGGTGTGGCGCGTGACACCCGACCAGGCGCGCAACCTGCAGCGCCGCCGCGGCGTGACCGTGGCCTCCGGTGGCACGGTGCGCTTCCACTATCTGCAGATGGACGCCGCCGGCCGCACCGGCGAGCAGGACAACCCGATGCGCGACATCCGGGTGCGCCAGGCCATCAACCACGCGATTGATCGCACGGGCATCGTGCGGAACCTGGTGGGCGAAGGCTCCGACCCGCTGCACACCCCCTGCCACCCGGACCAGTTCGGCTGCGTGCAGGACGGCATCACGCGCTACGACTACAACCCCGAGCGCGCACGCCAGCTTCTGGCCGAGGCGGGCTTCGCCAACGGCTTCACCGTGAACATCATGGGCTATCGCGAACGCCCCTGGGCCGAGGCCATCATCGGCAATCTGCGCGCCGTGGGCATCACCGCGAACCTGCAATGGCAGCAATACGACGCCTACCAGCGCGCGACGCGCGAGGGGCAGGTGCGGCTGGCCTACGGCTCCTGGGGCTCGACCTCGCTGTTCGACGTGGCCAACTCCACCTCCTACTTCTTCCGCGGCTCCACCGACGACATGACGCGGGACCCGGAGGTGATGGCGCTGCTGGAGCGTGGCGACAACAACACCGATCCCGCCGCCCGGCGCGAGGCCTACACGGCCGCCATGCGCCGCATCACCGAGCAGGCCTATTGGGCGCCGCTGTGGACCTTCCCGCTGACCTACGCCTTCAACTCGCAGCTGGAGTTCGCGCCGACGGCCGATGAGGTGCCGCGCTTCTACTCGGCCCGCTGGCGGCGCTGATCGGTGCTGCGTTTCACCCTACGCCGGCTGCTGCTGGCGCTGGTGGTCGGCGTCGCCGTCTCCGCCATCGCCTTCATGCTGCTGCGCATCTCCGGCGACCTGGCCATCTCCCTCGCCGGAGAGGATGCAAGCCCCGCGGATGTCGAACGCATCCGCGAGCAATACGGCCTGAACCGCCCGATCATCGTCCAATACGCGGAATGGCTGTGGCGGGCGGTGCGGGGTGATCTCGGGCGTTCGCTCTTCTATCCGGAGAGCGTCGCCAACCTCATCATGTCGCGCCTGCCGGTGACGCTGACGCTGGCGGGCGCGGGCCTCGTCATCGCGCTGCTGATCTCGCTGCCGCTCGGCATCATCGCCGCGCTCAAGCGCAACACCTGGGTGGACCGCGGCGCGCTGGGCATCGCGGTCATCGGCCAGGCCATGCCGAATTTCTGGTTCGGCCTGCTGATGATCTTCTTCTTCGGCCTCACCCTCGGCTGGCTGCCCATCTCGGGCTCCGACAGCTGGCTGCACTTCGTCCTGCCGGCCATCACGCTGGGCTGGTTCTCCGCCCCGGTGCTGATGCGCCTCACGCGCGGCGGCATGGTGGAGGTGATGACCTCCGACTACATCCGCACCGCCCGCGCCAAGGGGTTGCCGGCCCGCGTCGTGGTGCTGAAGCACGCGCTGCGCAACGCCATCATCCCCGTGGTGGCGCTGTGCTCCGTGCAGTTCGGCAACATGCTCTCGGGCTCGGTCATCATCGAGACGGTCTTCGCGCTGCAGGGCATCGGCTATCTCGCCTGGGAGGCGATCTCCCGCCGAGACTTCCCGGTGGTCCAGGGCATCCTGCTGCTGGTGGCGCTGTTCTACGTGGCGCTTACCCTGCTGGCCGACATCCTGAACGCCTGGCTCGATCCGCGCATCCGCAGGGGCTGACATGAGCGACATCACCGCACCCGCCGGCCCCAAGCTTCGCAAGAAACGCGGCCGCATCCTCGGCAATTCCGGTCTGATCCTGGCCGCGACGGTCCTCGCCCTCATCACCTTGATGGCGATCTTCGCGCCCTTCATCGCGCCGCATGACCCCTATGCGCAGACGCTGGACGACCGGCTGATCCCGCCCGCCTTCATCGACGCCGAGATGGCCGACCCGCGCTACCTGCTGGGCACGGACAATCTCGGGCGCGACTACCTCTCGCGCCTGATCTATGGCGCGCGCATCTCGCTGCTCATCGGCCTGCTGACCATGCTGGTCTCGGGCGTCATCGGCACGGTGCTGGGGGTCGCGGCCGGGTATTTCGGCGGGCGGGTGGACACGGTGGTGTCCTTCCTCATCACCACGCGCCTTTCCTTGCCGGTGGTGATGGTGGCGCTGGCCGTCGTGGCCGTGGCGGGTGGGTCGCTGCAGGTGGTGGTGCTGGTGCTGGGCCTGCTGCTGTGGGACCGCTTCGCCGTGGTGATGCGAAGTGCGACCATGCAGCTGCGCAACCTCGAATACGTGGCGGCCGCGCAGGCGGTGGGCTGTTCCACGCCGCGCATCCTGGTGGGCGAAATCCTGCCCAACCTCATCCCCGCCCTGGTGGTCGTGGCCAGCTATGAGATGGCGCAGGCCATCCTGCTGGAGGCGGCGCTCTCCTTCCTCGGCCTTGGCGTGCAGCCGCCGCTCCCCTCCTGGGGGCTGATGGTGGCGGAGGCGAAGGAGGTCATGCTCTTCGACCCCTGGGTCATCCTGCTGCCGGGCCTCGCCATCTGCATCCTGGTGCTGGCCATCAACATGCTGGGCGACGGCATCCGTGACGCGACCGCGCCGGAGGGCCGCTCATGACCACGCCCGTCCTCGATGTGAAGCAGCTCGCCGTCCAGATCCCGGTGGCCGATGGCGTGCTGCACGCGGTGCGCGACGTGACGCTGACGGTGGCGCGCGGCGAGACGCTCTGCGTGGTGGGCGAGAGCGGCTGCGGCAAGTCGCTCACCTCGCTCGCCGTCATGGGGCTGCTGCCGGGCTCCGCGCGCCGCACCGCCACGCATATGCGCTTCGCCGGCGAGGATCTGCTCTCCGTCACGCCGCGCCGCCTGCGAGAATTGCGCGGCAACCGCATGGCCATGATCTTCCAGGAGCCGATGACGAGCCTCAACCCGGCCTGGACCATCGGCGACCAGCTGACCGAGCCCTTCCTGCGCCACGGCAAGGGCAACCGCCGGGAAGCCACCGACCGCGCCGTCTTCCTGCTGGAGCGCGTGGGCATCGCCGCCGCCGCCCGCCGCCTCGGGCAATACCCGCATGAGCTCTCGGGCGGGTTGCGCCAGCGCGTGATGATCGCGATGGCGCTGATGTGCGGCCCCGATTTGATCCTGGCCGATGAGCCCACCACCGCGCTCGACGTCACCATCCAGGCGGAAATCCTGCATCTGCTGGCGGAACTCCAGCGGGAGTTCGGCATGGGCCTGCTGCTGGTCACGCACGACCTCGGCATCGTGGCGCGCGTGGCGCACCGCGTGGCGGTCATGTATGCGGGCGAGGTGGTGGAAAGCGGCCCCACCGTCACCGTCTTCGACGAGCCGCGGCACCCCTACACGCGCGGCCTGATCGACTGCATCCCCATCCCCGCGCGCAGCAAGCCGGGCGTGCCGCTGGGCACCATCCCGGGCCTGGTGCCGAGCCTGGTGGGCGGCATCGAGGGCTGCGCCTTCCGCGACCGCTGCGCCTTCGCGACCGAACCCTGCACGCGCCCCGTCCCCGTCGTCACCGGCGCGGAGGGCCATGCCTGGCGCTGCATCCTGCCCGCCGCGGTGCCCTCCCTGCTGGAGAACCCGGCATGAGCGACCAACAGCCCATCCTCGAACTGCGGAACGTGGTGAAGCGCTATTCCGTGGGCCGCGGCATGTTCGCCGCCAAGCGGCCGCTGATGGCGGTGGGGGGCGTCTCGCTCTCCGTGCCGCGCGGGCAGGTGCTGGGCCTGGTGGGGGAAAGCGGCTGCGGCAAGAGCACGCTGGCCAAGATGGTGCTGGGCCTCGAAACCCCCACCGAGGGCGAGGTGCTGATTGACGGCCGCCCCATCGCGCAGCTGGGGCGCCTGGAACGCGCGCGGCTGGTGCAGCCGGTCTTCCAGGACCCCTATTCCTCGCTGAACCCGCGCAAGACCATCGCCTCCATCGTGGGCCTGCCATTGGCCGTGCATGGCGAGGGAAGTGCGGCCGAACGCGAGACGCGCGTCGCGGAGATGCTGGCCCTGGTGGGCCTCTCCCCCCGCCATGCCGCGGCCTATCCCTCGCAGCTCTCGGGCGGGCAGCGACAGCGCGTGGCCATCGCGCGCGCGCTGATCCTGAAGCCGCAACTGCTGATCTGCGACGAACCCACCTCGGCCCTCGACGTCTCGGTGCAGGCGCAGATCCTGAACCTGCTGATGGATCTGCAATCGCGGCTGGGGCTGACCTCGCTCTTCATCAGCCACAATCTCGCGGTCGTGCAGATGCTCGCGACGCGCGTGGCCGTGATGTACCTGGGCCGCGTGGTGGAGGAAGGCCCGACCGCCGAGGTCATGGTCCGGGCCCAGCACCCCTATAGCCGCGGGCTGCTCGCCTCGGTGCTGACGCCCAACCCGCGCCTGGGTCTGCCCGACACAAGGCTCGGCAGCGTCTTCCCCGACCCGCTGGCGCCACCGCCCGGCTGCGCCTTCCACCCGCGCTGCCCGCTGGTCTTCGACCGCTGCAAGGTTGAGGCCCCGCAACTGCGCCACCACCAGGGCGCGTCGCGCGCCGCCTGCCATGCGGCGGAGCAGGACGCGGCCATGGCGCCCGCCTGATGAAGATTCGCGGCGTCTCGGCCGAGATCCGGCATCTCGCCAAGCTTGGCACCGCGGCGCGCGGCTATGCGGCGCTGGACGCGCCCGCCTTCGTGCTCTGCCGCGTCGAGGGTGAGGACGGGCTGGTCGGCCAGGGCGTCACGGGCCGCTTCCTGGCGCCCCAAGTGGCGGAACTGCTCAACACCGGCATCGCCGAGGCTTTGGCCGGGCAGGATGCGCGGCGCATCGAGGCGGTGGGGCCCATGCTCACCGCGCGTTTCAACCCGCGCGGCCTGGGCACGGTGCTGACCGCCGCGATCTCCGCCCTCGACATGGCGCTGTGGGATTTGCGGGCGCGCGCATTGGGTGAGCCGCTGTGGCGGCTGCTGGGCGGCGCGCGGACGGAGGTGCCCTGCTACGCCACGGTGGGCCTGCCCGGCTACAGTGAGGAACAGCTGGTGCAGGTCTGCCGCGATGCCATCTCGGGCGGCTATGTCGGCGTGAAGATGCTGGTGGCCGCCGGCGGGCGTTCCGTGGCCGAGGACGCGGCGCGGGTGCGTGCCGTGCGCGCGGCCATCGGGCCCGATGCGTGCCTGATCCTCGACGCCAATTGCGGGATGCAGCTGGGCGATGCCAAGCGCCTCGCCCGCATGGTCGAGGAATGCGACATCGCCTGGTTCGAGGAGCCGCTGCGCGACAACGACATCGAGGGGCTGGTGGCGCTGCGCCGCGCCGTGCGCATGCCGCTGGGCGCGGGGCAGATGATGCACTCTCTCACCTGGTTCCGCGAGGCGCTGGCGCGGGGTGCCCTCGACTGGGTGCAGCCCAACGCGGCCTTCTGCGGCGGCATCACGGGATTGCTGCGGGTGCTCGCGCTGGCCGAGGCGCATGGCGTGCCCGTGGCCCATGCGGGCGGCTGGGACATCGCCAATGCGGCCGCGCTGGCGGCGCATGGCGCGGGCGGCTGGCTGGAGATGCACGGCGCCCAGGCCTCGCTGCGCGCCATGCTGGAAGAGGACATGGTGGCCGAAGGCGGCGTCATGCGCCTGCCCGACCGTCCCGGCATCGGCTTCGCCTTCCGCTGAGCGGGCGCGGGACTACTTCCAGCGCTTAAGCCATTCCAGGTCATGGCATAGCACCAAGTCGCCCATGCCGCCCCGCTTCGTGGTGGTGACGTAGAGGAACCACATCAGCAGCGCATTGTCCTTCAGCGGGGCGGGATTGCCGTCATCGCCGAAAGCCACGATGTGCGGGAAGGCGGCGGCCCAGTTCTCCAGCACGCGGCGCGGATTGGCGCCGGCCATGGCCATGATGGTCCAGAGGTTGAACTCGATGTGCACCAGGGTCCGGTAGCGCGCCAGCAGGTCTCCGGCACCGGCCAGCACCTCGTCCTCGCCGCCCTCCACATCCACCTTCAGCACGTCCAGCCGCTCGCAGCCATGGTCCGCCAGCAGCCGGTCCAGCCGCTGCACCGGAACGCGCCGGACCGTGCGCCCGGCGCCGGCGGCGGCAGCCTCGTGCGCGACCAGATGGCCGGTCGCGGAGTTACGGGCATCGGCCATGAACTCCGCCTCGCCGCCACGCGCGCCCAGCGCCATCTCCTCCACCCGGGCGCGGGGCAGGCCATTCGCCGCAAGGTTGTGGCGGAGATGGCCGGCATTGGCGGCATTGGGCTCGATGGCCAGCAGCACCGCATGGCCGGGTGCGGCCTGCGCCATGGCCAGCGAAGCGAGGCCGATATTGGCGCCCACATCCATCAGCACCGCCCCCTGCCCGCCCCCGGCCAGATGGGCCCGAGTGACGCGCAGCAGCGAGATGACGGAGCTTTCCACCACCCCATGCCGCAGGGCGGACCAATAGGCGTCTTCCTCCTGGCCACGGATGCGAAGGCGACGCCCGTCCAGCGTCACCTCCGCCTCGCTATGCGGCGGCAAGGGCTGGGGCGCGGCCTCGACCGGCACAGGCGCCTCGCGTCCGTCGCGTGCGGCGGCATAGGCGGCGCTGTCGAGGAAGGCCTCGCGCAGCGCCGTACCGGTCGGGCAGAGCTGGAGGGTGGCCTCCACCTCCTCCGGCGCCGGCAGTGTCCCATGCAGCAGAAGGCCGGTGGCGCGAATGGCCTCGGCATCGAGCGGCGCATCAGGCCAGGTGCCGATCAGCGGGCGGTTCGTGGCCGCGACCTCCGCCGCCTCGCCCGAGCGCGCCAGGTGGCGCAGCACGGCCTGGGGGTCTTGCAGGGAGGCCCAATTGGCGATGACCTTGTCGCTTTCCGGATCACGGCCGAGCACCAGCCGGTAAGCCCAGCGCACGGCGGCCACCATGTCGGTCTGCGCCACGGGGGTCTGGCTGGCGGCGTTCATGGAAGCGGTATCCCTGGCGCGGCGGGCCTGGTCAAGCGCGCGTCACAGCGCCCCCAGCGCCTCGTCGAAGAGCGACAGGGTGCGGTCCACATCCGCATCAGTGTGCGCGGTGGAGAGGTAGTATTTGCTGTCGCCCTTCATGATGCCGCCCGCGCGCAGATGGCGGTTCACCGCGGCCTGCACGGCGCCATCGGCGCGCAGCGTGTCGCGGTGATTGCGGATTTCGCCCGTGGCGTAGACCACGTCGAAGAGCACGGGCTCGCCCACCACCTGGCCCGTCACGCCGTGGCGGCGCAGCGCCTCGGTGAGGCCCGCCATCATGCGGCGCCCGCGCGCGAAGACATCGTCATAGGCGCCGGGGCGACGCAGCACGGCCAAGGTGGCGAGGCCCGCCACCGCCGCCACCGGATTGCCGGAGAGGGTGCCCACCTGCATGAGGAACCCCTCCTCGCCCACCTTCGCGCGGTCGAAATGCGCCATGATGTCGGCGCGGCCGCAGAGGGCCGCCAGCGGGAAGCCCCCGCCGATGATCTTGCCCAGCGTGCAGAGATCGGGCGTGACGCCGTAGTGGCCCTGGGCGCCCGCATAGCCGAAGCGGAAGCCGCAGACGACCTCGTCGAAGATGAGCGGGACGCCGAGGCGCGCGGTGACGTCGCGGATGGCCTGGAGGAAGCCCGGCACGGGCGGGATCAGGCGCTGGAAGGGCTCCAGGATCACGCCGGCGAGTTCGTCGTGATGCGCCTCGATCAGCGCCACGGCGGCATCGGCGTCGTTGAAGGGCGCGACCAGCACCTCGTCCTGGACACGGGCCGGAATGCCGGCGCTGTCGGGGATGGGGTGGGGGAAGTTGCCGGGGCGGCGGGGGTTCAGCGACATCAGCGCGTGGTCGCTCATGCCGTGGTAGCCGCCCTCGAACTTCAGGATCTTCTCGCGGCCACGGAAGGCGCGGACCACGCGCATGGCGTACATGTCGGCCTCGGTGCCGGAGGCCAGGAAGCGCACCTGCTCCGCGCAGGGCATGGCGTCCACGATGGCCGCGGCGAGTTCGATGCCGGCCGGGTTGTTGGCGAAGAAGGTGGTGCCGCGCGGGATCTGCTCCAGAACCGCCGCCGTCACCTCGGGGTGGGCGTGGCCTATGAACATGGGGCCGGAGCCCAGCAGGTAGTCGATGTACTCGCGGCCCTCGCTGTCCCAGACATGCCCGCCCTCGCCGCGCACCAGCGCGATGTCGGAGGCCATGTTGCCGAAATGCCCGCCGGGGAGGACGCGGTGGGCCAGCTGGACCATCTCGTTCATCAGGCGGCGTCCTTCGGCATCACCGCCTCGCCCAGGGTCTGCATGAGGCGGTTGGCATTGGCGAACATCGCGACCGACATGGCGATGTCCAGGATCTGCGCATCCTCCAGCCCCTGTTCGCGCAGCCGCGCCACATCGGCCTCGGTGGCGGCGGAGGGAGTGGCGGCCAGCTTCACCGCGAAGTCCACGATGGCGCGGGGGCGGGCCTCCATGGGCGTCTCCACGCCGTCTTTCATCAGCCGCGCCATCAGCGCCGGGTCGCCCTTCATCTGCACATAGCGCAGCGCATGGACCGAGGCGCAGTAGGGGCACCCGTTCAACCGGGATTCCGCCGTGGCGGCCAGCTCGCGCTCGGCGCGCGAGGCGCCGCGCGGCCCATACATGATGGTGTTGAACAGCTTGGAACGCTGGCGCAGCACCTCCGCCTCCTGCACCAGCAGCAGGTAGTAGGGGTTTTCCTTGGCCTTGGGGTGGCTTTCCTCCAGCACCTTGATCTCGTCGGGCGTGGCCTTGTCGAGGTCGAGGACGGGGACCCAGCTGGCCCAGTCCAGGCTTTGCATGGGGAAGCCGAAATCATGGGTGGACGGCATCAGGCGCGCTCCAGCAGGCGGAAGGTGGCCAGCATCCGGGCCATGAAGTTCATGTGCGCGACAAGCTGGGAGAGCATCACCACGTCGCGCGGCGCGAGGCCCGCCTCGGCCAGGGCCTGGACCGCGGCGGGCGTGGCCTGGTCGGGACGCTTCGTCAGCATCTCTGCATGCGCCAGCATGGCGGGCAGGCGAGGCGAGGCTCCGGCGCGGGCGGCGTGGTGCGCGGCCAGGGCGGCCTCGCCGTTCCATTCGGCCACGGCCTGCGCCACGGCGTGGCGCTCTTCCGTGGTCAGGCCGCTCTCGCCCTCGAAGATCGCGGCCTCGCTGCCGGCCACGGCGGCGCGCACATCGGGGCGCAGGGCGCGCAGCCCATCGAGCCGGCTGCCGGGTTCGATGCCGGCGAGTTCGTCCAGGAGGTCACGCATCACTTGGGTTCCATGTCTCGCGGCACGTAGAAGGGTGTGCTTTCCAGCTCGGGTTCGTCAAATGCCTGAAGCGCCTCGCGGATCGCGGGCCATTCCGCCCGCATCAGCGCCCGCAGGATGGCGTGGGCCACGCGCTCGCCCGCCACCATGACGCCGGGGATGTCGCTGGAGATCGCGCCCAGCGAGGCGATGGCGCCATGGTTCATCAGGTGGATGCGGCCCAGTTCCGACGGCGCGTCGGCGCCGCGCGGCAGAAGTTCGAAGCCCGTGCCCAGGAAGGGGAAGGCCGCGAGGTCGGGCCGCGTGGCGGCATCCGGGATCACGTCGCCGAAGCGCTGCGCATGCGGCGCGAAGCGGGCCAGTTCCGGCACATGGTCCAGGTCCACGCGATAGCCGGTGGCGACCACCAGGTAGTCATGCGCCACCTCGCGCGGGGTCTCGCCGCCCAATGACAGCACCACCTGCGCGCCCTCGCGCCGCGCTCCCAGGGTTGGCGCGCCGAAGACGATGGAAAAGCCCTTCAGGCGCAGCGCGCGGTGCACCGTCTCATGCGGCGGCGGCGAGCGCACGTCGAGCATGTAGCCCATCAACTCCCAGCGCTGCTCGGGCGTCAGCGCGTCCCAGCCGTGGAAGTAGTGCGGGCCAGTGCTGCCGCGGCCCTTGTTGATCTGCGGCAACGACTTCGCGCGCACATAGAGCGTGGCCGAGGCCGCGCCGCGTTCCAGCGCCGTCGCGGCATTGTCCCAGGCCGAGGCGCCGGCGCCGATCACGGCCAGCGACTTGCCGACCAGCGGCGCGAAATCCAGCGGCTCGCAGGCCTGGATGGCGAGGTCGGGCACCAGGGAAAGCGGCACGAAACTCGGCCAGACCAGCCCGCCCGCCCCGGCGCGCCCGGTGGCCAGCACCACATGCCGCGCCAGCAGGGATTGCGGCCCCTGCGGCGTCTCCACCGCCAGGCGCAGCAGCCCGTCCTCGGGGGCGATGTCCGTCACGCGCAGGCCATGGCGCACCGGCAATTCCAGCACGCGCTGCAGCCAGGAAAGGTAGTCCTGCCACATGGCGTTCGGGATCTTGTACAGCGCCCCCCAGGCCTCCGGCCCGAAGCGATCCTCATGCCAGGCGCGGAAGGTGAGCGAGGGGATGCCCAGGCACGGCCCCGGCAGCGTCTTGGGCGAGCGCAGCGTGTCCATGCGCGCCGTCGTCATCCAGGGGCCCTCGCGCCCCGGCTCCCGCGCCTCCAGCACCGCGATGTTGGAAATGCCGCGATGGATGAGAGCGCCCGCGGCCGCGATGCCGTTCATGCCCGCGCCCACCACCACCACATCCAGCACGGCCTCGCCCTGGCGGGCGCGGGGCGGCACCCAGTTGCGCGGCGGCAGGTTCAGGAATTCGAGGTCCCGGCGGACCCGCGCCTCCAGCGCCCCACTGGCCAAGCGGGTGGTCTGGTTCATGCGGCGTCCTCGGGCAAGGGGCGGCATTGCTGCATCGCGGCACTCTGTCACCACCCCCTTGCCCTGTCCATGCGACGGCCGCTGCGGGCCTTCCATGGGCATCAGCCGCCTGATGGTCAGGCGCGAGGCGGAGCGGGCGGCCAGGCGCGGCCCGGTGCCCCGGCCGGAATTTCGCCGGCCCGCAGCCAGGCGAGGGCCACTGGCCACAGGCTGTCCCTGAAGCGGTCGTGGAAGAAGGCGAAATGCCCGATGGCCTCCGCGCCGATCTCGGCCGGCGCGATCCGCCAATGCCGGCGGGGGCTGGCCTGATAATAGGCCAGCAGCCGGTCCAGCGCCTCGGGCGTGCCGTAGGGGTCATCCTCCAACCCGATCGCCAGGATGGGCGCGGTGACATGGGCGAAGCGGCGCAGCAGCGCGCCGGCATCGCCCCGGCGATGATGTGGCCCCAGGCTGTCCTCGAACCGGGCCTTCATCCGGCTCCAGTCGCGGACGACGCCGGCGGGCGTGTCCTCCATCCAGCCCAGGCGGCGCGCGGGACAATATCCGAAAAGCCGCGTGATCGCCGGCATCAGGAGGTGCCATTTCACATACATGTGGTGGCGCTGCGGCGCGGCGTAGTCGCGCCAATAGGCGTATTGCGCGCCCACCGTCAGGACCCGCGCGAGCTTCCCGTTCGACGGCGCGAGGCCGATGGCGAAGCCACCAATGGAGTGGCCGACAAGATGCATGGGCTGGCCAGGGAAGGTCGCCGCCGCATATCCCAGCGCGGCCTCAAGGTCCTGCTCGCCCCAATCCAGCCAATCGGCACCGAAGCCGCGAAGCCTGGGCGGGCGCGATTCGCCGATGCCCCGGTAGTCGAAGAGCACCACGTCATGGTCGTTCGCGAAGAGATAGGCGGCGAAGCGGGCATAGTAGCGGCACCGCACGGAGGTCGCGGGCGCGACCACGACGATGGGGCGCGACGGGCCACGGCCGCCATGGCGCCAGACGAACCCGCCCAGCACCGTGCCATCCGCCGCCCGCATCCGCACCGGGACGCCCTCCTGGCGCGCCAAGGGAGGGTTCGGCGCCGTCGCATGCCCCGGCCTTTCGTCCACGCCCTGCCCCCATGCCACACACCGCGGCGTCGGCCTTCTCGTGCCGCCCGGATGGACATCTTAGGCATGGGTGGGGATGGCAGAAAGACGCGCAAATCTTGGCGCGATGGTCAGTCAATTGTGGGAAAGTGGCGCGCCCGGGAAGATTCGAACTCCCAACCCTCAGATCCGTAGTCTGATGCTCTATCCATTGAGCTACGGGCGCTGGCCGTGACGGGGGAGTTACCGTCCCTCGTGCGGAAGCGCAAGCCCCGGGCCCCGCGCTTTCTGCGCATCAGGCCCGGGTTTCGCGCCGCCTCAGTTGGCGAGCTTCTCCAGCTCCCGCACCACGCTCTCGCCCATCACGCTGGTGCTGACGCGGGCCATGCCGGGCTGCATGATGTCGGCCGTGCGAAGGCCGCCGCCCAGCACCTTCTCCACCGCCGTTTCGATCAGCTTCGCATCCTCCTCCATGCCGAAGGAGATGCGCAGCAGCATGGCGAAGGAAAGGATCTGGGCCGAAGGATTCGCGACCCCCTTCCCCGCGATGTCCGGCGCCGAGCCATGGATGGGCTCATACAGCGCATGCCGCTTGCCCGAGGGCTGCACCGCGCCCAGCGTCGCCGAGGGCAGCATGCCGAGCGAACCCGTCAGCGCCGCCGCGAGGTCGGACAGCACGTCGCCGAACAGGTTGGAGCCCAGGATCACGTCGAACTGCTTGGGCCGCGAGCAGAGCTGCATGGCCGCGTTGTCGGCGTACATGTGCTCCAGCTCCACATCGGCGTATTCGGCCTTGTGGACCTCGCTCACCACGGCGCGCCAGAGGCGGCCGGACTGCATGACGTTCGCCTTCTCGGTGCTGGTCACCTTGTTGCGACGCTGGCGGGCCAGGTCGAAGGCCACGCGGGCCACGCGGGCGATCTCGTCCTCTGAATAGACCTCGGTATCAATGCCCACGCGCTTGCCGGCGGCGTCCTTGTGGATGCCGCGCGGCTCACCGAAATAGATGCCGCCCGTGCTCTCGCGCACGATCATGATGTCCAGGCCGCGCACCACATCGGGCTTGAGGCTGGAGGCGTCCACCAGCGGGTCCAGTACCACGGCGGGGCGGAGGTTGGCGAAGAGGCCCAGTTCCTTGCGCAGGCGCAGGATGCCGAGTTCGGGCCGCTGCTCGAAGGGCAGGCTGTCCCATTTCGGGCCGCCCACGCTGCCGAACAGAACCGCATCGGCCTGGCGCGCGGCTTCGAGGGTGGCATCCGGGCAGGGCTGGCCGGTGGCATCAATGGCGGCCCCGCCGACCAGGCCCTCATCAATGCTGAAGCGGGCGGCGCGGCGGTGCTCCATCCAGTCAATGACGCGGCGGACCTCGCGCATCACCTCGGGGCCGATACCGTCACCGGGCAGGACGAGAAGCTTCTTGTTGGCGGACATTCTTTTCTCCACCGCCCGGCATCAGCCGCCACACCAACCCTGACGCCGGGCGGTGGGGGCCGAGGCCGGGGCGGGCTTCAGGTTAGGCGTAGAGCCAGGGCTGGGCCGCGCGCTGGCGGGCCTCGAAATCATCAATGGCGGGCTTGTGCTGCATGGTCTGGCCGATGTCGTCCAAACCGTTCAGCAGGCAGTGTTTGCGGAAGGGGTCCACCTCGAAGGGGATTTCCTCGCCGCTCGGGCGCACCACCACCTGGCGCTCCAAATCCACCGTGATGCGCGCATTGCCGCCGAGCTTCGCATCCTCCATCAGCGCCGCGCAGATTTCGCGCGGCAGCTTCACGGGCAGGATGCCGTTCTTGAAGCTGTTGTTGTGGAAGATGTCCGCGAAGTCCGGCGCGATGACGCAGCGGATGCCGAAATCGAGCAGCGCCCAGGGCGCGTGCTCACGCGACGAACCGCAGCCGAAATTCTCGAAGGCGATGAGGATTTCGGCCTGGCGGTAGGGCGCCTGGTTCAGCACGAAGTCGGGGTTCTCTTTGCCCTGCTCATCATAGCGGAAATTGGCGAAGAGGCTCTTGCCCAGACCCGTGCGCGCGATGGTCTTGAGGAAGCGCGCGGGGATGATCTGGTCCGTGTCCACATTGGCCTTGGGCAGCGGTGCCGCCACCCCGGTCAGCGTCGTGAAGGGCTTCATGGCTCAGTGGCTCCCCTGCGGCTGGAAGTCGCGCACATCGGCCAGGTGGCCGGCCAAAGCGGCGGCGGTGGCCATGGCGGGCGAGACGAGATGCGTGCGCCCGCCCGGCCCCTGCCGCCCCTCGAAGTTGCGGTTGGAGGTGGAGGCGCAGCGCTGCCCCGGCGTCAGCTTGTCCGGGTTCATGCCGAGGCACATCGAGCACCCGGCCTCGCGCCACTCGAAGCCCGCCTCGGTCAGGATGCGGTCCAGCCCCTCCGCCTCGGCCTGCTGCTTGATGAGGCCGGAGCCGGGAACCACCATGGCGCGCACGCCGTCCGCCACCTTGCGGCCCTTGGCGATGGCGGCGGCGACGCGGATGTCCTCGATGCGGCTGTTGGTGCAGCTGCCGATGAAGACCACGTCCACCTTGAGGTCCGTCAGCTTCTGGCCGGGCGTCAGGCCCATATATTGCAGCATGCGCTCGAGCTGCGCGCGGCGCGTCTCGTTGGGCGCCTCGGCGGGGTTCGGGACGGTGGCCGTGATGGGCGCCACATCCTCGGGGCTCGTGCCCCAGGAGACCATGGGCGCGATCTCGGCCGCGTCCAGGAACACCTCCTTGTCGAACACCGCGCCGGGGTCGGACGGCAGGGTGGACCACCAGGCGACGGCGCGGTCGAAGGCCTCTCCCTTGGGGGCGTAGGGGCGGCCCTTCACATAGTCGAAGGTGGTCTGGTCCGGCGCCACCATGCCGGCGCGGGCACCCGCCTCGATGGACATGTTGCAGACCGTCATGCGGCCCGCCATGTCCAGCGCACGGATGGCCTCGCCCGCGAATTCGATGACATGCCCCGTGCCGCCCGCGGTGCCGATCTTGCCGATGATGGCCAGCACGATGTCCTTGGCGGTGCAGCCCAGGGGCAGCTTGCCATCCACCGTCACGCGCATGTTCTTGGCGGGCTTCTGCAGCAGCGTCTGGGTGGCCAGCACATGCTCCACCTCGGAGGTGCCGATGCCGAAGGCCAGCGCGCCCATCGCGCCATGCGTCGAGGTGTGGCTGTCCCCGCACACGATCGTCATGCCCGGGAGCGAGAGCCCCTGCTCCGGCCCGATGACATGCACGATGCCCTGCCGCGCATCGAGCAGCGGGATATAGGGCACGCCGAACTCGACGACGTTCTTCTCCAGCGTCTCGACCTGCACGCGGCTTTCAGGGTCGGTGATGCCGGTGCGGCGGCTGCTGTCGGTCGCGATGTTGTGATCCACCACGGCGATGGTGGCATCCGGGCGGCGCACCGGGCGGCCGGCCGCGCGCAGCCCCTCGAAGGCCTGGGGGCTGGTCACTTCATGGACGAGGTGACGGTCGATGTAGAGAAGCGCGGTGCCATCGGGCAGCGTCTCGACGACGTGGTGCGCCCAGATCTTGTCGAAGAGTGTGCGGGGCCTGTTCTCGGCCATGGTGCTTCCCCCGGAAGTGATCGTCACAGTCAAAAAAGGCCGCGCCTCGCGGCGCGGCCTTGGAAGGCTCAGCCCTCGGCGGCCGGCGTGGCCGGCGTGTCCTTGGTGCCGCGCAGCCCCAGCTTCTCGGCGATGCGGGCCGACTTGCCCGTGCGGCCGCGCAGGTAATAGAGCTTCGCGCGCCGCACCTTGCCGCGCCGCACCACCGTGATCTCGGCGATGGCGGGCGAATGCAGCGGGAAGACGCGCTCCACACCCTCGCCATAGGAGAGCTTGCGCACGGTGAAGTTGCTGTGCAGGCCGCGGTTGGAGCGCGCGATCACCACGCCCTCATAGGCCTGGGTGCGGACGCGCTCGCCCTCCACCACCTTCACCATCACGCGCACCGTGTCACCGGCGTCGAATTCCGGCACGGGGCGGGCGGCGACGAGCTTGGCCTTCTGCTCGGCGTCGAACTGCTGCAACAGGTTCATCGGTCAGTCCTTTCTCAATTCATCTAGGCCGCGGCAGCGCCGGCGGCAATGCGGTTCCACAGATCAGGCCGCCGCTCACGCGTCGCGGCCTCGGCTTGTTCGCGGCGCCAGCGGGCCACCTCGGCGTGGTGGCCGGAGAGCAGCACGGGCGGCACGGCGCGGCCCTGCCATTCGGCGGGCCGGGTGTAGTGCGGGTATTCCAGCAGGCCGGCGGAGTGGCTTTCCTCCAGCGCGCTCTCGGCGCCGCCCATCACGCCGGGCAGCAGCCGCACGCAGGCGTCGAGCAAGGTCAGCGCCGCCATCTCGCCCCCGCTCAGCACATAGTCGCCGAGCGAGATTTCGCGCATGGCGCGCGCCTCGATCACACGCTGGTCCACGCCCTCATATCGGCCGCAGAGCAGCACCACGCCCGGCCCCGAAGCGATCTCCCGCACCAGCGCCTGGTCGAGCAGGCGCCCGCGCGGGGTGAGGTAGACCAGCGGGCGCGTGTCCCCCTCCGGCATGGCAGCCGCGATGGCCGCGTCCACCACATCGGGGCGCATCACCATCCCCGCCCCGCCGCCGAAGGGCGTGTCGTCCACCGTGCGGTGGCGATCCCGCGCCTGGGCGCGGATGTCCTGGGCGTCGAGCCGCCAGATCCCCTCCCGCAGGGCACGCCCGGCGAGGGAAAGGCCGAGCGGGCCCGGGAACATCTCGGGGAAGAGGGTCAGCGCCGTCGCGTGGAAGCTCATGCCGCGTCCTCCGCACCGCCCGCCACGCTTTCGGTGGGCGGGACGATGACGAGGCGCCGCGCCGCCACATCCACCACTGGCACCGCGGCGCGGGTGAAGGGGATGAGGCGCTCGGGCGGGCCGGAGAGCACCAGGAAGGCGCCGCCGCCATGATCCTCGACCGCGCGCACCTCGCCCAGGCTTTCGCCCGCCTCGGTGAAGGCGGCCATGCCCTGGAGGTCGGCGAGGTAGAACTCCTCCTCCTCCGGCGGCGGCAGGGCCTCGCGGGGGACGTAGAGCTTGGTGCCGGTGAGGCGCGCGGCGGCGTCGCGGTCGGTGATGCCTTCCACGCGGGCCAGGTCGGCGGCGACCAGGGTCAGCACGAGCTTGCGGCCGGCCTCATCCACCAGCGGCCCATAGGCGGTCAGGCCCTCGGGCGCCGCGGCGAAGCTGCGGACGCGCACCAGGCCCCGCACGCCGTGCGGCCGCCCGATCTCGCCCAGCAGGATCATTCCCGCGCCCATGGTGCCGCCCTATGCGCCCCCTTGCCTCAGCCGCGCGCGGCCGCGGCGGCGCGTTCCTGCGCCTTCTTCTTCGGCGCGGACTGGATGGGCTGCTCCTTGTAGACGGGCATGGGAATGATGCCGGCCTTGCCCAGGAACTTCGCCACGCGCTCGGTCGGCAGGGCGCCCTTGCCCACCCATTCGGCGATCTTCTCGTTCTGCAGCCGCACGCGGTCGGCGTGCTCGGCCGGCAGCATGGGGTTGTAGCTGCCCAGCTTCTCGATGAAGCGGCCGTCGCGCGGGCTGCGGCTGTCGGCCACCACGATGTGGTAGTAGGGGCGCTTCTTGGCGCCGGCGCGGGCGAGGCGGATCTTCAGGCCCATGAACTCACTTCTCCTGTCGGTCTAGAATGGACGCTTGCCTTGGGGGAGGAGCGCGGACAGACCGCCGCGCATCAGCCCTTTCTGGCCCATCTTGTTCATGCGCTTCATCATGTCGCGCATGTCCTCGAATTGCTTGAGCAGCCGGTTCACCTCCTGCACGGAGGACCCTGAACCGGCCGCGATGCGCCGCTTGCGCGACGCCTTGATGAGGTCCGGGGCGCGGCGTTCCTTCACCGTCATGGACGAGATGATGGCCGCCTGCTTCTTCAAAATCGTCTGGTCGAGGTTGGCGCCCTCGAGCTGCGCCTTCAGCTTGCCCACGCCCGGCAGCATGCCGAGCATTCCGGACAGGCTGCCCATCTTGTTGATCTGCTTGAGCTGGGAGGCATAGTCCTCCAGCGTGAACTGCCCCTTCTGCATCCGGGCGGCCAGCTTCTCGGCCTCCGCCTGGTCAATGGTCTCGGCCGCGCGCTCCACGAGGGAGACGATGTCGCCCATGCCCAGGATGCGGCCGGCGATGCGGTCGGGGTGAAAATCCTCAAGGGCGTCGAGCTTCTCGCCCGCGCCCAGCAGCTTGATGGGGGCGCCGGTGACGGCGCGCATGGACAGCGCCGCACCGCCCCGCGCATCGCCATCCACGCGGGTCATGACGATGCCGGTGACGCCGACCTTCTCGTTGAAGGCGCGGGCGGTGTTCACCGCGTCCTGGCCGGTCATGGCGTCCACGACCAGCAGCGTCTCGTGCGGCTTCACGGCGGCCTTCACGGCCGCCACCTCCTCCATCAGCGCCTCGTCAATGGCGAGGCGGCCGGCGGTGTCGAGGATGACCACGTCATAGAGTTCGCCGCGCGCCGTCTCCATGGCCCGCTGCGCGATCTGCAAGGGTGTCTGGCCGGCGATGATGGGCAGCGAGGTGACCTCGGCCTGACGCGCCAGCGTCTCCAGCTGGAGCTGCGCGGCCGGGCGGTGCACGTCCAGGCTCGCCAGGAGCACCTTCTTGCGCTCACGCCCGCGCAGGCGCAGCGCGATCTTGCCGGAGGTGGTCGTCTTGCCCGAGCCCTGGAGCCCCACCATCAGGATGGGCACCGGGGCGGCCGCCGCGAGGTCAATGCCCTTGGCGCCATCCTTGCCGCCCAGCGCGTCCACCAGCGCGTCATGGACGATCTTCACCACCATCTGGCCGGGCTGGATGGAGCGGATCACCTCCTGCCCCACCGCGCGCTCCCGCACCTTGGCGGTGATGTCCTTCACGACCGGAAGCGCGACATCGGCCTCCAGCAGGGCCACGCGCACCTCGCGCAGGGCGTCGTTCACATCGGCTTCGGACAGGGCGCCACGGCCGCGCAGGCGGTCGAACACACCCTGCAGCTTGGAACCCAACGCCTCGAACACGATGAACACGCCTCCAAACGAAAATGCGCCGCTGCGCGAAACTCGCGGAGCGACGGTGATCCCGCATGGGGCGGGACCGGGGTCGGCCTTGGGCCGGAGTGTCGCGAATAGGCGCCGGGGCCCGGAGAGTCAATGGTTGGGAGTAGGACCGCCAACGGCCCTCACAAAAACGACCTATGGAAGATCAGGTCGGCCCTGCGAGGATCCGGCCGCAAGGCGGCCGGCGCGCCCAAACCAACCTCGCAGCCCGCGCGCCAGCAGCGGCGCGCAAGCCAAGCGCGCGGAGCGCGCGCCCGGCGTTTGAGGGCGAGAAGACTCGCCCGGCGTTTGAGGGCGGCAAAAACACCAAATAACGGCTTTGCCGTTATTTGGGCGCCAGCACCATGATCATCTGGCGGTTTTCCAGGCGGGGCATGGATTCCACCTTCACGATCTCGGCCAGCTCGGTCCGAATCCGCTCCAGCAGCTTCACACCCAGCTCCTGGTGCGCCATCTCGCGCCCGCGGAACCGCAGCGTGACCTTCACCTTGTCGCCCTCGCCGATGAAGTTCTTCGCCTGCTTCATCTTCACTTCGTAGTCATGGTCATCAATGTTCGGGCGAACCTTGATTTCCTTGATCTCGACGACCTTCTGCTTCTTGCGGGCCTCGTTGGCCTTCTTCTGCTGTTCGTACTTGAACTTGCCGTAGTCGGTGATCTTGCAGACGGGCGGAACCGCGTTGGGGCTGATCTCCAGCAGGTCCAGGCCCGACTGGTAGGCGCGATACAGCGCATCGCGGATGCTCAGCACACCGAGCATTTCGCCATTCTCGTCGATCAGGCGGACCTGCGGGACGCGGATTTCTTCATTGACGCGGGGGCCTTCGCGCGAGGGCGGCGAGGGCGGCATGGGGCCACGGGCTATGGTCTTCTCCTGTGTCTGTTGCGAGGCAATTGGGCAATCTTATGGGGCGGCGTTCATTCCGCTGCAACGGGGGTGCTTGACAAATCGGGCGCCATGCCCTCGCGGCGCAGCAAGGCCACGGCCTCGGCGAGCGGCAGCACCTCCTGTTCGCGGCCCGGCAGGCGACGGAGAACCAGCTTGCCCTCCTCCGCCTCGCGCCTTCCGACCACGGCCAGCACGGGCACGCGCTGCTCGATATGGTCCACCACCTTGCGGTTGATCTTCTCGTTCCGCAGGTCGGTCTCGACGCGCAGCCCGGCGGCGCGCAGGGCGGCCGCGGCCTGCTGGGCGAAGGGGGTGGCGTCGTCCACGATGGTCGCCACCACCACCTGCACCGGCGCCAGCCAGAGCGGGAAGCGGCCGGCGTGCTGCTCGATCAGGATGCCCAGGAAGCGCTCGAAACTGCCCAGGATGGCGCGGTGCAACATGACGGGGCGCTTGCGGGTGCCGTCCTCGGCCACATAGGTGGCGTCCAGACGTTCGGGCAGCACGAAATCCACCTGCAACGTGCCGCATTGCCAGTCGCGGCCGATGGCATCCCGCAGCACGAATTCCAGCTTGGGGCCGTAGAAGGCGCCTTCGCCCGGGTTCAGCTCATATTCCACGCCGGCGGTGACGCAGGCTTCCTTCAGCGCGCCCTCGGCACGGTCCCAGACCGCGTCCTCGCCGGCGCGCACCTCGGGCCTATCGCTGAACTTCACGCGGAAATCCGTGAAGCCCAGGTCACGGTAGATGCCCGAAAGCAGGTCCACGAAGCGCACCGTCTCGGCCGCGATCTGGTGCTCCTCGCAGAAGATGTGCGCGTCATCCTGGGTGAAGGCACGCACGCGCATGATCCCGTGCAGCGCGCCCGAGGGCTCGAAGCGATGGCAGGCGCCGAATTCCGCCATCCGCATCGGCAGGTCGCGGTAGGAGCGGATGCCCTGGTTGAAGATCTGCACATGGCAGGGGCAGTTCATGGGCTTCAGCGCATAGGTGCGGTCCGCCTCGTCCTTGTCCTCGACCTTGGCGAGGAACATGGCGTGGCGGAATTTTTCCCAGTGGCCGGAGGCTTCCCAGAGGCGCCTGTCCACCAGCTGCGGGGTCTTCACCTCCTCATAGTCGGCCGCGTCCAGGCGGCGGCGCATGTAGTCCTCGACGGTGCGATACAGCTTCCAACCCTTGGGGTGCCAGAAGACGCTGCCCGTCGCCTCCTCCTGGAGGTGGAAGAGGTGCATCTCGCGGCCGATCTTGCGGTGGTCCCGCTTCTCGGCCTCCTCCAGCATGGTGAGGTAGGCGTCGAGTTCCTTCTGGTCGCGCCAGGCGGTGCCGTAGATGCGGCTCAGCACCGGGTTTTCGGGCTTGCCGCGCCAATAGGCGCCGGCCACCTTCTGCAGCTTGAAGGCCGGACCGATGTCGGCGGTGGTCCGCATGTGCGGGCCGCGGCAGAGATCCGTCCATTCGCCCTGGCTGTAGAGGGTGATCACCTGGTCGGCCGGCAGGTCGCGGATCAGCTCCACCTTGAAGCGCTCGCCCTTCTTGACGAACACGTCCACGGCCTCGGCGCGGCTCACCACCCGGCGCTGGAAGGCGGCCCCGCGCGCGATGATCTCGCGCATCTTGGCCTCGATGGCCGGGAAGTCCTCGGGGGTGAAGGGCTCATTGCGGTGGAAGTCGTAGTAGAAGCCGTTCTCGATCGAGGGGCCGATGGTCACCTGGGTGCCGGGAAACAGCTCCTGCACGGCTTCCGCCAGCACATGGGCGCAGTCATGGCGGATGAGGTCCAGCGCCTCGGGGTCGCGGCGGGTGATGAAGCGCAGCTTCGCGTCGGCGACGATCTCGGCCGAGAGGTCCATCAGCCGGCCATCCACCTCCATGGCCAAGGCCGCCTTGGCCAGGCCCGGCCCGATGCTGGCGGCCACCGTCGTGCCCGTCACCGCGCCGTCGAAGGGGCGGGTGGAACCGTCGGGCAGGGTGATCACGGGCATCGGGGACTCACGATAGAACAGGGGTTGCGCGAAGGGGCGGGACCATGGGCACCCCCCGCCCCGCGGTCAAGGGCGGCCATTCGCGACCAGCGCTTGCGGCGCCCCCCGCCCGCGCGCAGATTGGGGGCATGAGCGAAACCAATGCGCGGCGCAGCGCGATCTATGTCGATTTCGACAACGTCCTGTCAGGCCTTCGCGAGGGCGCGGGGGTCGAGGTGGCGCGCCACTTCGCGGAGGCGCCGGAGGAGTGGCTCGCCTGGCTCAGCCAGGGCGTGCCCCGTCGCTTCCTGCTGCGCCGCTGCTACATGAACCCGGCCGGCTACCTCGAGGAAGCCGACGGCATGCGCCGCTATTTCAGCTCCTTCCGCTATGCCTTCCAGGCGGCGGGCTTCGAGGTGGTGGACTGCCCGCGCCTGACCCGCATGAAGAATGGCGCGGATTTGCGGATCGCGCTGGACGTCATGGACGCGCTGGCCTCGCCGCTCGCCCATATCGACGAGTTCACCCTGCTCTCCTCCGACAGCGACTTCGTGCCCCTGCTGCTGCGGCTGCGCGCGGCGGACCGGACCACGCGGCTGGTCGCCCATCCGGAGCTGGGCCGGGTGGTGCGCGCTGCGGCCGATGAGGTGCTGGGCCTCGACGCCCTGGCCGAGGCGCTGGGCTGGCAGCGCGAGGCCAACCGGGACCAGCTCTTCGGCCCCGACCTGAACCAGGCCATTCTCGGCGTGATCCGTGAGGCCATGGAGGGCGCGGCGGAGCCCCTGCACCTGCCCGACCTCGGCCAGATCGTCCGCGACCGCACGGGCGAAACGCTGCGCGGCAGCGACTATGCCGGCTTCGGCTCGGTGGATGCGATGCTGGAGGCGGCGGGCGGCTATGTCCGCCAGGACGGCACGGGCGGCGGCTATGTGCTCCGCCCCGAATGGCTTGCGGCACCGGAGCCCGCCGCCGAGCCGGCCAGCATCTCCGAATAGACCGCGAGCGTGGCCGCCTGCATCGCGGCCACGCTGGGCGCCGCGGCGCGGGCCGCCCGCCCCAGCCGCGCCAGCGCGGCGGCATCCAGCGCCAGCACATGGGCGATGGCGTCCGCCAACGCCGCCGCATCCCCGGGCGGGACGCGCCACCCTGTCACCCCTTCCTCCACCGTCTCGCGCGGGGCGCCAAGGTCCGAGGCGATGACGGGGCGGCCCATGGCCTGGGCCTCGACCACGGTGCGGCCGAAGCCCTCCGGCTGGGTGCTGGCATGGATCACGACATCGGCGGCCAGCAAAGCGGCGGGCATGTCGGCCACATGGCCCACGATATGTGTGCGCGTGGCCACCCCCAGACGTTCCGCCAAGGCACGCAGTTCCGCCACGAAACCCTCCCGCCCCTGGGCATCGCCCGCCAGCACGGCACGGGCGCCGGGCAGGCGGGCCAGGGCCTCCACCAGCACCGCCTGGCCCTTCCAGCGCGTCAGGCGGCCGGGCAGCAGGATGAGGGGCGCGCCCTCCGGCACCCCCCATTCCGTCCGCAGCGCGGCCACGCGCGCCGGGTCCACCCGCGCCGGGTCGAACAATGTAAGGTCCGCCCCACGCGGGATGATCCGCAGCCGGTCCTCCCCCACCCCATGCCGCGCGCGGATATGGTCGGCGATGTGGTGACTGATGGCGATGACGCGGTCGCCCTTCGCCATCACCGCGTTGTAGGCGCGCTTGCCCGGGAAATTCTCGGAATAGGTGGCGTGGTAGGTGGTGACGAAGGGCACGCCCGCCCGCCGCGCCGCCCACAGCGCCGACCAGGCCGGGGCACGGGACCGCGCATGGACCAGCGACACGCCCTCGGCGGCGATCACCGCCTCAAGCCGCGCCGCGTTGCGCCAGATGCCCCAGGGGGATTTGGTGGCGAGCGGCAGCGTCACATGCCGCGCGCCCAGCGCCTCCAGCGCCGGCACAAGCCGCCCGCCGGCCGAGGCCACGACGGCCCGGTGCCCCGCCGCCGCCAGCGCGGCCGCGATCTCCAGCGTGCCGCGCTCGACGCCCCCCGCCTCCAGGGCGGGCAGCACCTGCAGGATGGTGGCGGGGCGTTCCATCCCCCGGTGGTAGGGGAGGCGCGCCGCCACCTCAAGGCCATGCCCCCGCTTGTCGCCCGCCCGGCCCGGTGTCATGCCGGCCCCATGGACGAGATCACCGGCACCCTCCCCGCCCCAGATGGCACCCCCATCGCCTTCCGGCGCCTGGAGGGTTCCGGGCCGGGCATCGTCTTCCTGGGCGGCTTCCACAGCGACATGACGGGCAGCAAGGCGCAGTTCCTCGCCGAATGGTGCGCGGCGCGGGGCAGGCCTATCTGCGCCTGGACTACAGCGGGCACGGCGCCTCGGGCGGGCGTTTCGAGGAGGGCACCATCGGCCGCTGGGCCAGCGATGCCGAGGCAGCGTTGCTGGCGCTGACCCAGGGGCCGCAAATCCTGGTGGGCTCCTCCATGGGCGGCTGGATCGCGCTGCTGCTGGCCCTGCGCCACCCTGGGCGGGTGCGGGCGCTGGTCGGCATCGCCCCCGCGCCGGACTTCACCGAGGACCTCATGTGGGCCGAGATGCCCGAGCCGGTGCGCCAGGCCATCCTGACGGAAGGCCAATGGCTGCGCCCCAGCGCCTATGGCGATGCCTACCCCATCACCCGCGCGCTGATCGAGGAGGGGCGGAACCACCTGTTGCTCCGCACCCCCATCGTCCTCGACATGCCCATCCGGCTGCTGCACGGCCAGGCGGATGCGGACGTGCCCTGGCAGCACTCCCTTCGCATCGCCGAGCAGGTGACGGGGCAGGATGTGCAGGTCACGCTGGTCAAGGGCGGCGACCACCGCCTCTCCGGCCCGGCCGAGCTGTCACTGCTGGGCCGCACCCTGGCGTCTCTCCTCGGCGAGAATCCCGCGTAGCCCCTCGCGGAAGCTCGGATAGGCCCATTCGATGCCCAGCGCCGCCTTCGTGCGGGCGCTGGAAACCAGGCGGCTCTCGGCCCAGAAGCTGCGGCCCATCTCGCTCATGCGCGGCGCGGCCTCGGCATAGGGGATTTCGGGCGGCGGGGTCATGCCCAGGAGGCGCGCGGCTTCCTCCACCACCTCGGCGCCGGTGCAGGGTTCGTCATCCACCAGGTGCAGCACCCGCACCCCGGGCGCGGGCGGGCGGCTGGCGGCCGCGAAGAGGGCGCGGGCGATGTCATCCCGGTGGATGCGGCTGAAGCGGTGGCCGGGCCGCACCACCCGCCGCGCCGTGCCGGCCCGCATCTCGTCCAGCGGGCTGCGGCCGGGGCCGTAGATGCCGCCGGTGCGGAACAGGTCCACTGCCGCGCGCCCGGCCAGCTCGGCCCATTGCCCCTCCGCCGCCACGCGGCGCCGGCTGCGGTCCTGGGTAGGCGCTGGGGGCGTCGTCTCGTCCACCCAGGCGCCGCCGCGGTCGCCATAGACGCCGGTGGTCGAAATGTAGCCCACCCAGCGCAGGGGCGCGGCCCGCAACGCCTCCCGATGCGCGGCCCAGACGGGGTCGCCCTCCGGCCCGGGCGGGGCGGTGGCGACGAGGTGCGTGGCCGCCCGCAGCGCCGCGCCGTCGGCGAAGGGCACCACCTCCACGCCCCGCGGGGCGGCCACGCGGGCGGGGTCGCGCGCCGTGGCCAGCACGCGCCAGCCGCCGCGCATGGCGCGTTCTGCCAGGGCACGCCCGGAATAGCCAAGGCCGATCAGGGTCAGGGTCTGTGTCATGCGCCCATCTGGAAGGATCGTCGCAAATTCGGCAACGGGGCTGATTCCGCTGCGGCGCATCACGCCCTATGTTCCGGGCGTGAATCGCCGCCTCCCCCTGCTGCTCAGCCTCGCCGCGCTGCTCGTGCTCCTGGCACTCGGCGCGCTGTGGTGGCGCGAACCGCCGCCGGTGGTGAACGTCGCCGCCCCGCCGCCGCCCGCAACCCCCAGCCCCAGCCCCGCCCAGGAGCTTCCCCTGCCCCTGCCGCCCGAATTGCCACGGCTGAGCGACGGGCCGGATTACGACAACTGCCTCGCCCTGCTGCGCGACGACCCGGAGGAGGCGATGCGCTTCGCCCAGGCCTGGGACGCGACCGGCGGTGGCGATGGCGCGTTGCATTGCGCCGCTCTCGCCATGATCGGCCTGGGCCAGCCCGACACCGCGGCCGAGCGGCTGGAACGGCTGGGCGCCGGCAGCCGCGCGGGCGGGCTCGCGCGCGCCGCGGTCTATGGCCAGGCCTCCCAGGCCTGGATGATGGCGGGTGACGCCAACCGCGCCTTCGGCGCCGCCACCATGGCGCTGACCCTGGCCCCCAACGACCCCGACCTGCTGGTGGACCGTGCCGTGATCCAGGCGGCCCTGGCCCGCTACGGCGATGCGCTGGACGACCTGGACCGCGCCCTGGCGCTGGAGCCCGACCGGGTGGAGGCCCTGGTCTTCCGCGCCGCCGCCCTGCGCCACCTCGACCGCGCGACCGAGGCGGTGAACATGATCCAGCGCGCGCTGAACCTCGCCCCCGACAATGCCGAGGCCCTGCTGGAACGCGGCATCCTGCGGCAGCTGCGCGGCGACGCCGCCGGGGCCCGGCAGGATTGGGAGCGCGTGATCACCGTGGCGCCGGAGAGCATGGCGGCGAACCTCGCCGCGCAGAACATCGCCCTCAGCGAGGTGGGACCGGCGTCGCGCTAGGGCGGGCTCCACCTTCGATAGGCCGCCGCGCCATCGCGGCCTTCACGATCGCCGCGCGCTGCGCCTCGGTGGCGGTGGACCAGGCGGCGATCTCGTCCAGCGTCCGCCCGCAGCCACGGCAGACGCCCTGTGCGCCGACGCGGCATTCTCCGGTGCAGGGCGAGGGCGTGGCCATGGGGCGCTGCATGTGCCCTGCCCTCGCCCCCCTGTCCATGGCTTGCATCCGTCCGGGATGCACGGGATAGCTTGCCCGCCCGTTTCTGACCGGAGAGTGGAATGCCCCATTTCGACATGATCCTGCGCGGCGGCCAGGCCGTCCTGCCCTGGGGCATCGAGCCTTTGGACATCGGCGTGCGCGACGGGCGCATCGCCGCCATGGGCGACCTCCGCCGAGCCGAGGCCGAGCAGGTGCTGGACTGCGCGCGACTGCATGTCCTGCCCGGGCTGATTGATGCCCATGTCCATCTGCGCGAGCCGGGTGACCCCAATGTCGAGACGATCGCCACCGGCACCAGGGCCGCCGTGCTGGGTGGGCTGGCGGCGGTGTTCGACATGCCCAACACCAACCCCTCCATCACCGACAGCGACCAGCTGGCCTGGAAGCGCGGCCATGTGAGCGAACACGCCTGGTGCGACATGGGCATCTATGTCGGCGCCTCGAAGAAGAACATCGCCGACCTCGCCGCGCTGGAAGCGGAAGACAATGTCTGCGCGGTGAAGGTCTTCGCCGGCTCCTCCACCGGTGACCTGCTGATCGAGGATGACGCGACGCTGGAGGCCGTGATGCGCTCCGGCCGCCGACGCATCTGCTACCATTCCGAGGACGAATACCGGCTGCAGGAGCGCAAGAAGCTCTTCACCTCCGGCATGCCGCACCGCAACCACATGGAGTGGCGCGACGTCGAGACCGCCATGCTGGGCACGAAGCGCCTGATGGCCCTGGCCCGCAAGACCGGCCGCCCCGCCCATATCCTGCACGTGAGCAGCGCGGAGGAGCTGGAATACCTGGCCGGCTTCCGCGACCTCTGCACCGTCGAGGTGCTGATGAACCACCTGACCCAGACCGACGAGGCCTATGACCGCCTCGGCGGCTATGCCGTGATGAACCCCCCCATCCGCGACCGCCGCCACCTGGAGGCCGCCTGGGAGGCCGTCCGCAACGGCACGGTGGACGTGGTGGGCAGCGACCATGCGCCCCACAGCCGCGCCGCCAAGGAACGCCCCTGGCCCGACACGGCGGCGGGCCTGACCGGCGTGCAGACCATCGTGCCCGTCATGCTGGACCATGTGAGCCAGGGGCGCCTGAGCCTCATGCGGCTGGTGGACCTGATGTGCGCGGGGCCGGCGCGGGTCTATGGCGCGGTGAACAAGGGGCGGCTCGCGGTCGGCTATGACGCCGACTTCACCCTGGTGGACATGGCCGCCAGCCGCGAGATCACCGAGGACTGGATCGCGAGCCCCTGCGGCTGGACGCCCTTCGCCGGCTATCGCTGCCAGGGCTGGCCGGTGGGGACCATCGTGCGCGGCCATGCGGTCATGCGCGAGGGCGAGGTGCTGGGCGCGCCGGTCGGCAAGCCCGTGCAGTTCAGGTAGGTCACAGGAACTTGCCGCGCTCCAGGATTTCGAGCGTGTACTCCCGGTAGGTCATGCCGAGCTCCTCGGCGCGGGCGAGGCGCCGCAGCGCGATCTCCGGCGGCGGCGTCTTCCAGGCGCGGCGATGCGCGCGGCGCCAGGCCCATAGCCGCCAGGAGGCGCCGCCCGGGTCCTCCTCCTCCAGCGGCGGGCCGCCATTGTGGCCGAGAGGGGCCGTCACGCGAGGCGCTTGTACATGATGGCCGTGCCCTCCAGCCGGTCCTCCCGCGCCGCGCGCGCCCAGCCGGGCAGCACGCCCACCAACACATAGCCCAGCGATTCATAGAGAGGCTGCGCCGCGCTGCCCGCCACGGTGTCCAGCGTGAGCAGGCTGCGCCCCTCGGCGCGGGCGATGGGCTCCATCGCCTGCATCAGCGCCCGGCCCAGCCCCTGGCGGCGGGAATCGGGACGGACCAGCACCTTGCAGACCTCGGCGCGGTGGCGCTGGTTGGGCGGGGTGGCGAGGTCGAGCTGGGCGGTGCCCAGGATGCGCCCCGCGCGGCTTGCCACCAGCAGCCGGCGTTCGCCCGCCGCCACGGCGGGCAGCACCTTGGCGCGCCACCAGTGGGCAGCATCCTCAACGGCGAAGGGCAGGATGAACCCCACGCTGGCCCCGCCATGGACGCAGCCATGCAGGATTTCGGACAGGGCCGGCAGCGCGGCCTCGGCGGCGGTGGCGTCCAGTTCCTGAATGGTCATGGCGCGGCGATCGCGATGAGGTAGGCCGCGCCCTCCGGCCCCGCCGCCAGCCTTGTGGGGCCGGTCAGGATCAGGCGCAGGCAGTCGCCTGGTGCCAGATCCCAGCCCTGCGGGCCATGCTCGAAGCGCAGCGCGCCCGCCGTCAGCAGCAAATGCTGTTCCATCCGCGGCACGGGCGGGGCCGGGTAGGCGATGGCCGCCCCCGCGGGCAATTCGCCCGCCACCATCTCCATCCGCAGCCCCGCCCCGGGGGGCGAGGCGGCGCGGCGGCGGAAGCCCGTCTCGGGGTCGGTCCAGCGGGGCTGGTCGGCCAGGCGCACCAGCGCGGGGGCGGTGCCCTCGGCCTCGGCCATCAGGCGCGAGAGGGTCCAGCCATGCACGGCGCAGAGACGGCCGAGCATGGCGGCGGTGGGGCTGGTCTCCCCGCGTTCGAGGCGGGAGAGGGTGGCGCGGGAAATGCCGCTGCGCTGGGCCAGCTCCTCCAGCGACAGGCCGGATTCGGCGCGCAGCGCGGCCAGGCGGGCGGCGAGGCGGCGTTCAAGCGGGTCATCCACCAGCGTGGCGTCTTGCATGTGAGAAAATTTCTCACCAACAAGATGCCGCGTCAAGCGCCTCTCAGAACAGTCCGGGCCAGCGGGCGGTGCGGTCGGCCTCCTGCGCCGGGGTCAGGCCGGTGGGGCCGTCCACCACGCCGCGCGGGCCATTGGCCAAAGGTGGGCCCAGCAGGGGCGGCCGCGTCACCCAGCAATCCGTCTGGCCCAGGCTGCGCGTGCAATAGGGCGCGTTGCCGGGCGCGGGGGCGGCGGCGGCGCAATAGCTCATGCCGCGGTCCAGCCGGACGATGGAGCAATCCCGCCCCGTGACGGCGCTGACGATCAAATCCGGCGGCGCGCGGCCCGTCAGCGGGAGGGAGACGACCGTCGCCGCGCCCAGCCCGACCAGGGTCGGGCCATCACAGGCGGGCAGCGCCAGGGCCAGCAGCAGGGGGAGGAAACGCCGGGGAAAGGGAGCCATTCCCCCCTTCCAGCACGCCCAGCCTTAACGCAAGGCGAAGCGCAAGCTATACCCCCTGCTCCCACGCGGCCCACATCCGGAAAAGCCCAGAGCCTTGCCCGATCTTGTTGACGAAGTTGATGAGGAACTGCGCGCCGAACGCGCCAAGCGGCTGGCCATGCGCTATGGCAGCCTGCTGGCCGGGGCGCTGCTGCTGGTGCTGGCGGGCGTGGCCGGCTGGCAGGGCTGGCGCTGGTATGAGAATCGCCAGGCCGGCCAGGCCGCCGCGCAATTCCTGACCGTGGCCCAGCAGGCCGCTACCGAGGGCGCCGACATGCGCGCGGCCGCCGAGCGCTTCAACGCCATCGCCGCCGAGGCGCCCCCCGGCTACCGCACCCTGGCCCGGCTGCGCGCCGCCGCCCTGCTGGCCGAGACGGGCCAGCGTGACGAGGCGCTGGCCGCCTACAACGCCCTGGCCGGCGATGGCGGGGTGGACAGCCTCTACCGTGACCTCGCCACCGTGCTATGGGGCCTGCACGCGGTGGACGTGGCCGATGCGGGAGAGATCACGGCCCGCCTCACCCCGCTGGCGGGCGATGCCGCCCCCTGGCGCGCCTCCGCGCGGGAGGTGCTGGCGTTGGTCGCGCTGCGCGCCGGACGCAATGCCGAGGCGCGGGGACATCTTCAGGCCCTGCTGGCCGATGCGGCGACGCCGCCCGGAATCCGGGAACGCGCGAACCGCCTGATGCAAGGAATGGGAAGCTGATGGACAAGCCCGTGAATGCCCCTCTCTGGGGCCGCCGCGCCGCCCTGCTGGGCGCCGCCGCGCTGGTCGCCGGCTGCGACACCATCACCGACGCGACCGACCGGCTGCTCGGCACCCGCAAGGAGCCGCTGCCCGGCGCCCGCGCGCCCGTGCTCTCGGCCCAGCGCACGCTGGGGGTGGATGCCTCCGCCCAGGCGCGCCCCTTCACACTGCCCGCCCCCGTGGTGAACACCGCCTGGACCACGCCCGGCGGCAATGCCGGCCACGCGCCGGGGCACCTGGCCCTCGCCCGCCCGCTGGGCGAGGTGTGGCGCAGCTCCATCGGCACCGGCACCGGCTACCGCCAGCGCATGACCGCGCCGCCCCTGGTCGAGGGCGAGACCGTCTATGCCATGGACGCCATGGGCCGTGTCTCGGCGCTCGACATCGCGCGCGGCAACCGCCGCTGGCAGCGCGACACCCGCCCCGAGGATTCGCGCGGCGGCGCGCTGGGCGGCGCCATGGCCCTGCATGAGGGCAGCCTCTACGTCGTCACCGGCCTCGCCGAGGTCATGGCGCTGGACCCCGCCACGGGCGAAATCCGCTGGCGCGCGCCCATGCCCTCGGCCGCGCGCGGCGGCATCGCGGTGGCGGGCGGGCGCATCCTGGTGCCCAATGTCGAGAACAATGTGGTGGCCTTCTCCACCCAGGATGGCAGCCGCGCCTGGTCCTTCCGCGGCACGCCCGTGCAGGCGCTGATGCTGGGCCAGCCCAGCCCCGCCGTGGACGGGGACATCGCGGTGGTGGGCCTCGCCTCGGGCGAGATCGTGGCGCTGCGCGTGGCCGATGGCCGCACCGTCTGGACCGAGAGCCTGGGCATGGCGCGTTCCGGCGCACCCTCGCTCTCCGACATCAGCGCCATCACCGCCATGCCCGTCATTGACCGTGGGCGCGTGCATGTGACCAGCGTGGGCGGCACCAGCGCCTCGCTCGACCTGCGCTCGGGCCGGCGGGTATGGGAGCGCGATGTGGGCGGACCCGTAACGGTGGCCGCGGCCGGCGATTGGGTGTGGCTGCTCTCGCGCGAAGCGGAACTGATCTGCATGGGGCGCGAGGATGGGCGCATCCGCTGGATCACCGCCCTGCCCTCCTTCGGCGACCCGGACCGGCGGCGCGACCCCATCCTCTACGGCCCGCCCGTCCTCGGCGGCGGGCGCCTGCTGCTGACCAGCAGCACGGGCCAGGCCATCGAGGTGGACGCAGATGCGGGCGAGATCATCGCGCGCTCCCGCCTGCCCTCGGGCTGCACGCTGCAGCCGGCGCTGGCGCTGGAAGGCGCCTATCTGCTGGTGGACAGCGGCAGCGTCGTCGCCCTGCGCGGCGTGGGATGAGCACGGCCGAACAGGGCGGCGGGCTGCCCGTCGTCGCCATTCTGGGCCGGCCGAATGTGGGGAAATCCTCCCTGTTCAACCGGCTGGTCGGGCGGCGCATCGCCATCGTGGACGACACGCCCGGCGTCACGCGCGACCGCAAGGAAGCGGAGACGATGATCGCCGGCCGCGACGTCATGCTGGTGGACACGGCCGGGCTGGAGGAAGCGGCCCCCGAGACGCTGTTCGGCCGCATGCGCGCGAGCAGCGAGGCGGCGCTGGACATGGCGGACGTGGCCATCTTCGTGGTGGATGTCCGCGCGGGCATCACGGCGGCCGACCGCGCCTTCGCCAACTGGCTGCGCCGCGCCCGCCGCCCCGTGATCCTGGTGGCCAACAAGGCCGAGGGCCGCGGCGGCGCCTCCGCCGCCATGGAGGCCTATGAGCTGGGCCTGGGCGACCCCATCGCCGTCTCGGCCGAGCATGGCGAGGGCATCGGCACCCTCATGGACGAGATCGCGGAACACCTGCCCGCCCCACCGGAGGATACGGGCCAGGACGAGGACAACCGCCCGCTGCGCCTGGCCATCCTGGGCCGGCCCAATGCCGGCAAGTCCACCCTGCTGAACACGCTGATCGGCGAGGAACGCATGATCACGGGGCCGGAGCCCGGCCTCACGCGCGACGCCATCGCCTCGGAATTCGAGGATGAGGTGGGGCGCATCCGCGTGGTGGACACGGCGGGGATGCGCAAGCGCGCCCGCATCACCCACCGGCTGGAGGAGATGAGTGTCGCCGCCTCCATCAACGCGCTGCGCGAGGCGGAGGTGGTGGTGCTGGTCCTCGACGCCCTGCTGGGGCTGGAGGAGCAGGACATCCGCATCGCCCGCCTGGCGGAGCGCGAGGGCCGCGCCGTGGTCATCGCGCTGAACAAGTGGGATGCGGTGGAGGACCGCGCGGCGGCGCGGGGCCGCGTGGCGGACACGCTGGAGACCTCGCTGAACCAGCTGCGCGGCATCGAGGTGGTGACCATGTCCGCCGCCACGGGCGCGGGGGTGGACAAGCTGATGCCCGCGGTGCGCCGCACCCATGAACGCTGGAACCGCCGCATCGGCACGGGCGCCTTGAACCGCTGGTTCGAGCACATGCTGGAAAAGCACCAGCCGCCGCTGGTGGATGGGCGGCGCCTCAAGCTGCGCTACGCCACCATGCCGAAGGCACGCCCGCCCACCATCGTGATCTTCGGCACGCGGGCCGAGCAGCTGCCGCTGGAATACCAGCGCTATCTGCTGAACGGCTTCCGGACGGAGTTCGACATGCCGGGCGTGCCCATCCGGCTGCAATTGCGCGGGACCGAGAACCCCTACGCCGAGGCCGAATAGGCGCACGGCAGGGTTTCGCAGAATGCCGAAGCGTTGAGGCTCCCTCCCGGTGCAGGCTTGTCGCCCGCGCCGAGGAGACGCCGCCATGTCCGCCGCCTATGAAGCCTTCCGCGCCCTGCATGAAGGCCCCGGCTTCGTCATGCCCAACCCCTGGGACGGCGCCTCCGCGGTGCTGCTGGCGCGGGAGGGTTTTCCGGCGCTTGCCTCCACCTCGCTCGGCATCGCCTTCGCGGCGGGGGTGCCCGATGCGCGGGCGGCCATCAGCCGCGAGGCCGCCATCGCCAATGCGGCGCTGATCGGGCGGCTCACCGGCCTGCCGGTGAATGGCGATTTGGAGGATGGCTTCGGCCCCGCGCCCGAGGATGTGGTGGCGACGGTGGAAGCGGCCATCGCCGCCGGCCTGGCGGGGCTGGGCATCGAGGACATCACGACCGACCCCGCGCGGCCCATCCATGATTTCGACCACGCGGTGGCTCGCGTCGCGGCCGCCGCGAAGGCCGCGCGCGGGCGCATCCTGCTGACCGCGCGCTGCGACAATTTCCTGCACGGGCGGCCGGACCTGGACGACACCATCCGCCGCCTGGTCGCCTTCGCCGAGGTGGGGGCGGATGTGCTCTACGCCCCCGGCCTGCCGGACATGGACAGCATCCGCGCCGTGGTCCGCGCCGTGGCGCCGCGCCCTGTGAACGTGGTGTTCGGGCCGCGCTCCGGCCCCGTGCCCCTGGAGGAACTTGCGGCGGCGGGCGTGCGGCGCGTCTCCTTGGGCGGGGCGCTCTACCGCCACGCCATGGGGGCGCTGGTGGGGGCAGCGCGCGAACTCCGCGCCGGGCGTTTCGACTTCATGCAGGGGGCGGTGACGACGCCCGAGGTCACGGCGCTGCTGCCGCCCGCAAAAGGCTGAAAATCCGCCGCGCCCCCTTGGAGAACGCGGCCCCTGCCCGCACAATCCGCGCCGACAGAGTAGCGGCGGCGCGCGGTGCGCCGCCCACCGGGCTGCGGCGTGCCTCGCGCCCGGGACTTGAGGGCAGGAAAGCGGATGATCAACAAGATCGTGAATTCGGTGGCGGAAGCCCTGGCGGGCGTGAAGGATGGCAGCACCGTCCTGATCGGTGGCTTCGGCAGCGTGGGCCAGCCCGATGAACTCATCGAGGGGCTGATCGAACAGGGCGCCACCGACCTCACCTGCGTCGCGAACAATGCGGGCACGGGGCATGTGGGCCTCGCGCGGCTCATGGAGCTGGGCCGGGTGCGGAAGATCATCTGCTCCTTCCCGCGCAGCGCCGGCAGCGTCGTCTTCGAGGAGCTGTACCGCGAGGGCAAGATCGAGCTGGAGATCGTCCCCCAGGGCACCATGGCCGAGCGCATGCGCGCCGCGGGTGCCGGCATCCCGGCCTTCTACACCGCCACCTCCACCGGCACGCTTCTGGCCAAGGGCAAAGAGGAGCGCGAGTTCAACGGCCGCAAATACGTGATGGAGCACGCGCTGAAGGCCGATGTGGCCCTCATCGAGGGCTGGGAGGCCGACCGCTGGGGCAACATCACCTACAACCAGTCGGGCCGGAACTTTAACCCGGTGATGGCCATGGCCGCCGACCTGACCATCGCGCAGGTGCAGCACATCCGCGAGCTGGGCGAGCTGAACCCCGAGATGATCGCGACCCCCGGCATCTATGTGAAGCGCGTGGTGCGCGTGGATCGCGGCGCGCCCTGGGCGTGACCGCCGGCTCTTTCCTGACCTAAACTCCCCAACGAGGAGAAACGCCATGCAGCCCTTTTCCCGCGCCCAGATGGCCGCCAAGGCCGCCGCCGACATTCCCGAAGGCTGGGTCGTCAATCTCGGCATCGGCATTCCCACGCTGATCGCCGACCATGTGCCGCTGGAGCGCGAGGTCATCTTCCAGTCCGAGAACGGCGTGCTGGGCATGGGCCCCGCCCCCGAGAAGGGCAAGGAGGATCCCTGGCTGATCAATGCCGGCAAGCAGATGATCACGCTGCGGCCGGGCGGCAGCTTCTGCCACCACGCCGACAGCTTCGCCATGATCCGCGGCGGGCACATTGACCTCTGCGTGCTGGGCGGCTTCGAGGTGGCGGAGAATGGCGACCTCGCCAACTGGGCCACCTCCGAGAACGACACCGCCCCCGCCGTGGGCGGCGCCATGGACCTGGGCGTGGGCGCCAAGCAGCTCTGGGTGGTGATGGAGCACACCACCAAGGATGGCCGCCCCAAGATCGTGGAGCGCTGCGGCTATCCGTTGACCGCGCCCGGCAATGTGCGGCGGGTCTATACGAACCTGGCGGTGCTCGACATCGAGCCGGGGCTTGGCTTCGTGGTGCGTGACATCGCGCCCGGCATCAGCCTCGAGGAACTCCAGGCGAAGAGTGCGGCCAAGCTGCACACCCGTTCGTGAGCGCCGCACTCGCCGCCGGCGTGGCGCCCTTCGAGGGCGACCGCGCCGAGAGCATCGAGATGATCCGCGACAGCGCGCGCGGGCTTCTCGGCACCGACATGGCGCGCGTGCGCGCCCTGCGCTTCCAGGAACCGGGCTTCGACCCGGCCCTGCTGCGCGCCATGGGCGAGGCGGGCTGGATCGGCCTCTCCGTCCCTGAGGAAGCCGGCGGCACGGGGCTCGGCCTCGGCGAGGGCGTGGCCCTGGCCGAGGAGGTGGGCCGCGCCTCGGCCCCCGAACCCGTGGTGGCGCTGATGCTCTCGGCCCATCTGCTGGCGGCCGCGGGGGAATCCACCGTCCTGCCACAACTCCTGGCCGGCGAGGCGGTGGTGCTGACCGCCTGGCAGGACCGCGCGCACACGCTCTCGCCCGCCACCTCGGCGGACGGCGCGCGGCGCTTCGTGCCCATGGCGGCGGGGGCCACGCATATCCTCTGGCCCGTGGCCGAGGGCGGGCGCGTGGCGCTCCACCTCCTGACGCGCGACCAGGTCGAGATCACGACCGAACATACCCAGGATGGCGGCCATTACGGCACCGTTCGCCCTCTGCCCTTCACCGGCCATGGGCCCGGCACGCACATCGCCGACGATGTGGGCGCCGCCCTGGCCGAGGGGCTCGACCGCGCGGCGCTGCTGACCGCGGCCTCGCTGCTGGGCGGCATGGAGGCGGCGTTCACCATGACGCTGGATTACCTCCGCACCCGCCAGCAATTCGGCAAGATCATCGGCACCTTCCAGGCGCTGCAGCACAAGGCCGCCGACGCCAAGATCCAGGTGGCGCTGACCCGCGCCGCCGTTGAGCAGGCGGCCGCCGCGCTCGATGATGGCCTGACCGGCGACGCCGCCCGCGCCCTGGTCAGCCGCGCCAAGGCCCGCGCCAGCGAGGCCGGCATGGCGGTGCAGCAGGCCTGCGTCCAGCTGCATGGCGGCATCGGCTACACCGACCAATACGATGTGGGGCTGCATCTGCGGCGGACCATGGTGCTGGCGCCGGCCTATGGCGGTGCCAACCTGCACCGCCGCCGCTTCATGGAACTGGCACCCGAGACCGAGGACGAAGCGGCCTGAGCGCCGCGCGGGAGGAAACAATGGACGGCATGGACCCCAAGACCCGCATGCGCATCACCGAGGAGCGCCATGGCGCGGTGGTGGTGCTGACGCTGGACTACCCCGCGCGCCGCAATGCCCTGGCGGTGCCGCTGCGCGTGGAACTCGAACAGGCCCTCGAACGCGCCTCGGCCGATGGGCAGACGCGCGCTTTGGTGCTGACGGGCAGCGAGGGCGTGTTCTCGGCCGGGGGCGACATCTCGGGCATGGACATCGAAAGCGCCTATGACGGGCGGGAGCGGATGCGCCGCACCCACCGCCTGGTGCGCCTTCTGGCCCGCGGCAACCTGCCCATCGTCGCCGCCGTGGAAGGCTGGGCGGTGGGCGCGGGTCTCTCGCTCGCTTTGCTCTGCGACCACATCGTGGCCGCCGAGGATGCGCGCTTCATGGCCGGCTTCCACAAGATCGGCCTGATGTCGGACATGGGCATGCCCGCCACCCTGCCGGCACGTATTGGTGTGGGCCGCGCGCGCGACATGCTGCTGTTCCACACGCAGTATCTGGGCACCGAAGCCAAGACGATCGGCCTCGTGGACCACGTGGTGCCCAAGGGCAAGGCCCTGGAAGTGGCGCTCGAACGCGCGCAGACCCTGGCCCAGGAAGCGCCCCTGCCCATCGCCTTCACCAAGCAGTGGTTCGCGGACGAGCTCGAAACCGCCCTCGCCCGCGAATCCGACTTCCAGGCCACCCTCTTCACCACGGCCGACTTCCGCGAAGGCCGCGCCGCCTTCCTGGGCAAGCGCAAGCCCAGCTTCCAGGGGCGATGAGGGTGGCGCGGGTGGCGCTTGGGAGGGCCCTGCCCTCCCAAACCCTCCCGCCAGGGGCCAGTGGGCCCCTGGACCCTTTCACCGGGGTTGGGTTTGGAGGGAGGGGGCCGCGCGCGCCCTTCCCCAAGGCTGCGACCTCGACGCCCCCTCCCTCCAAACCCAATACACAGCGAGAGGGGTCCGGGGACCCAAAGTCCCCGGCGGATAGGGTCTGGGGAAGGCGGCGCCTTCCCCAGCAACCGCCGCACCGCCCCCATCATCTCCCGGGAGAAGCCCCATGAATGCCATCACGCCGCGTGAGCCGGATGATCTGAACGCCCTGCCGGACGAGGCCTTCCGCCTGCACATCCGGTCCTGGATCGAGGCCAATTATCCGGCGGAGTTGCGGAACCCCGAGAAGCGCCTCCACTGGGAGGAGAACAAGGTCTGGTATTTCAAGCTGGCCGAGAAGGGCTGGCTCTGCCCCGGCTGGCCGCGGGAGTATGGCGGGCTTGGCCTGTCGCCCGCGAAGCAGATCATCTTCACCGAGGAGCTGGAGCGCTGGGGCTGCGCGCGCTGCAACGACCACGGCATCATCATGCTGGGGCCGCTCGTGATCCGGTACGGCACCGAGGCGCAGAAGCAGCATTTCCTGCCCAAGATCCTGAATGGCGAGCATATCTGGTGCCAGGGCTATTCGGAGCCCAACAGCGGCTCCGACCTGGCCAGCCTCCGCACCGAGGCGGTGGACATGGGCGACCATTATGTCGTGAACGGCCAGAAGACCTGGACGACGCTGGCGCAGGACGCGAACTGGATCTTCCTGCTGGTCCGCACCGACAAGGCGGCGAAGAAGCAGGAGGGCATCTCCTTCCTGCTGGTGGACATGAACACGCCCGGCATCACCGTGCGGCCCATCATCAACCTCGAGATGCATGACGAGTTCTGCGAGGTCTTCTTCGACAATGTGAAGGTGCCGAAGGAGAACCTGGTCGGCCAGCTCAACAAGGGCTGGGACATGGCCAAGGCGCTGCTGAGCTTCGAGCGCATCTACCTGGGCTCCCCCGCCAATCCGCCTACGCCCTGACCCGGCTGCGGCAGCTGGCCGAGCGGATGGGCCTGGCGGACGACCCTCTGTTTGCCGACCGCTACGGCCGCCACCGCACCGATCTGGAGGACCTCAAGGCCCTCTACGCCCGCTATGTGGAGGTGCTGAAGCAGGGCCGCCCGCTGGGCGCCGATGTCTCGCAGCTCAAGATCGTGCAGTCGGAACTGTTCCAGCGCATCACCGAGACGGCGCTGGAGGTGGCGGGCGAGAATGCCGGGCTGTTCGGCCCCATGGAGGGCAACCGGAACCTCAACCCCGGCGCGCTCTACATCCAGGCGCGGCCGACCACGATCTATGGCGGCACCAACGAGATCCAGCGGAACATCCTGAGCAAGAACGTGCTGGAACTGCCGGGATGAGCCAGCGCGACGAATTCCACAGCCTCACCGACACGGCGGCCGGCCTGTTCCGGGAACTCGCGCCGGGTGTGACCACCCGCATCTTCGCGGGCGAGCAGGCCATGCTCTCGGTGGTGGAGATCGCGCCCAACGCCGAGGGCGTCATGCACCATCACCCGGAGGAGCAATGGGGCGTGCTGCTGGAAGGCAGCGCGATCCGCTTCCAGGGCGATGAGGCCATCGAGGTGAAGAAGGGCGATTTCTGGCGCACGCCCGGCGGCGTGCCCCACACCATGCGGGCAGGGCCGGAGGGGTGCCGCGTGCTCGACATCTTCAGCCCGCCGCGCCCGGAATACCGCAAGCCGGGCTCGGGCTTCGGCACCGGCTGATTGACGCCCGGCCCCTCCCGGCGATGATGCCGGGAGAACCGAGCACGGGGGCGGCGATGACGGAGATCTGGGGCTGGACGGCCAGCGAAACGGTGGCGGCCATCGCCGCGCGCAAGGTTTCGGCGCGGGAGGTGGCGCAGTCGGCGCTGGCGCGGCTCGATGCCGTGAACCCCCGCCTCAACGCCGTGGTCCAGACCATGCCGGAGCAGGCCCTGGCCGCCGCCGACGCCGTGGACGCCGCCCTGGCACGGGGCGAGGCGCCGGGCCTGCTGGCCGGCGTGCCCGTCACCATCAAGGTGAATGTGGACCAGGCGGGTTTCGCCACCACCAACGGGCTGCGCGCCCAGGCCAGCCACCGCGCCACCGAGGACAACCCGGTGGTGGCGAACCTCAAGAAGGCCGGCGCCGTCATCATCGGGCGGACCAACACGCCCGCCTTCTCGGTGCGCTGGTTCTGCTCGAACCTGATCCATGGCGCGACCTATAATCCGCTGGGCAAGCACATCACGCCGGGGGGTTCCTCGGGCGGGGCCGGTTCGGCCACGGCGGCGGGCATCGGCGCCATCGGGCATGGGACGGATATCGGCGGGTCCGTGCGCTACCCGGCCTATGTCTGCGGCATCCATGGGCTGCGGCCGACGCTGGGGCGGATTCCGGTGTGGAACCCCTCGCTGCCCGAACGCGACATCGGCCCGCAGCTGATGTCGGTCAGCGGCCCGCTGGCGCGCAGCGTGGCGGATGTGCGCCTCGGCCTGCATGCGATGAGCCTGCCCGACCACCGCGACCCCTGGTATGTGCCCGCGCCCCATGAAGGGCCGGAGCTGCCGCGCCGCGCCGCCCTCTGCGTGGCGCCGGAGGGGATGAAGGTGGACCCCGCCATCGAGAAGGCCCTGCGCGAGGCCGCCGCCCGCCTCAAGGAAGCAGGCTGGGTGGTGGAGGAGGTGGACGCCCTGCCCCCCTGCGCGAGCCCGCCCGCCTGCAGGGCATGCTCTGGATGGAGCTGCTGCACCGGGGCGTGATGGCCGCGGTGGAGCAGGAGAACGAGCCCGCCTCGCTCGCCGTCTACCGGCATTTGGCGAAGCTGACCCCGCCGCCGGCCGACCTCGCGGAGTTGCAGGACGCGCTGACCGCCCGCGCGGGCTTCGTGCGGCAGTGGATGCAATTCTTCACCCAATACCCCGTGGTGCTGCTGCCGGTCTGTGGTGAACTGCCCTTCGACAATGAGGAGGACACCAAGGGCTTCGACCGTTTCCGGGAACTCCTGGAAGCGCAGTTGACCCAGGTGGGCCTGCCCTTCATCGGTGTGCCGGCGCTCGCCATCACCACCGGGATGGCGGGCGACCGGCCGGTGGGCGTGCAGCTCGCCGGGCCCCGCTACCGCGAGGATGCGCTGCTGGCGGCCGGCGAGGCCATCACCGGCGGCGGCGCCATCCCCGCCATTGACCCGAATTGGAGCTGACCATGTGGCGCGTTCTTCCCCTCTTCCTCCTGGCCGGCTGCGTGGCGGCCGGCGGCGGCACGCCCATGGGCCGCTGCGACGCCGTGCTGCGCGTGAGCAATGGCGCGGGCCAGGCCATCGAACAGCTCTATGTCAGCGGCACCGGCCCGGCCGGCTGGGGGCGTGACCGGCTGGCGCCCAACCTCCTGCCCCCGGCGGCACCTTCCAGACGCCGGCGGGCGCCGAACCGCAGGCGGTGCGGGTGGTCTTCGTGGATGGCAGCGCCATCGAGATGGCGGGGCTGGAGGTCTGCGCAACGCCCGTGCTGCGCGTGGGGCCGCGCAGTTTGCAGCCGGAGCGGTAGGCCGGCGCTATTGATTGCCGAGCGGCCGATCAGGCGCTACCGGCCCAGGCTCTCCCGCGCCTGGGTCGCCAGCACATCGGCGCGTTCGTTCATCACGTCGCCGGCATGGCCGCGCACCCATTTCCACTCGACCTGGTGGGGCTTGGCGGCGGCCAGCAGGCGCTGCCACAGCTCGTAATTCTTCACGGGTTCGCGCGCCGCGTTGCGCCAGTTGTTGCGCACCCAGCCCTTGATCCAGCGCTCCATGCCGTTGCGGACATATTCACTGTCCGTGTGCAGCACCACGCGGCAAGGGCGCTTCAGCGCCTCCAGCGCCGCGATGGCGGCGGAAAGCTCCATCCGGTTGTTGGTGGTGGCGGGCTCGGCGCCCGTCAGTTCCCGCTCGGCCGCGCCGAAGCGCAGGATGGCCGCCCAGCCGCCCGGGCCCGGATTGGGCTTGCAGCCGCCATCGGTCCAGATCTCGACCACGCCGCCCGGCGTGTTCTCCGGCGTCTCCACCATCTCAGCCCCCGATCGCGGCGGCGTCGCGCGCATGGGCGAAGAAACGCAGGCGGTGCAGGTATTCCAGCGGGTCCTTGCGCGTGACCATGGCGCCCGGGGGCGTGTTCACCCAGTCATAGAGGCGGGTCAGCAGGAAGCGCATGGCGGCCCCCCGGCACAGCACCGGCAGCGCCGCCCATTCGGCCGGGCTCAGCGGGCGCCGCGCCTGATAGGCGGAAAGGATGGCCCGCGCCTTGGTCACGTTGAACTGGTAGTCGCTCTCGAAGCACCAGGCGTTCAGCACGATGGCGATGTCATAGGCCAGCATGTCCGTGCAGGCGAAGTAGAAATCAATCAGCCCCGAGATGCGCGGCCGCCGCCCCGCATCCTCCAGGAAGAAGACATTGTCCGGGAACAAATCGGCATGGATATGCCCGATGGGCAGGGCGCCCGTGGCGGGCCATTGGACCAGGATGGCGGCGAGTGCGGCGTCCAGTTCCACGATCAGGCCGGGCTCGCCATCCGCCCGGCAGCGGTCCAGCAGCGGGGCCCAGGAATCGGCGCCCAGCCCGTTCTTCCGGGTGGCCGGGAAGCCCATGCCGGCCGCGTGCAGCCGCGCCAGCGCATCGCCCAGCGGCGCGCAATGCGAGGGCCGCACCCGCCGCGGCCAGAAGCCGGGCAGGAAGGTGCAGATGGCGGCCGGCCGCCCCGCCAGTTGCCGCAGCGCCGCGCCATCCCGCCCCGGCACCGGCTCCGGGCAGGAGATGCCCTGCGCCGCCAGATGCCGCATCAGCCCCAGGAACCAGGGCAGTTCCGCCGGGTCCACCCGCTTCTCATACAGGGTCAGGATGAAGTCGCCCTGGGTCGTCTTCAGCGCGTAGTTGGAATTCTCGACGCCTTCCGCGATGCCGCGATAGGCCTGAAGCTCGCCGATGCCATATTCGGCCAGGAAGGCGCGCAGCGCCTCATCCGTGACCTCGGTGTAGACCGCCACTGAACAGGATGCAGGTCAGGCGGCGGGCGCGGTGGCGAGGGCGGAGGGCAGCTTGAAGATGATCTTTTCCTCGGCCACCACCACCTCCTCGATGTCGAGGCTGTAGCGCTCACGCAGCCTGGCCAGAACCTCCTCCACCAGCAGCTCGGGCGCGCTGGCGCCGGCCGTGATGCCGAGGCTGGAATACCGGGCCACCTGGTCCAGATCCAGCTCACGCCCGCGCTGCACCATCACCGCGGCCTTGCAGCCCGAACGGCTGGCCACCTCGACCAGGCGCAGCGAGTTGGAGGAATTGGGCGCCCCCACCACGATCATCATCTCCACCCGCGGCGCGATCTCCTTCACGGCGGCCTGGCGGTTGGTGGTCGCGTAGCAGATGTCCTCCTTGGCGGGGGCGGAGATCTGCGGGAAGCGCTCGCGCAGGATGTCCACGATCTCGGCCGTGTCATCCACCGAGAGCGTGGTCTGCGTGATGAAGGAGAGGTCGTGGCCGGCGGGGGGTTCCACGCTGCGGGCCTGGGCCTCGTCCTCGACCAGGGTGATGGCACCGGGCGGCAGCTGGCCCATGGTGCCGATCACCTCCGGGTGGCCCGCATGGCCGATCAGGAAGATGTGGCGGTTGCGGGTGAAGTGATGCTCGGCCTCGCGGTGGACCTTGCTGACCAGCGGGCAGGTGGCGTCCAGGAAGAACATCTGGCGCCGCTCGGCCTCGGCCGGGATGGCCTTGGGCACGCCATGGGCGCTGAAGACCACGGGCTGGCCGTCATTGGGGATTTCGTCGAGTTCCTCCACGAAGACCGCGCCCTGCGCCTCCAACGACTGCACGACGAAACGGTTGTGGACGATCTCGTGCCGCACATAGACCGGCGCGCCGTAGCGTTTCAGCGCCTCCTCGACGATCTTGATGGCGCGGTCCACCCCGGCGCAAAAGCCGCGCGGACCGGCGAGCAGAACCTTCAGGGTGGGCTTTTGGTCCATGGATGGTTGTATTCCCAGCGCGTGTTCGAGCACCCGAGACTACCGCTTCGGCGCGATCGGTGCCAGACGTGAGGCGCCGGAGACATGGCGCCGCCCCGGCACCGCGACAAGTCATGCGGGCGCCGGGCTGCGCGTGGAACAGAGGGAAGTGGCGATGCGGGGCAAGTTCTGGGGTTTGGGGATGGTTCTTCTGGCCGCGCTGGGGCTGGCCGGATGCTCGCAACCCCGCGTGGACAACCTGTTGATCGCCTGCCCGACGCTGAGCCTGCCCTCGGACGTGGCCGATCTCTCGCGCCACCGCCCCGGCACGCCGCCGGACCTCTCGACCCTGCTGCTCGACGCCCGCATCCAGGCGCTGGACGGCACCTGCCGCGGCGCGCGGCGCGGCGAGGGCGTTTCCGTCTCGCTCGCCGCCCGCTTCCAGGTGGAACGCGGCCCCGCGGGCACGGAGCGCAGCGTGGACCTGCCCTGGTTCATCGCCATCGTCGAGGACGGGACGGAGACGATCCTGAACCGCCAGACCTTCGTCCAGCGCGTGACCTTCGCCCCCAACACGACGGTCGCGACCGTGACCTCGCCCCGATTCGAACTGGTCTTCCCCCTCCGGGCCGAGCGTCGCATCCAGGACCACCGGATCATGGTGGGCTTCCTGCTGACGCCGGAGGAATTGGCGCTCAACCGGACGCGCGGGCCACGCTGACATGCGAGGCGCAAACCCGCCCGGCGAAACACCCAAGAATCAAGCGGCAAAGATCCCGGGTGAAATCTTCTGAGGTTTGCCACGCGGGAACCTCCAGCTACTTCCTTGACCCGGATGGCCCTTGGCCACCATAATTGGTCCGTGCAAACTTATTTGTTCCAAGGGACACCGAGCTGTTCCGAGGCACGGCACGTAAATGTGCGATTCCCGCACCTTTGGCTTCTCTCGATGGGGGATGTGGACATGTCCGATCATCACTCCCCCGTATCGCCGCCCCCGGGGGATGTCGCCGGGCTCGCCGTGCCGCTGGAGCGGGACGTCTTCCTCCGCCGCCTGCTGCGGGAGCTTTCGGGCGCCCTCGAGGATGTGGTCGGGCTGGAAGAGGCCTCGGGCTACATCAGCCTCGTGGGCGCCGCCATGGGCGAGCACATCCACGATGAATATCGCCGCGCCCTGGCGGTAGGGCGCCTCGACCGCCGGCAGCTTGCCGAGGTCCTGGTGGACCTGAAGCGCCGCATCCATGGCGATTTTTCCATCCTCGAGGAGGATGAGAACCAGATCGTCTTCGGCAACACCGCCTGCCCCTTCGGCGATTTCGTGCAGGGGCGGCCCTCGCTCTGCATGATGACCTCCAACGTCTTCGGCGCCATCGCGGCCGAGAGCCAGGGCTATGCGGCCGTGCGCCTGGAGCGGACGATCGCGGCCGGAGACCCCGCCTGCCGGGTGGTCGTGCTGCTCCGCCCCGACGAGGCTGCAACGCCAGGGGCCCGGGAGTACTTTCGTCGAGATGACGTTGGCTGAAGGCGCGGCCCAGGTGCTCCAGACCCTACCCGAACCCGCACTCGTCCTGGGCACCGATGCGCGGATCGGCTTCGCGAACCGGGCGGCGCGGGCGCGCTTCGGCGCGGGCGTGGAGGCGGGCGCGGACCTCACCGCCCTGGGCCCCGACCCGGCGGCGGCCGAGCGGATGCGGCAATGGCTGCGGCGCTGCTCGGGCAGCCGCACCGCCCTGCCGGGCGCGTTGCAGCTGCGCGGCGCCGACGGCCAGGTGACCCGGTTCCGTGGCTTCGGCGCCATCCTCGCCCCCGCGGGGGCCGAAAGCCGCGCCAAGCTTCTGCTGCGCCTGGTGGACCGCGAGGATGACCGCTTCCCCCTGCTGGGCCGCAAGCTCGACGAACTGAACATCGAGATCAGCCGCCGGCGGCGCGCCCAGCTTGCCCTTGAGGTCGCGGTGCAGGACCGGGACGTGCTGCTGAACGAGCTGCACCACCGGGTGAAGAACAACATCCAGATGCTGGTGGGCATGCTGGCCATGACCCGTCGCGCCGCGGCCTGGGCGACGGACCCGCAGGCGGTGCTGGCCGAAGCCTCGCGCCGCCTGGCGGCGGTCGGCACGGTCCACCAGATGCTGTACCTGGGCGACAATCTGCGTGGCGTACCGGGCGAGACCTTCCTGCAACAGGTGGCCGGCGCGGTGCTGGCCAGCATGGGGGTGCCCCACAGCGTCAGCCTCTCGGCGGACCCGCTCGAGATCTCGAACGATGCCGCCGTGCCGCTCGGCCTCGTTCTTCACGAATTGTTGGTCAATGCCGTGAAGCATGGCTGCCCGGACGGCGTGGAGCCAGGCGGCATTCGCGTCTCCCTCCGACGCCTTGAGGGTGCGCTGGTCGAGCTGCGGGTCGAGGATGATGGACCCGGCTTCACGCTCGACGCCGCAACCCGCGTGGGCGCAACCGGGTTGAAGCTGGTGCTCGGACTTGCGCGGCAGTTAAATGGTGAACTGTCGGTGACACCGGGCGCGGTGGGAGGGACCTGCGCGGTGCTGCGTTTTCCGGCATCGGTCGACCCGCCGAAGGAATGAAAGGAGTGCGACGGACATGTCGCAGGTGAAGGATCGCGGCGAAACCGTCATGGCGCAGGGCGATGCCGAACGGCCCGGGCGCATGGTGCGCGCGGCCGATGACCGCCAGGGCGGCGTCGAGCTCCCGCGCGGACGTGTGCTGATCGTCGAGGATGAGTTCTTCGTGGCCATGGATGCCGAGGACAGCCTGACGGCCGCCGGCTTCACCGTCATCGGCATCGCCGCCACGGCGGAGGCGGCCGTGACCCTGGCCGAATCGCAATCGCCCGACATCGTGCTGATGGACATCCGCCTCGTCGGCCGGCGGGACGGCATTGATGCCGCGGCCGAAATCCGCGACCGCTTCGGCATCCCCTCCGTCTTCGCCACGGCCCATTCGGACCCCACCACCCGCCACCGGGCGGAGGTGGCGGCGGCGCCGCTCGGCTGGCTGTCCAAGCCCTATACGCGGACCGAAGTCACCAACGCCCTCGGTCGCGCCCTGCTGCGCTACCGGCAGGAACGCGGCTGAGGCGCCGCTACATCCCCAGCGCGCGCTTGTAGAGGTCGAGCAGGGTCTCCTGCTCCTCCACCTCCGCCGGCTCCTTGCGGCGGAGCATGATGAGCTGGCGGATCACCTTGGGCTCGAACCCCGCCGATTTCGCTTCGGCGTAGATGTCCTTGATGTCGGAAGCGAGCGCCTTGCGCTCCTCCTCCAGCCGCTCGATCCGGTCAATGATGGAGCGCAGCCGCTCGGGCGCGATGCCGCCCACCTCGGATTCGGCGGCCTTGGCCTGGCGGGCGCGGCTCTCGGCGGCGGTGTCGGGCGTGTCGGACATGGGCGCCTCCTTGGGCCGTTCAGGGGGGCTGGGTCTAGCCCCAAAACCCCCTGCGCGAAAGCCGTCAGCCGTGCTTGGCCATGGCGTCCTTGAAGGCGGCCTGCTGGGTGGGGCTGGCCTCCTTCTGGTGGGCGGCCTGCCAAGCCTTGTAGTCCATGCCGTAGACGATCTCGCGCGCGGCGGGGGTCTCCAGGGGCAGCCCGACCTCGCCGGCGGCTTCCTGGTACCAGCGGCTGAGGCAATTCCGGCAGAACCCCGTCAGGTTCATCATGTCGATGTTCTGCACGTCGGTCCGGTCGCGCAGATGGGCGACCAGCTTGCGGAAGGCCGCGGCCTCGATGCGGTCACGGGTGGCCTGGTCCAGGCTGGTGGCGGCGCCGAGCGCCAGGTCGGCTTCGGGCTGGGGGGCGGGCATGGCGTCTCTCCTCTGCTCTCCCGCCCCAGATGCGCCCGAAGGGGCCCCGCTTCAACGAGGGGGCTTCAATCCGGGGCGTTGTCGCCCCGGATGGCGGCGATGACGGCCTGGGTCACGTCATCCATCCGCGCGGTGCCGCCGAGATCGGCCGTCAGCACGCCCTGGGCCGTCACGGCCTCGATGGCGCGCATCAGGCGGCGGGCGCCGGCGGCCTCGCCCAGATGCTCCAGCATCATGCAGGCGGTCCAGAAGGTGGCGATGGGGTTGGCCACGCCCTGTCCCATGATGTCGAAGGCCGAGCCATGGATGGGCTCGAACATCGAGGGGTATTGCCGGGTCGGATCCAGGTTGGCGGTGGGCGCGACACCCAGCGAACCCGCCAGCGCGCCCGCCAGGTCGCTCAGGATGTCGGCGTGCAGGTTGGTGGCCACGACGGTATCAATGCCGGCCGGCTTGCGGACCATGCGGGCCGCCATGGCGTCCACCAGCTCCTTCTCCCAGCGCACCTCGGGGAAGTCCTCGGCGACCTTGGCCGCCACCTCGTCCCAGAAGACCATGCCGTGGCGCTGGGCGTTGGACTTGGTCACCACCGTCAGCAGCTTGCGCGGGCGTGAGGCCGCGATGGCGAAGGCCGCGCGCATGATCCGTTCCACGCCGGCGCGGGTGAAGATGGAGGTCTCGGTCGCCACCTCGATGGCGTGGCCGCGATGGGCGCGCCCGCCATGGCCGGCATATTCGCCCTCGCTGTTCTCGCGCACGATCACCCAGTCAATGGCGCCGGGCGCCAGGCCGCGCAGCGGGCTTTCGAGGCCGGGCAGCACGCGGGTGGGGCGGATGTTCGCGAACTGGTCGAAGCCCTGGCAGATGGCCAGGCGCAGGCCCCACAGCGTCAGGTCATCGGGCAGATGCGGGTCGCCCACCGCGCCGAAATAGATGGCATCGAAGCGCTTGAGCTGGTCCAGCCCGTCCTCGGGCATCATGCGCCCATTGGCGCGGTAGTAGTCGCTGCCCCAGGGGAATTCCGTCACGTCGAGGGAAAAATCGCCGGCGCGCTCGGTCAGGGCCCGCAGCACGGCGAGGCCGGCGGGAATGACCTCCTGGCCGATGCCATCGCCCGGAATGGCCGCGATCTTGTGGGTCCGCATTGGGGGGTGCCTCCTTGCCTTCCCCGCCGCATTGCCATGGCCGGACGGGGCCTACCAGCCCCGGGTGCCGGGCGCGCCCTTGAAGGGCCCTTCCACATCGGGGGTGATCCAACCGCCATAGAAGCCGCCGGGCTGGGGCTCGACGCGGTCCTCGTCCACCCAGCAGGCGTCCACCCGGCCGGCATAGAGCGCGACATGCCCGGCGATGGCGGCGAATTCGGGCGTGGGGTCGGGGTAGGACCAGGCGGCGCGCGCCGCGACCTTCCCGCCGCCCAGCAGGTCCAGATAGCGCGCGCTGCCCTTCCATTCGCAGAAGCTCGACCCCTGGGCAGGGCGCAGCGCGCCGGGGGCGAAGGCGGCGGCGGGGATATACCAGGAAGGCGGGTGCCAGGTTTCCAGCACCCGCCAACACTCCCGGCTGTCCACGATCACCTCCCCGCCCAGGATCACCCGCACGCGGCGCGTGCTGGGCTCCAGCCGGGGCGGGCGGGGGTAGTCGGGGGCGCGTTCGCGGGCGGGCATCAGAAGGTGGAGCGGATGCCGGCGCTGCGGATCAGGGCACCCCATTTCGCCTGCTCCCGCGCCAGGAAGGCGTCGCCATCCGCGGGGTTGGAGTGGATGGGCGCGAAGCCCAGTTCCGCGAGGCGCGGGGCGATCTCGGGCGCCTGGGCGGCGGCCAGCGCCACCTCGTTCAGCCGGTTCACCACCGCATCGGGCGTGGCCTTGGGCGCCACCAGCATGACCCAGGTGTAGACCTCGTATTCCGCCAGGCGCTGGTCGGTCTCGGCCATGGTGGGCACGTCGGGGTATCCCGGGATGCGCGCCTGCACCAGCGAGGCCAGGGGCCGGATGGTGCCCGCCCGCATCTGCGCGCCGGCGCCGGGCAGGTCGGCGAAGACCATCTGCACCTGCCCGCCCATCAGCGCCGCGATGGCGGGGCCTGAGCCGCGATAGGCGACATGCACGATGTCGGCGCCCATCATCATCCGGTACATCTCGCCGCCCAGGTGCAGCGGCGTGCCATTGCCGGACGAACCATAGTTGAGACGCCCTGGGTTGGCCGCCACGTAACGGTGGAACTCGGCCATGTCCCGCGCCGGGAAGTCATTCCGCACCACCAGGATGTAGGGCACGGTCGCGATATGGCTGATCACGCGGAAGCTCGCCGCCGTGTCGAAGGGCGGCGGATCCATGGTCAGCGGCGCCGTCAGGAAGGAGATGGGCGCCATCATGATGGTGTGGCCATCGGGCTGCGCCTGCATCACGGCGCGCGAGCCGATGGTGGAACCGGCCCCGGGGCGGTTGTCCACATTCACCGGGCGGCCCAGCAGTTCGGCCATGCGCGGCGCCATGAGGCGGGCCGCGATGTCGGGCGAGCCGCCGGGTGCGAAGGGGACGATGACGGTGATGGGCCGCTCGGGGAAGGCCGACTGCGCGCGGGTCGCGGCGGCCGGCAGCGCCGCCCCCATCAGGCCCAGCGCCACGCGGCGCGATGTGTGGATCGCCATCCTGGTGTTCTCCTCCTGCTTGTTGTTGGGGAGGAGGTTAGGACGACGATCGCCCGCAAGGGAACGGCTTGCGGGCGCCTCAGCCGGGGAAGAAGCGGTTGGGTGGGCGTGGCAGGCCCAGATTTTCCCGCAGGGTGGCGCCCGCATATTCGCCGCGCACCAGGCCGCGCCGGCGCAGGATGGGCACCACATCCTCGACGAAACGCTCGAACTGGGTCGGGAAGAAGGGCGGCATGATGTTGAAGCCATCGGCCGCGCCGCCGCGGAACCATTCCTCCAGCGCATCGGCCACCTGTTCGGGCGTGCCCCAGACGATGCGGTGCCCCCGCGCCCCGGCCACCAGGTAGTAGAGCTCCCGAAGGGTCAGGTTCTCGCGCCGGGCGAGGTCGGTCAGCAGCCGCGCGCGGCTTTGCAACTGGTCGGATTGCGGCAGGTCGGGCAGGGGGCCGTCGAGGTCGTAGCCGGAGATGTCATGGCCCAGCCGGTCGCTCAGCAGCAGGATGGCGGCGGCGGGGTCAATGCCGCCCTGGAGCTGGGCGTAGAGCGCCTTCGCCTCGGCCTCGGTCCCGCCGATCACGGGGCAGACGCCGGGCAGCACCATCACATGGGCGGGGTCGCGCCCCGCCTCGCGCACCTGGGCGTGGAGGCCCTCGCGGAAGGCGCGGCCCTCGGCCTCAGTCTGCTGGGCGGTGAAGATGATCTCCCCCACCCGCGCCGCCAGCCGCTGCCCCGGCCCGGAGGAACCCGACTGGATGATGACCGGATGCCCCTGCGGCGGCCGCGAAACGTTCAGGGGCCCGGACACCGTGAAGAACTCGCCCTGATGGTTCAGCGTGTGGACGCGCCCCGGCTCGACATAGACGCCCCGCGCCTTGTCCTTCACGAAGGCGTCATCGGCGAAGCTGTCCCAAAGCCCGCGCACGACATCGATAAATTCTTCCGCAATGGCGTAGCGGTCGTCATGGGAGGGGTGCTGTCCCCGCATGAAATTGGCCGAGGACCGCGCATAGGAGGTGGTGACGGCATTCCACGCGGCCCGGCCGCCGCTGATGTGGTCCAGGCTCGCGAAGGCGCGGGCCAAGTGGAAGGGCTCCGTGTAGGTCGTGGACATGGTGGCGGCCAGGCCGATGTGCCGCGTTCCCATGGCGAGCGCCGAAAGCAGCGCCACCGGCTCCAGCCGCGCGACGAAGGAGGGGTGGGCATCGACGCTGGTGGTCAACCCATCGGCAAGGAAGAGCAGGTCAAAATGCCCCGCCTCGGCCGTGGCGGCGATGCGCTGGATCAGGCCCAGGTTCTCGCCGCCGAACTCCGCCTCGGGGTGGCGCCATCCGGCGACGTGGTGGCCCGCGCCCTGGAGGAAGAGGCCAAGGCGCATGGGGCGAGCGAGGGCGTTCATGGAAGCGACTGAAAAGCCACGGCCCTGCCCTGTCAATCAGCGCCCCGGTGGCCGTGGCGCGCATCCTTGTCCATAGTGGGAGGAAGAGGAGGGCAAGGCATGTCTGGCGGCTGGGATGATGCGCGGGCCGAGGCCGCGCTGCGGGCAATGTTCGCGGCGGGCGTGCGCGCGGCCGATCCGCTGTCGGTGCTGGCCGCCCATCTGCCCGAGCCCCCGCGCCAGGGCCGCGTGATCGTGGTGGGTGTCGGCAAGGCCGCGGCCAAGATGGCGCAGGCCGTGGAAGCCGCCTGGGCCGATGTGCCGCTGACCGGCCTCGTCATCGCGCCGCACGGGGCGGGGCTGCCGCTGTCGCGCATCGCGCTGCGCTTCGGTGCCCATCCGGTGCCCGATGCCGGGGGGGCCGCGGCGGCGGGCGAGATCCTGTCCATGCTGGACGGCCTGACCGAGCGCGACCTGGTGCTGGCCCTGATCTCGGGCGGGGGTTCGGCGCTGGCCACTCTGCCCGCGCCGGGGCTGACCCTGGAGGACCTGATCGCCACCAACCGGGCGCTGCTGGCCTCGGGCGCCTCCATCCACGCCATGAACGCCATCCGCAAGCATCTCTCGGCCTTCTCGGGCGGGCGGCTGGCGGCGGCGGCGCATCCGGCGCGCGTCGTGACGCTCGCCATCTCCGACGTGCCGGGGGATGACCCGGAGGTGATCGCCTCCGGCCCCACCGTCGCCGACCCCACCACCTTCGCCGAGGCGCGCGCCCTGGTCGCCCATCACCGCATGGCGCTGCCCGAGGCGGTGCGGCGCCACCTGGAGGCGGGCGCGGAGGAAAGCCCCAAGCCCGGCGACCCGCGCCTCGCCACCGCCGAATTCCGCATGATCGCGACCCCCATGATGGCGCTGCGGGCCATGGCCGAGGCCGCGCGGGCGGAAGGCCTCACCCCCCTCATCCTCGGCGATGCGCTGGAGGGCGAGGCCCGGCATGTCGGCACGGCCCTGGCCGGCATCGCGCGCAGCGTGGCCGCGCATGGCCACCCCCTGCCCGCCCCCTGCGTGCTGCTCTCGGGCGGCGAGACCACGGTCACCCTCCCTGCCGGCACGAAGGGCAGCGGCGGGCGCAACACCGCCTGCCTGCTGGCCATGGCGCTGACGCTGAACGGCGCCCCCGCCACCTGGGCGCTGGCCGCCGACACGGATGGGATAGACGGAAGGTCGGAAGCCGCCGGCGCCATCGCGGGACCGGGCACGCTCGCCGCCGCCCGCCAGAAAGGCCTCGACCCGCGCGCCTGCCTGGAGGAGCATCGCAGCCTCGACGTCTTCGAGGCCGCGGGGACCGCGCTGCGGACCGGCCCCACCCTCACCAATGTGAACGACGTCCGCGCCATCCTGATCGGCGCCTGAAGGAGACGCGATGCCCCCTCGCATTCCCATGCGGCGCCACCGGCGCACCAAGATCATCGCCACCCTCGGCCCCGCGAGCAGCACGGTCGAGATGATCGAGAAGCTGTTCCGCGCCGGCGCCGACGTGTTCCGGCTGAATTTCAGCCATGGCAGCCATGAGGACCACGCCCAGCGCATCGAGATGATCCGCGACGTGGAGAAGCGCCTGGGCCGGCCTATCGGCATCCTGGCCGATGTGCAGGGGCCCAAGCTGCGCGTGGGCAAGTTCGCCGCCGGGCGCGTGCAGCTCACCCCCGGCAAGCCCTTCCGCCTCGACCTCAGCCCCACGCCGGGCGATGTGCGCCGCGCCCAATTGCCCCACCCCGAGATCATCGCCGCCGCGCGCATCGGCACCACGCTGCTGCTCGATGACGGCAAGCTGAAGCTGCGCGTCACGCGCCAGGTGGAGGGCGACCACCTGGAGACCGAGGTGGTGGTGGGCGGGCCCCTGTCGGACCGCAAGGGCGTGAACGTGCCGGACGTAGCCCTGCCCATCCCGGCGCTGACGGCCAAGGACCGCGCGGACCTCGACTTCGTGCTGCCGCTGGGCATCGAATATGTGGGCCTCAGCTTCGTGCAGCGCCCTGAGGACGTGGCCGAGGCGCAGGAGATCGCGGCCGGACGCGCCTGGATCATGGTGAAGATGGAGAAGCCCCAGGCCGTCGAGAACATGGACGGCATCCTGGCGCTGGCCGATGCCGTGATGGTCGCGCGCGGCGATCTTGGCGTGGAACTCCCACCCGAGGAGGTGCCGCTGGTGCAGAAGCGACTGGTGCGCGCCGCCCGGGCGCTGGGCAAGCCGGTCGTGGTGGCGACGCAGATGCTGGAGAGCATGATCACCGCCCCCTCCCCCACCCGCGCCGAAGCCAGTGACGTGGCGACGGCGGTGTTCGACGGGGCGGATGCGGTGATGCTCTCGGCCGAGACGGCGGCGGGGCAATACCCGCTGGAGGCCGTCTCCATCATGGACCGCATCGTGGCCCGCACCGAGCAGGATGCCGGCTGGCGCGCCCAGACCGACCAGAGCCGCCCCGAGGCCGAGCGCACCAGCGCGGGCGCCATCGCCGCCGCGGCCGCCCAGGTGGCGCGCACCATCGGTGCGCAGGTGGTGGCCACCTTCACCTCCACCGCCAGCACCACCCTGCGGGTGGCGCGGGAGCGGCCGGACTGTCCCATCCTGGGCCTGACGCCCCGCATGGAATCGGCGCGGCGCCTGGCGGTGGTGTGGGGGGTGCATCCGCTCGTGGTCCAGGATATCCACTCCATGACGGAGATGGTGGCGCGCGCCACCCGGGCCGCCATGCAGGAGGGGTTCGCGAGGACGGGCGAGGAGATCGTCGTCACCGCGGGCGTTCCCTTCGGCACCCCGGGGACGACCAACTCGCTCCGTGTCGCCCTGGTGAAATGAGGATACCCGCCCCGATGAAGCGCCTTTTCCTGGCCGCGCTGCTGGCCCCCACCCTGCTTTGGGCCGCCGCCGCCCCGGCCGCCGCCCAGCGCAGCGGTGTCTATGAGGTGACGGGGCGCAACCTCGACGGCTCCGAATACCGGGGGTTGCTGGAACTGCGGCAGGTGGGGCTGACAAGCTTCCACCTGATCTGGAACATCGGGCGCGAGACGATCGAGGGGGTGGGGATGGTCTCCGGCCGCACCTTCGCCACCGCCTTCACCGCCGGCAACATGACCGGCATGGGCATCTATGAGCTGCGCGACGGTGACGTGATGGAGGGCAGCTGGACGCTGATGGGCGCCCAGGGCAATGGCAGCGAAACGCTGCGCCCGGCCACCGAGACGCCGCCCCCGGGCATCACCCCGGGCGTCACCCCCGGCACCCAGGCCCCCGCCCGCCCCTGAGCCGCAACCCTTTCGCCGGCGGGCAACTGATGGCACCCTCGCGGCAAATGCGAGGGATGCCAGGATGAGCCAGTACACCAACCCCGAGACCATCGCCCTCCACGGCGGCAGCCACCGCGCGGACCCGAACACGGGCTCCGTCGCGGTGCCCATCCACCAGACCACCAGCTTCCAGTTCCAGGACACGGGCCACGCCGCCCGCCTCTTCGGGCTCGCGGAGCTGGGCAACATCTACACCCGCATCATGAACCCCACCTGTGATGCGCTGGAGACGCGCATCGCGGCGATGGAGGGGGGTGCGGCCGCACTCGCGGTGGGCTCGGGCCAGGCGGCGACCACCTTCTGCGTGATGAACCTCTGCGAGGCGGGCGACAACATCGTCAGCTCCACCGACCTCTATGGCGGCACCTGGAACCTCTTCGCCAACACGCTGAAGCAGTTCGGCATCGAGGTCCGCTTCGTGGACCCCGCCGACCCCGAGGGCTTCGCCCGCGCCACCGACGCCCGCACCCGCGCCTATTACGCCGAGACCCTGCCCAACCCGAAGCTGCAGGTGTTTCCTATCGCGGAGGTGGCGGCCATCGGGCGCAGGCTCGGCGTGCCGCTGATCATGGACAACACGGCGGCGCCCATCATCTGCAAGCCCTTCCAGCATGGCGCGGCCATCGTCATGCACTCCACCACCAAGTGGATCGGCGGGCATGGCACCTCCATCGGCGGCATCGTGGTGGATGGCGGCAATTTCGACTGGGAGGCGGGCGGCGACCGGTTCCCGACGCTGAACAAGCCCGACCCGAGCTATCACGGCGCGGTGTGGTCGCAGGCGGCCAAGCCGCTCGGCCCCATCGCCTATATCCTGCGGATGCGGACCTGCCTGCTGCGCGACATCGGCGCGCCCATGTCGCCCTTCAACGCCTTCATGTTCCTGCAGGGGCTGGAGACGCTGCCGCTGCGTATGGAGCGGCATTGCAGCAACGCCATCAAGGCCGCCGCCTGGCTGGCGGCCCACCCCAAGGTGACGAAGGTGATCCACCCCTCGCTCGCGGAGGGCGAGGCACGTAAGCGCGCCGACGCGCACCTCAAGGGCGGCATGGGCAGCCTGATGGGCATCGAGCTGGCGGGCGGAAAGGAGGCGGGGCAGGCCTTCATCGAGAAGCTCAAGATGTTCTACCACGTGGCGAATATCGGCGATGCGCGCAGTCTCGCCATCCATCCGGCCACCACCACCCACAGCCAGCTCGACGAGAGCGAGCAGGCGATGAGCGGGGTGACGCCGGGCTATGTGCGCCTGTCCATCGGCATCGAGCACATTGACGACATCATCGCCGATCTCGAACAGGCGTTGAACTGATGCGCGCCGCCGATTCAGTCCTCCGCGCCCTGCGGGCGCTTCAGCCATCGGAGGCGTGATGCGCGCCGCCGATTCAGCCTTCCGCGCCCTGCGGGCGCTCCAGCCATCGGAGGCGTGATGAACTACGCGGGAAGCTTCCCCACCACCCGCATGCGGCGCAACCGTCAGGACGCCTGGACGCGCGCCCTGGTGGCCGAGAACGCGCTGCATGTGGGCGACCTGATCTGGCCCATCTTCCTCACGGAAGGCACCGGCCAGCGGGTCGAGGTGCCCTCCATGCCCGGCGTGCTGCGCGTCAGCCCCGATGTGGTGGCGGAGCATGTGGCCGAGGCCGCCGCGCTGGGCATCCCCGCGGTGGCGCTGTTTCCCTACACGCCCATGGAGGCGCGCGACGAGGACGGCACGGGCGCGCTCGACCCCGACAACCTCACCTGCCGCGCCGCGCGCGCGCTGAAGGCCGCGCATCCGGGGCTTGGCGTCATCGGCGACGTGGCGCTCGACACCTATACCAGCCACGCCCATGACGGCGTGGTGCGGAATGGCGAGGTGGACAATGAGGAGAGCGTGAAGGCGCTTGTCACCATGTCCATCAACTACGCCAAGGCGGGCGTGGACATCGTGGCGCCCTCCGACATGATGGATGGCCGCATCGGCACCATCCGCGCGGCCCTCGACGCCGAGGGGCTGCAGCGCACACGCATCATGTCCTACGCGGCCAAGTATGCGTCGGGCTTCTACGCGCCCTTCCGCGACGCCATCGGCTCCTTGACCGGCCCAGACCGCGCCGGGCCCAAGGACAAGAAGACCTACCAGATGGACCCGGCCAATACCGACGAGGCGCTGCGCGAAGTGGCGCTGGACCTCGCCGAGGGGGCGGACATGGTGATGGTGAAGCCCGGCCTGCCCTATCTGGATGTGGTGCACCGGGTGCGGCGGGAGTTCGGCGCGCCCACCTTCGTCTATCAGGTGAGCGGCGAGTATTCGATGCTGATGGCGGCGGTCGAGCGCGGCTGGCTGGACCATGACCGCGCCATGATGGAAAGCCTGATCTGCTTCAAGCGCGCCGGCGCCAACGGCATCCTGACCTATTTCGCGGTCAAGGCCGCGCGGCTGCTCAAGGCGGGCTGACCTCTCAAGCCGCACGGCCGATTCACGCCTCCGGTGCTGCCACCGGAGGCGATCAGACGCTACGCCACGCGGCGCCGGAACAGCCCGAGCGCCGCGTAGAGCCCCAGCGCCGTGCCCACGGTGCCGAAGCCGAAGATGGCCAGCACCAGCAGCCAATCAATCGGCCCGCCGAGGTCGGCGAAGCCCGAGCTGGTCACGGTGAACATCACCAGCACCGCGACCACGCCGCCCATGACACCCAGCGCCTCGGCCCAGACCAGCCGCTGGGGAATGAGCGAACGGTCACGCAGCAGCACGCGCAGGAAGGCCAGCGTGGCCAGGGCGGCCAACGCCACCAGCGGCCAGAAGGTCCAGCCCAGCATTTCCTGGAAGACGGCCACCAGCGTGGCGAGATCGAGTTCCTTCATGGGTTCACCCCCCCTTCACGCGCGGCCACGGAGCATGGCGAGGTAGGTGGGCTTCAGCCCCACCTCCTTCATGATCCAGGAAATCCAGAGCTCCTCCAGCGGCGCGATCACGCCGGGGAAGGAGGGCACCAGATTGTCGTTGTAGTCGAACTCCACCAGCATCGCCCGGCCCACCCGCGTGATGAGCGGGCAGGAAGTGTAGCCGTTGTAGCGCTCGGCGCTCTCGCGGCCCTGGATGGTGGCGATGAGGTGGTCCACCGCCACCGGCACCTGCCACTTCACGCTGGCCGCCGTCTTGCCCTTCGGCACGCCCGCGATGTCGCCCACGCAGAAGACCTCCGGGAAGCGGACATGGCGGAGCGTGTGGCGGTCCACCTCCGCCCAGCCATCGGCGGCCCAGGGGCCGGTCTGCCAGGGCAGCGGCGAGTTGCGGACCACCTCCGGCGCGCGCATGGGCGGGATCACGTTGATGAAGTCGTATTGCTGCTCGGCATCGCCCTGCGGCGTGCGGAAGGTCGCGATGCGGCGGTCCAGGTCGATCTTGCGCAGCACATGGTCATGCGTCACGCGGATGTTGCGCTCGGCATAGAGCATCCGCACCCGCTCGGCCACGATCGGCACGCTGAACAGCACGCGGTTCTGCGCGTTGTAGGTGAGTTCCGCGCGGCCCCGGTTGCCGCGGCGGCGCAGGAAGTCATCGGTCAGGAAGGCGTATTTCAGGGGCGCGCCGGCGCATTTCATTTCGGTGGCGGGGCGCAGGAAGACGCCCTGCCCGCCCTTGTCCGCGAAGTCCGACATGGCGCGCCAGGTGGCTGCGGCCTGGGCGGGGCCGGCATAGACGCTGCCCAGCCCGTTCTGGCCGATGCGGGAGACATCCATGCCCTCGATGGCGCCGTAGTCGAGCGTGAGGCCCGTGGCCACCACCAGGAAGTCGTAGGGCAGGCGCTGGCCGGCATCGGTGGTGACGGTCTTGCCCACCGGGTCGATCTCGGCCGCGGCCTCCTCCACCCAGTTCACGCCGCGCGCCACCCATTCGCGGGTGGAGGAGAGCACATAGTCCGGGCTTTTCAGCCCCGCGGCCACCAGGGTGTAGCCCGGCTGGTAGTGATGCTCCCGCCGCTTGTCGAGCATCGTGATGCTGGCCCCCGACAGCCCCATGGCGAGGCGGGAGGCGGTGGCGAGGCCGGCCGCGCCGGCGCCGATCACGATGATCCGCGCCGAGGTGGCGACCGCCGCCTGGGGCGCGCGCGCCACGGCGCCCACCCCTGCCAGGGCGCCCGCGCCTACCAAAAGGCCGCGCCGGCCCAAGGCCGCACGGAGAATTTCTGCTGAGACCGGCATGCCGCCTCCTCGACGGATCGCTTTATCTGAGCGTTTCCGTATATCTGAATGTCCTTAATAAAGGACAAACTAGGCGGCTTCGGCGCGGCGGCCTTTGATCCAGATCAAATCTCTGGTTTCAGGCGCGCGCCAGGAACCCCGCCACGAGGGCGACATGGGTGCTGTCCATCAAGGAGGGCGCGTGGCCGCATTCGGGGATGGTTTCCAGCCGCACGCCCGGGCTCTGGGCCATGCGCGCCGCCACCTCGGGCGCCAGGAGGTCGGAGTGCGCGCCGCGCAGCACCAGCACCGGCCGCTTCGCCACCATGGGCCAGAGCGGCCAGAGATCCACATCGGCAAGCACAGGTTTCATCAGTGGCACCAGGATGGCCGGGTCGAAATGCGCCACCACACGGCCACCGGGCGTCATCCGCGCGCCATGCCGGGCCATGGCCGCCCATTGCGCGTCGGTCAGCGAGCCGAAGCCCGCATTGGCGCGGCGCAAATGGGCTTCATAGGCGGCCATGTCCGCGAAGTCGGCGGGCGCGGCGCGCAGATGGTCGCGCAGGCGCATCGTGGCCTCCGCCGACAGGTATGGGCCGACATCATTCAGCACCAGCCTCCGGATGCGCGCACCGGGCACCGTGCATTGTCCCATGGCGATCAGCCCGCCCATGGAGGTGCCCACCCAATCCACCTCGCCCAACCCTTCCAGCAGGGGGGCGAGGGCGGCGAGATAGGTCGGCACCGCATAGGCTGTGGGACCGGGCAGCCACCCCGACGCGCCACGCCCCGGAATATCAGGACAGACCACGCGCCGGCCCTGCTCCGCCAGCGCCATGGCCAGTGCGTCGAAGTCGCGCCCGTTGCGGGTCAGCCCATGGACGCAGAGCACGGGTCGGCCATCGGCCGGCCCCCACTCCACCCAGCGCAGCAGCACACTGCCGGCCGGTGTCTGCGCCTGGAGCTGCCCCGCGCGCGGCGTCACAGGATGCCCTTTTCCTTCAGCGCGGCCACCTCGGCCGCCTCCATGCCCAGCAGCCCGCGCAGCACCTCCTCCGTGTGCTGGCCCAGCACCGGCGGCGGCACACGGTAGTCGGGCGGCGTGGCCGAGAGCTTCACGGGGTTGGCGATGACCTCGATCTCCTGCCCCGAGGCATGGGGCATCTTCACCCGCATCCCCCGCGCCTGGACGTGCGGGTCGGCGAAGACCTGCTCCAGCGTGTTGATCGGCCCGCAGGCGATCTTGAGCGCCTCCAGCGCCTCCACCCATTCGGAGGTGGTCTTGGACTTGGTCAGCGGCGTCAGCGTCTGCGTCACCAGGTCGCGATTGGCCACGCGCTGGGGGTTGGTGGCGAAACGCGGGTCGGCCAGCAGCGCCTCCTGGCCGAAGGCCTTGCAGAAGCGCTCGAAGGTGGGGTCGTTGCCGACGGCCAGGATCATGTAGCCATCCTTGGTCGGGAATTCCTGGTAGGGGCTGATATTGGGGTGCTGGTTGCCCAGGCGCGGCGGGTTCTCGCCGGTGGCGATGTAGTTCATGCCCTGGTTGGCCAGCCACGCCACATGCGTGTCCAGCATGCCGATGTCGATCTGCTGGCCCTGGCCGGTGGCGTTGCGATGGTTCAGCGCGGCCAGGATGCCGATGCAGCCATAGAGGCCGGCGAAGAGGTCCGCCACGGGCACGCCCACCTTCTGCGGGCTGCCATTGGGCTCGCCCGTCAGGGACATGACGCCGCCCATCGCCTGGATCAGCGCGTCATAGCCGGGGCGCGGGGCATAGGGCCCGGTCTGGCCGAAGCCGGTGATGGAGCAATAGATCAGCCGGGGGTACTTCTCCTTCAGCTGCTCCCAGCCCAGCCCGTACTTGGCCAGGGCGCCGACCTTGAAGTTCTCGGCCAGGATGTCGCAATGCTCCAGCAGCTTGTGGATCACCGCCTGGCCCTCGGGCTTGGCGATATCCACCGTGACCGAGAGCTTGTTGCGGTTCACACCCAGGAAATAGGCGCTCTCCTTCGTCTCCGGCCAGAAGGGGGGGCGAAGCCGCGCGTGTCGTCGCCCGCCTCGGGCCGTTCGATCTTGATGACCTCGGCGCCGAGGTCCCCCAGCATCTGGGTGCAGGTGGGGCCCGCCAGGACGCGGGTGAGGTCGAGCACGCGAAGCCCCTTGAGCGGGCCGGAAGGATTGGTCATGCGAATATCTTCTCCAGCGCCGCTTCCGTGCGGCGCACCAGTTCATCCGGCGGCAGAGTGCCTTCGAGGCGCAGCAGGGGGCAAGGGAGGGTGGTGAACCAGGCCTCGTGCCGGGCTCGGCTGCGCCCCGGCTCGGTGCCGGCGTCATAGGAGGCGGCCCAGGCCAGGAATTCCAGGTATTCCGCCCGGCGTGCGCCGCCAGGCGCGACCGCCGCGCCAAATCGCGCCGCCTCGCGCAGCCTGAGGCGCGCCAGCCGCACCTCCCGCGGGGTGTCGAGAAACACCACCAGGCGGAATTCCGGGGTCAGCGCCTCGCCCCAGCCCAATACGGCACCGGCCAGAACATAGGGCTGGCCCTGCGGGATCTGCGTGCGAAGGAAGGGGATTCGCTCCGGCGCCGGACGCAGCTCCTGATAGGGTGGCTCGGTGGGCAGCCACAGCGCGTCGTCCGTTTCGGCATAGGCCCAGCCCCGGCGCTGCGCGAGCCGCGCACCCAGGGTGGAGGTCCCCGCCCCCGCCGCGCCGGTGATGTGGATACCTCCCGCCATGGGAAGGCCCCTTCGCACTTGCAGCATGGCCGGCGCAAGCGCGAAATCAGGGACGCTTCCAAGTGTTGGCACGCTCACCCCGCGCCGCCCGCGTCGCGATCTCGGCGATGCGGACGGCCCGCGTGGCGGGGCGCCTGGCCTGCGCCACCCATTCGAGGTTCGCCCGGCGGTGCGAGGCCGGAAAACCCTGCCAAGCCTCCAAGGCGCCGGGCGTCGCGCAGCGCGTCCAGCAGGGCCTCCGGCTCGGTCAGCGCCGTCGCGGCGTCGAGGCGCGTCCAGCCGCCATCCTGCATGCTGCGCCGGATGGCGGCCTCACCCGGGGCGGCCATCAGGCCGGCGGCCGCCAGCCGCTCCACCCGCGCCTTGTTCACGCCCGACCAGGCGCTGCCCGGTCGGCGCGGTGACATCAGCAGCAGGGAGCGCGTGGCGTCGAGCTTGCGCGGGCGGCTGTCGATCCAGCCGAAGCAAAGCGCCTCCAGCACCGCGTCCTCGCTGGTCAGCGCGCCATGGCCCTTGCGCGGGATCACGAGCCACACGCTGCCCGAAGCGCCGTGATTCTCCGCGAGCCAGGCGCGCCAAGCGGCGCGATCGGGAAGGTCGAGAAGGGGGTGGTCGGGCATCGGGCCTCCGGCCGGGCGGCGGCGCTTTCACTACAGCGTCATCGCCGCGCCGCGCCACGGTCATCAGCCGGCGTTACCCGAGCGGCCTTGCGGCCGGGGGCATCAGCCCCCGAACTTCGCCTTGCCGTGCTGGGCCTCGCCTTCCTCGCCCTCATGCATCGCCTGGATGTAGCTGAAGGCCAGGAAGCCGCCGGTGGGCTTGCTGTCCCAGTATTCGGCCGAGCGCATGGTGACGGAGATCAGCGCCAGATCCTCGCTCCGCGCGCCTTCCGGGAACCAGGGGCGGGCATCCTCGGTCCAGAGCTCGCGCTGCTTCGCCACGTCCTGCACCACACGGGCGGTGCCGGCCACCGAGACATATTCCTTCCGCTCGGGGCAGGAGGCGGCGACCAGCACGTCATGGTCGCGCCCGATCTCCATGGATTTCGGGCTATCCACATCGGTGAAGAACCAGATGGTGCTGCCCTCCAGGCCCACGATCTGCATGGGGCGCGCATGCAGCCCGCCCTCGGGCGAATGGGTGGCCAGCATGACGATGCGGATATCGTCCAGCAGGGCGCGGGCCTTCTCGCGCGACATGGCATCAGGGGTGGTGGGCTCGGTCATCGGGGGTCTCCTCTATGGACCAAGCAACGGCGGCGGCCCGCCAGGGTTGCCCGGCGCCCCCCATCCGTCGCATGGTCCGACCCCTACGGAGGACACCGCCATGCTCGACACGCCGCACCCCACCCCGGCCGACCCCACCACGGATTGCCGCGCTCTGGCCAAGGCGCTGTCCGGCCTGCACTTCATCGGCGGGCGCTATGTGCCGGCCCGCTCCGGCAAGAGCTTCGCGGTGGTGAACCCCGCGACGGGCGAGGAAGTGGCCCGCGCCGCCGAGGGCGATGCCGCCGATGTGGACGCCGCGGTCCAGGACGCCGCCCGCGCCCAGAAGGAATGGGCCAAGGTCCCGGCCCGCAAGCGGGGCGCCCTGGTGCACCAATGCGCGGCCCTGCTGAAGGCGCATCAGGAGGAGCTGTCGCGCCTCATCGCGCTGGAAACCGGCAAGGCGCTGCGCACCGAAAGCCGCGTGGAAGCGGGCGTGGTGGCCGATGTGTTCGAGTTCTTCGGCGGCCTGGGTTCCGAGCTGAAGGGCGAGAGCGTCCCCTTCGCCCCCAACGTGCTGTCCGTGACGGTGCGTGAGCCGCTGGGCGTGGTCGGCGCCATCATCCCCTGGAACGTGCCGCTGCTGCTGATGGCGCTGAAGATCGCGCCCGCGCTGGTGGCCGGCAACACGGTGGTGGTGAAGTCGGCCGAGGAAGCGCCGCTGACCGTGCTGCGCATCTGCGAGCTGATGAACCGCATCCTGCCGCCCGGCTGCTTCAACATGCTGAGCGGCTTCGGGCCGGAATGCGGCGCGCCGCTGGTCACGCATCCCAAGGTGCGGAAGGTCACCTTCACCGGCAGCGTCGAGACCGGCAAGATCGTGGCCAAGGCCGCGGCCGACAAGCTCGTGCCCGTCACGCTGGAGCTGGGCGGCAAGTCGCCCATGATCGTCTTCGCGGATTGCGATTTCGAGAAGACCGTCTCCGGCGCCATCACCTCCATGCGCTTCACCCGCCAGGGCCAGAGTTGCACGGCGGCAAGCCGCATCTATGTGGAGCGCCCCATCTTCGACCGCTTCGTGGCCGAGATGAAGAAGGCCGTGGACGCCATGGTGATGGGCGACCCGCTGGACGAGAAGACCGACATCGGCACCATCATCAGCGAGGGCCAGTTCGAGAAGGTCCAGGGCTTCATCGAGGAAGGCAAGCGCACGCCCGGCGCCACCGCGCATGAGTGCAGCGCCATGCCGACCGACCCCGCGCTGAAGAAGGGCCTTTTCCTGCGCCCCGTGATCTTCACGGGCCTGGATGGCAATTCCCGCCTGGTGCGCGAGGAAATCTTCGGCCCCGTCACCGTCATCCAGCCCTTCGACGACGCCGAGGCCGTGCTGGCCGAAGCCAATGACAGCGAATACGGGCTGGCGGCGAGCCTCTGGACCAACAACCTCAAGGTCGGCCTCGACCTCGCGCACCGGCTGGAGGCGGGCCTCGTGCAGATCAACCAGAACCTGGTGGTGCAGGCGAACCTTTCCTATGGCGGCGTGAAGTCGTCCGGCCTCGGCAAGGAAGCGAGCCTGGAGGCCATGCTGGAGCACTTCACCCACAAGAAGACCATCATGGTGAATATGGCCTGATGGGCTGTGCGGCGCGGCCTCAACCGCCGCGCCGCGCCTTCAAGCCGGACCAGTAGTCCAGGCGCTTTCGGATCTCGCGTTCAAAGCCGCGCTCATTCGGCGTGAAGAAGATTTCGGCGCGCAGCGCTTCCGGCAAAAAATCCTGCCCCGCATAGGCTTCCGGCGCGTCGTGGTCGTACTGGTAGCCGGCGTGGTAGCCCAGCTCCTTCATCATCTTCGTGGGCGCGTTCAGCACCGACAGCGGCGGCGGCAGATGGGCGGTTCGCTCGGCGGCCGCCAAGGCGCGGGTGAAGCCCATATAGGCCGCGTTCGACTTGGGGGCCGTCGCCACATAGGTGATGGCCTGGGCCATGAAGAGCTTGGCCTCGGGCCAGCCCACGCGCTCATAGGCGTCCCAGGCCGAAATCACCTGCACCATGGCCTGGGGGTCGGCGGTGCCCACATCCTCGCTGGCGGCGCAGAGCAGGCGGCGGAACACCACCTCCGGCGCCTCGCCCCCGACCATCATCCGGGCCGCGTAGTACAGCGCCGCCTGCACGTCCGAGCCGCGAAGCGACTTATGGAAGGCGCTCAGCAGGTCGTAATGCCCGTCGCCCGCCTTGTCGTGCGTCGCCATGCGGCGCTGGAGCACGCGGCCGAGGCCCGCGGGGTCCAGCACCTCATCGCCCGGCAGGGTGGCCACCTGTTCCACCAGGTTCAGCAAGTAGCGCCCATCCCCGCCCGCGAGGGAAAGCAGCGCCGCGCGGGCCTCCTCCGTCAGGCGGAGCGGCGCGCCCAGCGCCGCCTCGGCGCGCGCCACCAGGGCGCCGAGCGCCGCCTCATCCAGGGCGCGCAACACCAGCACGCGGCAGCGGGAGAGCAGCGCGCCGTTGAGTTCGAAGGAGGGGTTTTCCGTCGTCGCGCCCACCAGCGTGACCGTCCCGTCCTCGACCACTGGCAGGAAGGCGTCCTGTTGGGCGCGGTTGAAGCGGTGGATCTCGTCGCAGAACAGCAGCGTGCCCTGCCCGCCCTCGCGCCGGCGTCGCGCCGCCTCGAAGATCTTGCGCAACTCCACCACGCCGGACTGGATGGCGCTGATGGCCTCGAAATGCAGGTCCGACACCTCGGCCAGCAGACGGGCGATGGTGGTCTTCCCCGTGCCCGGCGGCCCCCAGAGGATCAGCGAGGACAGCGCGCCAGCCGCCACCATCCGCCCGAGCGGCCCCTCGGGCCCGAGCAGGTGGTCCTGCCCCACCACCTCATCCAGGCGGGCGGGCCGCATCCGGTCCGCGAGGGGCCGGGGCGCCTGGCCGGCGAAGAGGCTCATGATGACCTCTGATTGGGCTTGCGAAGCACGGGCATAGGGGCATCCTACGCCGATCAGCAACGGAGGAAACCAATGCCCACGAAACGTGGCCTTCTCATCGCCGGCGCGGGCCTGCTCGCCGCGCCCGCCATCGCGCAGCAGCGCGTGACGCGGCTTCTCGTCACCTTCCCGCCGGGTGGGTCCACCGACATCCTGGGCCGCATCATCGCGCCCGCGATCGAGCGGCAGCTGGGCCATACGGTGGTGGTGGACAATCGCGGCGGCGCCAATGGCGCGGTGGCCATGGCGGCCCTGGCGCAGGCGCCGGCGGATGGCAGCACCTTCGCCCTCGATGCCGGCGGGGCCACGACCAACCCACACCTCATGCGCGGCCTCGGCTTCGACTACGCGACGGCCTTCGCGCCCGTGACCCAGGCCACCATCCTGCCCGCCCTGCTGATCGTGCGCGGGGACAGCCCCATCCGGGACTTCCAGGGCTTCGTGGCCCATGCGCGCGCCAATCCGGGGCAGGTCAGCTATGGCAGTTCGGGCGTGGGCACGGGGTCGCACCTGGCAGGGGCGCTGCTGATGCGGCGGGCGCAGTTGCAGGCGACGCATGTGCCCTATCGGGGCGGCGCGGACCAGCTGACCTCGATCCGGCGCGGCGACACCATCACCACCTTCAGCACCATCCCGACCATCGCGGGGCTGATCCGCGACGGGGCCATCCGGCCGCTGGTGGCCTCCACACCGCAGCGGGCGCGCGCCTACCCGGATGTGCCGACCGTGGCGGAAAGCGGCTTCCCGGGCTTTTCCATCTATGACTTCCACGCGATCTACGCGCCGGCCAACACGCCGAGCGAGGCGATCGCGCGCATGGCCTCCGCGGTGCGGGCGGCGATGAACGACCCGGAATTGCAGCAGCGCTTCCTCAGCCTCGGCCTGGAACCCGCCGCGCATGGGCCGGAGGCCTTCGCCAACTTCCTGCGCCAGCGGCGGGACGAGATGGGCGCGCTGATCCAGGCCGAGGGCATCCGCCTGGAGGGCTGACGGGCAGGCGGCAAGAATAGCCGATTACGCCCCTGCGCCGGATGGTCTATGGCCGGCGCATGATCACACGACGCACCGCGGGGCTGGGGCTGGCCACGGCCGTGGCCGCCCCCTTGGCCGCCCCCTTGGTCGCCCTGGCCCAGGGCTGGGCCGCCCTGCCCGAGACCTTCGCCGCCATCGAGCGGCGGCACGGCGGAAGGCTCGGCGCCGCGGTGCTGGACCTCGCCACGGGGCAGACCGTGGCGCATCGGGGCGAGGAACGCTTTCCCCTCACCAGCACCTTCAAGCTGCCCCTGGCCGGGGCCGTGCTGGCGCGGGTGGAGGCGGGGCAGGAGCGGCTGGACCGGCGCATCGCCTTCGGGCGGGAGGCGCTGGTCACCTGGTCGCCCGTGACGGAAGTCGCGGCGGGCGGACCGGGGCTGACGGTGGAGGCCCTGGCCGAGGCCTGCATGACCATCAGCGACAACACCGCCGCCAACCTGCTGCTCGACGCGCTGGGCGGCCCCTCGGCGCTGACAGCCTTCCTGCGCGGCATCGGCGACACGCAATCCCGCCTGGACCGCGTCGAGACCGCGCTCAACGAGGCCCGCCCCGGCGACCCGCGCGACACCACCACGCCGCTGGCCATGCTGGGCACGCTGCGGGCGCTGACGCTGGGGGATGCGCTCTCGCAGGACAGCCGGGCGCGATTGCTGGCCTGGATGCGCGCGAACCGCACGGGCGGCCCCCTGCTGCGCGCCAGCCTGCCCGCGGGATGGGAGGCCGGGGACCGCACCGGGGCCGGGGGTTTCAACAGCCGCGCCGTCATCGGCCTGCTCTGGCCGCCTGGCGGGCGGCCGCCCCTCCTGGTCACGGCCTACCTGACCGAGGGCCCGGCCGCGATGGCGGCGCGGGACGCGGCGCTGGCGGAACTGGGCGCGGCCGTGGTGGCCGCCACCGCATGAGGCGCCGCGCGCTGCTGGCCCTGCCGCTGCTGCCCGCCACGGCGCGCGCGCAGCCTGCCAGTATCCGCCTCGTCATCGCCTTTCCGCCCGGCGGCTCCACCGACATCCTGGGCCGGCTGCTGGCGCCGCGCCTGGCGGCACGGCTGGGCGCGCTGGTGACGCCCGAGAACCGCAGCGGCGCGGGCGGGGCCGTGGCTTCGGGCCATGTGGCGCATTCGGCGCCCGATGGGGGCACGCTGCTGCTCGATTCCGGGGGGCAGGCGGTAAACCCGGCCCTGATGCGCGGCCTCGGCTTCGACTATGCGCGCGACCTGGCGCCCGTCACCCTGCTGGCCACCCTGCCCCTGCTGCTGGTGGCGCGGCCGGGCTTCGGCGTGGGGGATGTGCCGGCCCTGGTCGAACGCCTGCGGGCCGATCCGCGCCACGCGCGCTATGGCAGCGTGGGCGTGGGCTCGCGCACCCATATCGCGGCCGCCGCCCTGCTGCGCCGCGCCGGCATCGCGGGCGAGCACGTGCCCTATCGCGGCGGGGCCGACCAGGTGCAGGGCATGCTGCGCGGCGATGTGCCCTTCGGCTTCACCTCGCTCGCCCTGGCCGCGCCGCTGCTGGCCGACGGACGGCTGCGGGCGCTGGGCGTCTCCACCGCCACCCGCGCGGCGGCGCTGCCGGACGTCAAAACGATCGCCGAACAGGGCCTCCCCGGCTTCGCCCATGGCGACTGGGTGGCGCTGCTGGTGCCGGCGGGCACGCCGGAGGGGGTGGTCGCGCGCCTGGCGGAAGCCGCCATCGAAGCGATGGGCGAGGCCGAGATCGCGCCCCGCCTCGCCGCCCTCGGCCTCCAGCCGGAGGCGCGGGGCCCGGCCCATCTCGCGGCATTCCTGGCGGAGGAGCGCGCCCTGATGGCGCGCATCATCGCCGAGGAGGAAATCCGCCTCGACTGAGGCTCAGCGGATGGTGCCGGTGGTCGGGCTGGAGGGGTCCGCCCGGTAGTCGCGCGGCATCCGCCCCGCGAGATAGGCATGGCGCCCCGCGATCACCGCATGCTTCATGGCCGCCGCCATCCGCACCGGGTCCTGGGCATGGGCAATGGCGCTGTTCAGCAGCACCGCGTCGCAGCCCAGTTCCATGGCGAAGGCGGCCTCGCTGGCCGTGCCGATGCCCGCATCCACCAGCACCGGCACCTTCGCCTGGGCCTTGATGGCGCGGATCATGTAGGGGTTCACCACCCCCATGCCGGAGCCGATCGGGGCACCCAGCGGCATGATGGCCACGCAGCCCATCTCCTCCAGGCGCTTGGCCGCCACGGGGTCATCGGCGCAATAGACCATCACCTCGAAATTGTCGGCCAGCAGGGCGGCGGCGGCCTCGAAGGTCGCGGCCATGTCAGGGTAGAGGAAGGGCGGCGGGCCCAGAACCTCCAGCTTGACCAGGTTCCAGCCGCCGGCCTCGCGCGCCAGGCGCAGGGTGCGCACCGCGTCCTGCGCCGTGTGGCAGCCGGCCGTGTTGGGCAGGTAGGTGTACTGGGTGGGCGGGACGAAATCCTGCAGCATGGGGGCCTTGGGGTCGCTGAGGTTCACCCGGCGCACGGCCACCGTCACCATCTCGGCGCCGCTGGCGGCGATGCTGGCCGCCGTCTCCTCCAGCGATTTGTAGCGACCCGTGCCGACCACGAGGCGCGAGCGGAAGCGCCGCCCGGCCACGGTCCAGCCGTCATCCTCCAAGGTGGTCGCGTTCATGTCAGCCGCCCCCGATGAAATGGACGATCTCGATCTGGTCGCCATCGCAAAGCGACGTCTCGTCGTAGAGGGAGCGCGGGACGATCTCGAGGTTGCGTTCCACCGCGATCTTGCGGCGGGGCAGGCCCAGATGGTCCAGCAGCCCGGCCACGCTCACGCCCGCGGGCAGCGAGAGGGCCTCGCCATTCACCGTGAGGCGGAGGGTGGGGGCCGTGCGCGTCCCGGCCAGGGAGGTGTCCGTCATGGGAGGAACATGGCGAGGCCCCGCCATCAGGGCAAGGACGCCCCCGCGTCCCTGCCCTCCCCTCGGGCCGCTTGCCGCTCTGCGGGCGCGCGTGCTAGCCGCACCGCTCGCGCCTTTTGTCACCGGTCCGGATCAAGCCATGCAGCTCGTCGCCGTCCTGAACGGCCCCAACCTCAACATGCTCGGCACGCGGGAGCCGGAGAAATACGGCACCGCCACGCTGGACGATGTGGAGGCCCTCTGCGCCGAGGCGGCGGAGGAGCTGGGGCTGGCGATCGATTTCCGCCAGACCAATTCCGAGGGCGAGCTCGTCACCTGGATCCAGGAATGCCGGGGCCATGCGCAGGGCATCGTCATCAACCCGGCGGGCTACACCACCACCTCGGTGGCCGTGCTCGACGCGCTGCTCGCGGTCGGGCTGCCGGTGATCGAGGTGCACATCACGAACATCCACCGACGCGAGGAATTCCGTCAGCACAGCCTGGTCTCCAAGGCGGCGACGGGGGTCATCGCCGGGCTCGGGGTGGCCGGCTACGCGCTGGCGCTCCAGGCCATGGCGGGGCTGATCGCGGATGGTGAGGACGAGGAATAATGACCAGCGGAATCCAGTTCGACCCGGAGGCGATCCGTCGCCTCGCGGACATCCTGCGTGAAACCGACCTGACCGAGATCGAGCTGTCCGAGAAGGATGCGCGCATCCGCGTGGCGCGGGTGGTGACGGTGGCGCCGGCGGCCCCCGCCTACTATCCGGCGCCCCAGGCGCCCGCCCCGGCCCCGGTGCCGGTGGCGCCCGTCGCCGCGGCGGCGGCGGCTGCTGATTCGCTCGACCCGAAGCATCCCGGGCTGGTGACCTCGCCGATGGTGGGCGTGGCCTACCTGGCGCCCGAGCCGGGCGCGGCGCCCTTCGTGAGCCTGGGCAGCAAGGTGGCGGTCGGCCAGACCCTGCTGCTGATCGAGGCCATGAAAACCTTCAACCAGATCAAGGCGACGCGGGCCGGCACCGTCACGCGCATCCTGGTCGAGGCCGGCACGCCCGTGGAATACGGGGAGCCGCTGGTGCTGGTGGAGTGATGCAGCCCGAACGGCACGTCATCACCGTGACCAGCACCTCGCCACGAGAATCCGGCCGCACCGCGGCCGGCGCCGCCCACCTGACTCCGCCCACCAGCGCGCCTGCCGCGCGGCGTAGCCAAGCCGGCGGAGCCGGCGCCCGGCGCTTGAGGGCATGATGAAAAAGGTCCTGATCGCCAATCGCGGCGAGATCGCGCTTCGCGTTCACCGCGCCTGCCAGGAAATGGGCATCCGCACCGTCGCCGTCCACAGCACGGCCGACGAGACGGCCATGCATGTGCGCCTGGCCGACGAAAGCGTGTGCATCGGCCCCCCGCCCGCACGGGAGAGCTATCTCAACGTCGCCAACATCCTCTCCGCCGCCGCCATCACCGGGGCGGACGCCATCCATCCGGGCTATGGCTTCCTCAGCGAAAACGCCAAGTTCGCGGAGATGGTGGAGGCGCACGGCTTCACCTTCATCGGCCCCACGGCGGACCACATCCGCATGATGGGCGACAAGATCACCGCCAAGGACACCATGCGCCGCCTGGGCGTGCCGCTGGTGCCGGGGTCGAAGGGCGCGCTGGCCTCGCTGGAGGAGGCGCGTTCCGTGGCCGAGGAGGTCATGTACCCCGTGCTGATCAAGGCCGCGGCGGGCGGCGGCGGGCGCGGCATGAAGGTGGCCCGCGATGCCTCCGAGCTCGAGGAGGCCTGGCGCGTGGCCCGCACCGAGGCCAAGGCCGCCTTCGGCAATGACGAGGTCTATCTCGAGAAATACCTCGACCGCCCCCGCCACATCGAGTTGCAGGTCCTGGCCGACACCCACGGCAATGTCGTGCATTTCGGCGAGCGTGACTGCTCGCTCCAGCGCCGCCACCAGAAGCTGGTGGAGGAAGCGGGCAGCCCCGTGCTGACGCCCGCCGAGCGCGACGCGCTGGGCGCCCAGGTGACGGCGGGCCTGCGGCAACTGGGCTACCGCAACGCCGGCACGCTGGAATTCCTGTGGCAGGATGGGCAGTTCGCCTTCATCGAGATGAACACCCGCCTGCAGGTGGAACATCCCGTCACCGAGATGGTCTGCGGCGTGGACCTGGTGCGCGAGCAGATCCGCGTCGCCGCCGGCGAGAAGCTGGGCTACGGCCAGGAGGATGTGCGCTTCTCCGGCCACGCCATCGAGTGCCGCGTGACGGCCGAACACCCCGAGACCTTCGCGCCCTCGCCGGGCCGCGTCACGACCTACCACGCGCCGGGGGGCCTCGGCGTGCGGGTGGATAGCGCGCTCTATTCCGGCTATTCGGTGCCGCCGCATTACGACAGCCTGGTGGCCAAGCTGATCGTCCATGCGCCCACCCGCGCCCAGGCCATCGCCCGCACCCGGCGCGCGCTGGACGAGATGGTGGTGGACGGCATCGAGACCACGCTGCCGCTACACAAGCGCATCATGGAAGACCCGGAATTCCAGGCCGGCGACTACACGATCCATTGGCTGGAACGGTTCGTGGGCCGGAACGGCTGACGCGAAGCCCGTGCCTTCCCGGCGCGATTGTGGCATCATCCCGTGCATGCCCAAAGCTGTCCCAGCGCGTCGGGCGGGCTGAGCATCACGCATGTCCACCCGCCGCCAGATGGAAATCACGCCGGAGCTGATGCTCCGCGCCTACCGTATCGGGCTCTTCCCGATGGCGGAAAGCCGTGACGCCCAGACCCTCTACTGGCTGGACCCCGAGCAGCGCGGGGTGATCCCGCTGGAGGCATTCCACCTGCCGCGGCGCCTGGCGCGGCGGGTGCGGCAAGCGCCCTATGTCATCACCGCGGACACGGAATTCGAGGCGGTGATAGACGCCTGCGCGGCACCCCGCCCCAACAGCAATGACAGCTGGATCAACGAGGAAATCCGCCGCCTCTTCCTCGCCCTGCACGCCCAGGGGCACGCCCATTCGCTGGAGGCCTGGCGGGAGGGGGAGCTGGTGGGCGGGCTCTATGGCGTGGCGCTGGGCGCGGCCTTCTTCGGCGAGAGCATGTTCAGCCGCGCCGATGATGCGTCGAAGATCGCGCTCGTGCATCTCGTGGCGCGGCTCAGGCTGGGGGGCTTCACCCTGCTGGACGCGCAGTTCCAGACCGAACACCTGGCGCAGTTCGGCACGCGCGAGGTGCCGCGCAATCTCTACAAGCAGCTGCTGGCGGATGCGGTGGAGAAGCCCGCCGAGTTCCAGGCGGCGCCGGAGCCCGCGCTTCTCTCGGCCGAGCTGGAACGGATGCGGCAGAAGCCTGGCTGAGCGCTACACCATCCGCAGCAGCGTCCCGTCCTTGCGGACGGCCTGGTGAAAGATGGCGGCGCCGATATGGACCACCAGCAGCGCCGCGATGGTCCAGCCCAGCCAGCGGTGGAACATCAGCAGCCATTCGGCCAGCGGCACATTGGCTTCCATGAATTTCGGCAGGTCGATCAGGCCCATATAGGCGGTGGCGCCCTGCATGGGGAAACCAAAGGCGTTGGTGGCGAAGAAGCCCAGCAGCGGCTGCAGGATGAGGGCGGCGTAGAGCGCGTGATGCACGCCGTCCGCCACGCGGCGCATGCCATCCGGTACGGCGGGGTTGGGGGGACGGGGTTCCGCAGCCGCCAGGCCAGCCGCGCGAGGGCCACGAAGAACAGGGTGAAGCCGGCGCTTTCATGGATGGCGTAGAAGGCCATCTTGCTCTCGTCCTTCACATGCGGAATGACGAAGCCGAGCGGCAATGCCACGGCCATCAGCGCGGCCGTGACCCAGTGGAACCATTTCGCCGTGGAAGTGTAGCCCATGCGCGCCTCCTGCCCCGTCACCCGCATCATGCCATGGCCATGATCGCGGCGCACGCCGATTGGTCCATGGAGCCGCGCAAGCGCTGGGTGGCGGTGGCACGGCGGGGCGCGCAAGGCTGGCGGATGGAGGCGCCCGTGCCGGTGGGCGAGCCCGCGCGCCTCGCTGCCGCGCTGCTGGCGGAGGGCATGCCGGCGGTGCTGGGCCTCGACCTGCCGCTCGGCGTGCCACGCGGCTTCGCGGCGGGCCGGCCCGAGGGCGGCTTCGTGGAATTCCTGGCCAGCCGCGCCGGGGATGCGCGCTTCTTCACCGTGAACCCGGGGCTGGAGGGCGTGGGGCGGGACGCCCCTTTCTATCCGGCGCGGGGGGTGAAGGGCATGACACGGGCGGCGCATGCGGCGGCGCTGGGGCTGGATGGGCCGGCCGCGCTGAACCGCTGGTGCGACCGCGCCACCTCCACGCGCCCGGCCGGCGCGCCGGTGTTCTGGACGCTGGGCGCCAACCAGTCGGGCAAGGCCGCCATCACCGCCTGGCGGGACTGGCTGGCGCCGGCGCTGGCGGCGGGCGCGCCCTATGACCTCTGGCCCTTCGCCGGCCCGCTGCACGGGCTGCTGCGGCCCGGGCGGCTTGCCCTGGCGGAGGTCTATCCGGCCGAGGCTTTGCGCCAACTCGGCCTGCGGCTGCTGGGCAGCAAGCGCGCCGAAGCCCCGCGCCGCGCCCTGGCCGAAGCGCTGCTGGCCTGCATGGCGGCGCTGGGGGTGGAAGCGACCCCGGCGCTCGCCGCCATGGCGCGCGCGGGCTTCGGCGCCGATGCGGCGGGAGAGGACCGGCTGGACTGCACGCTGGGCCTGCTTTGCCTCATCGCGGTGCTGGACGGGGTGCGGGCGGACACCATCCCCGACGACCCCATGGTGCGCGCCTGGGAGGGCTGGGTGCTGGGCCAGGCCCTTCCGCTGGCGTGACGGCTGCGGCAACCTTGGCGTGATGTACACGCCGCCCGCCTTCCGCGAGGACCGCCCCGAAATCCTGCACCGCCTCATGGCGCAGGCCCGCCTGGCCACGCTGGTCTCCAACGGCGCGGGGGGCGTGCCCGACATCACCCTGCTGCCGCTGATGCACAGCCCGGGCCAAGGGATCATCCTGGGCCACCTCGCCCGCGCCAACCCGCACTGGAAGGCGCTGCGCGCGGCGGGGCGGGCCATCGCCATCTTCCAGGGGGCGGAGGGCTACATCTCGCCCTCCTCCTACCCCTCCAAGGCCGAGCATCACCGCGTCGTCCCGACCTGGAACTACGAGGCCGTGCTCGCGGAGGGCCCGGTGGAGATCGTGGAGGACGCCGCGCGCCTGCACGAGATCGTGAGCAGCCTGACCGACCTGCACGAGGGGGCGCGCGCGAACCCTTGGCGCGTGACCGACGCGCCGGAAGACTTCATCCAGGGCCAGCTCAAGGGCATCGTCGGCATGGTGCTGCGGATCGAGACGCTGACGGGCAAGCGCAAGCTCTCGCAGAACCGCAATGCCGCGGACCGCGAAGGGGCGCTGGCCGGACTGACCACGGAACAGGCCGCGCTGGCCCATGCCATGCGCGCGCAGCAAGGGGGCGAGTGAATGGAACTGGGTCTGCGCGGCAAGCGCGTCGTCATCACGGGCGCCTCCAAGGGCATCGGCTTTGCCTGCGCCGAGGCCTTCGCGGCGGAGGGCTGCGACCTGGTGCTGGCCGCCCGCCAGCCGGAGGAGGCCGCGGCCAGGCTGCGCGCCCGCTTCCAGCTGCGCATCGAGGCCGTGACGGCCGACCTCTCGCGCCCCGAGGACCGTGCCCGCCTGCACGATGTGGCGGCCGAGGCCGACATCCTGGTGAACAATGCCGGCGCCATCCCCTCGGGCGGCATCGCGGACATCTCGATGGAACGCTGGATGGAGGCCTGGAACCTCAAGGTCTTCGGCTATTTCCACCTGACGCAGCTTTTCCTGGCCTCGATGCGGGCGCGGCGGCAGGGCGTCATCTGCAACATCATCGGCATGGCGGGGCGGGCCTGGAAGCCGGGCTACATCGCGGGCACGGCGGGCAATGCGGCGCTGATCGCCTTCACCTCCGCGGTGGGCTTCGACGCGCAGAAGGATGGCGTGCGCGTCTTTGGCATCAACCCGGCCGTCACGCGCACCGAGCGCATGGAAACCCAGGCCCGCTTCCGCGCCGAGCAGGCGCTGGGCGACCCCACGCGCTGGCGCGAGATGGTGACCGGCCTGCCCTATGACCGACCCATCGAGCCGCGGGAGATCGCGGAGATGGCCGTCTTCGGCAGTTCCGCCCGCGCGGGCTATCTCAACGGCACCGTCGTGGACATTGATGGCGCCGGCCAGTTCAAGGGGTGAGGGCCTGATGGTCGCAACCCGCGCGCTCGACCTCGTGGAGGGCGATGACCCGCTGCCCGAATCCGCCGATGTGGTGGTCATCGGCGCCGGCATCATCGGCGTTTCGGCCGCCTGGCATTTGGCCAAGGCCGGGCATTCGGTGGCCCTGCTGGAAAAGGGCGTGGTGGCCGGCGAGCAATCCAGCCGCAACTGGGGCTGGTGCCGCACCATGAATCGCGACGAGCGGGAAATCCCGCTCATGCAGCACAGCCAGTCGCTCTGGGACACGCTGCCCGGCGAGATCGGCGCGGAGATGGGCTTTCGGCGCGCGGGCCTCGTCTATGTCACCAAGGACCCGGCGCAGCTCGCGTCCTGGGAGGCCTGGCTGGACATGGCGCGGCCCTACCAGATGGGCGCGCGCATGATTGATGCCGAGGAGGCGCGACGCCTCGCCCCCTGCCCCGGCGAGGACTGGGTGGGCGGCGTCGTCTCCCCACGCGATGGCCGGGCGGAACCGGCGCTGGCCGCCCCCGCTTTGGCCCGCGCCGCCCGCGCCCGCGGCGCGACGCTGCACCAGAACTGCGCGGTGCGGGGCCTGGACACCACGGGCGGGCGCATCAGCGGTGTCTTCACCGAGAAGGGCTTCATCCGCACCCAGGCCGTGGTGCTGGCGGCGGGCGCCTGGGCATCCATGTTCCTGCGGCGGCATGGCGTGGACATGCCCCAATCCTCGGTCCACTCGACCATCTTCGCCACCACGCCCGGGCCGCGCGTCAGCGAGGGGCCGATCTACACGCCCGAGGTCATCCTCACCCCGCTGCTCGATGGTGGGTATCTCGTGGCGGCCAAGGCGCGCGGGCGGCTGGAACTCACGCCAGCCGGCATCCGCTACGCCCGCCAATTCCTGCCCAGCCTGCGGAAGAACTGGAAGCTGGTGGAGCTGCGCTTCGGCCGCTCCTTCTTCGAGGGGCCGGACGCCTGGCATGGCAAGTGGTCCTTCGACCAACCCACCGTCTTCGAGCGGATGCGCGTGCTGGAGGCCAAGCCCAAGGCGAGCATCGTGCAGCCGGCGCTGGACGCCATCGCCGCCGCCTTCCCGCAACTGTCCGGGCTCAAGCCCGCGCGGCTCTGGGCGGGCTGGATCGATTCGACGCCCGATGCGGTGCCGGTCATCTCCCCCGTGGCATCCCTGCCCGGGATGGTCGTGGCGGCGGGCTTCAGCGGGCATGGTTTCGGCATCGGGCCGGGCGCGGGGCGGCTGGCCGCGGACCTCGCCACCGGCGCGCCGCCCGTGGTGGACCCCGCGGCCTTCGCGCTGTCGCGCTTCCATGACGGGTCGAAGTTGAGGGCGCCGGCGGGGATCTAGCGTCTGATCGTCTTTGGCGGAATCGCCAAAGGCGTGAATCAGCCGCGTGGCAAAGCGTCTGATCGTCTTTGGCGGAATCGCCGAAGGCGTGACTCAGCCGCTCAACAAAGCTCAGGCCCGGCGGAACATGCGCCGGATCGGCCGGCTGCGCCTGGCATACCAGGCCAGCGCCCGGCGCTCGCGCTCCTCGATGGCGGGAATGGCCTGGGGCCAGCGCGCGCGGATCTTGTCCACGCCGCGCGCCGCCCAGACATACTGGTCGCGCAGCATCCACACGGCGAGGGCCAGGAAGATCCAGCCCGGCATGATGGGCAGGATCAGCCCGATCACGCCCAGGAACAGGGCGCCGAAGCCCAGCAGCTTGCGGGTCAGGGAAGGGCGAAGCACGACCATGGCGGCAGAGGTGGCCCCTGCCCCTCCCCCCTTCAAGCGAGACGCCGCCTGGAATGCGGCGGCTTTGGCCAGTTCCATGCGCATCTGGCGCTTTTGCCGGCAGCGTCTCCGTGCAGCCGGCCACAGCTTCGCAACGGGGCATTGCAGCGCGCCCATCGCCCGGCTTCCATGCGCCGTCGCCCATCGAGGACCCCATGCCCGCACCGCGAAACCTCGCCGAACTGGAAGCCGATGTGGCGCGGGACCTGGAGCTGACGGCCCATCCCCGCGCGCCCTGGCTGGTGCCGCGCCAGGTGGGGGGCCGAGACATCCTGGACGTGCTCATCATCGGCGGCGGGCAATGCGGGCTGGCGGTGGCCCACGCGCTGCGACGCGACAAGGTGGACAATATCCTGGTCGTGGACCGCGCGGGCTACGGCCAGGAAGGCCCCTGGGTCACCTATGCGCGGATGCGCGCCCTGCGCAGCCTGAAGGACCAGACGGGACCGGACCTCAAGCTGCCCTCGCTGACCTACCAGGCCTGGCACGAGGCGAGCTTCGGCCGCGACGACTGGGACCGCATGCGCTGGATTCCCAAGGAATTCTGGAACGACTACCTGCTGTGGTTCCGCCGCGTCACCGGCATTCCCGTCCGAAACGGCGTCGAGGCCGGCCCCATCCGCCCCATCCGCACCGATTGCGGCCTGCCAGCGCTGGAGGTCGTCACCAGCGCCGGCATGATGCGCGCGCGCAAGGTGGTGCTGGCCACGGGGCAGGAGGGTGTGGGCGGCTGGTGGATGCCGCCGCAGATCGAGGCCCTGCCCCGCCCCTTCCGCGCCCACACCAATGAGATGATCGACTTCGACGCCCTGCGCGGGAAGGTGGTGGCCGTGCTGGGGGCCGGCGCTAGCGCCTTCGACAACGCCGCCGTGGCCCTGGAGCAGGGCGCGGCCGAGGTCCACCTCTTCTGCCGCCGCGCCGAGCCCATGGTGGTGCAGCCCTATCGCTGGCTCACCTTCGCGGGCTTCCTGCGCCACATGGGCGAGATGCCCGATGAATGGCGCTGGCGCTTCATGTCCTACATCCTGGGCCTGCGCGAGGGCTTCGCGCAGGACCACTACGACCGGGTGATGAAGCACGCGAATTTCCACATGCATGTGGGCCGTGAGTGGACGGGCGCCGCCATCCAGAACGGCCGCGTGGCGCTGGACACGCCCACCGGCCCCTTCACGGCGGATTTCCTCATCACCGGCACGGGCACGCGCATGGACCCGGGCCTCTGCCCCGAACTGGTCCATTGCGCGGACAACATCGCCCTCTGGGCCGACCGCTACACGCCCCCGCCCGAGGAGGCGAACCCGCGCCTCGCGCAATTCCCCTACCTCAACCCCGACAGCGCCTTCCTCGAACGCCGCCCCGGCGAGACGCCCTGGATCGCGGACATCCACCTCTTCGGCATCGGCACGACGATGAGCTTCGGCCCGGCCGGCAGTTCCATCAACGCCATGTCCATCAGCGCGCCGCGCGTGGCCGCCGGCGTCACGCGCGGCCTGTTCCAGGCCGACCTGCCGCGCCTCTACGCCGACCTGCGCGCCTATGAGCAGAAACAGGTGGAGCTGGACCCCGCCCGCCTCGTCCGCCACGCTGCGGAGTAGCCATCGGCATCCGCCCCGCCTACCCTCCTCGGCAGAGATCGGGAGAGAAACGATGAAACGCTTTTGCGCGCTGATCCTGGCGCTTGGCCTCGCCCTGCCGGCCGCGGCGCAGGACTATCCCAGCCGCCCCGTGCAGATGATCATCCCCTTCCCCGCCGGCGGGAACACGGACCTGATGGCCCGCGCCCTGCAGCAGGAGATGTCGCGCATCCTGGGCGGCACCGTGGTGGCCGTGAACCGCGGCGGCGCCGCCGGCACCATCGGCAACCGCGAGGTGCATCGCGCGGCCCCCGATGGTCACACCATCGGCCTCTCACCCAACAACGCGCTGACCACCCAGCCGCACCTCCAGCCCGGCACCTATGCCGTGGACCAGTTCCGCTACATCTGCGGCGTCTATGAGAACCCCTATGTCGTGGTCCTCGCCCGCAACGCGCCTTTCCGCGACTTCGCGGGGATGATCGCGCATGCCCGCACCGGCCCCGAGGCGCTGGTCTATGGCGGGCCAGGCCAGGGCAGCACGCCGCACCTCGTCATGGCGCAGCTTCTGCAACGCGCGGGCGTGACGGGCCTCTTCGTGCCCTATCAAGGCTCGGGCCCCATGGCGCAGGCCGCACTGGCCGGCGACATCATGGTCTTCGCCGAGGCCGCCACCATCCCGGCCACCACGGGCCTCGGCATCCTCGCCGCCATCGACCACCAGCGCATGCCGAGCCTGCCGGACGTGCCCTCGGTCGCGGAACTCGGCGTGCCCATGCGCGGCTCGACCTATGGCGGCCTCATCGCCCCGGCCGGGCTGCCCGACGCCATCGCCCAGCGCCTGGAACAGGCCTGCCAGACGGCGGTGAACAGCGAGCCCTTCCAGGCCGCCGCACGCCGCCTCAACGCCGAACCCGCCTTCACCCCGGGCGCCGCCTTCCGCACCCGCCTCACGGAAGAAAGCCAGGCCAACCAGGAACTGATGCGGACGCTCGGCATCGGGCGGTAAGGGGCTCCGCGGGAGGGCGCCGCCCTCCCGGACCCTCCCGCCGGGGACTTTGGGTCCCCGGACCCCTTGAGACCTTGGTCGGGTTTTCGGGGAGGGGCGTCACGGGCGCCCCGGTTGTCACACGTACGCCATGCCCCTCCCCGCAAACCCGACAAACGCATCGGGTCCAGGGGCCCACTGGCCCCTGGCGGGGGAGCGCGAGGGGGCGGCGCCCCCTCGCAGGGCGCACCCTACCCCCGAAGCAGCGCGGCCAGCTTCGGGTCCAGGTTGGTGCTGGCTCTGCCGCGCGGGGGGGCGAGGCTGCCCTGGCTGGGCTTGGGCGGGTTCAGGGCGACCAGGGCTTCCAGGAATTTCACCCCGCAGGCGATGCCGTCCAGCAGGGGCACCGGGGCTTGCGGCTGGAGTTGGGGGCCGAAGCCGGCCAGGGCTGCGCCGCCCATGATGACCGCGTCCGCGCCCTCGGCAACGGCGCGCTGGATGCCGCCCAACACCTGCCGGGCCACGCCATCGGGGTCGCGCAGGCTGTCCTGGGGCGTCACGTCGAGCCCGACCAGGGAGGCGCAGCGCGAGGTCAGGCCGTGCGCGGCGATACGTTCGCGATAGGTCTCGACGCCCCCGAAGGTGACCAGGCCGAAGCGCGCGCCGAGGAAGCAGGCGCCGAACAGCGCGGCCTCGGTCATGCCGACCACCGGGCAGGGCATGAGCTGGCGCGCGGCCTCCAGCGCCGTGTCGTGGCTGACGGCGAGAAGGACGCCCTCCACCGCGCCCGCATGCTGGGCCAGCAATTCCAGCAGCGCATGCCCCGCGATGATGTTCTCCGCGCGGGTGGAGATGACCTCGGGGCCGAAGCGCGGCGTGGCGGGAATGATCTCGGTGCCGGGCGCGGCGGCGGCGCGCGCGGCGTCCGCGCAGCGCTGCGTGATGGCCTCGGTGGTGTTGGCGTTGGCGATGAGCAGGCGCATGATTTTCCCATCCAAGAGGGAATCACCATGGAAGCCAAGCTCGACCTGCCCTTCGACGCGGACAAGATGCTGAACGGCCTGCGCCGCTGGGTGGAGTGCGAAAGCCCCACCCATGACGCCGCGGCGGTGAACCGCATGATGGCGATGGCGGGCCGCCACCTGGCACTGATGGGCGCGACCGTCGAGACCATCCCGGGCCGGAAGGGGTTTGGCGACTGCGTGCGCGCCCGGTTTCCGCACACCAGCACCGAGAAGGGCATCCTGGTCCTGGCGCATCTCGACACGGTGCATCCGGTGGGCACCCTGGCCGAGGGGCTGCCCTTCAAGCGCGTGGGCGACAAGGCCTATGGCCCCGGCATCCAGGACATGAAGGGCGGCACCTATCTGGCGGTGGAGGCCATCGGCCAGCTCATCAAGGCCGGCATCCCCACCTCCAAGCCCGTGACCGTGCTGCTGACCAGCGACGAGGAGGTGGGCAGCCCCTCCACGCGTGACCTGATCGAGGCCGAGGCCGCGCGGCACAGCGTGGTGCTGGTGCCGGAGCCCGCGCGCCCCGATGGCGGCGTGGTCACCGGCCGCTATGCCATCGCGCGCTTCAACCTGCGGACCACGGGCCGGCCCTCCCATGCGGGCGCGCGGCTGGGCGAGGGTCGCAGCGCCATCCGGGAGATGTGCAAGCAGATCATCGCCATCGAGGAGATGACGACCGAGGCCTGCACCTTCTCGGTCGGCGTCATCCATGGCGGGCAGTGGGTGAACTGCGTCGCCACCCATTGCGACGCCGAGGCGCTTTCCATGGCCAAGCGCCAGGAGGATCTGGACGCTGCGGTGGAGCGGATGCTGTCGCTCAAGCCCACGGGCAATGAGGTGAAGCTCGATGTCACGCGCGGCGTGACGCGGCCGGTGTGGGAGCCGGACGACAAGGTGCTGGCGCTGCACGCCAAGGCGGAAGCACTGGCGAAGCGGCTGGGCTTCGCTTTGCCGCATGAAAGCTCGGGCGGCGGGTCGGATGGCAATTTCACGGGGGCCATGGGCATCCCCACGCTGGACGGCCTCGGCATCCAGGGGGCGCTCGCGCATACCTTGCAGGAGCATGTGCAGATCAGCTCCATGGTGCCGCGGGCCAAGCTCTTCGCGGGGCTGCTGCAGAGCGTCTGATTTTTGAGGGCGCCGTCCCGCATTTTTTTGCGTACCAAATGTTTATTTTGATGCAATCCGGGGTGGGTTCATTTACCTTCTCCGTATTGTCTCTGCGGAATATGGATATGCGCCTGCCCCTCGCTCTCGCGGCCTCAATGCTTCTCGCGGTTCCGGCCTTTGCCCAGAGCGGCTTCTCACCCGGCGGCGTGGCCAATTCCCGCGCCGCCGCGCAGCGGCAGATTCCCGGCGAGGCCCTGAATGCCCGCCCCGAATTGGCACCGCGTTCCGGCACCGCCGCGGGGGACCGGATGACGCGCCAGCAGATGCAGCAGCGCCTGGGCCAGGGCTTCAACAGCTCCGGCCTCGCCCGCAACTCGGCACCGCCGCCGGCCAGTGCGCTGACCCATGTGCCCGGCGGAAGCACCCCGCCCCGGCGCTGATTGACGCGGGCAGGGATTGCCCGCACCGATAGGGACCCCAGACACGCAAGGGTCCCGATGCCGCGAATCGCCGCCGCCCGCCTCTGGTTCGAAGGGAACAGCTTCTCTCCTGTTCCCACGCCGCTCTCGGCCTTCCAGGGCCGCGAATGGGTGGCCGGCGAAGAGGCCTTGCAGCGCTATCGCGGCACCGCGACCGAGATCGGCGCGCTGGACGCCTTCGTGGCCGCCCGCCCGCATTGGGACCTGACATTGCTGCGCTGCGCCTCGGCCCAGCCCGGCGGGCCCATGACGCAGGACGCCTTCGACACCTGGCTGGACGAGGTGGAACGACCCCTGGCGCGGGGCAGCTTCGACGGCATCTATCTCTCCCTCCACGGCGCCTGCGTGACCGAGCAGGACCCCGAGGCGGACCTCACCATCCTGCGCCGCATCCGCGCGGCCATCGGGCCCCATGCCAGGCTGACGGCCAGCTTCGACTTCCACGGCAATGCCTCGCCACGGATGGTGGGGCTGCTGGACGGAGCCTCGGTCTATCGCACCTATCCGCACATCGACATGGACGCGGCCGCCCGGCGCGCGCTGACCATGCTGGAGCGCGCGCTGGACGGCGAGACCTTCCACGGCGCGCTGGTGAAGCGACCCATGGTGCTGCACAGCTTCCACATGCGCCACGAGGCCGGCCCCATGGCCGAGGTCTGGGCGGAGGCCGCGGCGGCCGAGGGCGGCGTGATCCAGGACGCCTCGCTCTTTGGCGGCTTCGCCTGGGGGGACAGCCCCTGGGCCGGGCCCTCGGCCATGGTCTGGGCGCGCGAGCATGGCGCGGCACGGGCGCTGGCCCGGGACCTGGCGGATTCCATCGCCGCGCGCCAGCCCCGTTTCGCCGTGACCCTTGCCTCTCCCGAGGTGGCGCTGCGCGAGGCGCTGGCCGCACCTCCCGGCGTGGTCGCGCTGCTGGACCCGGCCGATAACCCGCTCTCGGGCGGGGTGGCGGACACGCCGGGCCTGCTGCGCACCCTGGTCGAGGCGGCGCTGGAGGTCGAGACGGTGTTCTGCTTCCTGCACGACCCCGGGGCCGTGCGCGCGGCGCAGGTGGCCGGGCGGGGCGGCGCCTTCAACCGCCCCCTCGGCGGCCAGGCCACGACGGATTTCGGCCCGCCCGTGCCCTTCGAGGGCGTGGTGGAGGTGCTGACGGCGGGGCAATTCCTCAACACAGGCCCCATGGAACATGGAGCGCCGGTGGATTTCGGCCCGACGGCCGTGGTGCGGCGCGGCCATCTGCGCGTGGTGCTGACCACCCGCAAGGAGGCGGTGGTGGACCCCGCCTTCTTCGCCCTGCACGGGATTGACCTGGGCGGCGTGCGGCTGCTGGCCAACAAGGCCAAGAACCACTTCCGCGCCGCCTTCGCCGGGCGGTGCAGCGCCATCATCGAATGCGACGCGCCGGGGCCCGCGGCACTCGACCTGGCGCGCCTGCCCTTCCGGCATGTGCCGGAAGAGTGGCGAGCAGGCTAGGCCGGCTCGCTACGGTCCAGCAGCTTGCTCACGCGCTTGAGCGCGGCGGCGAAGACCTGCTTCTTCGCCGCCACGCCCGTGTCGTTCAGCCCGCCGCGCGGATCACCCTTGCCGCGCTTGGCGCGGCGCATGGTGGCGAGGGTGGCGCGGGAAGCGTCCCGCGCCTCCCGCAGCCGCCGCGCCAGTTCGATGAGGGCGGGGCGGTCGAGCCGCCCCACCTCCGGGTAGTGGCTGGGCGCCACCAGGGCGAAATCGGCCTCACCCAGCAGCTTGCGCTCATTGGCGCGCGGCATCGCCATGGCGTCAGCCCAGGCTGATGTTGGCGGCGCGGATCACCTCGCGCCACTTGTCGTTCTCTTCCGCGATGAAGCGGTCGAAATCGGCGCCGATCAGCGGCATGGGCTCGGCGCCCAGTTCGCGGATGCGGCCCTGGACGGAGGTGTCGGCCAGGATGCCCGCCACCGCCTCGCGCAGGCGGTTCAGCGCGGGGGCGGGGGTGCGGGCCGGCGCCTGCAGGCCGAACCAGGGAATGGCCTGGAAGCCCGGGATGCCGCTCTCGGCCACCGTCGGCACCTCCGGCACGGCGAACCAGCGCTGCGCGCTCGTCACCGCGAGGATCTTGAGCCGCCCGTCACGGATGGCGCCCAGATAGGCGGGCAGGTTGTCCACCGCCATGGTCACGCGGCCGGCCATCAAATCGGGCAGGATGGTGCCCGTGCCGCGATACGGCACATGGGTGATGTCCACCTGGGCGCGGAACTTCATGTACTCGCCCGACATGTGGCCGGAGGTGCCGTTGCCCGGCGTCGCATAGGTCAGGCGGCCGGGCTGGCTGCGGGCCAGGGCCATCAGCGCCGGGAAGTCGGCGGCCTGCACGCCCGGATGGACGATGATGCCATTGGCCACGCCCATCACCATCGCGATCGAGGCGAAGTCGGTGCGCGAGTTGAACGGCATGTTCGGGTAGAGGAACTGGTTGATGCTGGCCGTGCCGATCGTGGCCATCAGCAGGGTGTGGCCATCGGGCTCGGCCTTGGCCACCGCGTCCGCGCCCACATTGCCGCCGGCGCCGGCACGGTTCTCGACCACGAAGGAGCCGCCGATGACCGCGCTCAGCCGCTCGGCCATGATGCGGGCCGCGGCGTCGGTGGCGCCACCCGCGGTGAAGGGCACGATGATCCGCACGGCGCGGGAGGGCGTCCAGCCCTGGGCGCGCGCGGAGACGGGCAGCAGGGCGGGGGCGGCGAGCAGCGTGCCCGCGGCGAGAATCGAACGGCGTGACGGCATGGATATCCTCCGGCTGATGTTGCCGGGGGAGATAACGGGGGTGGCGCCACAAATCCACCTCCCGTCCCCTTCGTTGCGCGCTCCGTTATGAAACGGTGGCGCCCGAACGCCGCACCACCTCGGTCCATTTCTCGACCTCGGCCCGCACGAACTGGTCGAAGGTGGCGGGCGTCGAGCCACCGCCTTCCACCAGGTCCGCCCGCATCCCGCCCAGCTCGGCCATGCGGGCCCAGATGGCGGGGTTGGCGAGCACCGCCTCGATCTCCCGGCCCACGCGCTCGATCGCGGGGCGCGGGGCGCGGGCCGGCGCCATCACGCCGAACCAGGCCGTCGCCTCGACGCTGGGCTGGCCGGCCTCGGCCGTGGTCGGCACCTCGGGCAGCTGGGGCGAGCGGGTGGCGGTGGTGACGGCCAGCGGCCGCAGGCGGCCATCGCGGAAATGCCCGATGACGGAGGGCAGGTTGTCCACCGCCACCTCGATGCGCCCGGCCACGCATTCGGCCAGCATGGGGCCCGCGCCGCGGAAGGGGACGTGGACGAGGTCAATGCCCGTGGCCAGCTTCAGCAATTCGCCCGTCATGTGCAGCGAGGTGCCGATGCCCGAGCTGCCGATGTTCATGCGCCCCGGATTGGCGCGCGCCAGCTCGATCAGTTCCGCCAGCGTGTTCGCCCGCACCGAAGGATGCACGAAGATGGCGTTGGGCACCCGCACCACCAGCGAGACGCCCGCGAAATCCTCGGGCTTGTAGGGCATCCGCGCGCCATAGAGCTGGTAGTTGATGGCCCCGGAACTGACCGTCTGCATCAGCAGCGTGTAGCCGTCGGGCTCGGCCTTCGCGACGGCATCCGCCCCCACATTGCCGCCGGCGCCGGCGCGGTTCTCGATGATGACCGGCTGGCCCAGGCGCTGGCTCAGCGGGTCGGCGATGATGCGGGCCGCGATGTCGGTGGTGCCGCCCGGCGGGAAGCCGACGACGAGGCGGATGGGCCGGTTGGGCGACCATTGCGCCTGCGCCAGCGCGGGGGCGGCCAGGGGGACGGCAAGCGGCAGGGTGGCGGCGCCGGCCAGCAGGTGGCGGCGTGCGATCGGATGGGGCATGAACGTCTCCAGAACATTTTTTTGTTTGCCGGATGAGACTGCCGCCTTGCCCCGTGCGGTTCAAGCCCGGAGTGCCTTGCGCCCCGTGACGGTCCCTGTATCCCGGCAGCCTTCGATGAAAGACCCCCGATGGCGTTCCTGAGGCTCTATGCCCGCGTTCTGGGCCTGCTCGCGCCCGACCGTCGCCTGGCCCTTGGGCTGGCGGCGGCGGCGGTCGCGCTGGCCGGGCTGCAATTCCTGGAGCCGGTGCTCTTCGGCCGCGTCATTGACCTGCTGGCGCGCTCCGAACGCATGGCGGAAAGCGCGGTCTGGGCCGAGGCCTTCACCCTGCTGGCCATCTGGGCCGCGGTGGGGCTGACGGCCATCGCGGCCAATGTCGCCGTCTCGTTGCTGGCCGACCGCATGGCGCACCGCAACCGGCTGGCCATGATGTCGCGCTACTTCCGGCACGTGCTCGCGCTGCCGCTCTCCTATCATGGCGATGTGCAGTCGGGCCGGCTGCTCAAGATCATGGTGGTGGGGTGCGACAACCTGTTCGGCCTCTGGCTCGGCTTCTTCCGCGAGCACCTGATCACCTTCGTGGGCGCCATGGTGCTGCTGCCGCTGACGCTGATGCTGAACTGGCGGCTCGGTTTGCTGCTGATCGCGCTGGTGGTGGTGTTCACCGTGCTGACCGCCTTCGTCATCCGCAAGACGCAGGTGGCGCAGATGGCGGTGGAGGGCTTCCACACGCGCATGGCCGGCTCGGCGCAGGATGCGCTGTCCAACGTGATGGTCGTGCAGTCCTTCACGCGGCTGAACATGGAGGCGCGGCAGTTCGGCCAGATCAGCCGACAGGTGCTGGACCATCAGTTCCCCGTGCTGAACTGGTGGGCGCTGGTGCATGTGCTGACGCGCGCGGCCAGCACCATCACCGTCATCCTCATCTTCATCCTGGGCACGCTGCTGCACCTGCGCGGCCAGGCCAGCGTGGGCGAGATCGTCAGCTTCATGGGCTTCGCCACCTTGCTGGTGGCGCGGCTGGAGGCGGCCGTCGCCTTCGTCTCCTACATGCTGTTCCAGGCGCCGGCGATGGCGGAATTCCTGGCGGTGCTGGACGCGGAGAACTCCGTCCCCGACCGCGCCGATGCGCGGGAGATGGGCCGCGCCGAGGGTCGCGTGGCCTTCGAGGGCGTGGACTTCGCCTACCCCAATTCGGGCCAGGTGCTGCACGGGCTCGACTTCGTGGCGGCCCCTGGCCAGACCATCGCGCTGGTGGGGGCCACGGGCGCGGGCAAGACCACCTCGATGCAGCTGCTCCAGCGGCTTTGGGACCCCACGGGCGGGCGCATCACGCTGGACGGCGTGGATCTGCGTGACATCCGGCAGGACAGTTTGCGCGCCAATATCGGCGTGGTCTTCCAGGAGAGCATGCTGTTCAACCGCACCATCCGCGAGAACCTGCTGGTGGGCCGCCCCGACGCCACGCAGGAGGAAATTGAGCGCGCCTGCCGCATGGCCGAGGCGCATGACTTCATCACCCGCCAGCCCAAGGGCTATGACACGCTGGTGGGCGAGCGGGGGGCCAGCCTCTCGGGCGGACAGCGGCAGCGCCTCGCCATCGCGCGCGCCCTGCTGAAGGACCCTCCGGTGCTGATCCTGGACGAGGCGACCAGCGCGCTGGATGCCGCCACCGAAGCCCGGGTGCAGAAGGCGCTGCGGGCGCTGATGGCGGGGCGGACCACCTTCATCATCGCCCACCGCCTCTCCACCGTGCGCGAGGCCGATGAAATCCTGGTCTTCGACCAGGGCCGCATCATGGAACGCGGCAGCTTCCAGCAGCTCGTGGCTGCCGAGGGCCGCTTCGCGGAACTGGTGCGCACGCAGCTGACGGGCGTGGCCTGATGAACTACCGCCACGCCTTCCACGCCGGCAATTTCGCCGACTGCATGAAGCATGCGCTGCTGGTCTGGCTGCTGCGGGCGCTGGCGCGCAAGCCCGCACCCTTCCATGTGCTGGACAGCCATGCCGGCATCGGCCGCTACAGCCTGGACAGCGAGGAAGCCCAGCGCACCGGCGAATGGCGCGCGGGCATTGGCCGGCTGATGGACCTCACCGAAGGGCCGCTGGCCGATTATGTGGCGCTGGTGCGGGCGGAGGGCGGCTATCCCGGTTCGCCCGCGCTGGCGGCCGCGCTGCTGCGCGAACAGGACCGGCTTTCGCTGGTGGAACTGCATGAGGCGGACCACGCCACGCTGCGCACCACCTTCCGCCGCGACCCGCGCGTGGCCATCCATCGCCGCGACGCCTGGGAGGCGGTGCGGGCGCTGACGCCCTTCCCCCAGAAGCGCGGCCTGGTGCTGATGGACCCGCCCTTCGAGCAGCCCGGCGAATACGAACGCCTGACCGCCGCCATCGCCGAGGTGAACCGCCGCGCCCGCGGCCTGGTGCAGGCCGCCTGGTATCCGGTGAAGGGCCGCGCGCCGGTGCGCGCCTTCCACGCCGCGCTGGCGGAGACGGGCGTGCGCGACATCCTCGCCGCCGAACTCCATCTGCGCGAACCCACCGATGCGGCGCGGCTGAACGGTTGCGGGCTGATCGTGGTGAACCCGCCCTTCGGCTTCGAGGAAGCGGCCCGCGACATCCTGGCCGCCCTGCACGCGCGGCTCGCCACCGGAGAGGCCGGGGGCGGCTGGGCGCTGACCCGCATCGCCGATGAGTGAGGTGGCGGTGATGGGCGCGGGCGCCTGGGGCACGGCGCTGGCCATCCATGCGGCGCGGCTCGGCCATCGCGTGACGCTCTGGGCGCGCGATGCGGACCACGCCCGCGCCATGGCGGCGGCGGGCGTGAATGCGCGCCGCCTGCCAGGCCAGCCCTTCCCGGAGGGGCTGCACGCCACCCACGACGCCGCTGCCATGGCCTCCGCGCGGCTGGTCATCCTGGCCGTGCCCATGCAGCCGCTGCGGCAGGTGCTGGCCGCCCTGCCCGCCGCCCTGCCGCCCCTGCTGCTGGCCTGCAAGGGGCTGGAGGCGACCACCGGCCTGCTGCCGCTGGAAGTGCTGGCACAGGCCCGCCCCGGCCATCCGGCGGGCATCCTCTCCGGCCCCAATTTCGCGCATGAGGTGGCGGCCGGCCTGCCAGCGGCCAGCGTCGTTGCCGCCGCTGATGCCACGCTGCGCGAGGAGGCCCAGGCCCTGCTCTCGGGCGCGGCGCTGCGCCTCTATGCCAGTGAGGACGTGCTGGGCGTGCAGCTCGGCGGGGCGGCGAAGAACGTGCTGGCCATCGCGGCCGGCGTCGCCACCGGGGCGGGGCTGGGCGAGAATGCCCGTGCGGCCTTGATCACGCGCGGGCTGGCGGAACTCTCGCGGCTGGTGGTGGGCCTGGGCGGGCGGGCCGAGACGGCGGCGGGCCTCTCGGGCCTGGGCGATCTGCTGCTGACGGCCACAGGGCCGGGCAGCCGCAACACCTCGCTCGGCATGGCGCTGGGGCGGGGTGAGGCGCTGGCCGACATCCTGGCCGGACGCAGCAGCGTGACCGAAGGGGTGGCCACCGCCCCCGCCTTGCTTTCCCGCGCGGCGGAGGCCGGGGTGGAGCTGCCCGTCTGCGCCGCGGTGGCCGCCCTGCTGGAGGGGCGGCTCGATGTCCAGGGCGCCGTGCGCGCCCTGCTGGAGCGGCCGCTCAAGGCCGAATAGTCAGACGCCTCAGCCTCAACCCGGCCGGCGCCACACGATCCGCCCCACCGTCCCGCAGGCGGAGCAGGCGGGCTCCCAATTGGCATGGATATGGCCACAGGCCTCGCACACCCAGGCGGGGGGCGGGGGGGCTTCCTGGGCGCGGCGGTCCCATTCTTGCTGCGCGGCGTCGGAGAAACCCGCGCCCTGCTCGGACCGCTCCAGTGCGGCCATGAGCTGATACCAGCGGCGGTCGAGGTCGCCCGACTGTTCCCACGCCACCAGATCCTGTCGCGCGCGCACCGTCTGGCCCGCACCCAGCGCCACCAGCGCGCGTAGCGCCCGGCTTTCGGGATGGGCCACATGGGTGCGCGTCAGGTCGTCCACCAGGCGCAGCCTTCCGGCGGGGTCCGTCTCGGGACCGATCCAGGCGCTGGCGATGGCCGGGTGCGGCGCGGCCTCCCAGCTCTGGCGCAGCACGGACAGGCCCGCATCGCCACCCAAGCGGGCCGCAAGGGCCAGGGCCGCGGGGGCGAAGCCCGGGTCGGCCTGGAAGGCCTGGCGCTCGAAGGCGCGGGCCTCGGCGGCGGTTTCGGCATCGCGCGCGGCGGCCAGCGCCAAGGGCGCGATGGGCGCGTCGTCGGGAGCCAGCGCCAGCGCCTCGCGCCAATCCTGGCGGCGCATCGCGGCCTCGCCCTGCTCCAGGCGCAGCGACTGGGCGCGGGGCTCGGCCTTCGCGGCCTCGCGCGCCAGACGTTCCTGCGCCTCGGCATCACCGCGGGCCTTGGCCTGTTCCATCAGGCCCTGCAGGCCCAGGAACTTGGCGTCGCTGCGGGCGGCCAGCGCCTCATAGGCGGCGGTCACGCCGGCTTCGTCGCCCTGGGCGCGGGCGGCCTCGGCCTCCATGGCCAGCAGGGGCGCGGTTTCGCCGGCCAGGCGCTTGGCCTCGGCCAGTTCGGCGCGGGCGGTGGCGGGCTGGCCGGCGGCCAGCGCCACCATGGCGCGCGTAACGGCGATCTCGGCCATGGCCCGGTTGTCCAGGTCCACGCGCAGCTTCCGCCGCTCCGGCGTGCGGACCATCCAGGAATAGAGCCGCAGCCCCAGGTGGAACAGCACGAAGGCGCCGAGCAGCAGCAGCACCGCGACGGGCAGCGAGACACCGATCCAGTATTCCCCGGCCGCGATCTCGATCTGCCCACTCAGCCCCAGCGCCCAGGCCACGACCGCGATGACGACCGCGATGAGGATGACGTAGTTGAGGATGCGCGCCATGGTTCAGCCCCCCGCGAGGTCGCGCAGCGCGGCGCGCGCCGCGACCAGCGCTTCCGCCTGCGCGATCCAGCCTTGCATGGGCGCGCGATGGCTGTCGGGAAGCTGGCCCAGGTGCCGCACGGCGCCGGCCAGGTCCCCGGCGGTCAGCGCGCGGCGGGCACGTTCCAGCATGGCTTCGTTGGCATCGCCCCAGATCACGTCCTCGCCGCGGCGAATGGTGAAGAGGCTGCCGATGCCGCGCGGCTGGCCCTCGGCCACCTGGGCGCGGGCGGCGCGCACGCTTTCCTCGAAGGAGAGGCGCAGGGCGGGCTCGGTCGGCGGCGCCGTCTCGGCGAAGCGGGCCAGCGCGGGCGGCGCCTCGCCCGGCAGGCGCGCCAGCACCGGGCCAAGCGGCTGCCCGGCCGCCAGGCGGGAGCGCAGGGTCTCGACCAGCACGAGGCGGGCGGTGTTGGCCTCGGCGGCCTCCAGCCGCTCGGCAAGCGGGGCGATGCGGGCGGCCAGCGCCTGCGCCTCGGCCTCGCTGCGGGTCAGGCTGTTCTGCATGGCGGCCAGGCGTTCGGCGGCCTCACGAGCCTGGGTCTCGGCGGCATCGAGCCGGGCGCGCAGGTCGGAGAGGTCGGCGGCGGGGGCAGGTGCCGCGGCCGGGGCCGGCGCGGGTTGCGGCGCCGGGGCCGGCTGCGCCGCCGGTGCTGGCGCGGCCGAGACGGGGGCGGGCGTGGCCGGCGTGGCGCGCTCGGCCGGGGCGGCGGGGGCCTCCTGGCGCGGCTGCGGGGCCGGGGCGGGCGCATCGCCGCCGCGCATCACGGAGAAGCTGGCGCCAACCAGCACGATGGCGGCCACGCCGATGGCGAGCCAGGCCGGGTCGAAGGGCAGGCCACCGCTGGGCGGGTGGTCATGTCCGGTCGCAAGCGTCTGCATGGTCACATCCGGGCTCGAAGGAGGGTTCGCCGGCGAGGGCTTCGTGCTCTGGGTCATGGGCTACCTAGCAACTCCAGCATATGATCTTGATCAGACCGCGAAGCGATCCGGACGGTGCGCCAGGGCCATGCGGAGAGCACCGCCGCGACGCGTGGACTGATCGCGATGGCGACCATGCCGGGGGCTGCCCCCGTCAGGCCGCCTTCGGCAAGGTGGCGCAAGCTACACGCGGCACTGCGTGGCGAGAAGAACAGCGCATGCCCGACCTTCCCTTGCCCGATCGCTAACGCGGCCGCGGGGGGCAGGGTTGGCGCCTCGCGCGCCGCATAGGCGATGCGCCGCATCACCCGGAAACCCAGGGCGCGCAGGTTGTTGGCCAGTTCCATGGAATAGCCGCGCCCCACCGCCAGCAGCAGCGGCCCCGCCGCGGGGTCCAGCCGCGCGGCGCAGAGGCGGGTGAGCGAGGCCGCATCCCCCTCCGCCGCCACGACATCGGTGAAGCCCTGGGCGCGGGCGGCCTCGGCCGTGCCCTCGCCCACCGCATAGACCGGGATGGGCCAGGGGCTGAGCGCGCGGGCCGCCGCCCGGCTGGGCAGCAGCAGCGCCTGGGCGGGCGGCAATGGGCCCGGCGGGCAGGGCGTCAGCACCAGGGCCGGCGCCAGCACCGGGCACCAACCGAGCGTGGCGATGCGGGACGCGGTCTCGGCCGCGCCGGGCTCGGGGCGGGTGATCAGCACGCCCCGCCGGGGCGCCTCGTCAACCAAAGATGTCCACCGGGCTGTCGGCGCGCAACTCCTCGCCCAGCGCCTGGCCGATCCGGGCGGCGTCGGTCGCGTCGCCACGCACCTCGCGCTTGAGCAGGAAGGAGCCATCCTCCCGCGCCACCAGCCCCGTCAGGCGCAGCGTGCCATCGGGCAGCAGGCGGGCATGGCCGCCGATGGGCGTGCGGCAGGACCCGTCCAGCGCGGCCAGCAGGGCGCGCTCCGCCTTGGAGACGGCGGCGGCCTCCTGGTCCTCGATGGCGGAGAGCATCTCGCGCAGTTCCACGTCGTCGGCCCGCGTGGTGATGCCCACGATGCCCTGGCCGGCGGCGGGCACCATCACCTCGGGGTCCAGGACCAGGGAGGCGCGATCCTCCAACCCCAGCCGGCGCAGGCCCGCCAGCGCCAGCAGGCTGCCCGCGACCTCGCCGCCCGCCACGCGGGAAAGGCGCGTCTGCACATTGCCGCGCAAGGTCACCACCTGCAGGTCCGGCCGCACGGCCAGCATCTGCGCCTGCCGCCGCAGCGAGGAGGAGCCGATGACGGCGCCATGCGGCAGGCAGGCATAGGGATCGGCCGGGTCGGGGGCGCCCGTGTTCTGCCCCAGGATCAGCGCATCCCGCGCATCCTCGCGCCGCAGCGTGCAGGCGAGCACGATGCCGGGGGGAAGCTCGGTTTCCAGGTCCTTCAGGGAATGGACCGCGAAATCCACCCGCCCATCGGCCAGCGCCTCATGGATTTCCTTGGCGAACAGCCCCTTGCCGCCGATCTCGGCCAGGCGGCGGTTCTGGATGGCGTCACCCGTTGTGGTGATGGCATGTTCCTCAAAGGCATCCATCGCGCGCAGCACGGGGCAGAAGCGCGTCAGGATTTCCAGGAAATGCCGCGTCTGCCAGAGCGCGAGCGGCGAGGCACGGGTGCCCACCCTCAGCGGCAGGCTTCGCTTCCGCGCGTGGTTCACGCGCGGGGGTCCGGAGATGGCGGAAGACATGGAGGGGTCATATAGGTCGCATCCGATGAACGAAACCCGACCATATGCAGGTCTGCCGCGCCCGATTCTCGGTCTTGAGGCGAGCTGCGACGAAACCGCCGCCGCCGTGCTGGACGCGGAGGGGCGCATCCTGGCCGAGGCGGTCTTCACCCAGCAGGAGGAACATGCCCGCTTCGGCGGCGTGGTGCCCGAGATCGCGGCCCGGGCGCATTTGGCGCGCCTGCCCGGCCTGGTGCGGCGGGTGCTTGCGGAAGCGGGGCTTTCCGTGGCCGATCTCGGCGGCGTGGCGGCCACGGCCGGGCCTGGGCTGATCGGTGGCCTCGTGGTCAGCGCCAGCTATGGCAAGGGGCTGGCCATGGGGGCGGGCCTGCCCTTTATCGGCGTGAACCACCTCGAGGCCCATGCCCTGACCGCGCGCCTGCCGGGCCTGTTTCCGGAACCGCCGGCCTACCCTTACCTGTTGCTGCTGCTCTCGGGCGGGCATTGCCAATGCGTGGCGGTGGAAGGCCTGGGGCGCTACCGCCGCCTCGGCACCACGCTGGATGACGCGGTGGGCGAAGCCTTCGACAAGGCCGCCAAGCTGATGGGCCTGCCCTGGCCGGGCGGGCCGCATCTGGAACGGCTGGCCGCGCAAGGCGATGCGCGCGCCGTGCCCCTGCCCCGGCCGCTGCTGGGGCGGGTGGGGTGCGACTTCTCCTTCTCCGGGCTCAAGACGGCGGTGGCCCAGGCGGTGGGCAAGGGCTTCGCCCATGCCGACATCGCCGCCAGCTTCCAGGCCAGCGTCGCCGCCGTGCTGGCCGATCGCGCGCGCCACGCGCACGCCATGCTGCCCGAGGCGACGGCGCTGGTGGTGGCGGGCGGCGTCGCCGCCAACCAGGCGGTGCGGGCCGCACTGGCCTCGGCCACCCCCCTGCCCTTGCTCGCCCCGCCTTTGCGCCTCTGCACCGACAATGCCGTGATGGTGGCCTGGGCGGGGCTGGAGCGGCTGCGGGCGGGGCAGCGGGACCCGATGGACCTCGCCCCGCGCCCACGCTGGCCGCTGGGGGAGCTCGCCGCTCCGCATTGACCCAGGGAGGAGGCGGGCGCACCATAAAAAACATGACCGAAACGACCCTGTCCCCCCGCCGTGACGCGCAAATCTGCGCCCTGATCGGGACCGGGCATTTCCTCAGCCATTTCTACGTGCTCTGCCTGCCGCCGCTGTTCCTGGCCTGGCGGGCGGAGTTCGACGTCTCCTTCGCCATGCTGGGCCTTTCGGTGGCGCTGATGAGCGGCGTCACCGCCCTGCTCCAGACGCCGGTGGGCTTTCTCGTGGATCGCCACGGCGCGCGGCCCTACCTGGTGGGCGGCACGCTGCTGATGGCGCTGTCCATCGCCGCCATGGCCTTCGTGACCGACTACCGGCTGATCCTGGTGCTGGCGGTGCTCTCGGGCATCGGCAATTCCGTGATCCATCCCGCGGACTACGCCATCCTCGCGGGCTCCGTGCGGAAGGAGTTCATGGGCCGCGCCTTCGCCCTGCACACCTTCACGGGCAATCTCGGCTTCGCCATGGCGCCGCCCGTCATCGCCACGCTGCTGCTGGTGATGGATTGGCGCGGGGCGCTGCTGCTGGTGGGGCTGCTGGGCGTGCCGGTGGTGGGGGCCATCCTGCTGCAATCGCGCATCCTGAGCGACCAGCCCAAGGCGCGCGGCCCGAAACCCGAGGGCGGGGCGCGGCTGCTGACCTCCAAGCCCATCCTCGCCTTCTTCGCCTTCTTCCTGCTCTCGGCCATGGCGGGCTCGGGGGTGACGGCCTTCCTCATCACCGTGCTGGGGGTGCTGTGGGCCACGCCCGTCGCCATCGCCTCGGTGGCGCTGACGGGCTACATGGCGGGTGCGACGGGCGGCACGCTGGTCGGCGGCTGGTGGGCGGACAAGAAGGGCGGCAACCTGCTGGGCTTCGTGGTGGTGCTGACCGGCATCTCCATGGCGCTGATCCTCTCCATGGGGCTGGTGGATTGGGGCCAATGGCTGCTGCTGCCGGTGGCCTTCGCGGCGGGGCTGTGCCTCGGCGCCTCCCGCACCCCGCGCGACGTGATGCTGAAGGAGGCCTGCCCGCCCGGCGAGGTCGGCAAGGTCTTCGGCTTCGTCAGCGCCGGCCTGCCGCTGGGCTCGGCCATCATGCCCGTGCCCATGGGCTTCCTGATTGACCTGGGCTTCGCCTGGGCGGTGCTGCCCACGGTCGCGGTGCTGCTGGGGCTTTCCCTGCTCTGCGCCGGCGCGGCGCGGGGCATGTCCGCCCCGGCCCCCCGGATGCAGCCGGCCGAATAGCCATGCTGGAGCAATGGCTGCCATGGCTGGACATGGCGGGCATCGCGGTCTTCGCGGCCTCCGGCGCGCTGGTCGCCTCGCGCAAGGAGATGGACGCGGTGGGCTTCGTGCTGCTGGCCTGCGTGACGGGCTTCGGCGGCGGCACGCTGCGCGACCTGCTGCTGGGCAACACCCCGGTCTTCTGGCTGCGCGCGCCGGAGGTGGTGGGGGTGGCCGCCGCCGCGGGCCTGCTGGTCTTCTTCATCGCGCACCGGGTCGAGAACCGCTTCCGCGCCCTGCTCTGGGCCGATGCGGTGGGGCTGTCCCTCTTTGCCGTGGCGGGCGCCGAGATCGCGCTGGAAGCGGGCGCCGCGCCCTGGGCCGCCGTGCTGCTGGGCGTGGTGACGGCCACCTTCGGCGGCATCATCCGCGACGTGATCAGCAACGAGGTGCCGCTGATCCTGCGGCGCGAGATCTATGTCACCGCCGCCGCCGCCGGTGCGGCGGGCTTCGTGGTGCTGACCCAGGCCGGGCTGTGGCGGGAACCCGCCTTCGCGCTCGGCCTGCTGACCTGCTTCACCATCCGCGCCCTCGCCCTGCTGCGCGGCTGGAGCCTGCCCGCCTACAAGGGCCGCCCCGGGCGCGAACATCCGGACCGCTGAGCGCGCGCTCAGTTGACGCAAGGCCTTGCGCGACCAACCTTCCAGAGGGCCGGCACGCCGCCGGCCCCTGCGCAACACCCCAAGGCGCCCTCCCCGGGCGCCCCAGGAGAATCCGGACCCGTCATGGCGGCCCATCCTTCCGCGCTCCCGCGTCGCCGCGCCCTGCTGGCCGGCCTGTCTTTACCCGCCCTCCTGACCGCCTGTGGGCCGCGTTCGGCCGTGGCGCAGCGCGGCGTCCTGCCCGATTTCGCCGACCTGGCCGAACGCGTGCTGCCCGCCGTGGTCAACATCGCCGTCACCAGCGAACAGGCCGCGACCATCCCGCCCGAATTCCGCGGCACGCCGCTGGAGCGCCATTTCCGCAACCGGCGCGAGCGCGTGCAGGGCGCGGGCTCGGGCTTCATCATCGATGCCTCGGGCCTCGTGGTCACCAACAACCATGTGGTGGGCCAGGCCTCCCGCCTGACCGTCTCGCTCCAGGGCGGGCAGGAGGTGCAGGCCACGCTGATCGGCGGCGATGAGCTGACGGACCTCGCCTTGCTGCGGATCGAGGGGCGCACGGACCTCACCGCCCTGTCCTGGGGGTCGAGCGCCGCAATGCGCGTGGGCAATTGGGTGATGGCGGCGGGCAACCCCTTCGGGCTGGGCGGCACCGTCACCACGGGCATCGTCTCGGCGCGCGGGCGCGACCTGGGCGCGGGCCCCTTCGACGACTTCATCCAGACCGATGCCGCCATCAACCCGGGCAATTCCGGCGGGCCGCTGTTCAACACGGCGGGCGAGGTCATCGGCATCAACACCGCCATCTACTCGCCCTCCGGCGCCAATGCGGGCATCGGCTTCGCGACGCCCTCCGACCTCGCGCGCCCGGTGATCGAGACGCTGCGGCGGGATGGCCAGGTGGCGCGCGGCTGGCTCGGCGTGCAGGTGCAGGATGTGGTGGCCGAGGATTCCCGCGCCGGGCGCCGCGCCGTGCTGGTGGCGGGCGTGGACCGCGCCGGCCCGGCCGCCCGCAGCGGGCTGCGCGCGGGCGACATTGTCACCGGCATCAATGGCGAGACGATCGAGACCTCGCGCACCCTGGTCCGCAACATCGCGGCCATGCCGCCCGGGCAGACGGTGCGCCTCTCCGTGCTGCGCGACCGCCGGCAGATCGAACTGCGCCTGCAGGTGGGGCGGCGCCCTGGCGGCCCGGCCTGAGCCCGAATCGTGCGGGAGATTTCGCCCGACGGGGTTTTCGGCTAGAATCTCCGCGATGAGGCGCCCGCCGGCGCCGCAACCCCGGGTGTGCCCGGCGGCGGCGGCGGCCCGCGACCCATCGCCCGACAAGGACGGAAACGGAACAGCCCATGCGGATCCTGCTGGTGGAGGACGATGTCGAGGTCGCCCGCTTCGTGAAGAAGGGCCTCCAGGAGGCCGGGCACACCGTCGAGCAGGCGGGCAATGGCCGCGACGGCCTGTTCCTCGCCGCCTCGGAGGCCTTCGACCTGCTGGTGCTGGACCGCATGTTGCCCGGCGGCGTGGACGGCGTGCGCATCGTGGAAACCCTGCGCCAGCAGGACAACCGGACGCCCGTGCTGTTCCTCTCGGCGCTGTCCGGCGTGGATGAACGGGTGCGCGGCCTCAAGGCCGGCGGCGATGACTACCTGGTGAAGCCCTTCGCCTTCGCCGAGTTGCTGGCACGCTGCGAGGCGCTGGGCCGCCGCCCCTCCAGCGAGGCACCCGTCACGCGCCTGAAGGTCGCGGACCTGGAGCTGGACCTGCTCAGCCGCACCGTCACCCGGGCGGGCAAGAAGATTGACGTGCAGCCGCGCGAATTCCGCCTGCTGGAGCATCTGATGCGCCATGCCGGCCAGGTGGTCACGCGCACCATGCTGCTGGAGAAGGTCTGGGACTACCATTTCGACCCGCAGACCAACGTGATCGACGTGCATGTGTCGCGCCTGCGGCAGAAGCTCGACCGCGGCTTCGACAAGCCGCTGATCCATACGGTGCGCAACGCCGGCTACATGATCCGCGCCGAGGGCTGAGGCTTGGCGGAGGGTCCCGGCCCCCTCCGGGGCATGGCGCAGGGCTTCCCACGCAGCGCGCCGCCACGGCTGCTGCAATCGGCCGCCTTCCGCATCGCCCTGCTCTTCATGGGCACCTTCTCCGCCGCCGCCTGGCTGCTGGTGGCGGTGCTGTGGTGGGCGACGGCGGGCGCGCTCGACCGGCAGACCATCGCCGCCATCCGCACCGACGCGGCGGCCCTCGCCGAACGCCACCGCGAGGAAGGGCTGCACGGGCTGATCGAGGCCATCGAGGAACGCCTCGCCCTCGATGCCGCGGCGGAGACGCTCTACCTCCTGCTGGACGATGAGGGCATCAAGCTCGCGGGCAACCTGGAACGCTGGCCCACCGCCATCGGCGAGGAAGGCCTGTGGTTCCGCACCCGCTTCGACCAGGATGGCGTGATCTCAGAGGCGCGGGTCCATCGGCGTGACCTGCCCGGGCTGCGCCTGCTGGTGGGCCGCGACGAGAGCGAGCGCGTGCAGCTGCGCCTGCTGCTGACCGAGGGCGTGGCGTGGTCGCTGGGGGGGATGTTCCTCTTCGCGTTGCTGGGCGCGAACATCGTCCGCCGCTCCCTGCAGAACCGGATGCGGCCGGCGGTGGTGACGGCGCTGGGCATCGCGGGGGGCGACCTGTCGCGCCGCGTGCCGCTTTCGGACCATGGCGACGAGTTCGACCGCCTGGCCTCCACCATGAACGACATGCTGGACCGAATCGCCGCCCTCATGGCCGGGGTCCGGAGCGTCTCCGACGCCATCGCGCATGACCTGCGCACCCCCATCGCCCGCGCGCGCGGCAAGCTGGAGGAAAGCCTCGCCACCGCCCGCACCGAGGAGGATTGGCGGGCCGCTGTCGAGCAGGGCATCCAGGACCTCGACAACATCAGCCGCGTCTTCCAGGCCCTGCTGCGGATCGCGGAGGCCGAGGCCGGCGCCCGCCGCGCCGCCTTCGCGCCCATGGACCTGCCCGAGGTGCTGCGCGACGCCGCCGAGTTCTACGAGGTGATGGCCGAGGCGCGCGACCAGCGGCTGGAAACCGCCCTGCCCGAGCATCTGGTGATGGTGGGTGACCGCGACCTGCTGCTCCAGGCCGTGGCGAACCTGCTGGACAACGCCATCAAGTTCACGCCACCGGGCGGGGTGGTGCGCCTGGCCGCGCGGCAGGAGGAGGGCGGCATCGAGGTGGCCGTGAGCGACACGGGGCCGGGCCTGCCGCCCGAGGAACGGGCACGCGCCACAGACCGCTTCTTCCGCGCCGATGCCTCGCGCAACACGCCGGGCTCGGGCCTCGGCCTCTCGCTGGTGCGGGCGGTGGCGCAGTTGCATGGCGGCGAGGTGCTGCTGGCAGACGCGCGGCCGGGAGTGGCACCGCCCGGGCTGCGGGTCAGCCTGCGCCTGTCCGACAGCCTGGGGTGATGCGGGGTTGCCAGCCCCGCCCGGCCGGGCAAGCCTGACGCCCATGCGGGTCGCGATCCTCACCGATATCCACGCCAATCTGGAGGCGCTGGAGGCCTGCCTCGCCGATGCGCGCGCGGCGGGGGCGGAGCGCCTCGTCTTCCTGGGTGATTTGGTGGGCTATGGCGCCGACCCCTGGGAGGTGGTGGCGCGCGCGCGCATCCTGCAATCCGAGGGCGCGGTGGTGCTGCGCGGCAACCATGACGAGGCGGCGAGCTTCGGGCCGCGGGGCTTCTCCACCCTGGCCGCCGCCGCCATGCGCTGGACCATGGAGCGCCTGTCGCCGGAGGCACGGGAATGGCTGGCCGGGCTGCCGCTGACCCATGCGGAGGGGGAGGTCCTCTTCACCCATGCCGATGCCTCGGCCCCGGGCGAATGGCGATACGTCACCGATTCGCGCAGCGCGCGGCGCAGCCTGCTGGCCACGCCCGCCTGGCTGACACTGTGCGGCCACACCCATGTGCCGGCCCTGTGGCGGCTGTCGGGGGCGGAGCATGTGGCGCCGGTGCCCTTCGAGGAGGACCGGCCCCTCGCCCTCGATGCCGCGCATCGCTGGCTGGCGGTGGTGGGCGCCGTGGGCCAGCCGCGCAACGGCCAGGCGGAGGCGTGCTACGCGCTGCTCGACCCCGGCGCGCGCCTCATCACCCAGCGGCGCGTGGCCTATGACGTGGCGCGCGCGGCCGACAAGATCCGCGCGGCCGGCCTGCCGGAATTGCTGGCCGAACGGCTTTTCGTGGGCGTGTAGCGTCTGATCGCCTTCGGTACTCACCGAAGGCGTGAATCGGTCGCGCGGCGTGTAGCGTCTGATCGCCTTCGGTGCTCACCGAAGGCGTGAATCGGCCGCGCGGCGTATGGCGTCTGATCGCCTTCGGTGCTCACCGAAGGCGTGAGTCAGCCGCGCACGGCTTCAGAGCGGGCGCTGCGCGCGTTCCATCAGGCGGGAGAAGAAGCCGGGCTTCTTGGCCGGCAGCGCCGCCTCGGTGCGCGCCGCCTTCGCGGCTTCGGCGGCCTCGGCCTTGGCGCGGCGTTCCTTGTCGCGCATCCAGGCCTCCAGCGTCATGCCGGCCTTCGCCGCGCGCTTCGCCTCATAGGCGCGCTGGCCGGGCGTGAGAGAGGCCAGGCCCTGCGTCTCACGCGTCACCTTGATCGAGTCCATGCCCGTGGGTCCATGTATGGAGGAGCCCATTATGTGGACGGGCGCGGGGCTTGCCGCAAGCGGGGTGGCGCGCCACACAGGCCGCATGGACGCGAAGGTCAAGGCGCATATCTGGGTCTCGATGGCGGTGCGGATGTCGGACATGGCCGGCCGCGGCGCCGCCGTGCTGCGCAAGGGCGACCCGGATTCGGGCGGCATCCTCTGCGTGCTGCGGGGCCGCGAGGGGCAGGTGGTCCTGGCCCAGGCGCGCGATGCCGAGGGCCGCCCCGCCTGGCTGCGCGGCACGGGCGACGCCCCCGTGGCCGAGGACACCGCCGACGCCTATGTGGCGCGCCAGGTGAAGCGCGACCCCGACCTCTGGGTGGTCGAGTTCGACGCGCCCGACCTGCTGCCGCCCTTCGAGGCGCGGCTGATCTGACCGCCCCGCCGCCTCAGCGCGGCAGGATTTCCGAAATCCGCAGCTGCGCCGGCACGCGGCTGCCGCGGTCATAATGGCCGATCCAGATGTCGTATTGGCCGGACATGGGATTGTTGAAGATGAGGCCCGGGTCGGTGCCCCGGAAATCGTCATTGCAGGCCCAGCGGCCATTGGGCAGGTTCACCACCAGCGTCACATCGGCGCGCGAGGTGGCCGAGATATAGAGCGGCAGCCCCTGCCCCGCGCGGTAGTTCAGCCGCACATCCGGTGCGTCGGCGATGGTGCCCACGCATTGCGACCCACCCAGACGTTCAGCCGGGACATTGCCACCGGCGGTGACGTTCACCACCACAGGGTCCGGCGCGAAATTCGCGCTGAGGTTGAGCGTACCGAAAGAGGGCGGGCGGCTGTAGTTCTGCGCGACGACGGGCCCCACCGTCACGGAGAGGAGGGTGGCTGCGGCAAGAAGCCTGGCGGACATGGCGTTTTTCCGTGGGCGCGGAAGGCGCGCGCCCCCGTGGCCCGCCTGTTCCCTCCTTGCCGCCTTGATCCTGGCGCATCGGGCAGGATCAATGAAGAGGGAAAATCAACCCAAAATTGAAGTCGCCCCAAACTTCAGCGCGGCGGAATCTCCGAAATCCGCAGCTGCGCGGGCACGCCCGAACCGCGCCCGTAATGGCCGATCCAGATGTCGTATTGGCCGGACATGGGGTTGGGGAAGACGAGCCCGGGATCGGTCCCGATGAAGTCGTCATTGCAGGCCCAGCGGCCATTGGGCAGGTTCACCACCAGGGTGATGTCGGCGCGTGCGGTGGCCGAGAGATAGAGCGGCAGTCCCTGCCCCGCCCGGTAGTTCAGCCGGACATCCGGCGCCTCGGCGATGGTGCCCACGCATTGCGAACCGCCCAGCCGCTCGGCCGGGATGGAGCCACCCGCGGTGACGCGGATCACATAGGGGTCGGGATAGAAATTCGCGTTGAGGTTGACCGTGCCGAAGGAGGGACGGAGGTTGTAGTTCTGCGCCACCACCGGGCCCATCGTCACCGCCAATACGGCCGCCGCCGCCAGAACACCCTGCTTCATTGCTGCCTCTCCCCGCTTGCCGGCGTGCGGTCCGCCCCGATGGCGCCCGCGCCCATTCGCCTCCCATCCGCTGCCCCAGGCCGGGGACACGCGGTGGTTGCAGGCTAGGGCCAGGGTGAACCGGAGGGCAACCCCACCTATTCCGTGGCCACCACGCCTTCGCGGCGAGGATCGGCCCCACCCAGGGGCGGCTGGCCGGGACGGAGGCGGATGATGTGCAGGCCCGAATGCATCTCGCGCACCGCCACCTCCAGCCCGCGCGCGGCCAAGGCGGGGGCGAGGGCGGCGGCGGGCGTGCCCGCCTCCAGCTCCACCGTGGCGTTGAGCGGGCCCACATGGGGCATGGAAGCGACGTCTTGCGGCGCCATCTCCCAATCCAGCAGGCCGACCAGGGATTGCGCCACATAGCCGATGATCCGCGCGCCGCCGGGTGAGCCGGTGATGGCCTCCAGCCGCCCGTCCCGGAACACCAGGATGGGCGACATGGAGGAGCGCGGCCGCTTGCCGCCCGCCACGCGGTTGGCGATGGGCCGGCCGTCGCGCTCCGGCGGGAAGCTGAAATCGGTCAGCTGGTTGTTCAGCAGGAAGCCCGCGGCCAGCACATGCGCGCCCATCACGCCCTCGATGGTGGTGGTCATGCTGACGGCACGTCCGGCCGCGTCCAGGATCGAGACCTGCGCCGTGCCGCCCTCGGGCTGGGGCGGTTGGCTCGCCATCGGCGGGCCGCCGAAGCGGGGATTGCCGGGGGCGATGGCGGCGATGGCGCGGTCGCGGTTCATCAACTGCGCGCGCTGGGTCAGGTAGGCGGGGTCCAGCAGGCCGGCGACGGGCACCGTCACATGCGCCGGGTCGGCCATGAACATGTTGCGGTCGGCGAAGGCCAGGCGCCCGGCCTCGCCCACCAGCATGGCGGCATCGGCGCTGTCCGGGGGCACGCCCGGCAGGTCGAAATGCGCGAGCAGCCCCATGATCTGCAGCACCACCGCGGCCCCCGAGGGCGGGGGCGGCCCGCACAGCGTGAAGGCGCGATAGGGCATGCACAGCGCCCGGGTGCGGCGCGGGGTGTAGTTCGCCAGATCCTCCGCCGTCATCAGGCCGGGATTGGCGTGGCCGCGCACCACGCGAACGATCTCCTCCGCGATGGGGCCTGTGTGCAGCGCGTCGGCGCCGCGCGTGGCCAGGGCACGGAAGGTCTCGGCCAAGGCGGGGTTGCGGAGGGTGGTCCCGGCGGACAGTGGCGCGCCTTCCGGTGTCAGGAACAGCGCCGCCGCGCCGGGGTCGCTCCGCAGGGCCGGCGCCGTCGCGGCCAGGGCGCGGGCCAGATAGGGCGAGACCGTGAAGCCCTCCTCCGCCAGCCGGATGGCGGGTTGGAAAAGCTGCGCCCAGGGCAGCACGCCATGCTCGCGGTGCGCCGCCTCCAGCATCCGCATCACGCCGGGCACGCCCACGGCGCGGCCGCCCACCACCGCCTCGCGGAAGGGCATGGGGCGGCCGTCGCGCAGGAACAATTCGCCCGTGGCCGCGGAGGGGGCTTCCTCGCGCCCATCCCAGGCGGTGATGGCGCGCCCGTCCCAATGCATCAGGAAAGCGCCGCCGCCGATGCCGGAGGCCTGCGGCTCCACCACCGTCAGCACGGCCTGGACGGCGATGGCGGCATCGAGCGCGGTGCCGCCCGCGCGCAGCATGGCCATGCCGGCCTCGGCGGCGAGCGGATGGCCCGCCACGACCATGTTGGCCGGCTGGGGTTGGGCCCAGGCCGGCGCCGCACAGAACAGGAAGGCCAGCAGGAAGCGCTTCATCCGATCCTCCGCATGCCGCGCCGGCCGCGATAGGCCAAGGCTTCGGCCACATGGGCGCGTGTGACGGCCGCACTTCCGGCCAAATCCGCGATGGTGCGCGCCACGCGCAGCATCCGGGTGTGCCCACGCGCCGAAAGCCCCAGCCGCTCCGTCGCCTGTTCCAGAAGCTGGCGCGCCATCTCGTCCAGCACGAGCTTTTCTTCCAGCGCGGCGCCCTCGGCTGCCGCGTTGTGGCGCGGTCCGTCCTCGCCATAGCGGGCGCGCTGGGCGGCGCGGGCCGCGGCCACGCGCGCGGCGACGGCGGCGGTGGGCTCGCCCGCCGGCGCGCGGGAGAGTTCCGCCGCCGGCACGGGCTGCACCTCCACCGTCAGGTCCATGCGGTCCAGCAGCGGGCCGCTGAGACGGTCCGAATACTCTTCCCCGCAGCGCGGTGCGCGTGAGCATTCCCGCCCCGGTTCGCCCAGGAAGCCGCAACGGCACGGATTCATGGCCGCGATGAGCTGGAAGCGCGCGGGCCAGGTGACATGCGCGTTGGCGCGCGCGATCACGGCGCGGCCGCTTTCCATGGGCTGACGCAGCGACTCCAGCGCGGGGCGCGGGAATTCGGGCCACTCGTCCAGGAACAGCACGCCGTGATGGGCCAGGCTGATCTCGCCCGGCCGCCCCTTGTTGCCGCCGCCGATGAGGGCCGCCTGGCTCGCGGAATGGTGGGGGTCACGGAAGGGTGGGCGCGTCAGCAGGCGCCCGTCGCGCAGCAGCCCGGCGACCGAATGCACCAGGGAGAGTTCCAGCGCCTCCTCCGGCGAGAGGTCCGGCAACAGGCCGGGCAGGCGCTGGGCCAGCATGGATTTCCCGGCCCCGGGCGGCCCGACCAGCAGCAAATTGTGCCCCCCGGCGGCGGCGATTTCCAGGGCGCGCTTGGCCGTCTCCTGCCCCTTCACCTCGGAGAGGCAGGGGCCGCGCCAGGGCTCGGGCGCGAGGTGCGGCGGCGCGGGCGGCGCCAGCACCTGCACGCCCCGGAAATGGTTGAGCAGGGCCGGCAGGTCGGCGGGCGCCAGCACTTGGCCGCGCCCGGCCCAGGCCGCCTCGGCGCCTTGGGGGCTGGGCAGATCAGGCCCAGGTTCCGTTGCGAGGCACCAAGCGCGGCCGGCAGCACGCCGGCCACCGGCAGCAGCGCGCCATCCAGCCCGAGTTCACCCAGGGCCGCGAACCCGGCCAGTTCCTCGCGCGGCAGCACGTCCATGGCGGCGAGCAGGGCCAGCGCGATGGGCAGATCGTAATGGCTGCCCTCCTTGGCGAGGTCGGCGGGCGCCAGGTTCACCAGGATGCGCTTGGGCGGCAATGAGAGGCCGAGGCCGGTCAGCGCCGCCCGCACCCGCTCGCGCGATTCGCCCACCGCCTTGTCGGCCAGCCCCACCACCAGGAAGGCCGGCAGGCCGGAGGCGAGCTGCACCTGCACCTCCACCGGCACCGCCTCGATGCCGGCGAAGGCGAAGGTGGCCACACGCGCGAGACTCATGCGGCGGCGCGCACCCTCGCCATGTAGCCATCCAGCTGCGCGGGATCGAGCCAGCGCGTCACGCTGACGATGTTACCCTCCGGCTCCATCCAGGTCGTGTTGCCGCCGGCGCCGGAGAAGCACACCGCGCCCTCGCTGGCACTCGGCCACTTGGTGCGGCCGGTGTTGAGCCAGAACAGGAAGCCGTAATGCGGGTTCAGCGCGCAGGGGGTGCGGCAGAGGTCCAGCCACTCCTTGGAGATCAGGCGCTGGCCATTCCATTCGCCATCCGCCGCCACCAGCAGCCCGACGCGTGCCTGGTCCTCGGCCGAGATGAAGATGCCCCCGCCCCAATGCCCGCCGCCCGAGACGCTCTCGATGACGCGCCCATCCACCTCGACGCCCGAGGTCGAATAGCCATGCCAATGCCAATCCGCGCTGGCGCCGATCGGGTCCATGATCCGCTCGCGCCACACATCGGGCAGCGCGCGCCGGAACAGCAGCAACAGGCCAAGCGAGAGCGCGTTCACGCGCACATCATTGTATTCCCAATAGGCGCCCGGCGCCTGCAAGGGCCGCGTGCTGCGCTTCTTCCCCTGCCCTTCCACGCCCAAATTCCGTCCGCGGTCGATCAGGTCGCTCTTGCCGAAGAGCGTGCCCTCCCATTCGGAGGTGTTGGTCAGCAAATGCCGCCAGGTGATGCGCCCGTTCTGCGCGCCGTCGAAGGCGGGGTGGGCGGCGCGGCGGCGCACCTCCTCGTCCAGGTCCGGCAGCAACCCGTCCTGAACGGCCAGGCCCGCCAGCATGGCCAGGTAGGACTTGGCCACGCTGAAGGTCATGTCCGCGCGGCTCGTGTCACCCCATTCGGCCACGCGCTGCCCGCGCTGGAAGATGATGCCGGCCGGGCCGCCGCGCGGGGCGGTCGGGCCCAGCACCTCGTTGTCCGGCGCGGGCTCGAAGAAGCCGCTTTCCAGATGCGCCAGGATGTCGCGCGGCCAGGGGGTCTCGTGCGCCTGGGCGTGCGCCACCGCGTCCTGGAAGCTCACGTCAGCTTGCCCTTGGGGCCCGGCAGCTCGATCTCGATGGCGAGCGTGGAGAGGTCCGCGCCGCGCTCCAGGTTCACCTGCACCTTCTCGGGGTCCACCGCGACATAGCGCGTGACCACGGCGACCAGCTCCTGCTGCATCTTGGGCAGGAAATCCTCCCGCGTGCGGGAGACGCGCTCATGGCTGATGATGACCTGCAGCCGGTCCTTCGCCATGTTGGCGTTGGTGGCGGCGGCCGCCTCGTCGCGGCGGGTGCGGAAGAAGTTCAGCCAGCTCATGCCGCCCTCCCGCCGAACAGGCGCCCGAAGAAGCCCTTCTTCTTCTCAGCCTCGATGAAGCGGTGCGGCTTTTCCTCGCCCAGGAAGCGCGCCACGGCGTCGGCATAGGCCTGGCCGGCCGGGCTCTCGCTGTCCAGGATCACGGGGTTGCCGCTGTTGCTGGCCTTGAGCACGCTCTCGCTCTCCGGGATCACGCCCAGCAGCGGGATGGCCAGGATTTCCAGCACATCGTCCAGCTTCAGCATCTCGCCGCGCTCGACGCGGGCGGGGTCGTAGCGGGTCAGCAGCAGGTGCTGCTTCACCGGCTCCTTGCCCTCCTCGGCGCGCTTCGACTTGGATTGCAGCACGCCCAGGATGCGGTCGCTGTCGCGCACCGAGCTGACCTCGGGGTTGGTCACCACCACCGCGGCGTCGGCGAAATACAGCGCCAGCAGCGCGCCCTTCTCGATGCCGGCCGGGCTGTCGCAGAGGATGTAGTCGAACTCCTTCGACAGCTCCTCGATGATGCCCTGCACGCCCTCGCGCGTCAGCGCGTCCTTGTCGCGGGTCTGGCTGGCGGGAAGGATGGAGAGCCCATCCACCCGCTTGTCGCGGATCAGGGCCTGGTTGAGCTTCGCCTCGCCCTGGATGACGTTGACGATGTCGAACACCACCCGACGCTCGACGCCCATGATGAGGTCGAGGTTCCGCAGCCCCACGTCGAAATCAATGACGACGGTCTTCTTGCCCCGCTGCGCGAGGCCGGTGGCGAAGGCGGCGGAGCTGGTGGTCTTGCCCACGCCCCCCTTGCCCGATGTGACGACGATCACCTGCGCCATGAAGAAAATCCCTCCCGGTTGGGTCGGCTCAGCCGATCGGGCTGAACCGAAGCTGTTCGCCCTCCAGCCGGACGATCGCGCCGCGGCCGATGGGTGTGCCCGAAAGCCCGTCGCGCACGGCATAGAAGCCCGCGATGGCGACGAGTTCCGGGTCGAAGATCTGTGCGAAGATGCGCGCCTCGCCGTCATCGCCCGCGCCGGCAACGGCCCGGCCGCGCAGCGCGCCATAGATGTGGACATTGCCGTCGGCGATGACCTCCGCCCCGGCATTGACGGTGCCGATGACGACGAGGTCCGCCCCCTGGGCATGGACCCGCTGCCCGGCGCGGATGTTCTGCTCGACGACCAGCGTGCGCGCGGCGGCGGCGACGGGGGCCGGCATGGGCGCGGGGGAAACGGGCGGCGGGTTCATGGCGACGGGGGGTGCCGCCACCGGCGCCGGGGCCTGCACCTCCGTCTCCTTCTGGCCGGTGGGGCGCAGGGTGGGCAGGCCGGCGCCGGCGGCGGCCGCGCGCTGCATCTGCGTGCCGCCCGTGACGCCGATGGGCAGGATTTCCAGGGCCCGCAGCCCCTGGATCAGCGCGGGGAAATCCACCCGGTCATCGCCGAGGTCATCGAGACCGATGGCGATGGGCGCGAAGCGCAGGAACCCGGGCGCCTTCTGGAACTGGTCGCCCAGCGCGGGCAGCACCTCCTCGATGCGGCCCGTCAGCAGGCGGAGCGTCAGCAGGCTGTAATTGCTCGCGCGCAGGCGGAAGCTTTCCGGCATGGGGGAGGGCCTCGCGGCGACGGACATGGGGCTTTGTGTCATCCAGGCTGCAACGCGCCTGCATAGCCGCCCCGCGCGCCGGAGCGAAGCCCTTCCCGTCTTTTGCCCGGTGGAAAGCGGGGATGAACCGGGACATCCTGCGTCCCTGACCCCCGAAAGGAACCCCGCGTGAGAGCACCCCCCGGCCGCCGCGCCGACTACAGATGGTTCTGCCCCATGGCCACCCGCTGGATGGACAACGACATCTACGGCCACATGAACAACGTCCAGCACTACAGCCTGTTCGACACGCTGGTGGCGCGCTTCCTGCTGGCGCATGGGGTGCTGGACCTGGCGCGCAGCCCCCATGTGGGCCTCGTGGTCGAGACGGGCTGTCGCTACCACGCCCCCATGGCCTTCCCGGACGAAGTCACCGGCGGCCTGCGGCTGCGGCGCCTGGGCGGTTCTTCCATCACCTACGAGCTGGCCCTGTTCCGCAACGAGGAGGGCCAGGCCGCGGCCGAGGGCCACTTCACCCATGTCTATGTGGACCGCGCCCAGCAATCCCGCACCGTGCCGCTGCCGGAGGCGCTGCGCCGCGCCGCCGAGGCCCTGCTGACATGACCCCTTTGGCCGACCGGCGGGCGCTGCTGGCGCCGCCGCTGCTCGGCCTGCTCGTGGGCGGGGTGCTCTGGGCGCTGGGCCATGTGCCGGGCGCCGCCTTCGCCATGGGCGCCCTGCCCGTGCTGGTCATCCTGCTGGCGGAGATGGCGCGCAGCCTGCGGCGCGGCGATTTCGGGCTGGACCTCATCGCGGCCCTGGCCATCGGCTTCGCCCTGGTGATGGACGAGAACCTCGCCGCCAATGTGGTGGCGCTGATGTATGCCGGCGGGCAGTTCCTCGACGACCACGCCCGCCACCGCGCCAGCGCCGAGATGACGGCGCTGCTGGCCCGCCAGCCCCGCACCGCGCTGCGTCACGGCGCCCAGGGCCTGGAGGAGGTGCCCATCGCGGCACTCCGCCCCGGCGACCGGCTGCTGGTCCCGCGCGGGGCAGTGCTGCCGGTGGATGGGGTGCTGGAGGGCGAAGCGGCGCTGCTCGACACCGCCGCCGTCACCGGCGAGCCCCTGCCGCTGCGCGCCACCCGTGGCGACGCCCTGCTGTCCGGCTGCGCCAATGCGGGCGAGGCCTTCGACCTGCTGGCCACCACCGATGCCGAGGCCAGCACCTATGGCGGCATATTGCGCCTGGTCCGGGCCGCGCAGGAGAGCCGCGCGCCCATGGCGCGGCTCGCGGACCGCTGGGCGCTGGGCTTCCTGGCGCTGACCCTCACCATCGCGGGCGGCGCCTGGGCCGCGACGGGCGAGGCCACCCGCGCGCTCGCCGTGCTGGTCGTCGCCACCCCCTGCCCGCTGATCCTGGCCGTGCCGGTGGCGCTGATGGCGGGCCTCTCGCGCGCGGCGAAGCTCGGCGTGCTGGTGAAATCGGCGGCGGCGCTGGAGGCCATGTCGCGCATCCGAGTCGTCATCATGGACAAGACCGGCACCCTGACGCGCGGCCAGGCGGAGCTGGTGGCCCATGCCGGCGGCGAGGAGGCGCTGCGGCTGGCGGCCAGCCTGGACCAGGCCTCCACCCACCCCATCGCGCGCGCGCTGGTGGGGGCGGCGCGGGCGCGGGGGCTGGCGCTGGCCACGCCCGAATCGGTGCGCGAAACCCCGGGCGAAGGGTTGGAAGGCCTGGTGGAAGGCCAGCGCGTCCTGGTGGGCGGCGCGGGCTTCGTGCAGGCCCGCGCCGAAGGCGCCCCGCCCCCGCTGGATGCCGAGGAAGGGTTGGAAGGCGCCACCCGCTCCCTCGTCGCCGTCGAGGGGCGCGTGGCCGGCGTGCTGCTCTTCGCCGACCGGCTGCGGCCGGAGGCTCCCGCCCTCCTCGCCGCACTTCGCCGCCAGGGGGTGGCGCGGGTGGAACTGGCCTCGGGCGACACCGAGGCGCGGGTCTCGGCCATCGGCCGCGCCGTGGGCGCCGATGAGGCCCATGCGCGGCTGGCCCCCTCGGGCAAGGTCGCCCTGTTGCACGCCGCCCGCGCCCATGGCCCCGTGATGATGCTGGGCGATGGCTTGAACGACGCGCCCGCCTTGGCCGCCGCCGATGTGGGCGTGGCGGTCGGCGTGCGCGGGGCCGCCGCCGCCCAGGCCGCCGATGCGGTGCTGCTGGGCGATGGCCTGGGGCGCCTCGCGGAGGTGCTGGCCGCCGCCACCCGCGCCCGCGCCATCGCGCGGCAGAGCGTGGTGGCGGGCATTGGCCTCTCCACCCTGGGCATGATCGCGGCGGCGGCGGGCTATCTCACGCCCGTGCAGGGCGCCTTGTTGCAGGAGGCGATTGACGTGGCGGTGATTCTCAATGCCCTACGGGCGCTGAGAGCCTGACCACCAAGGGGAAATTCCATGCCAAAGCTTATGCGCCTCGCCATCCTGGACGACTACCAGGGCGTCACCCTCGCCCTGGGCCCGTGGGAGAAGCTGCCGCACATCGAGACCACCGTCTTCCGCGACACCCTGCACGACCAGGACGCGCTGGTGGCCCGCCTCGCGCCCTTCGACGCCATCCTCGCCATGCGCGAGCGCACGCCCTTCCCCGCCGCGCTGCTGGAGCGGCTGCCGAACCTGAAGCTGCTGATCACGACGGGCGAGCGCAACCGCGGCATTGACGCCGCCGCCTGCGCCGCGCGCGGCATCACCTTCAGCGGCACGCCGAGCTTCGGCGCGCCGACCGTGGACCTCACCTGGGGGCTGATCCTCGCCCTCGCCCGCGGCATCCCGGGGCAGCAGGACGCGCTGCGCGCCGGCCGCTGGCAGACGGAGGTGGGCGTGGGGCTGCAGGGGCGCACGCTGGGCCTGCTGGGCCTGGGCAAGCTCGGCCAGAAGGTGGCGAAGGTGGGCCAGGCCTTCGGCATGAAGACCATCGCCTGGAGCCAGAACCTCACCGCCGAGGCCGCCGCCGCCCATGGCGTGACGCGCGTCGAGAAGGCGGAGCTCTTTTCCGGCGCCGATGTGCTCTCCATCCACCTCATCCTCTCCGAGCGGTCGCGCGGGCTGGTGGGGGCCGCGGAACTCGCGCTGATGAAGCCCGATGCCTTCGTGGTGAACACCTCGCGCGGGCCCATCATTGACCAGGCGGCGCTGATCGCGGCCCTGCGCGAAGGGCGCATCGCCGGTGCCGGCATTGATGTCTATGACATCGAGCCGCTGCCCATGGACCACCCGCTGCTGTCGGCGCCCAACACGGTGCTGACGCCGCATCTGGGCTACGTCACGCAGGAGAATTACCGCAGCTATTTCGCGGGGGCGGTCGAGGCCATCCAGGCCTATGAGGCGGGCAGCCCCATCCGCGTCATCACGGGCTGAACCGCCGGGAAAGGTGGACAGGCGCGGCGCGGCGGTGTGTGCTGCGCCGCAAAACCCCGAGGTGGCACGGATGAAGCTGGCGAATGGTCTGGATTGGGCAAGCCTCACGCAGCGCGAACGCGACGACGCCTATGACAACCGCAAGGCCGTGGCCGACAGCCCCGCGCTGACCGAGGAACGCAACCAGGCCTCCGAAGCCTTCCGCGCCGCCCATCCCGGCCACCTGAACCTGCCCTATGGCCCCACCGAGCGCGAGGCCTGGGACCTCTTCCCGGGCCGCGACCCCTCGGCCCCCGTGCTGGCCTTCATCCATGGCGGCTATTGGCAATGGAACCGAAGGCAGGATTTCGCCTGCGTGGCCGAGGGCGCGCTGGCCATGGGCTGGGGCGTGGCCCTCTGCGGCTACAGCCTGGCGCCCGATGCCACGCTGACCCGCATCGTCTGGCAGTTGAACACGGCGCTGGACTGGCTTTCCGCCCATGGCGCCGAGCACGGCATGGGCGGGCCGCTGGTGCTGTCCGGCTGGAGCGCGGGCGGGCATTTGACGGCGCTGGGGGCCGAACACCCCTCGGTGAGTGCGGCCGTCGCCATCTCCGGCATCTTCGAACTGGGGCCGATCCGCGACACCTACCTGAACGCGGCGCTGAAGCTGACCGATGACGAGATCATCAACCTCTCCCCCATGCGGCGGCCGGTGGTGATGAAGCCCATGGCCATCGTCCATGGCGGGGCGGAACTGCCCGAGCTGTGCCGCCAATCGCGCGACTTCCACGCGCGGCGCGCGGCGGCGCAAGCACCTGGCCCGCTCTGGCCCGTGCCCGGCGCCGATCATTTCCGCGTTCTGGAGGCGCTGCGCCGGCCCGACGGGCTGTTGCTGCGCGTGGCGGCGGAAATGCTGCGATGATCGTCACCCTGGAGGGGCTGCGCGCCCGCCTCGCCGCCGGCACGCCCGCCACCACCATCGCGGCCGAGGCGCTGGCGCGCATCGCGGCATTCAACGACCCCGCGCTGTTCCTGCACCTGCGCCCCGAGGCCGAGATCATGGCCGAGGCGGCGCGCCTGCCGCAGGGCAAGCTGCACGGCATCCCCTTCGTGGTGAAGGACAATATCGACGTGGCGGGAATGCCCACCACCGCCGCCTGCCCGGACTTCGCCCATGTGCCGGAGGCCGATGCACCCGCCGTAGCGCGGCTGCGCGCGGCCGGCGCGCTGCTGCTGGGCAAGGTGAACCTGGACCAGTTCGCCACCGGGTTGAACGGCACGCGCAGCCCCTACGGCACCCCGCGCAACGCCGTCCGGGCGGAGCTGATTCCGGGGGGCTCCTCCTCCGGCTCGGCCACGGCGGTCGCGGCGGGCATCGCGGCCTTCAGCCTGGGGACGGACACGGCGGGCTCGGGCCGGGTGCCCGCCGCCGCGCAGAACCTGGTGGGCCTGAAGCCGAGCCTGGGGCTGATCCCGACGCGGGGCGTGGTGCCGGCCTGCCGTTCGCTCGACGTGGTGTCCATCTTCGCCCATTCGGTGGCCGATGCGGCGGCCGTGCTGGCCATCGCCGCCGGCCCCGATGCCGAGGACCCCTACAGCCGCCCCGCCCCCGCCACCTGGCGCGCCCTGGACGCACCGCCCGCCGCGCCGCGCCTGGCCGCGCCGCTGGAGGAACAGCTCGTCTTCGACACGCCGGGCGACGCGGCGGTGTTTCACGCCACGCTGGCCCGCGCCGAGGCCATGGGGGCCACCATCCGCCGCGTGGACATCGCCCCCCTGCTGGAGGTGGCACGCCGCCTCTATGACGGGGCCTGGGTGGCCGAGCGCACGGCGGCGCTGCGGGAATGGGTCGTGCGGCGGCCGGACGCCCTGCACCCCGTCACCCGCGCCATCCTGGAAGGCGGGCTCGATCGCCGCACCATAGACGCCTTCGACGATTTCCACGCGGCCGCCGGCGCGCGGCTGCTGGCCCGGCGCCTCTTCGCCGAGGTGGACGCGCTGCTGCTGCCCACCTGCCCCGGCATCCCCACCCTGGCGGCGATGGAGGCGGCGCCCATCGCGGCCAATTCGCGGCTGGGCACCTACACGAATTTCGTGAATCTCTGCGACCTGGCGGCGCTGGCGGTGCCCGCGGGCTTCCGGGCGGATGGCGCGCCAGCGGGTGTCACGCTGGTCGGGCCGGCGCATAGCGAGGGGCGGCTGTGCGGCATGGGTGCGGCCATCCATCACGCGGCCGGCATCGGGCCGCTGCCGCCCACCCCCGCGCCGCTGGCGCCGCATGAGCTGGCGCTGTTCGCCATCGGCGCGCATATGGCCGGCCTGCCCTTGAACCGGCAATTGCTGGGCCATGGCGGGCGCTTCCTGCGCGCGGCCCGCACGGCGCCGGCCTATCGCCTGCACGACCTCGGCAACCGGCCCGGCATGGTGCGGGTGGCGACCGGCGGCGGCATGATCGCGGGCGAGGTCTGGGCCCTGCCCGCCGCCAGCATCGGGCCTTTCCTCGCCGAAATCCCGCCGCCGCTCGGTTTCGGCCAGGTGGCGCTGGAGGATGGCAGCCGCATCCTGGGCTTCCTGGCCGAGGCCGAGGGCGTGGCCAGCGCGCCGGACATCACGGCGCTGGGCGGCTGGCGCGCGCATCTGGCGGCGAAGGGATGATCGCCACGGGGCGAAGGCCCGCGGGCGTGGATCAGGCGACGCCGATCCCGCCGCCGCCGCGCCCATGCGGCCGGTCCAGATCCGGCACCGGCCCCACCGGCACGATGCCATGCGGGTTCAGGCCACGGTGGCTTTCATAGTAGTGGCGGCGGATGTGGGAGAAGTTCACCGTCTCCCGCACCCCTGGCCATTGGTAGAGTTCGCGCAGATAGCCTGACAGCGCGGGGTAGTCCGCGATGCGCCGCCGGTCGCATTTGAAGTGGCCGGCATAGACCGCGTCGAAGCGCAGCAGCGTGGGGAAGAGGCGCCAATCGGCCTCGGTGATGGTGTCGCCGCAGAGGTAGCGGCGGCGCGAGAGAATGCCCTCCAGCCAGTCCAGCGTCTCGAAGAGCGGATGCACCGCCGCCTCATAGGCGGCCTGGGTGGTGGCGAAGCCCGCCTTGTAGACCCCGTTGTTCAGCGTGTCGTAGATGCGCGCGTTGAGCGCATCTATCTCCTCGCGCAGCGCCTCCGGGTAATGGCGCCCGCCGCCGCCCCAGGCGGTGTCGAGCATGCGGATGATGTCGGCGCTCTCATTGCTCACGATGGTGCCGCGCGCCTTGTCCCACAGCACGGGCACCGTGACCTTGCCGGTGAAGCGCGGGTCGGCGGCGGTGTAGACCTGGTGCAGGAAGCGGGCGTTCTGGATGGGGTCGGGGATCACGCCCTCGCCCTCCACGAAGGTCCAGCCATGGTCGAGCATCAGCCAGTTCACGACCGAGACGCTGATGGAGTCCTGCAGCCCGTTCAGCACGCGGAAGATCAGCGTGCGGTGCGCCCAGGGGCAGGCCAGCGAGACATAGAGGTGGTAGCGCCCATGCTCGGCCTTGAAGCCGCCCTCGCCCGTGGGGCCGGGCGCGCCGTCGGCCGTGACCCAGTTGCGGAAGGGGCTTTCGTTGCGGACGAAGGCGCCGTCCTTGGTGGCGACGAGGGGGGTCTCGGCGTGCCAGGCGCCGTTGATCAGCAGGCCCATGGGGCATTCACTCCTTCGCGGCGGGCAGGCGCCAGACCAGCGCGGAAAGCCCCACGCAGCCCAACGCCAGCAGCCAGGGCAGGATGCGCGCCCCGGCCAGGTCGGCCGCCAGCCCGAGCAGGGCCGGCACCACCGCCACGCCCAGCATGGCGGCGGAGACCTGGAACCCCACCGCCTGCGCCGCCGCCTGGGTGCCGAGGCGTGAGGGCGTCCGGGCCATCACCGTCGGATAGATCGGGGCAAGGGCCAGCGCCATCAACCCGAGTGCGGCGAAATCCGCCCAAGCCGTGGCCAGGAGCAGCGCCGCCAGCACGGTGACGGGGGTGAGAAGGCGCAGCAGAAGGTCCGCCCCCACCCGATCCACCACGAAGCCGAGGCCGATGCGCCCCGCCGTCAGCGCCGCGAAGAAGGTGGTGGCGGCCGCCGCGCCCTCGGCCGGGGTGGCGCCGCGCGCGGCGGTGAGGATGGTGGCGGCCCATTGCCCCGCCCCGGCCTCGATGCCGGTGTAGACGAAGAAGAGAACGATCTGCAGCCGCGCCACCGGGTGCCGCAGCACGGCCAGCGCCGAGAGGTCCGCCCCGCCCCCCTGGTGCCCGCCCGCATCCCAGCGCCGGCGCGTCAGCCCGAAGGCCAGTGACAGCGCGGCCAGCACGGCGCCCACCACAAGGTAGCCCGCCTGCCAGCCGAAGCCGCCCGCCAGCAGCAGCGCCGCCGCCAGCGGCCCCAGCGTGGCGCCGATGCCCCAGCATCCGTGCAGCCAGTTGAGGTGGCGCGGCCGGAAGCGATGCGCGGCGAAGAGGTTCAGCGCCGCATCCACCGCGCCCCCGCCCATGCCCGCCAGCACGGAGAGCGCCACGAAGCCCCACCAGGGCGGCGCGAGCCCCTGCCCCAGGGCGGCCGTCGCGGTGGCCGCCAGGCTGACGGACAGCAGCAGCCCGATGCCCAGCCCCCGGATCAGCCGGGCCGCCAGCAGACCGGCCGTGATGTAGCCCGCCGCATTGGCGGCCAGCACGAGGCCCAGCCCCGCATTGGCTACGCCGAAATGCGGCTGCAATTCGGGCCAGAGGCTGCCGGGCAAAGGGTCCGGCAGGCCCAACCCGATGAAGGCGAGGAAGGCGAGGGCGAGTAGGGGCATCACCTCAGCGTCCGATCGCCCCGGGCCCCGGGCCTGGGGCGTGAAGCGGCCGCGCGATCAAGTCCCCAGCGCTTTCTCCGCCGCGTCGGCCAGGATGCGGAGCGAAAGGACCAGATCCTCCTCCTTCGTGTCCTCGGCCCAATGGTGGCTGATGCCGCCAATGGAGGGCGTGAAGAGCATCGCCATGGGCATGATCTTCGCCACATGCTGCGCGTCATGGATGGCGCCGGAAGGCATGGGCTGCCATTGGCCATTGGCGTGGCGCGTCGCGGCCTCGCACAGCGCGCCGTGCAGCACGGGGTCGGCGATGGCCGGCGCCGAACGGCCCAGCCGTTCGATGCTGAGGGCGCAGCGGTCGCGCCGGTCCACCTCCTGCACGATGCGGTGCAGCAGAGTCTCCAGCCGGTCCAGCACCTCCTCCGACAGGTCGCGGAACTGGAAGATCAGCTCCGCCCGGCCGGCGATGATGTGCGGCGCGTTGGGCTCCAGCACCACCCGGCCGCAGGTCCAGACCGTGCGTTCGCCGATATGCATCGGGAATTGCTCGTCGATCAGCGCCAGCACGCGCATGGCGGCGACCGCGGCATCCTTGCGCTCGGCCATGGTGGTGCCGCCGGTGTGGTCCTACTGGCCGATGGCGGTGATCTTGAAATAGCGGATGCCGAAGATGCCGGTGACGACGCCGCTGCGCAGCCCCGCCTGTTCGAGCTGCGTGCCCTGCTCGATGTGCAGTTCCAGGAAGCCGCGATAGCGCGCGGGGTCGAGGCGCATCCGCGGCAGGCCCTCCAGCCCGGCCTCGCGCAGCGCCTCGCGCAGCGGCTTGCCTTCGGTGGCGTGGCGGGCGGCATCAATCTCGGCCTCCGTCACCTCGCCCACCATGGAGCGGCTGCCGAGGAAGCTGCCGTAATGGCCTTCCTCATCGGCGAAGGCGACCACGTCCACGGGCATGCCCGCGCGGGCCAGCGCCAGGCCCGCCAGCACGCCCAAGGCGCCGTCCAGCCAGCCGGCCTCGTTCTGCGTCTCGATATGGCTGCCGGCCAGCAGCTTCTTGCCCGGCCCGGGGTGGCGGCCCAGCACATTGCCGAGGCCGTCCATCTCCGGCTCCAGCCCCACCTCGCGCATGCGGTCCATCAGCCAGTGGCGGCTTTCCATGTCCTGCGGCGTGTAGGTCGGGCGGTGGACGCCGGTCTTGAACTTGCCGATCTGCCGCAGCTCATGCAGGTCGGCCAGGAAGCGGGCGGTATCGGGCTCAGCCACGGAGATAGGCCTCCGCCGCGTCCGCCATGATGCGGATGTTCAGCGCCAGATCCTCCTCCTTCGTGTCCTCGGCCCAATGGTGGCTGATGCCGCCGATGGAGGGCGTGAAGAGCATCGAGGCCGGCATGATGCGCGCCATGTATTGCGCGTCATGGCCCGCACCCGAGGGCATGTGCTGCCATTGCCCATTGGCGTGCTTGGTCGCGGCCTCGGCCAGTGCAGCCTGCATGGCGGGGTCGCAGGGGCGGGCTTGGAGCGGCTCATCGCCTCCAGCGTGGTGGTGGTGCGCTCGGTGCGGTTCATCTCCTGCACGATGCGGCGCAGGCATTCCTCCAGCCGTTCCAGCGTCGGCACGTCAATGTCGCGGAACTGGAACAGCACCTCGGCGCGGCCGGGGATGATGGAGGGCGCGCCGGGGTCCAGCGCGATGCGCCCGCAGGTCCAGACCGTGCGGGGCCCGCAGATCATGGGGAATTCGCGGTCCACGCGGGCCAGCAGCCGCACCGCCGTCAGGCCCGCATCCTTGCGTTCGGCCATGGTGGTGCCGCCGGCATGGTCCTGCATGCCTTCGATGACAAGGCGGAACTGCCAGATGGCGACGATGCCCGTCACCACGCCGGCGCGCAGCCCCTGGGATTCGAGCTGGGTTCCCTGCTCGATATGCATCTCGAAGAAGCCCTTGTAGCGGGACGGGTCCAGCTTCGGCCGCGGCAGGCCTTCAAGGCCCGCCTCGCGCAGCGCCTCGCGGAGCGGCTTGCCGTGGTAGCGGTTCTTCAGACCGTCGATCTCGCTGTCTTCCAGGATGCCGAGCAGCGAGCGGCTGCCGATGAAGCTGCCGTAGTGGCCCTCCTCATCGGCGAAGGCGACGACATCCACCGGCAGCCCGGCGCGGGCAAGCGCGACACCCGCCATCACACCCAGCGCGCCATCCAGCCAGCCGGCCTGATTCTGGCTTTCGATATGGCTGCCCACCAGCAGATGCGGACCCGGCCCGGGGTGGCGGCCGAAGACATTGCCGATGCCGTCCATGCTGGGCTCCAGCCCCACCTCGCGCATGCGGTCCATCAGCCAGCGGCGGCTTTCCATGTCCTCGGGCGAGAAGGTGGGGCGGTGCACGCCGGTCTTGTAGGCCCCGATCTTCCGAAGCTCGTTCAGGTCCTTGAGGAACCGTTCCGTGTCCACCTGCGCCATGCCGCACCCCTTTCGCGAAGCGGGCGAGGATAGGCCATGATGCGAGGGCGGCAATGGGCCGCGAGGGGGGCGACATGTCCGAGATCACCCGTTTTGCCACGCCTTTGGGCGGGCGTGCCTATCCGCCGTTCTCCATGGCCGTGCGGCATGGCGGCACGCTGTATGTCTCGGGGCTGGGGCCGGTGGACCCGCAGGGGAACATCGCGCGCGGGGATTTCGCCGCGCAGTTCGACCAGGTGATCCGCAACCTGCACGCCATCCTGGCCGAGGCCGGCACGGATATGACGCGTGTGCTCAAGACCAGCGTGCTGCTGGTGCGCGCGACCGACGTGCCGGAGATGAACCGCCTCTATGCGGCGGCCTTCGACGCGGCGCACCTGCCGGCGCGCACCACCAGCGTGGTGGCGGCACTCCCGGTGCCGGACTTCCTGCTGGAGATCGAGGCGATCGTGGCGGTGGGGTGAGGCCTCTTGATCTTCCCATTATGGGAAGCTCCATGCTGATCAGATGATTCGTTTTCGAGCCTTTGGCATGCCCCCGATGCGACGCCGCCTCGCGCTGCTCGGCCTTGCCGCCACGCCCTTGGCGCTGCCCGCGGCGGCGCATTCCGAACTGCGGCGCAGCGTGCCCGCCGCGGGCGCCGTGCTTGACCGCGCGCCGGAGCGGATCGAACTGCATTTCAGCGAAAGGGTGCAGTTGACCGCGCTGCGCCTGCGCCGCGCCGACAACGTCGAAATCCCGCTGCCGCGCCGCCCCATCCGGCCGGAGCGCACCGAGATCATCGCCCTGCCGCCGCTGGAACCCGGCGAGTATCGGGCCGAATGGCGCATCATCTCGGCCGATGGGCATCCGGTCGGCGGGGTCATTCCCTTCCGGGTGGCGGGGACGCGCCAGCCATGATCCTGGAGTATCTCCAGCCGGACCCTTCGCTGCTGGATGGCCTGACCGTCCTGCTGCGCGGCGCCCAGCATGCGGCCACGCTGGGAGCGGCGGGCCTCGTCATCTTCGCGCTGGGCTTTGGCCATCGGCTGGATGGGACGGAAGCCGCGCGGCTGCGGCGCACGGTGCTGGCGGCCATCGGGGCCGGCCTCGCGCTATCGGTGCTGGCGCTGGTCCTGCGGGTGCTCGTGCTGACCGCGGGGGCGAGTGCCACCGACCCCGATGTCTGGGCGGCCGTCCTGCGCTCGCGCATCGGGGATGCCTTCTGGCTGCGCGGCGCGGGGCTGGTGCTGCTCGCGGCGGTGGCCTTGCCTTGGCGGGTGGGTCCGGCGGTCGCGGCGGTGGGGGCGGCGCTGGTCGTGGGGTCCTATGCCGCGATGGGCCATTCCACCCTCTACGGCCCACGGCAGGAAATCGTGGCGCTGCTGGTGCTGCACCTCGTGGTCGTGGCCTTCTGGGTGGGTTCGCTGCCGCCCCTGCTCTGGGTGGCAGGGCGACCGGATGGCGCGGCGGCGGCCGTGCTCGTGCGGGATTGGAGCCGGGCCGCGACCCTGGCCGTGCTGGCCATGCTCGTCACCGGCATGCTGCTGACCTGGTATCTGACCCTTCGCCTCGACCGCATCCTGGACGCCTGGCATGGCTGGGCGCTGCTGGCCAAGACGCTGGCGGTGCTGGCGGCGCTGGCGCTGGCCGGGTGGAACCGTCTGCGCCACACGCCGGCCCTGGCACGCGGCGAGGCGGGCGCCGGCGCGCGGCTGGCGGGCGCCATCCGCGTCGAGATGGTCTTCATCCTGCTGGCCTTCTGGGCGGCGGCCGAGATGGTCTCGGTCCATCCCGTGGATTACGGCCACCGCCTGCCAGGCTGACGCGCTACAGCGTCAGCCCGCCATCCACCACCACCGTCTGCCCCGTCACCATCGCGGCCCCGGCGAGCAGGAAGACCATGACCTCGGCCAAATCCTCCGGCTCGCAGCGCCGCTTCAGCACGGCCTTGTCGATCGAGGTGGCGCGCTGCTCATTGGTCCATTCGATCTGCCAGGTGGAGTTCACCGCACCCGGCGCGATGGCGTTCACCCGCACCTCCGGCCCCAGCCCGCGCGCGAGGTTCTTGGTCAGCGAGATCACGCCTGCCTTGGTCGCCCCATAGGCCATGGAGGAGCCGGGCGAATTGATCCCGGCGATGGACGCCACGGAGACGATGGCCCCACCCGTCTTCTTCAGATGCGGCGCGGCCGCCTTGGAACAGCGGAAGACGCCCAGCAGGTTCACCTCGATCACCGCCTCCCACAATTCCTCGGTGATGCGGTCGAGCGCGGTGGGCGGGATGGAGGCGCGGGTGCCCGGCGTGCCGGCATTGTTCACGAGGTAATCGAGGCGCCCGAGATCGGCCACCGCCTGTTCCACCATGCGCGGGCCATCCGCCGCATCGCCGACATTGCCGGGGGCGGAGAGCACGTCCATTCCCTCGGCCCGCAGCGCCTCCACCACCTCCGGCCCGCGCGGGTCGTCGGCCAAATGGTTGATGGCGACCTTGCAGCCGCCCTTCGCCAGCATCCGCACGGTGGCGAGGCCGATGCCCGAGGCACCCCCCGTCACCAGCGCCGCCTTGCCCTTGAGGTCATAGGTGATCATGCGTCATTCGCCTTCATGCCACGTCCCGCCATGAAGCCGATCTGCCGCATGGCCTTCTTGAGCGCGATGAGCTTGGCATCGCGTTCCTCGAACAGTTCCGCGGGCGCGCGCCCGCCCCAGTCGTAGTAACCGCGCCCGCCCATGACACCCGTATCCCCGCGCGCGATCAGCGCATCCATGCTGCGGCTGTGGTCGGTCTCGGGCGGGGGCGTGTACATCTTGTTGCGGAAGGTGTGCTGCAGCAGCGGCAGGCCCGTGAAATCCGCCTTGGCCATGATGCCAATGATCATGAAGCGCAGCGCGATGCCATGGATGGCGCTGTCATCGATGTCCTGCGCGGTGGCATAGCCCTCATCAATGAGGAACTGCACCTCGTTCTGGAAGGCGGCCTGGATGCGGTTCGCGATGTAGCCGGGGATGAACTTCTTCAGGACGATGGGCACCTTGCCCATGGCCTCGATGGCCTCCTTCACGGTCGCCATCGCCTCCGGCTCGCATTCGGGGCTGGCCACCAGATCCACCAGGTCCACCAGGTAAGGCGGCGTGTACCAATGCGCGATCAGCGCGCGCTTCAGGCGATGCGGCGGCATCAGCGGAAACACGTCGAGGTAGCTGGTGTTGCTGGCCCAGATGGCGTCCGGCGGCGCGCAGGCGTCGAGCTGCGCGTAGAGCGTCCGCTTGGCCTCGGGGTTTTCCACGATGGCCTCGATGATGAGCTCCGCGCCCTCCACCGTCTCCGCAAGGTCCGCGTGGCAGGTGCAGATTTGCGCCAGCTGTTCCGGCCCCATGCCCGCCGGGGCCTCGCCCATGGCGGTCAGGGTGGTCAGCGCCTTGGCCATCAGCTCCGGCGCGCGGGCGAGCGTCTCGGCATGGGAATCGGTCAGGCGGACGCTGTGCCCGCCCATGGCGAAGACCAGGGCCAGCGCATGGCCCATCGTGCCGGCGCCCAGCACCGCCACGCGCATCTGTCGGCTCATCTTAATTCTCCGCGATTCAAGAGGGTGGGGTCCAGGGTTCGGGGGCGCGGAAATCAATGCCGGTGGCGACATCCACCACCACCGGCGCCTCCATGGCGATGGCCCGGCGCAAGGCTGGGCCGATGGCGTCCGGCGTCTCGACGCGGATGCCAGTGACGCCGAATTCCTCCGCCACGCGGGCGAAGTTGGTGGGGCCGAAGCGCAGCACCTGCTCCGCCGCCACGGGCCGGTTGCCGGCCTGCTTGAGGTAGTTGGGCCAGCCCTGGCCGAAGCCCGAATTGTTGTTCACCACCAGCACCACGCCGATGCCCCGCCGCCGCGCCGTCTCCAGCTCGGTGAGGTGGTAGTAGAGCGCGCCATCGCCCGAGAAGCACACCACCTTGCGATGGGGCGCGGCGCATTTGGCCCCCAGCGCGGCGGGGAAGGACCAGCCCAGCGAGCCCGCCGCGCGCAGGTAGGACTGTCCCGCGCCGTTCAGCTCCACCAGATTGCCGGTCCAGATGCCCGAATAGCCCGTATCGGCCACCAGGATGCCGTCTTCGGGCAAGGCCGCGCTGATCTCGGCGCAGAGCCGGGCCGGGTCTATGGGCGCGTCATTGGAGGCCATGCGCGGCGCCATCGCCGCGCGCCATTCGCGCATGGCGGTCGCGGCGCGCAGCGCGTAGCCACCATCACGCTCCGGCCGGCCGATCAGCGTGTTGAGCGCGGCCAGGCTCAGCTTCGGGTCGCCGCACAGCGCATGTTCCAGCGCGTAGCTGCGCTCGAACTCCAGCGGGTCGGCGTCGAGCTGGATGCAGCGCCGGCCCAGGCGCGGCGTGCGCCAATAGTTCGTCAGCATGTCCGAGGTGTCGGCGCCGATGAAGAAGACCAGCTCCGCCTCATCCACCACCGCGTTCGCCGGTGGGCCGGCATAGGCGCCCAGCACGCCCAGATGCAGCGGGTGGCGCGTCGGCACGATGCCCCGCGCGCCGAGGGAAAGCGCGATCGGCGCCTGCAAGGCCTCGGCCAGCGCCAGCAATTCCGGGCCGCAGCCCGAGAGCAGCGCGCCCTCGCCCACCACCAGCGCCACGCGCTTCGCGCCCAGCAGCAGCGCGGCCGCACGGTCCAGCCCATCGGCGATGGAGCGATGGCGCGGGGCGCGCCAATCGGCCAGTTCCAGCGGCGCGTCCGTGATCTCGCCGCGCTCGATCACCTCGCCCATCAGCCCGTGCAGATCGAGATGCGCGGGGCGCGGCGGCGGCGCCAGCATGGCGGACCAGGCCTGTCGCAGTTGGCGCGGGAAATCCTCCGCGCGCTCCACCAGCGCCGCGTGCTTCGTCACCGCCTGGAAGAGCGGCCCATGCGGCAATTCCTGATAGGCGTTGCGGTGTTGGTGGCCGAGCGGCTTGCGCCCCGTCAGCGCCAGCACCGGCGCGCGGCCGAGATAGGCATCCTGCAACCCGGCCGCGAGGTTCGCCGCCCCGACCGCCTGCGCCGCCACGACACCCGGCCGGCCGGCGATGCGCGCATAGCCATCGGCCATGTAGGCGGCGGATTTCTCGGCATGGGCGAGGACGGGCTGCACGCCCACCCGTTCCAGCGCCAGCAGCGTCCGCCGCAGCACCGCATCCACGAAGAAGAAATGCGAGACGCCCGACCCTCGCAATGACCGGGCGAGCCATTCGGCCCCTTCCATCCGCTTCCCCCTTCCTTGACGGGAAGGAGGGTCGCGCGGGGGGCCCGCCCGGTCAATCCGCGGGCAGCTTCAGCGGCTGCGCTCGATCCCGATGGCGCGAACCACCCGGCCCAGCGCCTCGCTTTCCGCCGCGATCAGGCGGGCGGATTCCTCGGGACCGCGGAACTGCGGCGTCACGCCGCTGCGGGCCAGCTGCTGCTGGAAGCGCTCGGTGCGCCAGGCGGCCTCGAAGGCCGTCATCAGCGCGGCGCGGCGGTCGGCGGGCAGGCCGCGCGGGGCCAGCATGCCCCACCAGATCAGCGTCTCCTCCTCCGGGATGCCCAGCGCGTCGAGGCCGCTGCCCGTGGGCACCGCCGGGTGCTGGTCACGCTGCGTCAGGATCAGGCAGCGGGCGCGCCCGTCGCGGATGGCCGGCATGGCGACCGCGATGGAGCCGCCATAGAGCTGGATATGCCCGCCGCTGAAGGCCGTCAGCGTCTGCGCGGCGCCCTGGAAGGGCACCATGGTCCCCTCCACGCCCAGCCGGCGGAAGACGCGCTCGGCGGCCAGGTGCATGTTCCCGCCCACGCCGTCGGTGCCATAGGTGTAGCCGCCCGGGTCGGCGCGCATGGCCGCGATCAGGCTCCGCGCGTCCTGGTGGGGGCTGTCATTCCGCACGCAGAGGGTGAAGCCCACATGGCCCACCATGAACATCGGCTCCAGCTGGTCCACGGTGTAGCGCACGTTCATCACATGCGGCGCGGCGGTGATGGGCGAGTTGGCGGTGAACATCAGCGTGTGGCCATCGGGCCGCTGGTCCACCACGAACTGCGTGCCGATGGTGGAGGAGGCGCCGGGCCGGTTCTCCACCGCGATGGGCTGGCCGAGCGAGTTCCCCACCAGCTCCGCCAGCAGCCGCGCGAAGACGTCCGTACCGCCGCCTGGCGCGATGGGAACGATGATGCGGATGGGCCGTTCGAAGGATTGGGCGGCCGCGGGGGCGATGGCGGCGAAGGCAAGGCCGCAGGCAAGCAGGGCGCGCTTCAGCATGGACGGGTTTCTCCCTGAGGGGTCGAGGTTCGCGCGCAACTTCGCACGCGCCACCCAGGGAACAACCCTTTCGCCCCCGCAAACCATCCGGACAAATCCCAGCCTGCCCGACAAAGCGGCAGGCTGGGGCCCATTCAGGGGGCAGCGCCGCTCAGCGCGCCCAGGGGTTCCGCCGCTGCGGCGCCTGGCCCCAGGGCGAACCGCCCACCGAGGCCGGCTTGGCCCAGCCGCCCGGCGCCACGCCCGCACCGCCGCCACTGCCCCGCATGGCCATGAGGCGCGCGATGCGCTCCTCCGTCGGCGGGTGGGTGGAAAACAGCCCATCAATCCGGAAGCCCGAGAGCGGGTTGATGATGAACATATGCGCCGTGGCCGGATTGGCCTCCGCCGCCTGGTTCACCCGCCCCTGCTTGTAGCGCTCGAGCTGCGCCAGCCCGTTCGCCAGCCAGGCCGGGTCGCCGCAGATGCGCGCGCCCTCGGCGTCCGCCTCGTATTCGCGCGAACGGCTGATGGCCATCTGCACCACCATGGCGGCGATCGGGCCCAGGATCATCAGCAGGATCATGCCGATCAGGCCGAAGGGGCTTCGGCTGTCGCGGTTGCCGCCCATCATGAAGCCGAACTGCGCGAGGAAGCCGATGGCGCCCGCGATGCTCGCCGTCACGGCCATGATCAGCGTGTCGCGGTTCTTGATGTGCGCCATCTCGTGCGCGATGACGCCGGCCACCTCCTGCTCGCTCATCATGTTCAGCAGGCCGGTGTTCAGCGCCACCACACCCTTTTCCGGGCTGCGGCCGGTGGCGAAGGCGTTGGGCTGGTCCTCATGGATGATGTAGAGCGCGGGCATGGGAATGCCGGCCCGCTGCGCCAGGCGCTCGGTCATGGCGTAGAGCTGCGGCGCCTCCTGCGGCGTCACGGGCTGGGCGTTGTGCATGCGCAGCACCATCCCGTCGCCGCCCCACCAGGCGAACAGGTTCATGCCGCCCGCGATCAGCAGCGCGATCATGGCACCGCCCTGCCCCCCACCAGATAGCCGACCGCCAGAAACAAGGCCGTCATGCCCGCCAGCAGGATGAACGTCTTGGCCATCTTCCGAAACTCCTTCCAAACCCCCAGATCGTGTGCATGAACGCGCCAGACAAGCCGACAGACGCCATCCCCGGCGGCAAGCCCCGCACCGCACCCCCGCTGACGAAGATCGAGCGGCCGAAACACCCGCCCGCACCACCCGGAAGCGAAGACGGCGGCCCCACCGGCCCCGAGCCCACGCGCTACAACGACTGGGAACGCAAGGGCCGGGTCAGCGATTTCTGAGGGCGCGCCGCGGGGAGGACGCCGTCCTCCCCACACCCCACCTGCCAGAGGCCGAGGGCCTCTGGACACCCATTCGATTGTTGGGGTTTTCGGGAGGGGGCGTCACGGGCGCGCCGCTGATCACGGGCGGGCCATGCCCCCTCCCGCAAACCCCAAAACTGACGGTTTCCAAAGGCCATGGCCTTTGGCAGGGGGTGCGGGGGACAGCGTCCCCCGCGATGCCCCTCAGACGTTGAACCGGAACAGCATCACGTCGCCGTCGCGGACGATGTAGGTCTTGCCTTCCACCCGCATCTTGCCCGCTTCCTTGGCGCCCTGTTCGCCGCCGAGCTTCACGTAGTCGTCGAAGGCGATGGTTTCGGCGGCGATGAAGCCGCGTTCGAAATCGCCATGGATGACGCCGGCGGCCTGGGGCGCGGTCATGCCCTGGGTGATGGTCCAGGCGCGGGTTTCCTTGGGGCCGCAGGTGAAATAGGTGACCAGCCCCAGCAACTCATAGCCCGCGCGGATGACGCGATCGAGGCCGCTGTCGCTGAGGCCCAGGGTTTCGAGGAATTCGCCGCGGTCGGCCTCGGCCATCTGCGCGATCTCGGCCTCGATGGCGGCGGAGACGACGACGGCGCGCGCGCCCTCGGCCTTGGCGCGGGCCATCACCTTCTCGCTGTGCGCATTGCCGGTGGCGGCGGAGCCCTCCTCGACATTGCAGACATAGAGCACGGGCTTGGTGGTCATCAGCCCCAGGCGGCGCGCGGCCTCCTCCTCGCCCTTGGGGACGGCGGTGCGGGCGGGGCGGCCAGCGGAAAGGGCTGGGATCAGCACCTCGACCAAGGCGAGCTGCGCGGCCGCTTCCTTGTCATTGCCGCGCGCCTTCTTCTGGAGTTGCGGCACGCGCTTCTCCAGGCTGTCGAGGTCGGCGAGCATGAGCTCGGTCTCGACCGTCTCGGCGTCGCGCAGCGGGTCCACGCTGCCATCCACATGGGTGACGTCGCCATCCTCGAAGCAGCGCAGGACGTGGACGATGGCGTCCACCTCGCGGATATTGCCGAGGAACTGGTTGCCCAGCCCCTCCCCGCGCGAGGCGCCGCGCACCAGCCCCGCGATGTCCACGAATTCGAGGCTGGTGGGAACGATCTTCTGGCTCTTCGCGATGGCGGCGAGCTGGCCGAGGCGCGGGTCCGGCACCGCGACCCGGCCCACATTGGGCTCGATGGTGCAGAAGGGGTAGTTGGCCGCCTGGGCTGCCACCGTCTGCGTCAGCGCGTTGAAGAGGGTGGATTTGCCCACATTGGGCAGGCCCACGATGCCGCAGTTGAAACCCATGGAATTGGCCTTGGCGGTAAGGGGTGTGTCAGCCGGCGATCGCGGCGGCGAGGTCCTGCACGCGGATGGCGGCCGCGATCCGGGCCGAGGCGTCATCCGTGGGCAGGCTGAGGGCGGCGGCGCGCAGCAGCGGCACCAGCACGGTGGGCGGCAGGCCCACGCGCTTGGTCGCGGCGGCGAGTGCCGCGCCGAGCTCGGGCGCCGGCCCGCCGGGAGCGATGATGTCGGCCGCCTCCAGCAGCAGGGCCGCGCGGATGGCGGCCTCGCCGGCCGCGGCGGAGACGGCGCGCAGGCGCCGCACGTCGGAGAGGGGGCCGGCTTCGGTCGGCGTGGGCAGGCAGGCGCGCAGCCCGGCGGCCGCCTGCGCCTCGGTGGCCGCGAATTGCCGCAGCGCCTGGGCGATGGCGGCGGCGGCATTGGCCATGTCCTCGGGACCGGGCCCGCCGAAGAATTCCTCCACGACCATGGGCTCCATCAGGGGGTCTCCTGGGTCAGATAGGCCACGCGGGTCATGAATTCCTCCGCCTTGCCGGTGGCGAGCAAGGGGGCCGCATCGGCCAGCGCGTCCAGCAGGGGTTCGACCCAGGTGTCGGCCTTGGCGAAATTGCCCAGCACATGTCCGGTCACGCGGTCCTTGTGGCCGGGGTGGCCGATGCCGAGGCGCACGCGGCCGAAATCGGGCGTGGCCAGCGCGCGCTGCATGTCGCGCAGTCCGTTATGGCCGGCGGTGCCGCCGCCCTTCTTCACCCGGACCTTGCCGGGGGCGAGGTCCAGCTCGTCATGCCAGGCCCAGATGTCGGCGGGGGGGATCTTGTGGAAGGCGCAGGCGGCCTGCACCGCCTCGCCGCTCAAATTCATGTAGGTCATGGGCTTGAGCAGCAGCAGGCGTTGCCCGCCCACGCTGCCATCGCAAACCTCGCCCTTGAACTTGGACCGCCACGGCGCGAAGCCGTGGCGGCGTGCGATGGCGTCGAGCGCCATGAAGCCGATGTTGTGGCGCTGCTTCGCATGTTCGGACCCCGGATTGCCGAGGCCCACCCAAAGCCGCACCACGAACCTCCCGGCTTACTTCTTCTTCGCCGGGGCGGCGGCGGCGGCGGCGGCAGGCGCCTTCGCGGCCGGCTTGGCCGCGGCCTTGCCGCCCTTCTTCGCGGGCTCGGCGGCGGCGACCGGGGCGGCCACCTCCTCGACCACGGTCGGCGGGGCGATGGTGGCCACCACGAAGTCGCGGCCGGTGATCACGGGCTTGGCGTCCGCCTTGTCCACCACGGCCGACCAGCGGATGCTGTCGCCGATCTTGGCTTCGGCCAGGTCAATGTGGAAGGTCTCGGGCACCGCCTCGGGGTCCACCAGCACTTCCAGTTCACGCCGGACCACGTTCAGCACGCCGCCCGCCTTCAGGCCGGGGCAGCTCTCCTCATGCTTGAACACGACCGGCACCTTGATGCGGATGCGGGCCCCCGGCGCCAGGCGCTGGAAGTCAATGTGGATGGGGCGGTCGGTCACGGGGTGGAACTGCACCTCGCGCAGAAGGGCGCGCTCGGTCGGGCCGTCCTTCACCACCACGTCATAGACGTGCGACTGCCAGGAGCCCTTGTGCAGCTCCTTCATGATGTCGCGGGGGTCGAAGGCGACCAGCGTGGCCTCCCGCTTCGCCCCATAGACGACACCGGGGACAAGCCCCTCTCGCCGGGTCGCGCGCGCCGCCCCCTTACCGGCACGCCCGCGCGCCTCGGCCTCGATCCGAATGGTCTGGACCATGCCAGAAACTCCTTGCTGCGGGTATGTTTCGCCCCTGCCCAGGCAGATGCCCGAACGGAAGCAGGCGGCCTCCAGGGGTGCCGCCCTGGCGCGGGGTGTAGGCGATGCCGGCGCCGCCGGCAAGGTCTCAGGCGGCGCGCAGGCCCTCTGTCGTGTCCTGCAAGGTGTTGCGGAGGATCACGGCCTCGTTCCGGAGGGCATCGGCCATGCTTTCAAGCTCCGACACCGCCTCGGCCGTGCGCCCCATGCGGTCCACCGCCCGGCTCACCGCCGCCGCGGCGGCTTCGGTGCCCTGCGACACGGTGGCGCTGGCGCCCGCGATCTCACGCGTGGCCGTCCCCTGCTCCTCCACGGCCGAGGCGATGGTGCCGGCCACCTCATTCACCTCGCCCACCACCTGGCTGATGGCCTGGATGGCCGCCACGGCATCAGCGGTCGCGGCGCGGATGGCGCTGATCTGCTGGCCGATCTCCTCCGTGGCGCGGGCGGTCTGCCCGGCCAGGTTCTTTACCTCGCTCGCCACCACGGCGAAGCCCTTGCCGGCCTCACCGGCCCGCGCCGCCTCGATCGTCGCGTTCAGCGCCAGCAGGTTCGTCTGCCCCGCGATGTCGCTGATCAGGCGCAGCACGTCGCCGATGCGCTGCGCGCTATCCGACAGGCCGTTCACGATGGCCCCGGTGCTCTCGGTCTGGGCGGCGGCGCGGCCCGCGACCTGGCTGGCCTGGGCCACGCGCCGGGTGATCTCGCACACCGCCGCGGCCAGCTCCTCCGAGGCGGCGGCCACGGTCTGCACGCCGCTCGCCGCCTCGGCCACGGCGCTGCGGGCGGCCTCGGCCTGTTCCGCCGCGGCATTGGCTTCCCCGCTGATGCGGCGCGCGGCCTCGTCCAGCGCGGCCGATGCCGTGTCCACCTCGCGGGCCACGCCGCCCAGGGCGTGCTCCACGCTGTCCGCGGTGGCGGCGCGGGTGCGGCGGCTGGCGGCCTGGGATTCCGCCTCGCCGGCCAGGCGGCGCTGCGCCTCGACGGCCTCGGCGGCGCGGGCGGCGCGGGCCTCGGCCAGCGCGGCATCGGCCGCCGCCGCAGCCCGGGGCAGGCCACGCACCAGCAGCAGCAGCCCGCCCGCCTCCACCAGCAGGATGGCGGCATGCAGCAGCACCCGGCCGAGATTGCCGTCCGGCACGCCGAACACGGCCATGGGGGCCAGGTAGCTCAGCACCAGGTGGTGCAGGGCGACGGTGACGGTGGCCACCAGCACGGCGCGCCAGTCGCAATAGCCTGCCAGCAGCGCGAGGCCGGCGAAATAGGCCATATGCGCGTCCAGGGTCCAGGCGGCGGGCGCCAGCCAGACCTGGACGGAGATGGCCGCCATCAGCGCCACCGCCATGGTCTGCCCGGCCACGGGGCTGCCGGCGCCACGCCGTGCCGCGAGGCCCGCGGCCAGGGCCAGCAGCGCCACCCCGAGCGTGCCGAGGAGAAGGTCCTCCATCGGGGCGCTGGAGGAGAGCCCGACCAGGGGCGTCAATAGGATCATCCCCGCCATCAGGCACAGGAGGAAGCGGCCCGTCTGGGCGCGGAAATGCGTGAGGTCCATGGTGTAGCCCCTACAGGCACCCGCCGGAGCGGGTGGAGTTGATGGCCAGCCAGCCGCCCGTCTGCCGCAGCAGCGCCATGGGGCTGGCCTGCGGGTGATCGGGCTGGAGGTGGAGAAGGCGCAGCGGTCCCAGGTCACGCCAGCCCGTCACGCGCCAGCCGGCGACGGCAAGCACGGAGGGCGACGCGGCGGCGGGAAGTGTCAGGAGAACCGGCTGCCCCGCGCGCGGCCACAGCACGGCCAGCAGCAGGAAGATGCAACTGGCCCCGAGCAGAACCAGAACGAATGGGTGGCTGGAAGCTTCCTGGTCCCGCATGCGGCAAGAAATGCCAGGAAGTCTTGAAGATTTCCTTGCGTCCGTGCGGCGCCGTGCGGCCCGTCAGGCCGCGCGCGGCCCCGGCCAAAACGTCATCCGCGCGCCCCGGGCCAAAACTTCACCCGCGCGCCCCGGGCACGCCACGCACCCGCCCACCCGGCATGGCGCCCGGGATGGCGGCGGCCATGTCCGCGGCCTCCAGCAGCTTCGGCCAGTTCAGCCCGGTCGAGACGCCCATGCGCTCGAACATCCAGACCGCATCCTCCATCGCCGTGTTGCCCGTTGCACCCGGCGCATAGGGGCAGCCCCCGATACCGCCCGAGCCCGCGTCGAAGACGCGGCACCCAGCCTCCCAGGCAGCCAGCATGTTGGCCAGGCCGAGGCCGTAGGTGTCATGCCCATGGAAGGCGAAGCGGTTGCCCCAGCTCTCGATCGCGTGGGTGAAGACGCGGCGCACCTGATCCGGGGCCGCATTGCCGGTGGTGTCGGCGATGGCCACCTCCATGTCGGCGTCCAGCGCCTGGGCGCGCTCGATCCAGTCCAGCGCCTCGGCCTCCGGCACCACGCCCTCGAAGGGGCAGTGGAAGGAGCAGGAGAGGTTGAAGCGGATCTTCGTGCCCTTCGGCGTCTCCTGCACCAGCTTGGCGAGTTCCGCGAAGCTCTCCATGCGCGTGCGGTTCAGGTTCGCCTTGTTGTGGCTCTCCGTCACCGACATGAAGAAGCCCAGCCGGTCCGCGCCCGCCTGGATGGCCGTGTCGAAGCCGCGCCGGTTGGGCACCAGCACCGTGCATTCCAGCCCATCGAGCTGCTTGGCCGCCTTCAGCACCTCATTCGTGTCGGCCATCTGCGGGATGGCCTTGGGGCTGACGAAGCTGCCCACCTCCATGCGCGTGACGCCGGCCGCGTGCAGGGCGCGCACCAGCGCCACCTTGGTCTCGGTCGGCACCCATTCCTTGATGGGCTGCAGCCCGTCGCGCGGGGAGACTTCGGAGAGGGTGACGTTCATCGGGCTTCTCCCAGCAATTCATGGAACACATGGTCATTGTCCGCCCCCGCCGCGCGGCCGGGCCAGCGGATCATCTCGGCGGGGCTGACGCCGTCGAAGCGGAAGGGGGGTGCCGGGTGCAGCACCTCGCCCAGCAGGGGGTCCGCCACCTTCTGCACCATGCCGCGCGCGAGGAAATGCGGGTCCGTCGCGCAATCCGCGATGTCGTAGAGGCGCGAGCACGGCACCTCCGCCCCTTCCAGCAGCGCCTCGGCCTCCTTGGCGGGCAGGGTGCGCGTCCAGTCGGCGATGGCGGCGTCCAGCTCCGCCGCGTGCTCGCAGCGGCCGCCATTGGTGGCCATGCGCGGATCGGCCGCGAGGTCCGGCCGGCCGATCAGCGCCATCAGCCGCGCGAAGATCAAATCCGAATTGCCGGCGACGCACAGCCACTTCCCATCGGCGCAGGGATAGGTGTTGGTGGGGGCCGCGGTCGGGATGGCCGCCCCCGCCGGCTGGCGCACCCAGCCGAAGAGGCCGTGCTCGGGCAGCATGCCCTCCATCAGCGAGAACACCGAACTCACCAGGTCAAGGTCCAGCACCTTGCCCGCATTGTTCCCCCGCTCCCGCCCCCAGCAGGCCGAGGCGATGGCGAGCGCCGCATACATCCCCGCCAGATCATCGCTGATGGAGACGCCGCAGCGCGGCGGCGGATACTCGCTCTGGCCCGGATTGGCCGTCAGGTGGCGCAAGCCCCCCATGGCCTCGCCGATGGCGCCGAAGGCCGGCTTGTCGCGATAGGGCCCGTCCTGCCCATAGCCCGAAATGCGCGCGATGATGAGGTTCGGGTTCGCCGCGTGCAGCACCTCGGGGCCGAGGCCGATGCGCTCCAGGTAGCCCGGGCGGAAATTCTCCACCACGGCATCCGCGCGGGCGCAGAGCGCCTTCACCCGGCGCTTCCCTTCCTCGCTCTTGAGGTCGAGCGTGACCGAGAGCTTGTTGCGCCCATGCACGCTGAACCAGACGGAATGCCCGTTGTGCTTGGCGCCCCAGCCGCGGAAGGGGTCGCCGCCGGGCGGCTCCACCTTGATGACCTCGGCGCCCAGATCGGCCAGCAGCCGCGTGCAGAAGGGGGCGGCGATGTAGTGCCCGAGTTCCACCACCTTGAGGCCCGTGAGCGGCAGCATCCGTCATCCTTCCCAGATCCGGCCCCCGGCATAGACCCGGCCGCCGCCCGCGACAATTCGTGCGGCACCGGCAACACTTCCGTAACTCGGCCTCCCCACATTGCGGCATGGGATGTGTTCTCCCCCCGAGCACTCCCGTCTCTCCCGGACCTCCCAGGGCGGCGCCTCGCCGCCAGGGAGCCCAACTTCAGGGGGCGGCCGCGCCAAATCTCCCCCCCGACTGCGGCCGCCCCCTGCTTTTCCCCCCTTTTCCGCCTCTCCCGCCCGGCCCAAGCTGCGCGCGGACAGCAGGGGTGCCCACCATGACCGATGAAGAGATCGCCGCCCTCGTGAAGGCCGCGGGGCTGGAGGACACCGCCGCGCGCTACCCGGCCGATGTGCGGGCGGCGCTGGCGCAGCTGGCCCGGCAGCGCGGGCAATTGCCCCGCAGCGGCGACCCCGCGCTGGAACCGACGCCTGCTTTCGTGGCGCCCCGCCCGTGAGCCCGCACCTTCTGACGCTGGCCGAGGCCGCCGCCCTCATCGCCGCCCGCAAGCTCTCGCCGGTGGAGCTGCTGGAGGATTGCCTCGCGCGCATCGCCGCTCTGCAGCCGCGACTCGACGCCTTCATCCGCATGACCATCGCAGAGGCCGAGGCGGCCGCGCGCGAGGCCGAGGCCGAGATCACCCGGCACGGCCCGCGCTCGCCCCTGCATGGCATCCCGGTGGGGCTGAAGGACATCATCGACCTCAAGGGCCACCCCACCACCTGCCATTCGAAGCAGCGCCTGGACCATATGGCCGATGCGGATGCGGCGGTGGTGGCGCGGCTGCGCGCGGCGGGGGCGGTGTTCCCGGGCAAGCTCGCCACCCATGAATTCGCCATCGGCGGACCGGCCTTCGACCTGCCCTTCCCGCCCGCCCGCAACCCCTGGAACCGGGCGCATCATCCAGGCGGTTCCTCCTCCGGCTCCGGTGCGGCGGTGGCGGCGCGCATGCTGCCGGCGGCGCTGGGCACGGACACGGGCGGCTCGGTGCGGCACCCGGCCAGCCATTGCGGCATCGTGGGTCTCAAGCCCACCTATGAGCTGGTGCCGCGCGCGGGCGTCTTCCCGCTGGCCTTCTCGCTCGACCATGTGGGGCCGCTGACGCGCACGGTGCGCGACGCCGCGCTGATGCTGAACGTGATGGCCGATGGCGGGCAGGACTACACGCGCGGCCTGACGGACGGGCTGCGCGGCCTGCGCATCGGCTATGTCCGGCACTTCCATGAGAAGGACCAGCCGGCCTCGGCCGAGATGGCGGCCGCCCTGGACGAGGCGGCAAGGCTGCTGGCGGCCGAGGGCGCCATCGTCATGGACGTGACGCTGCCCAGCCTCGACGAGTTCGCCGCGGTGAACCGCACCATCCTGGCCGCGGAGAGCAGCGTGGTGCACGAGGAATGGCTCAAGACCCGCCCGCAGGACTATGCCGCCGTCACGCGCCGCCGCCTGCTGCCTGGCATGTTCCTGCCGGCGGTGGACTACATGCACGCCGCCCGCCGCCGCACCCAGTTGCTGGCGCGGGTGAACGAGGTCTTCGGCCAGGTGGACCTGCTGCTGACCGCGAGCAGCATGGAGGAAGCCGCCCTCATTGACGACGAGCCCGAGGTGGAACGCACCTATCCCCGCCAGGCCCGCACGCCCTTCAACGTGACCGGCCAACCCGCCATCACGCTGATGAGCGGGCTGTCGTCGAAGGGATTGCCGCTCTCGCTGCAACTGGCCGCGCCCGCCCATGCCGAGGCGCTGCTGCTGCGCGCCGCCCATGGCTATGAGCGCGCCGCCCCCTGGAAGGACTACGCGCCCCCTTGCTGATCCCGGATGGCGCGGTTGTGGCGGTGGGGCTGGCGAGCGAGGCCGCGCTGCTGCCGGCCGGCACGCGCGTGCTGGTCTCGGGCGGCGATGCGGCGCGGCTGGCGGCGATGCTCGACGCCCTGCCCGCCGATGTGACCTGCGTGCTGTCCTTTGGCATCGCCGGAGGTCTGGCGCCGGAGGCCCGCACCGGCGATGTGCTGCTGGCCGGCACGCTGCATGCGGGCCGACCCTTCGCCCCCGATGAGGGCTGGACCACAGCGCTGGCCATCGGCACGGGGGCGCGCGTGGTGCCGCTCGCCGCCAGCGACACCTTGCTGGCCGATGTCCAGGCCAAGCGCGCCCTGCACGCCGCAACCGGCGCCGAGGCGGTGGACATGGAAAGCGGCGCCGTGGCGCGCTTCGCAGCGGCGCGCGGCCTGCCCTTCGCCGTGCTGCGCGCCGTGGCCGATGGGCCGGAGGACGCCCTGCCGCACGCCGCCCGTCACGCGCTGACCCCGGATGGGCGCCCCGCCTTGTGGCCCGTCCTGGCCGGGCTCGCACGGCGGCCCTGGGAATTGCCCGCCCTGATCCGCCTGGGCCGCGCCAGCGCGCGCGCCCATGCGGCGCTGGCTCATTCCATCTCGAGCAGCGCCACGGGAAGCTGAGACAGCGCCTCGTCCAGCCGCAGCCGCCCGCCACGGGCGCGCAGCATCTGGCCCGTCAGCACGTCCCGCCAAGTGGCGGCGGACAGGCGCGCGGGCAGGACGAGATGCGTCTCCACCCAGGCCGCCCCCGGCACCAGCGGCGCCTCGGCCGCACCAAGCAGCGCCGCCGGCAGTCGCGTGGTGATGGCCAGCACCGTGCCCGTGCGGTGCGGGCGCGCGAAGGCCAGGGCGTGCTGCGCCGAGGGGCCCTCGGCCTGGAGCGGCAGGTGGTCGCCCGCCGCGAAGACCTCCGGCCGCGCGCGGCGCAGCTCCAGGGCGCGGGCGATGATGGCCTGCTTCACCCTGCCATCGCGCCAATGACCCAGCAGCTCGGCCGGCGGCACGCCCTGCTCCAGCGCGGACATGCGCGCGGAAAAATCCACCGGGCGGCGGTTGTCGGGGTCCACCAGGGAGAAATCCCAGAACTCCGTGCCCTGGTAGAGATCAGGAATACCCGGCGCCGTGCAGCGCAGCAGCGCCTGGGAGAGCCCGTTCACCGCGCCGGCGGGGGCGAGGCGCATGGCAAAGCCCGCCACCTCCTCCCGCCAGCGGCTGGCGCGGTCCGCGGCCAGCGCCGTGTGGAGGAAATCCTGGCAGGCGGCTTCGTAATCCGCGTTCTCCACGGCCCATTCGGTGCGGCGCTTCGCCTCGCGCAGCGCCTTGCGCTGCCAGTCGGCCAGGCGCGCGGCGAAGGCGGCGACGCCCTCGTCATCGGCGGGCGAAAGATCGAGCGGCCAGGCGCCCACCATCATCTGGTAGAGCATGAGCTGGGCGCTCATCCCCGGCGCGGGCCCGTCGGGCAATTCGCGGCGCAAGGGCGCATTGAGCCGCGTCCAGCGGTCCACCGCCGCCTCCCATTCGCCGGGAATCTCGGACAGCACGGCCAGCCGCGCGCGCACATCCTCGCCGCGCTTGTGGTCATGCGTGGCGGTGGCGAGCATCGCCCCCGGGAAGCGCTTCGCCCGCATGCGCGCGGTGCCGTGGAAGGCGCCGGGCGATACGGCGAAGCGCCCCGGCTCCGATCCCACCTCGTTGCGCGAGAGCATGCGGCCATAGCGGTAGAAGGCCGTGTCCTCCACGCTCTTGGCCGCAACGGGCGCCGAAAGCTGCTGGAAGCGCACCGCCGCCACCAACCTCTCGCGCCGCTGCGCGGGGGGCAGGCTGCGCGGCGGCTCGCCGCCCAGCCAGTCATCGAGCAGCGGCAGCAGATGGCGGCTGGTCGGGCGCAGCGTGCGGCGCGCGCCGGCGATGGCCCAGTCCAGGATGCGCCGGTCCTCCTCGCTGCGCCCGCCCTTGGAGATGTAGAGGCGATAGAGCGGGAAATGCACCAGCACCTCCGCCAGCGCGCGGCGCAGCGCCGTCAGCGAATGGTCGCGCGTGGCGATGTCCTGATTGGCCACACGCTTCAGCGCCGCCGCGGTGGCGTTGAGTTCGGAAGCGAGGTTGTCGCGCAAAATCTGCCGGCGGGCCTCCTGCGCCTCCTCCTCGAAATGCGCGGGGCGGCCGGTGCGCTCGGTCCAGATGCGGGTGAGCGGTTCCTCGCCCGCCGGGTCATGCAGGACGCCGCCCACCTCGTCCATGAAGTCGTAGCCGGTGGTGCCCTGCACCTGCCAATCGGGGCGCAGCGCCTCGAAGGGGGCGAGGATCTTCTCCACCCAGATCAGCGGCTCCTGATCCGGCCGCAGCGTCTGCATGCGACGGTGCAGCTTGCGGCAATAGGCGCGCGGATCGGCCAGCCCGTCCACATGGTCAATGCGCAGCCCGTCAATGGCGCCCTCGGCATAGAGGCGCAGCACGAGTTCATGCGTGGCGTCGAAGACCGCGGGGTCCTCCGCGCGCAGACCGGCGAGGGAGGTGATGTCGAAGAAGCGCCGCCAGTTGATCTCGTCCGCCGCCGCGCGCCACCAGGCCAGGCGGTAATGCTGGCGTTCCAGCAACGCGTGCAGGGCGGCGCGGCCTTCCTCGGTCGTGGGGTCATGGGCGCCGAGCACCATGGCGATCAGCGCCTCGCCCTCCGGCGTGGCCGCATGCTCGGCCAGCGCCAGATGCGCGGCCTGCGCCGCGGCGCGGCTCGATGGGCGCAGCGCGGCGAAGCCCACCGCCGGCCCCTGCCCTTGCAGCAGCGCGGCATGGTGCGGGGCCGCGATGGGGAAGCGGTGCTCGAAATACTGGGCGTGGAACTTGCCCAGCTTCGCGTCGAAATGCAGGCGCAGATCGCCCGAGGCCAGGGCCTCGCCATAGGGCGCGCCCAGGAAGGGGGCCAGCAGCTTGTGGCGCAAGGCGGGGTCGGGCGGCTCCCAGTCAATGTCGAAGAAGGTGGCGTAGGGGCTGTGGCGGCCCCATTCCAGCACATCCAGCCACCAGGCATTGTCGGCACCGCCCACGCCCATGTGGTTGGGCACGATGTCGAGGATGAGGCCCAGCCCCTCCGCCTTCAGCGCGGCGACGAGGCGGCGCAGCGCGTCCTCGCCGCCCAGCTCCGGGTTGATGGCGCCATGGTCCACGATGTCATAGCCATGGGTGGAGCCCGGCCGCGCCTTCAGGATGGGCGAGGCATAGAGATGGCTGATGCCCAGCCGCGCGAGATAGGGCACCAGCGGCACCGCGTCATCCAGCGTGAAGCCCGCATGGAATTGCAGCCGGGCGGTGGCGCGCGGGGTCATGCGCCGAGCAACGCCACGGTGGTGCGCGCCGGAAGCGTGCCGGCCGCGAGCGCGGCGGCGGCCCCTTCCCGCCCCTCGAACAGCAAGGCGCCGCGTGCCGTGCAGGCGGCGGGCGCCTCTCCCAGATTGCAGGCCAGAGTCAGTTCCTCCTGGTTGGACAGGCGCCAGCGCGCCAGCACGGCCTTCTCGCCCACCGCCTCGGCGCCCAGCGCGCGCGCGCCGGGCAGATGCGGGATGATGCGCGCGTGGCGCAGGCCGAGCAGGTGCTTGTAAAGCGCCAGCACCGTCGCATGGGGTTCGCGCGCGGCCTCCGCCACATCCGGGATGGAGGCGGTGAAGGTCGTGGCGTCGTTCGGGTCGGGGATGCGGGCGCGCATCGCGGGGTCCGCGAAGGCGGCGAAGCGCGCGAATTCGCGCCGTCGTCCCTCGCGCACCAACGGCGCCAGCTCCGCATTGTGGTCGGTGAAGAAGAGGAAGGGGGAAGTGGCCCCCCATTCCTCGCCCATGAAGAGCAGCGGGATCTGTGGGCAGAGCAGCAGCAGCGCGGTGGCCGCCGCCAGCGCCTCGGGGTCGGCCAGGGCGGGCAGACGTTCGCCGAAGGCGCGGTTGCCCACCTGGTCGTGGTTCTGGAGGAACAGCACGAAGGCGGTGGGCGGCAGATGGGCCGAGGGCTCTCCCCGCGTGGCGCCCAGATGCGCCGAATGCTGCCCCTGGAAGAGGAAGCCCTGCCCCAGCACGGTGGCGAGCTTGGCCGCGCCATCCTCGGCGAAGTCCTCGTAATAGCCCTCCCGCTCGCCCGTCAGCAGCGGGTGCAGGATGTTGTGGCCGTCATCATTCCATTGCGCGTCGAAGGGGCCGTCCGGCGCCAGGTGGCGCGCGGCGTTGCGCTCATTCTCCAGCACCAGGTGGATGTGGCGGCCGGGAAGCTCCGCGCGGATGCGACGCGCCAGGTGATCCAGCCAGTCGGCGTCGGGAATGGCGTGCACAGCATCGAGGCGCAGCCCGTCGAAGCGGTAGTCGCGCAGCCAATGCAGCGCGCATTCCTCGAAATAGGCGCGCACCGCGGGCTCGGCGAAGTTGATGGCGGCACCCCAGGGCGTGTGCACGCCCTCGTCGAAGAAGCGCTTCGCATAGGCGTGCAGATAGGCGCCATCCGGCCCGAAATGGTTGAACACCACGTCGAGCAGGACCATCAGCCCCTCGCCATGAGCGGCGTCCACCAGCGCTTGCAGGTCTTGCGGCGAACCCAGCGCCGCGTGCGGCGCGAAGGGCAGCACGCCGTCATAGCCCCAGCCGCGCGCGCCGGGCGCCTCGGCCACGGGCATGAGTTCGATGGCGGTGACGCCCAGCGCCTTCAGCCGCGGCAGGGCTTCGCGCACGCCCTCGAAGCCGCCCATGGCGCCGGCATGGACCTCGTAGATCACGGCCTCATGCCAGGGGCGGCCCTGCCATTCGTCATGCCGCCACGAGAAGGTGGCAAGGTCCGTCAGCACAGAGGCCCCATGCACCCCGCCCGCCTGCGCGCGCGAGGCCGGGTCCGGCACCACCAGCCCCGGCGAGACGCGGAAGCGATAACGCGCGCCCTCCCCCACCGGCGCGTCCAGCGTGAACCAGCCCTGCGCCTGCGCGGCCATGGGGATGGGGGCCTGGCCCTCCACCTCCAGCAGCACCGCGTCGCTGTCCGGCGCCCAGAGGCGGAAGCGCGTGCCGCCGCCGGGCCGTGCCACCGGCCCCCAGAGCGTGGTCATTCGGGCGGCAACCGGGTGGCCATCAGCACCACCGAATGCGCCGCCACCAGCACCGAGCGCCCGGCTGCCGGGTGTTCGGCGAGATCCGGATGGGCGCTGTCCAGCACCATGGTCCAGTCCATCGCGGGCTCGGGCAGGGTGAAGCGGTGGCCGTCGGAATCCGCGTTCAGCAGCAGCAGCACCGCATCCACATGCCCCTCCGGCGCCACCACCGCACGGCGCAAGATCAATGTGCGCGCCTCCGGCTCGGCCCAGGCCTCGGGCGTCATCCCCTGGCCGTGCTGGTCGAACCAGCCGATGGCGGAAAGGCCGGGACGCAGCTCCGCCTCGCCATGCTCATAGACCGCCGGGCGCAGCGGCGGCAGTTGCTGGCGCAGGCCAGCGAGGCGCGCGGTGAAGCGTTGGAGGGATTGCGCCTCCTCCGTCTCCGCGTGTTCCCAGTCGAACCAGGAGATGTCGTTGTCCTGGCAATAGGCGTTGTTGTTGCCGCCCTGGCTGCGCGCCATCTCGTCGCCGCCCAGCAGCATGGGCGTGCCGGCCGAGGCGAAGAGCGTGGTCAGCATGGCGCGCGCCACACGGGCGCGGGTGGCGCGGATGCCCGCATCCTCCGTCTCGCCCTCATGGCCCCAGTTGCGGCTGTGGTTGTCGGAATGGCCGTCGCGGCCATCCTCGCCATTGGCCTCGTTGTGGCGCTGCTCATAGGCCGTGAGGTCATAGAGGGTGTAGCCGTCATGGCTCGCCAGGAAGTTGACGCTGGCCCAGGGGCGGCGGCGGCGGCGATCAAACATCTCGGCCGAGCCAGTCAGCCGCGCCGCGAGGTCGCTTCGCATGCCGCTGTCGCCCCGCCAGAAGCGGCGCACGCCATCGCGATAGCGGTCATTCCACTCGGCCCAGCCGGGCGGGTGGTTGCCCACCTGATAGCCGCCCGGCCCGATGTCCCACGGCTCCGAGATCAGCTTCACGCGCGCCAGCACGGGGTCCTGGCGGATGGCGTCGAAGAAGCCGCTGCCGGGGTCGAAGCCATGCGCCTCGCGCCCCAGGATGGTGCCGAGGTCGAAGCGGAAGCCGTCGATGTGGAAGTGCTGCACCCAGTAGCGCAGGCTGTCCATCACCATCTGCAACACGCGCGGGTGGCTGATGTTCAGCGTGTTGCCCGTGCCGGTGTCGTTGATGAGGTGGCGCGGGTTGTCGGGCAGCAGCCGGTAGTAGGAGGCGTTGTCCAGGCCGCGCCAGGAGAGCGTCGGCCCCAGCTCGCTGCCCTCGCAGGTGTGGTTGTACACCACATCCAGGATCACCTCGATGCCCGCGGCGTGCAGGCGGCGCACGGCCACCTTCAGCTCGTTCCGCATCCAGGGCTCGATGAGGTAGCGCGGCTCGGGCGCGAAGAAGGAGAGGGTGGAATAACCCCAGTAGTTCCTGAGGCCCTTCTCCACCAGGAAGCGGTCCTGGAGGAAGGCATGGATGGGCAGCAGTTCCACCGCCGTCACGCCGATGCGCTTCAGGTGCTCGATCATGCCCGGATCGGCGAGCGCGGCGAAGGTGCCGCGCTCGCGGGGTGCCACGTCCTCGCGCAGCTTGGTCAGGCCGCGGACATGCGCCTCGTAGATGACGGTGCGGTCCCAGGGGATTTCCGGCGGGCGGTCGTCGCCCCAGTGGAAGCTCTCATCCACCACCACGCCCTTGGGCATGGCGGGCGCGCTGTCGCGCCGGTCGAAGGTGAGGTCCCCGCGGCCCGCGCCGAGGCGATAGCCGAACAGCGCATCGGACCAGCGCACCTCGCCCGAGAGCTGCCGCGCATACGGGTCCAGCAGCAGCTTGTTCGGATTGAAGCGGTGGCCGTTGCGCGGATCATAGGGACCATGCGCGCGATAGCCATAGAGCATGCCCGGCCGCGCCTCGGGCAGGTAGCCGTGCCACACCTCGTCGGTGCATTCGGGCAGGGGCAGGCGCGCGATCTCGCGCCGGCCGGCCGGGTCGAAGAGGCACAGGTCAATGCGCTCGGCATGGGCCGAGAACACCGCGAAGTTCACGCCGAGCCCATCCCAATGGGCGCCGAGCGGGTCCGCGCGGCCAGGCAGCAGCCGGTCCGGGAGGGGGGCCATCCTAGGCGCGCCGCCCCAGGACCAGGGTGGCCAGCGGCGGCAGCGTCACCGTGACCGATTGCGCGAAGCCGTGCGCCCCATGGGGCTCGGCCCTCACCGCGCCGCCATTGCCCATGTTCCCGCCGCCATAGAGGCCGGCATCTGTATTGAGCAGCTCGGCCCATTCGCCCGTGGCGGGGACGCCCAGGCGATAGCCGTGCCGGGGCACGGGTGTCATGTTGCAGGCGACCAGCACGGGTTCGTCTCCTTCCGCGCCCAGCCTGAGCCAGGCCAGCACGCTGTGATCGGCATCGTCGGCGGTGATCCAGCGGAAGCCCTCGGGCCGCGCATCGGCGCGGTGCAAGGCGGGCTGCGCGCGGTAGAGGGCATTCAAGTCCCGCAGCAGGTGCTGCACGCCGCGATGCGCGGGCTGGTCCAGCAACGGCCAGGCGAGGGCGGCGTCGTGGTTCCATTCGGCGGGCTGTGCCAGCTCATTGCCCATGAAGAGCAGTTTGCGGCCCGGGTGCATCCACATGAAGCCCAGATAGGCGCGGAGATTGGCCAGCTTCTGCCATGGGTCGCCGGGCATCTTGCCCAGCAGCGAGCCCTTCCCATGCACCACCTCGTCATGGCTGATGGGCAGGATGAAGTTCTCGCTCCAGGCATAAACGAGGCCGAAGGTCATGGCGCCATGATGGTGGCGACGATGGATCGGCTCCTGGTGCATGTAGCCGAGCGTGTCGTTCATCCAGCCCATGTTCCACTTGTAGTGGAAGCCCAGGCCGCCCTCGTCCACCGCCTTGGTCACGCCGGGCCAGGCGGTGCTCTCCTCCGCGATCATCACCGCGCCGGGGCAACGTTCGCGCACGATGGTGTTCAATTCGCGCAGGAAGGCCACGGCCTCCAGATTCTCGCGCCCGCCATGGCGGTTGGGAATCCATTCGCCCTGCGGCCGCGAATAGTCACGGTAGAGCATGGAGGCCACCGCATCCACGCGCAGCCCGTCCACATGGAAGCGTTCCAGCCAGTGCAGCGCGGAGGAGATCAGGAAGGACCGCACCTCGTTCCGCCCGAAATTGTAGATGGCGGTGTTCCAGTCGCGGTGGAAACCCTCGCGCGCATCGGCGTGCTCATAGAGCGGGCTGCCGTCGAAGCGATACAGCCCGTGCGGGTCGGTCGGGAAATGCGCCGGCACCCAGTCGAGCAGCACGCCGAGCCCCGCCGCATGGGCGCGATCCACGAAGCGCGCGAAGCCCGCCGCATCGCCGAACCGCGCGCTGGGCGCGAAGAGCGACAGCGGCTGGTAGCCCCAGGAACCGCCGAAAGGGTGCTCCGTGATGGGCAGGAATTCCAGATGCGTGAAGCCCAGCCCCTGCGCGTAAGGGATCAGGCGGTCGGCCAGCCGGTCCCAGTCGGGCGCGTCGCCATTCGCATCGCGCCACCAGGAACCGGGATGGACCTCGTAGATGGAGATCGGTGCGTCCAGTGCCTGGCGCGCCTCGCGGCCGGCCATCCAGGCCTCATCCGTCCAGTGGAAAGGTGCGGCGTCCGGCACGCGCGAGGCGGTGGCGGGCGGCGCCTCGGTGGAAAGCGCCACCGGGTCCGCCTTCAGCGGCAGCACGGAACCATCGGCGGCCAGCATCTCGTAACTGTAGGCGGTGCCGGGGGCGAGGCGCGGGACGAACAGCTCCCACACCCCCGCCTCGCGCCGCAGCCGCATGGGGTGGCGGCGGCCATCCCAGCCGTTGAAGTCGCCCACCACGGAGACGCGGCGCGCATTGGGCGCCCAGACGGCGAAGCGCACGCCGGGGATGCCCTCGATCTCCATGGGCTGCGCGCCGAAGACGCGGCCCATCTCGAAATGCCGGCCCTCGGCCAGCAAATGCAGGTCCAGCGGCCCCAACAGCAGGCCGAAATCATAGGGGTCCTCGGTCTCCTGGACCGAACCGGGCCATTCGATCCGCAGCCGGTAGGGCGCCTCCCGCGCCGGGCCGGCAAACAGGCCGCCGGGGTGGACGGGTTCCAGCCGGCCCATTTCCTGCCCGCCCTCGCGCGCCAGCAGCGTCACGGCGCGCGCGCCGGGTTGGAAGGTGCGAACCTCCCCGCCCTGACGGCCCAGGATGGCGAAGGGGTCTCCGTGATGGCCGGTAACCAGCTCCTCCAATCCTGCGATCATGATGTCATCCTTTCGGCGAGCTCCACGAGGCCGCGCAAGGGAACGCCGATCCAGGTGGGGCGGTTGGCGGCCTCGTAACGTATTTCGTAGGCGGCCTTCTCCAGCAGGAAGAGGTCGAGCAGCGCGGCCTCCGCCCCCGCCGGCACCCAGGGCTCGGGTGCCGCGGCATGCACCTCGCGATAGGCGTCGAGGAAGACCGTCGCGGTCTCCTGCTTCCAGCGCGCGAAGAGGGCGGCGCGGCGATCGGCCGGGGCCGCGGCCACGGTGTCGTTGCCCTCGCCCACATGCGCCGCGTAGTCGAGGCTGCGGAGAAGCCCCGCCACGTCCCGCAGCGGGCTGCCCTTGGCGCGGCGTTCCTCCAGCGTGCGCGCGGGCTCGCCCTCGAAATCCACGATCACGGCATCGCCCTGGGCCACCAGCACCTGGCCCAGGTGGAAGTCGCCATGCACGCGCGTCTTGAGCGCGCCCTCCGCCGATTGCGCGAGGCGCTTGGCCGCCTCGTGCAGGGCCTTGCGCTTCCCGATGACGAAGCGGGCACGTTCGGCATCCGCCTCATCCAGCTCGGCGCGGGCCAGCAGGTCCAGCGCGGGGTCGAGCTGTTCCAGCACGCCCTTCGCCCAGGCCGCACGGTCGGCCTCGGTGGCGGTCTCCGGGGCGAAGGCCTCGTCGCGGCTGGCCGAGGCCAGGGTGGCGTGGAGCTCGCCCAGGCGGCGGCCCAGCAGCGCGGCAAAGCCCTGGTAGCCCGCGAAGACATCCTCCGGCGTTTCGTCATGCAGCGCCGCGTCGTCAATGGCGCGGCCCAGCCAGTCGAGCGTCCAGCCCCAGCCATCGCCCTGGTTGCGGACGAAGCCCTGCACCAGCATCAGCGTGTGCGGCATGCCGTCGGGGGACACGCGCACCACCTCGCCCAGCAGGGGCGCGATGTTGGCGAAGCCCGCCTCGGTCAGGTGGCGCGTCATCTCCGCCTCCGGGTGGATGCCCGGGTTGATGCGGCGGATGATCTTCAGCACCACCTGCTCGCCATAAATCAGGGAGGAGTTGGACTGCTCCGCGGAAAGCCGCCGCACTTCGGCGGCTTCCGGCATCACGATGTCGGTGAGGCGCGAGGTGGCGTTGAAGCGGATCTCCCCCGCATCGCTGTTCAGGCGCAGCCCGGCGCGCAAGGCGGACAGCACGGCGGCCGGCATGCGGTCATCGGCGAAGGCGTCGGTGAGGTAGCCCACGCGCCGCCCCTGCCGCAGCCGGGCCAGCGCCAGCTGCGAGGAGAGCGGGCCGCTGCCCTCCATGTCCTCCATGCCGGCCAATGGCAGGGCGTAGCGCTCGGTGCGGCCGGGGAGGTTCACCTCCACCTCGGCCATCACCACCGCACCCTGCGTCTCGGGCAGTGTCGCGATGGCGTCGAGGCGCAGCGCGCCGAGCTTCTCTCCCTTCGACGCGAACCAGCGCCGCTTGGGCAGGTATTCGGGCAGCACCTGCTGCTCCAGCTCCGCCCTCGTGGTGGCGCCCAGCATCTCCTTCACATTGGCGCGCAGCACCAGCGTGCGCAGGTCCGGCAGGGGCTCCGGCGAGGGCGTGTGCCAGGCCGGCAGCGCCTGGTCCGCCGCCAGCACGAACCAGTAGAAGCCATAGGGCGGCAGCGTCAGCAGGTAGGGAAGCTGGCCCACGGGCGGGAAGCTCGTGCCACCCAGCATCTCCACCGGCACGCGGCCGGCCATGGCCGAGAGGTCCAGCTCCACCGCCTGGGCCGAGCGCGAGAGATTGAACACGCAGAGAATCGTGTCCTCCTCATACTCGCGCACATAGGCCAGCACCTTGCGGTTCGCAGGGTAGAGCAGCCGCATGCCGCCGCGGCCAAAGGCCTGGCTGCGCTTGCGCACGCCCAGCATGCGGCGCATCCAGTTCAGCAGCGAATGCGGGTCGCGCGCCTGCATCTCCACATTCACGGCCTGGAAGCCGTACATCGGGTCCTGCAGGGGCGGCAGCACCAGGGCGGCGGGGTCGGCGCGGCTGAACCCGCCATTCCGGTCGGGCGACCACTGCATGGGCGTGCGCACGCCGTCACGATCGCGCAGGAAGATGTTGTCCCCCATGCCGATCTCGTCGCCGTAGTAGATGACGGGCGTGCCGGGCATGGAGAGCAGCAGCCCGTTCATCAGCTCGATGCGCCGGCGGTCGCGTTGCAGCAGCGGCGCCAGGCGACGGCGGATGCCGAGGTTGATGCGCGCGCGGTTGTCCGCGGCATAGGTGCTCCAGAGGTAGTCACGCTCCTTGTCGGTCACCATTTCGAGCGTCAGCTCGTCATGGTTCCGCAGGAAGATGGCCCATTGGCAGCCCTCGGGGATGTCCGGCGTCTGGCGCAGGATGTCCGTGATGGGGAAACGGTCCTCCTGCGCGATGGACATGTACATGCGCGGCATCAGCGGGAAGTGGAATGCCATGTGGCATTCATCGCCCTCGCCGAAATAGACCTGCGTGTCCTCGGGCCACTGGTTCGCCTCGGCCAGCAGCATCTTGTCCGGGAAGTCCTGGTCCAGCTTGGCGCGGATGCGCTTCAGGATGGCGTGGGTCTCTTCCAGGTTCTCGTTGTTGGTGCCCTCGCGCTCCACCAGGTAGGGCACGGCGTCGAGCCGCAGCCCATCCACGCCGATGTCGAGCCAGAACTTCATGGCCCCCAGCACTTCGGTCATCACGCGCGGGTTGTCGAAGTTCAGGTCGGGCTGGTGGCTGTAGAATCGGTGCCAGAAATAGGCCTTCGCCTTGTCGTCCCAGGTCCAGTTGGACTTCTCGGTGTCGCAGAAGATGACGCGCGTGCCGTCATACTTCTCGTCCGTGTCGGACCACACATAGAAATCCCGCGCGGGCGAGCCGGGCTTGGATTCGCGGGCCTTCTGGAACCACGGGTGCTGGTCGCTGGTGTGGTTGATGACCAGCTCCGTGATGACGCGCAGGCCGCGCGCATGCGCCTCGCGCACGAAGCGCTTGGCGTCGCGGAGATTGCCGTAGCTCGGGTTCACGCCGCGGTAGTCCGCGATGTCATAGCCATCATCGCGCAGCGGGCTCGGGTAGAAGGGCAGCAGCCACAGCGTGTCCACGCCGAGTTCCGAAATGTAGTCCAGCTTCTGCATCAGCCCGGCGAAATCGCCGATGCCGTCGTCATTGCCGTCGAAGAAGCTCTTGACGTGAAGCTGGTAGATGACCGCGTCGCGGTACCAGTGCGGATCCTGCGCCATGGCTCAGACGCCCCCCGCCGGGCGGACGCGCCAGATGCCGAAGGGCAGTTCATGGGGATCAAGCGTGATCTGCTGCACTTTTCCGCTCCATGTGAAGCTGTGTCCGCGCATGAGGTCTTCCACCTCCAGCGCCGCGTGGTCGGGCAGGCCCCATTCCCAGAGCGGCACCTCCACCGAGGCCTGCTGCACCGCATGCGGGTCGAGGCTGACGGCAATGAGCAGCACGTTGCTCCGGTCCGCGCTCTGCTTGCGGAACCACAGCACCTGGTCGTTGAAGGCGTGGTGGAAGGCGAGGCCCAGATGGCTTTGCAGCGCCGGGTTGCCGCGGCGGATGGCGTTCAGCCGCGTCACCTCGTCCACGATGTCGCCCGGCGCGCGGTCGGGCCAGACGCGGAGCTGGTATTTCTCGCTGTCGAGATACTCTTCCTTGCCCGGCATGGCGCGCGCCTCGCAATACTCGAAGCCCTGGTAGAGGCCCCACAGCCCCGAGAGCGTGGTGGCCAGCGCCGCACGGATCAGGAAGCCTGGCCGCCCCGATTGCTGCAGGAATTTCGGATTGATGTCCGGCGTGTTCACGAAGAAGTGCGGGCGGAAGAAATCCTTCGGCGCCGTCGTGGTCAGCTCCGTCAGATACTCCGTCAGCCCCGCCTTGTCGTTGCGCCAAGTGAAGTAGGTGTAGCTCTGGCTGTAGCCGACCTTGGCAAGGCGATACATCACCTTGGGCCGCGTGAAGGCCTCGGAGAGGAACGCCGCATCGGGAAATTCCGCGCGGATGTCCGCGATCAGCCACTCCCAGAAGGGGAAGGGCTTGGTGTGCGGGTTGTCCACACGGAACAGCCTGACACCCTGCACGCACCAGAAGCGCACCACGTCGCGCAAGGCGTTCCACAGCGCGGGCTTCGCACCCTTCGCGTAGAAATCGACGTTGACGATGTCCTCGTACTTCTTGGGCGGGTTCTCGGCGTAGCGGATGGAGCCGTCGGGCCGCCACTCGAACCAGTCCTTGTGGTCGCGCAGCCAGGGGTGGTCGGGGCTGCACTGGATGGCGAAATCCAGCGCCAGCTCCAGCCCATGCTCCCGCGCCGCGCGCACCAGCCGAAGGAAATCCTCCAGCGTGCCGAGTTCCGGGTGCAGCGCGTCATGCCCGCCCGCCTCGGAACCGATGGCGTAGGGGCTGCCCGGATCATCGGGCCCCGGCGTCAGGCTGTTGTTGCGGCCCTTGCGGTTCTTCCGCCCGATCGGGTGGACGGGCGGGAAGTACAGCACGTCGAAGCCCATGCCGCGGATGCGCGGCAGCTGGCGGATCACATCGTCGAAGGTGCCGTGCCGCGTCTCGCTGCCGGACTGGCTGCGGGGGAAGATTTCGTACCAGCTGGCGAAGCCCGCGCCGGTACGTTCCGCCTCCACCGGCATCTCGGCCGAGCGAAGCTTGAAGGGACGGTCATCGGCGGCCGCCATCAGCCGCGCCGTGTCGGGCGCCAGCAACAGGGCCAGCTTCTCCGCATCGCCCGCCGCGGTGATGCGCGCGGCCAGCGCCGCCACCTCCCCGCCCGCGCGCTGGCCCGCGGCCTCGACCAGGCGGCGGCCCTCTTCCAGTTCGACGCCGATGGCGACACCGGCGGCGTGCTTCTTCTGCAACTCGTCGTGGAAGCTGGCGAAGGCGTCGCGCCAGGCTTCGATCACGAAGAGGTAGCGGCCCATGCGCTCCAGCGGGAAGCGCGCGGTCCAGGCGTCATTGCCGAGCGGCGTCAGGCGCACCTCGCGCCACGAATCCTCATCCACCGCGCGCCAGAGCAGGGCGGCGCCCAGCTTGTCATGCCCGTCGCAGATGATGTCGCAGGTGACCTCGACCACCTCGCCCACGATGCGCTTCACGGCGAAGCGGCCATCCTCCACGCTGGGGGTAATGGCCTCGATGCCCAGGCGCGGCGCCTCGGTCGCGGCGGGCAGGGCCGCGCCACGGATGGGCGCGGATGCCTCGGCGCGATAGATGCGGGTCTCGCCGCCGCGCAGCGTGACCTCACCGTCCGGCAGCAAGGGCGCGCCCTCCTCCGGACAGCAGGGGGTGAAGCGGGTGAAGACGCCGCCCGTGCCAGGCAACAACGCCGCGGCCGTCACGCTGGCCACCTGGTGCAGGTCGGTGTTGGCGAGGGTGAGGGTGGCCCCCTCCGCCCCCCGCGCATCCGTCCCATGGGCGCGCAGCAGCGCGGCCACGGGGGCGCCGGGGCCGGTCAGCGGCCGCAGCTCACCCGCCGCCAGCGCCTGGCCTTGCAGGGCGGCGTTGGTGGCGCGCAGCTCGTCTTCCAGATCGAAGCCGGAATTGCGGCGCAGCCATTCCCAGTCGCCGGGGCGGTCGCGCGCGGCGTCCAGCGGGCGGCGCGCGCCGAATTCGAAGCCCATGGGCACGAGCAACCCCGCCCCCATGCCGGCGGCGAGGCGCAGATGGCGCAGCGCGGCCAGCCGGGCGAGGCCGGGGTCGGCCTCCTGCGCCGCAAGGCGCGGTCCGAAGGGTGCCTCCACCGTGGCGAGGGTGGGGCCGAGGGGGGCGAGGCGCTGCGCCTCCTCCGCCAGCCAGCCGCCCCGCAAATCCCACCAGGCCAGGCTGTTGAAGGCGCCGGCGAAGCCAAGGCCCGCGAGGCCCGGCACGGCCTCGGCCGGCAGGCCGGGCGTCCAGGCGAGGAAGCGCGCCCGGGGGACGGCGGCCATCAGCCGGCGCCAGACGCTGGCCGGCACGGAGGCCGGCGCATGGCAGCGGAAACCGGCCAGGCCCGCCTCGACGAAGCGGCGCAGACGTTCCTCCCACCAGGCGCCCAGCGCCTCCAGCGCTTCCGCGTCATTCCAGCGGGCCAGGGCGATGGCGCGGTCGGGCGGCGGCAGGCGGGGGTCCGGCAGGGCATCGGCGCCAGGGGCCTCGAACCAGCCGGCATGGTCATGGGCCAGGCGCCCATCGGCCGCCACGCGGTCCAGAACCAGGTCCATGTAGAGATCGAGCCCGCGCGCGCGCGCCTTGTCCGCGAGCTGCTTCAGCGCGGCGGCGCTGTCGCCCGCGGCCTCCAGCACGGGGTGCGCCGCATCAGGATCGCCCATCTGATAGAGGTGGCCGGCACCGCCGGGGGCGACGGGGGGCGGGATCAGCACGCCGTTGAAGCCAAGCGCCGCGGCGCGGTCCAGCGCCGCATCCCAGGCCGGCAGGGCGCCCACCAGCAGCGGATGCAGCAGGTAGAGCCGGGGTGCGGGCGGTGCGGCGGGTGACGGCGCGCGGGCAACCGCCTCGGACGGGCGCGGCTTGGGCACCGCCTTGGCGCGGGCGGGTGCTGGACCCGCGGCGCGGGCCTTCGGTTGGGCCGTCTTGGGCTTGCTCGGGCGGGCTTCCGCCATCCGGACCTCCATTCGCGCAGTTTCACCGCGCCGGAGGGGCCGGCGTGGCAGCGGCTCCCTTGGGTCTGGGAACCAGGATCGGGCAGCACGGCACGACGCTCAGTATCCTCTGCGGAAAAAACTCAACCGCAGATGATCCGACCGGAACACCACGCTTCCAGAGCCCAACGCACGACCAACAACAACAGATGCATCGAATCAGAGGCGAATTTCTCGACGGCAGGTTGACCGTCATTCCGATTCGACAACTGGTCGGCCTTGGGCCGTGCGGGACGGATTCATACGAAATCCGGCCCGCATGACCTGATGGATTGTCCGAATATTTAGCAGCGTCTGGGCGCGTGGGAAAGCCATCAAGGGTGACGACCCGCCCCCGGAGGGGTAGACAGGGCCGCGCCCTTGAACCGCCCTCGCTGGAAGGCTTGCCTTGGCACCCGACCGCCCCTCGCTCCGCCGCCGCCTCTTCGTGCAGCTCAGCCCGCGGCAATGGCCGGCCGAGGGCATGTCCCCCGCCAACAAAACGATCGGCGGGCTGATCCTGTTCTCGGTGGCGGTGGCGACGCTGGAGAGCGAGATCACCATCTATGAGGGCAATGAGGCGATCTTCTCCTGGCTGGAGATCATCCTCGGCGGCATCTTCCTGCTGGAATACCTCACCCGCATCTGGGTGGCCCCGGAGGCCGACCCGGACGGCTCCGCCTGGCGCGCGCGGCTGCGCTTCATCACCTCGCCCGCCGGCATCCTGGACCTGCTGGCACTGAGCCCGCTGCTGCTGGAGGAGATGGGGCCGCAGGCCTTCCTGCTGCGGCTGGCGCGCATGCTGCGCATCCTGCGCTTCGCGCGGCTGGGGCAGTTTTCCGGCGCCTTCGCCTTCCTGAAGGAGGCGATCGCCTCACGCCGGCACGAGTTGTTCCTGGGGCTGTGCGTGGCGAGCGGGCTGCTCGTGCTCTCGGCCACGCTGCTCTATGTGGTGGAGGGGGATGCCCAGCCCGAGGCCTTCGGCTCCATCCCGCGCTCCATGTGGTGGGCCATCGCGACACTCACCACGGTGGGCTATGGCGATGTGGCGCCGATCACCTGGCTCGGCCGGCTTTGCGCGGGCTTCATCGCGGTGCTGGGCATCGGCCTCATCGCCATCCCGACGGGCATCCTCGCCGCCGCCTTCAGCGACGCGGCGGAGCAGCAGCGCATCCGCAAGGAGGCGGCGCGCAAGGCTCATGCCCAGCGCCATGGGGAGCCGCACTGAGCCCCCCGGGCGTTGCCTCGCCTTACGCGGCTTCCTTGTGGATCGCGTCGGCCAGCGTGCCGAAGATGCGGTCCACCTGCGGCTTCTCGATGATGAGCGGGGGCGAGAGGGCGATGATGTCGCCCGTCACGCGGATCAGCACGCCCTCGTCGAAGCAGCGGCGGAAGACGCGCATGGCACGATCGCCGGGCGCCCCCTCGCGCGGGGAAAGCTCGATCCCCGCGATCAGGCCGTGGTTGCGGGTATCAATGACGTTGGGGGCGGAGCGCATGGCGTGCGTCGCCTCCTCCCAATAGCCCTCGATGGCGCGCACCCGGCCGGGCAGATCCTCGCGCACATGGATGTCAATGGCGGCGATGGCGGCGGCGGCGGCCAGCGGGTGGCCCGAATAGGTGTAGCCATGGAAGAACTCGATGCCCGCCTGGGTGCCGTCCACGATGGTCTGGTAGATCTCGTTGCGCACCGCCACCGCGCCCATGGGCACGGCGGCATTGGTCAGCCCCTTGGCCATGGTCATGATGTCCGGCGTAACACCCAGCCGCTCGGCGCCGAAATGCGTGCCGATGCGGCCGAAGCCCGTGATCACCTCGTCGAAGATCAGCAGGATGCCGTGCTTGTCGCAGAGCGCCCGCAGCCGCTCCAGATAGCCCTTGGGCGGCACCAGCACGCCGGTCGAGCCCGCCACCGGCTCCACCATCACCGCCGCGATGGTGTCGCCATGCAGCGCCACCAGTGATTCCAGATGGTCCGCCAGATGGGCGCCATGCTCGGGCTGGCCCTTGGCGAAGGCGTTCTGCGCCGGCAAATGGGTGTGCGGCAGGTGGTCCACGTAAGGCAGCATGGCGCCGAACTGCTTGCGGTTGGGGCCGATGCCGCCCACCGACATGCCGCCGAAGCCCACGCCGTGATAGCCGCGCTCCCGCCCCACCAGGCGCACCCGCTGCGCCTGGCCGCGGGCGCGCTGGTAGGCCAGCGCGATCTTGAGCGCGGTGTCGGCGCTCTCGCTACCCGAATTGGTGAAGAAGACCCGGTCCAGCCCGTCCGGCGTCAGGTCGGCCACGCGCGCCGCCGCCTCGAAGGCGATGGGGTGGCCGAGCTGGAAGGTGGGGGCGAAGTCCAGGATGGCGGCCTGCTTCTGGATGGCCTCCACGATCTCGCGCCGCCCATGGCCGGCATTGCAGCACCACAGGCCCGCCGTGCCGTCCAGCACCTCGCGGCCCTCCGGCGTGTAGTAATGCATGCCCTCCGCCCGGGCGAGCAGCCGCGGGGTGCCCTTGAAATACTTGTTGTCCGAGTAGGGCATCCAGAACGCGTCGAGGTTGTTCGGACGCGGGACCGAGATCTCGTTCATGGCACGGGGCTCCTTCGCGGGGCAGGATAGGCCCTGCCGCGCCCGGCGTCAGGCCCCCGTCCGTGGCCTATCCGATGCGCGTGGCGCGCAGCGAGAGGGAAAGCGGCAGCCAGGCCTTGTCCGGCCAGCGCCAGAAGCCGTCGGGGCCGCGCGGCAGGCCGGGAAACAGCGCCCAGGGCAGGGCGTCATGCTCCTCGAAGCGGTCCAGGCGGAAGCCCGCCTCCAGCAGCGCGCCCAGTATGTCCGAGAGCGGGTGCTGGAATTCGATGGTGCGGGAGTGGGAGAGGCGCGCCTCGGGGTCCGCATAGTCCTCGGTGCTGTCGAAGGGCAGGGGTGCGCGGGCGAAATAGGGGTAGGACCAGCGCGGATGGTCCCCCTCCCACCCGTCGAAGACCAGGGCGGCGGGGTGGGCGTCGGCGAAGGCCAGGCTGCCGCCCGGGCGCAGGAAATGGGCCATGCTCCGCGCCCAGGCGCGCACATCCGGCAGCCAGGTGATGGTGCCCCAGGAGGCGAAGGCCAGGTCGAAGCGCCCGGCCTCGGCGGGCAGGGTCTCGGCGCAGGCCTGCGCGTCGGACAAGGCGAAGCGGCAGGCGGAGGCGCCGCATTCGGCGGCGAGCGCGCGGGCCGCGTCCAGCGCGGCGGGGCTGAAATCCACGCCCAGCACCTCCTTGGCCCCCGCCTGGGCGATGGCGATGCTGTCATGGCCGATATGGCATTGCAGATGCGCCACCCTGAGCCCCGCCACCGGCCCCAGCACCCCCGTCACGATGCCATCGAGCCGCCCCCGCCCCGCCCGGTGCGAGGTCAGGTCATAGCCACGCGGGCCGAGATGCACCCCGACCCTCTCATCCCAATTCGCGCGGTTCAGGCGCTGCCATTCCGTTTCCATGCGGCCCGGCTTAGCACCCGGGGGCCGCGGGCGCAGCATTCCGGTCGCGGCGCGGCTGCGCTATGCTGGGGGCATGCTCACCACCTCCCCCGCCTTCAAGGACAATGCCGCGCGCGCCCTGGACGATGCCGGGCTGCAGAAGGCGCTGGGCAAGGCCAAGGGCGCCTTCCTCCAGCGCCGGGCCGAGGCCGTCTCCCGCCTGCCGGAATTCGAGGCGCTGCGCGACATCGGCCGCGACATCAAGAACCACACGCTGGCGAACCTGGATTTCTACCTGGAGACCTTCGCCGCCAATGTGGAGCGCGCGGGGGGACATGTGCATTGGTGCAGCACGGCGGAGGAGGCCCGCGCCGCCGTGCTGGAAATCTGCCGCAAGGCCGGCGCGAAGACCGTCACCAAGGGCAAGTCCATGATCTCCGAGGAGCTCGGGATCAATGACCACCTGGAGAAGCACGGGATCGAGCCGGTCGAGACGGACCTCGGCGAATACATCATCCAGCTGCGGCGCGAGACGCCCTCCCACATCATCGCCCCCGCCTTCCATTTGAACCGTGAGGATTGGGAGGCGGATTTCCGCCGCGCCCACACGGACCTCGACCCCGATCGCGTCTTCCACGAACGCCGCGACATCCTGACCGAGGCGCGCACCCGGCTGCGCCAGAAATTCCTGGCGGCCGATGTCGGCATCACCGGCGCCAACTTCCTGGTGGCCGAGACGGGCAGCAGCGTGATCGTCACCAATGAGGGCAATGGCGACCTGACGCAGACCCTGCCGCGCGTGCATATCGCGCTGGCCAGCATCGAGAAGGTGGTGCCCACGCTGGAGGATTGCGTGAGCCTGCTGCGTCTGCTGGCGCGTTCCGCCACCGGCCAGGATTTTTCCGTCTACACCACCTTCAGCACCGGCGCCCGGCGCGAGGCCGAGATTGACGGCCCGCAGGAATACCATGTGGTGCTGGTGGACAATGGCCGCTCCAGCATGGTCGGCACCGAGTTCCAGGAGATGCTGCGCTGCATCCGCTGCGCCGCCTGCATGAACCATTGCCCGGTCTATGGCGCGGTGGGCGGGCATGCCTATGGCTGGGTCTATCCGGGGCCGATGGGGTCCGTGCTGACGCCCTCGCTGATCGGCGTGGAGAAGGCCGGCCATCTGCCCAACGCCTCCACCTTCTGCGGCAAGTGCGAGAGCGTCTGCCCCGTGAAGATCCCGCTACCCAAAATGATGCGCCATTGGCGCGAGCGCGAGTTCGAGCGGCATCTGTCGCCACAAGGGGTCCGCAGCGGCCTCGGGCTCTGGGCCTGGTTCGCGCAACGGCCTGGCGCCTACCGTCTGGCCTCGCGCCTCGGGGTGGGGCTGATGGGGCTGTTGGGGCGTGGCAAGGGGGCGTTCAAGTCGCTGCCGCTGGCCGGCGGCTGGACGGCGGGGCGGGATTTGCCCGTGCCCCAGGGCGGCACCTTCATGGCGCAATACGCGAAGCGGATGCGGAACCGATGAGCAAGGACGCCATTCTCACCGCCATCCGGCGCGGGCTGCGCCGCGGCCCCCTGCCCGCCGACCAGCAGGCCATGCTGGGTGGCCGGCTCGCCACGCATCCGCGCCACCTCATCCCCGCGCGCTCCCGCGTGGCGCGGCCTGAGCAGGTGGCGCTGTTCATCCGCAATGTGGAGAAGGAATTCGGCACCGTCCGCCGCGTGGCCGACGCCGCCGACATCCCCGCCGCCATCGCCGAATACCTGGCGGCCCAAAACCTGCCCCAGCGCCTCGCCATCGCCCCGCATCCGGAATTGCAGGGGCTGGACTGGGCCTCGCGCCCCATGCTGCAGGTCGAGGCGCGGCGCGGTGACCCGGAGGATTCCGTCAGCCTCCAGCACGGCTATGCCGGCATCGCGGAGACGGGGACGCTGATGCTGCCCTCCTCGCCCCAGCGCCCCACCACGCTGAACCTGCTGCCCGACACCGAGATGGTGTTCCTCCGCGCCAGCCGCATCGTCGGCGCCTATGAGGAGGCCTGGGACCTGCTGCGCGCCGAGAACCAGGACGCCCGCACCGGCGGCTTCATGCCCCGCAACGTGATGTTCGTGACCGGCCCCTCGCGCAGCGCCGACATCGAGCAGACGCTGGAACTGGGCGCGCATGGGCCGCGCCGGCTTCACATCCTGCTTCTGGATGACGAACGCGAGGCCGCGGCCCATGCTTGAAGCTGAGGCTCGCTCCGCGAGCGGGGGGCCGCGCCGGCTTCACATCCTGCTTCTGGATGACGACCCCGCGTCCCTCCCCGCGTCGTGAAGCGCCGCCGCGGGCTCTCGCCCGAGGACCGCGCGGCCTGGGCGGCGGTGGCGCGCACCATCACCCCCCTGCCCGGCAAGGCGCTGGCCGAACCGGAAGCGCCCCCAGCCCCGCCCAGCGTCACCATCACGCCGCCGCCACGCGCCCCGGCACCGCCCGCGCCACCCCCTCCCCGCCGCCCCCCGCCCGAGCTGAATGTCGGCATCCAGCCCGACGGGCTGGACGCGAAGCGCTGGCGCGACCTGCGCCGCGGCACGCTGCGGCCCGAGCGCAAGCTGGACCTGCACGGCATGACCGCCGAGCGCGCGCATGGCGCCGTCCGCACCTTCCTGCGCGCGGCGCAAATGGATGGCGCGCGGGTGGTGTGCATCGTCACCGGCAAGGGCAGCAGCACGGAGGGGGGCGTGCTGCGCCGCGAATTGCCGCACTGGCTGAACGCGCCCGACCTGCGCAGCGTGATCCTCGGCGCCGCCCACCCGCACCGGGCCAATGCGGGCGCGGTGCACCTGCTGCTGCGGCGGGCCAGGTGAGCCGCAGACGCGGCCCGGCCCAGCGCGCCCAGCGCGACTTTGCCGGCAACGAGCAATGCTCCGAGGATGCGGCCGCACAGCGGCCGCCGCGCCCCGACCGCCCGCTGGTTCAGGAGCGTCAGCGCGTGGCGCGCAAGCCAAGCGCGCGGAGCGCGCGCCCGGCGCCTGAGGGCACAATAACATGACCCCCTTCGGCCTGCGCCTGCGCGCGCTGCGCGAACAGCGCGGCGTCACCCTCAGCGAGTTGGCGGCGGCGGTGCATGTCTCGCCCGCCTATCTCTCGGCGCTGGAGCATGGCAAGCGCGGCCGTCCCTCGGCCGGGCTGGTGCACCAGGTGAACGAGTTCTTCGGGCTGATCTGGGACGAGGCGGAGGAGCTGGTCCGCCTCGCGCGCATCTCCCACCCGAGGGTTGTGGTGGACACCTCGGGCCTGAGCCCGCGCGCCACGGAGCTGGCGAACCAGTTGGCCCGTCGCATCCGCGAGCTGCCGGAGGAAAGGGTGGAAGCCCTCCTCCAGGAGCTGAACAAGCCCGGCTAGAGCGTCTTCAAGCCGAGCGGACGCGCTCAGCGCCGCAGCAGCAGCGCGCCCGTGGCCCCCACCTCCGCCCGCCAGCCCTCCGGCACCAGCGTCGTGGCGTCGAGCTGCACGATGATCGCGGGGCCGGCCACAGAGGCCCCCACGCCCAGCCCCGCGCGCGCGATGACCGGCGCCTCCGCCACCCGGCCTTCCAGCCGCATGGCCTGGGTGCCCAGGGTGGCTGCCGCCACATCGCCGCCGCTGGGCGGCAGGGGCGGCAGGGCGTGCAGCTTGCCGGTCGCCGTCACCCGCAACGTCACCACCTCGATGGCGATGCCCGGCAGATCGAAGCCATAGAGGGAATGGTGGGCGGCGGCGAAGTCCCGGCCCAGCGCCGCCACCGGGGCGAAGGGGATGGGCAGCTCGAAGCCCTGCTCGGCATAGCGCATCAGCACCGCCCGGCTGCGGGATTGCGCCTCGGGGGGCACTTCCTCCTCGGCGAACCATTGGGCGGCCTCGGCCTCCAGCGCGGCGAAGCCGGCCTCCAGCACCGCGTCCGTCATCGCGTCCAGGGGGCGCGCCAGGCTGCGGCTGAACTCGGCGCGCAGGTCGGCGGCCACCAGCCCCTGCGCGCAAAGCACGCCGGGCGCGGGCGGGACCAGGACCGTCCGCATGCCCAGCAGATCGGCCAGCGCCGCCCCGTGCAGCGGCCCCGCGCCGCCGAAGGGCACCAGCGCGAAGCCGCGGGGGTCATGCCCCCGCTCGACCGACACCACGCGGATGGCGCCGACCATGTTGTTGTCGGCGATGGCCAGGATGCCGCGCGCGGTCGCCTCCAGCGAGAGGCCAAGCGGCCCCGCCACCCGCGCCAGCGCCGCCTCGGCCAGCGCCGGGTCGAGCGCCATGCGCCCGTCCAGCAGGCGCGGCGGCAGATGGCCCAGGTAGAGATGCGCGTCGGTGACGGTGGGCTCCGTGCCGCCACGCCCGTAGCAGGCGGGCCCCGGCTCCGCGCCCGCGCTGGCCGGGCCGACGGTGAGCCCCCCCGCCCCCGCACGGGCCAGCGAACCGCCGCCGGCGCCGATCGTCACCATGTCCAGCATGGGCAGCGGCAGCGGCCAGGGGCCGATGCGGCCCGATTGCGTGAGGCCGATGCGCCCGCCCTCGATCAGGCAGATATCCGCGCTGGTCCCGCCGATATCCACGGTGATGAGGTCCGCCACCCCTTCCGCCGCCGCCATGGCGCGCGCGCCCACCACCCCCGCGGCGGGGCCGGAAAGCGCCGTCTGCGCCGGGCTGCGGCGGATGGCGGCCGCCCCCGCCACCCCGCCATTGGACTTCATCAGCAGCAGCGGCGCCGCGATGCCGGCCTCGGCCAGCCGCGCCTGCAGCCGCGCGATATAGGTCGAGACCGCGGGCATGACGGCGGCGTTCAGCACCGCGGCCATGCTGCGTTCGTATTCCCGCAGCACCGGCAAAACCTCGGTCGAGGCGGTGATGGCCAGTCCCGGCAGCAGCTCGCGCAGCAGGGCGGCGGCGCGCTGCTCATGCGCCGGGTTGGCGTAGGCGTGCAGGAAGCAGATGGCCACCGCCTCCGCGCCCATGGCCGCGATGGAATGTGCCGCCGCCGCAACGCCCGCCTCGTCCAGCTCCGCCAGCTCGGTGCCATCCGCCGCGATGCGGCCCGCCACCTCGAAGACATGCTCGGGCGGCACGGGCCGTCGCGGCTTCACCCAGGCCCAGAGGTTGTCGCGGCGCGGCAAATCCGCCCGCCCGATCTCCAGCACATGGCGGAAGCCCGAAGTGGTCACGAGGGCGGTGCGCGCCGTGCGGCCCTCCAGGATCATGTTGGTGGCGACGGTCGTGCCGTGCAGCACGCGGCCGATCTCGCCAGGGTCGCGGCCCGCCAGGTCCAGCGCCAGGCGCAGCCCGGTGAGGAAGGCTTCCGACGGGTCGCGCGGGGTGGAGGGCGTCTTGGCCGTCCAGGCACGGCCCGTGGTCGCCTCCTGCAAGGTGATGTCCGTGAAGGTGCCGCCGATGTCCACCGCGGCCAGCAAGGGGCCCCTCTTTAGTCCCAGGTCAGTCGAGGGCATCGGCATAGGTCCCGCGATGGAAGGCGTCGGCGGGCGGGCGCTGGGCGCGCAGCCGTGCCGTGGCCGCTTCGTCCAGCGCGCCATCGGCGATGGCCACGCCATAGTCGCGCCGCGCGGCCTCGGCGCTGACGAAGCCGCCGCGCACATCGGCCAGCACCGCCTCGGCCGGCCGGTCATGCGGGTGCCCCCAGCCCCCGCCGCCACCGGTGCTGAGCCGCAGGATGTCGCCGCGCCGCAGCACCGTACCGTCGGAGAGGCTGGGCAAATGCCGCTCTCCCGGCGTGCCGGGATTGACCACGGCGGCGCCCGCACCCCCGCTCATGCCGCCGGCCACGCCCCAGGGCGGGTTCTTCACGGTGTCGAGGCGGATGGCCAGCACCGCCTGCTCGGCCAGGATTTCATACTCGCGCACCACGCCGCAGCCGCCGCGGAACCGCCCTGCCCCGCCTGAATCCATGTGCAGCGCGTAGCGGTGCAGGCGAACGGGGTAGGAATGCTCCATGAACTCGGCCGGGTAGTTCTCCTGCGCGACGAAGTAGACGGCGTCCGTGCCATCGGCGAAGGGGCGCGCGCCATAGCCCACGCCCACGCCATCGCTCATCAGGAAGGGCTTGCCTTCGTGCATGCCGCGCAGCGCCAGCACGACATAGGCGGAGTGGGCGGCGGGCGCCTCGCCGCCGCGGGCCACCGCCACCAGCCCGTGCAGCGCGGCCAGCAGCCGCATCATGGTGATGCCGCGCAGACCAAGCGGCGCGGGCGCGCGCGGCGCGAGCAAGGAGCCCTCGCGCCGCCGCACCTCGTCCAGCGCGCGCGGCGCTCCGGCGTTGAGCACCTGCCCCGTCTCGCTCTGCAGGAAGTAGAGGCCGAGCGCCATGCCCGGCACGTCCGGATGCATGAGGAAGTTCACCGGGCCCGGCGCCTGGTCGTCGGTGGCGGAGGTGTCCAGCAGGAAGCGGTCATCTTCCGTGCGGGTGAGGGCGAGGCGCAGGTGGAAGGGACCATTCCCCTGCCCGTCGCTGTCTATCGCGTCGGTGAAGCGCGTGGTGCCGATGGGGAAGGCCTCGCGCAATTTCGCGCGCACCACGGCCTCGGTGCGGGCGAGCAGTTGGGCGAAGGCGTCGGCCAGCGTGTCCGCGCCGAAGCGCCGCGCGATCTCCTCCAGGCGGCGCTCGCCCAGGCGCACGGCGGCCATCAGCGCGCGCGTGTCCCCGCGCGACTGGGTGGGGAAGCGGCCATTGCGCCAGAACACCTCCAGCAGCGCGTCATTGGTCTCGCCATCGCGCATGAGGCGCACGGGCGGGATGATGATGCCCTCCTGGAAATGATCGGTGGCGTCGGGGCTGAGCGAGCCCGCGCGCAGCCCGCCCACATCTGAGAAATGCGCCCAACCCATGACGAAGCCGACGCGCACGCCATCGAGGAAGGCGGGGGCGAGAAACACCTGGTCATTGGTGTGGGAGACGGCGCCCTGGCTGCCGTAGCAGTCATTGTACCAGTAGAGGTCGCCCGGCCGCATCGTCTCCAGCGGGAATTTTTTCGCGACCGGACCCACGATATCGCCGAAGATGGGCAGATCGCTGCCCACGACCATGGTGCCGTCTGCATCAAACAGAGCGGTATAAAAATCCTTCTTCTCGCGGATGAAGGCGGACATGGCGGTGCGTTCGAGCAACGCCTCCATCTCGGCCTGGGCGGCGCGGGCGGCGCCACGGATGATCTCGAGGGTGACGGCGTCGCAGCTCATGCCGCCTCCCGCCAATGGTGGCATGCGACCTGGTGCGCGGGGCCGGCGGCCTCCGTGGGCGGCGCCTGCGCGGCGCAAAGCGCGGTGGCCCGCGTGCAGCGCGGATGGAAGCGGCATCCCGCCGGGATGCGGCGCAGCGAGGGCGGCTCGCCCGGCAGCGAAGGGCCAGCGGCGCGCCCGTCGAGATGCGGCGCGGCGGCCAGAAGCGCGCGGGTGTAGGGGTGCGCGGGGTTGGCGAAGAGCGACTCCGCCGGCCCCTCCTCCACCACCTGGCCGAGATACATCACCGCCACGCGGTCACAGACGCGGCGCACCACCGTCAGGTCGTGCGAGATGAAGAGGTAGGTCAGGCCGAAGCGCGCGCGCAGCTCCGCCAGCAGCCGCAGCACCGAGGCCTGCACGGAGAGGTCGAGCCCCGCCGTGGGCTCGTCGAGGATGACCAGCTTCGGCCGCAGCAGCAGGATGCGCGCGAGCCCGATGCGCCGCTGCTGGCCGCCCGACAGCTCATGCGGGTAGCGCTGCCCGAAATCCGCATCGAGGCCCACGGCCGCCAGCATTTCCGCGATGCGCGCGGCGCGTTCTTCCGCGCTGCCGACGCCATGGATTCGCAGCCCCTCATCCAGTGTGGCCCCCACGCGCCACCAGGGGTCGAGCGCCGCGCCCGGGTCCTGGTGGACATATTGGATGTCGGCGCGCAGGCGGCGCGCCTCGGCCGGCGCAAGGCCCGAGACGCGCCGGCCGCCCAGCGTGATCTCGCCCGCCGCCTCGCGCTGGAGGCCCAGCAGCGTGCGCGCCAGCGTCGTCTTGCCGCAGCCGCTTTCGCCCACCACGCCAAAGGCCTCGCCCTCGGCGATGGAAAGCGTCACGCCATCCACCGCGCGCAGGGAGACGGCGGGGCGGAGGAAGCCCGCGCGGCGCCCGAGATCGGTGGTGAGCGCCTCGGCGCGCAGCAGTTCAGGCAAGGGCGTGCGCCTCCATGCGCGCGGTGTGCGGGCAGGCCACGGCGCGCCCGCCGGACCAGGGGAGCAGGGGCGGCACGTCCTGGCGGCAATCGGGCTGGGCCACCGGGCAGCGCGGATGGAAGCGGCAGCCGGCGGGCTGCGCGGTGGCGGGCGGCACCGCACCCGGAATGCCCAGCAGCTCCACCGCGCGGTCCGGATGGCAGGCCAGCAGCATGCGCGTGTAGGGGTGGGTGGGCGTGTCGAGCACGGCGCGCGTGGGCCCGCTTTCGGCCACGCGCCCGGCGTAGAGCACGCTCATCTGGTCGCAGAGGCTGGCCAGCACGCCGAAGTCATGCGTGACGAAGAGCATGGACAGGCCGCGCGCCCGCACGAGTTCGCGCAGCAGGCCCAGGATCTCACGCTGGGTGGTGACGTCGAGCGCGGTGGTCGGTTCATCCGCCACGATCAGCGCCGGGTCGCAGCACAGCGCCGCCGCGATCAACAGGCGCTGCCGCTGCCCGCCGGAGAATTGATGTGGGTATTTGCGCAGCGCCGCCTCGGGGTCGGGGAGCTGCACGGCGCGGAAGAGTTCCACCAGCTTCGCGCGATGCTCGGCGCGGGTGCCGGGGGCGTGGCGGCGCATGATTTCCAGGATCTGGTCGCCGGCGCGAAAGACGGGGTTCAGCGAGAGATAGGGGTCCTGCGGGACGAAGCCTATGCGCCCATGGGGTTTGGCCGCGCGGGCGGGCAGGATGTCGCGCCCCTCGAAGAGGATGCGGCCGCGCGGCGTGGTGGCCCGGCCGGGCAGGATGCCCAGGATGGCGCGCAGCAGCGTGGATTTGCCGCAGCCGCTCTCCCCCACCACGCCGGTGACGCTGCCGCGCGGCACGGTGAGGGTGATGCCGTCCAGGATGTCCGCCACCTCGCCCCGGCCGCGCAGCTGCACGGCCAGGTCCTCGATGACCAGGGCGGCGTCCATCACTTGCGGCTCCGACGCAGCCGAGGATCGGCCGCGTCGCGCAGCCCGTCGCCCAGCAGGTTGAAGCCCAGCACCAGCAGCATGATGGCGAGGCCGGGGAAGGTCGCGTACCACCAGGCGTCGGGCAGGTGCTGGCGGGCCTCGGCCACGGCCAGGCCCCAATCGGGTGCGGGGGGTGCGGCGCCGACACCCAGGAAGCCCAGCAGCGCCGCCGTCAGGATGGTGAAGCCCATGCCGATGGTGGCGCGCACCAGCACCGCCGGCGCGGCATTGGGCAACACATGCAGCAGCAGGATGCGCATGGGGTGCGCGCCGATGCCGGCCAGCGCGTCCACGAACAGCGCGCCACGCAGCCGCCGCGTCTCGGCGAAGACGGTGCGCGCGAAGAAGGGCCAGTAGGTCAGCGCCAGCGCCACCATGGCCGTGGTCAGGCCGGGCGCCAGCAACTGGCCCAGAGCGAGCGCCAGGATCAGTTGCGGCACGGCCAGGAACACGTCGGTGACGCGCATCAGCACCTCCGACAGCCAGCCATCGCGCCACCCCGCCGCCAGCCCGATGGGCACGCCGATCACGATGGCCGCCAGCACGACGGACACCGCCACGACCAATGCGCTGCGCGTGCCCAGGATGACGCGCGAGAAGATGTCGCGCCCGAGGTCATCGGTGCCGAAGGGGAATTCCGCCGAGGGTGGTTGCAGGCGGAGCATGATGTTGCTCTCGAAGGCATCCTCCGGCCGCGGCGCGATCCAGGGTGCGAAGATGGCGACGAACAGCGCGAAGACCACGATCAGCAGGCCCAGCGCGGCCACGGGATCACGCAGCAAATGGCGCAGCGCGGTCATCACTGGTCCGCCACGCGGGGGTCTATGATGGCCTGCGCCACATCCACCGCCACGTTCACCACCGCATAGACCACGCCGATGACGAGGGTCACGGCCAGCAGCGCCTTGTAGTCGGCGGACAGGATGGCCTGCACCGCATAGGTGCCGAGGCCCGGCCAGTCGAACACCGCCTCCACCGCCACCGCGCCCGAGACCAGCGCGCCGAACAGCAGCCCCACCTGCGTGACGGTCACGGTGACGGCATTGCGCAGCACATAGATGGCGGCGAGGCGAAAGCGCCCATAGCCCGCCGCGCGCGCGTAGAGCACATAGTCCTTCTGCAACACCTCCAGCACGCCACTGCGGGTGAAGCGCGCGATGGTGGCAAGGCCCGGCAGCGCCAGCGTGAAGGCCGGCAGCGCCAAATGGCGCAGCGCGTCGAGGAACAGGTCGAAGCGCCCGATCGCCAGCGTGTCCACCAGCATGAAGCCCGTCAGCCGCGGCACCTGCCCCAGCGCCACATCCAGGCGCCCGCGCAGCGGCAGCAGGTTCCACTCCATCGAGAATTGCAGCTGCAACATGATGGCGAGCCAGAAGGAGGCGATGGCCAGCCCGCCCACCGACACCACCCGCACCAGGTGATCGAGCGGCCCGTTGTGATCCAGCGCCGCCACGAGGCCGAGCCCGATGCCCAGCAGCGTGGCGAGGAACAGCGCCACGAAGGTCAATTCCAGCGTCGCCGGCAGGCGCTGCCAGATTTCCTCCGCGACCGGCCGGCCGGAGAAGATGGAATTGCCCAGATCGCCCGACAGCACCTGCCGCACATGGATCACCGCCTGTTCCAGGATGGGCCGGTCCAGCCCGTATTGCGCGCGGATCTGCGCGATCTGCGCCGGAGTGGCGGCATCGCCCGCCAATGTCGCCGCCGGGTCGCCGGGCACCACGCGCGAGAGCACGAAGGTGAGCAGGATCAACCCCAGCAGCGCCGGGATCGAGAGGGCGATGCGCCGCAGGATGTAGAGGGCCACCCGCCTGCCCTCAATTCTCCAGCGACATCAGCCGCACCTCGCCACCCGAGCCGACGGGCGAGAAGCTGTAGCCCGAGACGCGGCGCGAGAGGCCGCGCAGGTTCACGGTGTTGTAGACCCAGATGTCCGGGCTGTCCGCCACCACCAGCGCCGTCGCCTCGGCATAGAGGCGCTGGCGTTCCTCCTGGCTGAGGCTCTCGCGCGCGGCGCGCAGCAGCGTGTCCACGCGCGGATTGCTGTACCAGGAGGAGGCCTTCCAGGTGCCGTGGAACTGGCTGTCATACATCTGGCCGATCCAGTTCTCCGGGTCCACGAAGTAGGTCGAGACCCAGTGGATCCACATGTCCGGCGTGGTCTCGGCGCGCGCCGTGGCGCTGGTGATGTTGGGCCAGGTGTTGGGCACGATGCGCAGGTTGATGCCGATGCGCCGCAGGTCGGACTGGAAAAGCTGCGCGGCCTGGGTGGTCTGCTGCAGCTCGTTCTGCACATGGATCTCGAGGGGCCGGGAGAGGTCCACGCCCGCCGCCCGCGCGCGGTCGCAATGGGTGCGGGCGCGGGCCAGGTCGAAGGCGTAGGGCGCCAGGTTCTCGGGGTTGCCCCAGAGGTTGTTGGGGTTCGGCCCCGCGTTGCGCGCGACGAAGCCGCGCAGCACCACATTGTTGAAACCCTCATAGTTGAAGGCATGGGCGAGGCAGAGCCGCACGTCGTGGTTGTCGAAGGGCGGGCGCTGGTTGTTCATGCGGATGACGAAGACGCGCATGCTCTCGTCGCGCGCCACGCGCGTGCCGGGGTTGCGGTCCACGCGCTCCACCTGGTCGGCGGGCAGGTAGCTGTCGGTGGCGTCAATCTCGCCGCGCAGCAGCGCCAGCACGCGGGTGGAGGTTTCGAGCACGGGGCGCACGCGCACCGCCTCTATGGGCCGCGGGTTGCCGGCGAAGCCGCTGAAATGCTCGGGGAAGCGCTCCAGGTCCAGCGAGACGCGCGGCTGGTAGTTGGTGGCGTTCACGCGATAGGCCCCCGAGCCCGCGCTGTTGGCGGCGAGCCAGGCGCTGCCCCAGTCATCCCCCGCCACGTGCTGCGAGAGCACGCGCGGGTTCACCACCGCCACCAGCGGCAGTGCGGAGAGGAAGGGCGCGTAGGGGCGGCTCAACACGAAGCGCACGGTGCGGGGGTTCACCGCCGTCACCGCCTCGGCCGTCAGCACGGGCGTGAAGGCGGCGGCCGGCGCGCGGCGCATGGCCAGCAGGCGGCGGAAGGAATAGACCACGTCCTCGGCCGTGATCTCGCTGCCATCGTGGAACTTCGCCCCGGCGCGCAGCGTGAACTCCCAGGTCAGCCCATCCGCGGAGACGGTGTGCGATTCCGCGAGCCAGGGCTCCAGGCGCGGCGGGTTGCCCTGGTAGCGGTACAGCCCGTCATAGACGTTCAGCAGAATGAACTGGCTCGGCACGTCGAAGATGGCGTGCGGGTCGAGCGTGGCCGGCAGGGTGTCACCCCAGACGAGGGGGCGCGGCGCGGTCTGCGCGCTGGCCATCAGGGGCGCGGCGGCGAGAAGCAGCACAAGGCGCGCGCAGCGGAGCAGACGGTGCATCATGGGGCGTCCCTCATCTTCCGGAGGGAAGTTGAAGCGATGCCCGAGAGGCGCACAACGGCCCGCGCCCGGCGCATATGCTTACCATCAGGACATCTGCCCGCACGCGAGGCGAAACCCGCACCAACCGACTTTCATTTGGGCATTTCCTGTGCGGACGCCCGAGGTCTTGCCCATGCCCCCGGGCAGCCGCACCGGCCCGCCGGCGGCATGATCGGCACATCGTCAGGCAGGCGGGGAAAGCATGTCCAGCACACACCGGCAGATGCATCTGGGCGTCTTCGTCCTCGGCACCGGCAACCACATCGCGGGCTGGCGCTATCCGGGTGCCGCCGACAGCTTCGTGCGCCTCGATGTCGTGCAGCAGATCGCCCGCACGGCCGAGCGCGGGAAGTTCGACCTGCTCTTCGTGGGCGACGGGCTTTCGGCGCAGATGGGCGCGCACCCTTCCTTCCTCGTGCGCTTCGAGCCGCTGACCATGCTGGCCGCGCTGGCCGGCACCACGACGCATGTGGGCCTCGGCGGCACCGCCAGCACCACCTACAACGAGCCCTACAACCTGGCGCGGCAATTCGCCTCGCTGGACCATCTCACCTCCGGCCGCGCGGCGTGGAATGCCGTCACCAGCAGTGAGCCGGGCGCCGGTCCCAATTTCGGCCGCGAGCACCCGCGCCATGACGCCCGCTACGAGGTGGCGGAGGAGTTCGTGGACGTGGTGCGCGGCCTCTGGGATTGCTGGGATGACGACGCCGTGGTGGCGGACCGCGAAACGGGCCTCTACGTGGACCCATCCAAGGTGCGGACGCTGGACCACAAGGGCCGCTTCTTCCAGGTGAAGGGCCCGTTGAACGCCAGCCGCTCGCCGCAGGGGCGGCCTGTCATCATCCAGGCGGGTTCCTCGCCACCGGGCCTCGCGCTTGCCGCGCGCACGGCAGATGTGGTGTTCTCGGTGGTGCAGGATCTGGGCGAGGCGCGCGTCGCCTGGGCCGCGCTGAAATCCCGCATGGGAGATTTCGGCCGCGAGGGGCGGGAGGTGGCGCTGCTGCCCGGCGTCATGCCCGTGCTGGGCGCCACCGAGGCCGAGGCGCGCGACAAGCTCAACACGCTGCAGAGCTTCGTCACCGGCGACAACGCGGCCACCATGCTCAAGAACCGGCTGGGCATGGATGTCTCGGGCTTCGCCATGGACGATCTGGTGCCCGACTTGCCCCTGCCCGACACCTCGCACGGCTTCGCCCGCGCCATGCTCTCCAAGGCCCGGCGCGAGAAGATGACCTGGCGCGACCTGCACAATTTGACCGGCGCGGCGCGCGGCCATTGGGTGGTGTGCGGCACGCCCACCCAGGTGGCCGACACCTTGCAGGAATGGTTCGAGGCCGATGCCGCGGACGGCTTCAACATCCTGCCGCCCTATTTCCCCGGCGGCTTCGACGATTTCGTGGACCAGGTGGTGCCCATCCTGCAATCACGCGGGCTGTTCCGACATGACTACACGGGGCGCACGCTGCGCGACCATCTGGGCCTGGCGCGGCCCGCGGTGTGATGCGCGTCACATCTCGACGAAGTGCCGCAGCAGGTTGTGATAGGCCGCGGTCATGGCCAGCACGCCCGGATGGTCGTCCGCCAGGTCCCGCCGCAGGGCGATGATGCCCATGTCCATCTCGTAGAGCAGCGCGCGCGTCGCATCCTCCTTCACCATGGACTGCGTCCAGAAGAAGGAGGCCCAGCGGCTGCCGCGGGTGACGGGGTTCACGCTGTGCAGGCTGGTGGCGGGATAGACCACCATGTCGCCCGCCTCGGGCTTCACCTCGTGCCGGCCATAGGTGTCGTGGATCACCAGCTCGCCCCCGTCATAGCTGTCGGGCGGCGAGAGGAAGAGGGTGGAGGAGACATCGGTGCGGATGCGCTGCCCGGTGCCGGGCACCGGGCGGATGGCGTTGTCCACATGCGCGTGGAAGGTCATCCCCTCGTCATAGCGGTTGAACAGGGGTGGGAAGACCTTCAGCGGCAGGGCCGCCGTGGCGAAGAGCGCGTTGCGGCCGAGCGCGCGCAGCACAAGCTCCCCCAGCTCCCGGCACTCAGGTGAATCCTGCGGCACTTGCAGGTTGAACTTCGCCTTCGCGGATTGCTGCCCGGCCGTGGCCTTGCCGTCGATCCACGGCGCGGCCTCCAGCCTTTCGCGGCAATACGCCACCTCCGCTTGAGTCAGCAATTGGGGGATCAGGACCAGCACGCGCTCAGAACTCCGCCGCCACCGTGACCAGCACGGTGCGCCCCGCCGCGACGGTCGCCCGGTTGCCGAACAGCGCGTCGTAGTTGCGGCGGTCGGTCAGGTTGTAGCCGTTCACGCGCACCGTCAGGTTCTCGTGCACGCGGTGCTGCACCATGGCGTCGAAGGTGAAGTTGGCGGGGACCTCGGCCGTGTTGTCGGCCGTCAGGAAAACCTGGTCGCGCCAGGTGACGCCGCCGCCGAGGGTCAGGTTCCACCGCTCGCCCGGCGCGATGTCATAGGTGGTCCAGAGCGAGGCCGCGTGCGTGGGCACATACTGCACGCGCCGGCCGACATTGGCGGGCGTGGTGGAGCGCGTCGTCTCGCTGTCCATGTAGCTGTAGGCCGCCTGGACGGACCAGGCGGGCGTGATGCGCCCCGCCACGCCCAGCTCCACCCCGCGCACGCGCTGGCGGTCGCCGGTCTGGATCAGCGAGGTCGGGTCCGCCGCGTCCTGCACCAGCGCATTGCCCTTCTCCGACTGGAACAGCGCGCCGCTGAGGCCGAGACGGCCGTTGAACAGCTCGAACCGCGCGCCGATCTCGTGCGTGGTGTTGCGCTCCGGCTGGAAGCCGGCGTTGAAGTTGGCGGCACTGGCCGGGAATGTCGTGAAGAAGGTGCCGGGCGGCGTCGTGGAGGTCGAGTAGGAGTAGTAGTAGGTCTGCGCCGGCGTCGGCTCGAAGATCACGCCCATGCGCGGGTCGAGGTAGTTCTCCCGGATGTTGATGGCGGTGGTGGGCGCGGCCCCCGGCGTGCCCGCGCGGTAGTCCAGGTCGAAATGCGTCCAGCGGACGCCGCCGAACACCGACAGGGTGGGCAGCAGCCACAGCCGCTCATTCACGAAGAGGCCGAGATTGGTGGAGACCGTCTCGCGCAGATTGTTCGCCGGGCCCGTCTCCAGGGTCAGCTCATTGTTGGTGAAGGCGCTCAGCAGTCGCACGGAGGGCCGCGCCGACGCATAGGGGAAGGCGCGACGCTCCACCACCTCATGGGCCACGTCCACGCCGGCGACCAGTTCGTGGCGGAAGGGGCCGGTGTTGAAGCGCGCCGTCACACTGGTGACGTTCTGGATGGCGCGGTTGATCTGCTGGAAGGGCGCGTTGCTGCCGCCGCCATAGGTCAGCACCGGGTTCAACCCGCGGAAGAACTGACCCGAACAGCTGCTGGCGTAGGCCGTCGCCGTCGTTCCGCCAGGGCAGCTCACGGCCGTCAGCGCGGTGGTGCGGTCCACCCGCATCAGCCGCGTGTCGTTGTTGAAGGTGATGCCGTTGTCGAAGCGGTGCTGGAAGCGAGCGGTCAGCCGATCCACCGTCACATCGTCGCGGTCATTCTGGATGCCATACCAGTTGCCGCGCCGCACGCCGTATTCCGAGGCGGGGCGCCCGATGGCCCCCGGCCCCGAGAAGACGATGGGCATGCCGCTGTCCACGATCCGCCGGTCCTCATAGTGCAGGTATTCCAGCGAGAAGGTGGTGGGCGTGCCGATGCCGAAGGCGATGGAGGGCGCGATGCCCCAGCGCCGCGTGTCCTGCCCGTCGCGGCCCACCAGGCTGCTGTGCTGGCCCATCAGGTTGAGGCGCATGGCGGCGGTGTCGCTGATCGCGCGGTTCACATCGGCGGTGAAGCGACCATAGGGCCCCATGCCGCCCGTCATCGCGAAGGCGGCGCGGTTGGTGAGGCTGGGCATGCGGCTGTTCACATTGATGCCGCCGCCGATGGCGCTGGTGCCGATGGCGAGGCCCCCGGCCCCCTTCAGCACCTGCACATCCTCATAGGTGAAGGCGTCGCGCTGGTAGGAGCCGAAGTCGCGCAAGCCATCCATCAGCACGTCGTTCTGGGCCGAGAAGCCGCGGATGCGGAACTGGTCGCCGCTGACGCCGCCATTGCCCTCGCCGATGGTGGAGGTGATGCCCGGCACGTTGCGCAGCGCCTGGTCCAGCGTGGTGACATTCTGCTCGCGCAGCACCTGCTGCGGCACGACGGTGATGGTCTGTGGCACGTCGCGCACCGTGCCGGGCTGGCGCGGATTGCCCGTGGGCGCGCGCAGGGGGGCATTGGCCGTGCCGGCCTCGATCGCGACCTCGGGGATGGACATGGCGGGCGATGGCGTCTGGGCCAGGGCGAAGCCGCCCACCATGGCCGCGCCCAGGCTCAAGCTGGCGATGGCGGCCATGCCACCCGTTGCGCGTGTCGACTCTTGCATGGCTCCGGGCCCCTTTATGCGAGTGCGAGTCATTCTTAATTGCGGCTTGCCAATGGGTCAACGTGGCCGGAGACCGTGAAGCAATCGTCGCTGAAGCTTGCCGCGGCTCATCGACAGGGTTGCTGAAGGCACGTCGATGCCGGTCCATCGTTGGTCGCGGATAGGGGGAGCGTTGGGACAAGACATCCCCGCGAGCAGGCGAGGCCATCTGCAAGGAAGGCGGCGGACGGGTCGGGCCAAGCCCAAACCCGGCTAGATCCTGTACGCCCGCATGGTGCACGTCATCCCGAGATGCCGGCGCGCACAGAACAAAATGCCGACATCACGGCCACACGCGTAACTCAACCACAACATGTCCGTGACTTTTTCAGGATATACTTACTCTTGATTGATTTAAACCCGGCATGGTTTGACAGTCATTTATCAGCGCCTATCCTTTCCTCAACATGACTGAGGAGAGACCATCCATGCGCGCCATGCTCTTTGGCCTTGCCCTCGCGCTCGCGCCATCGCTCGCCTTCGCCCAGCTCTATGACAGCGGCTGGCGGCGCGTCGCCTCGTCGGATCTCGAACACCTGGACCTTTCCGGCGGCGGGATGCGGGTCAACAATTTCATGGTCTATGCCGAGGAGCGCGCCGGCCGGGCCAGCCCCGCGGAGGACGCGCTCCGCACCCATCTCTTCACCGTCTCCGCCACGCGGCAGGATGAGGCGGCGCGCGAGGTCTTCGTGCAGATCGTGGGCGCGCGGGAAGATGGCACGCCCACCGTCTCGGCGGCGGCGCGCGCCAATTTCAGCCCTCGGGGCGGCAACCGGATGCAGGCGCTGCGCACCCAGACCCCGACGAGCGAGAGCGAAATGGGACAGACGCAGAGCTACTTCATCCGCGTCATCGTCCAGTAGGGTGGAGGGGCGAGATGCCCCGGTCGCTCACTGCCCCCAGGGCCTGATCTGCCACAGCTCCTGCACGCGGTTGTCCACCTCCTGCACCAGCTGGCGGTAGTCGGCGCCGATGGCGATGCGCAGCGGCAGCGAGGCGCGGGCCGCGTCGCGCAGGAAGTCCGGGTCGGCCAGGGCGGCGCGGAAGCCCTGTTCCAGCCGCAGGCGGATGGCATCCGGCAGGCCGGGGGGTGCGATGATGCCTCGGGCCGAACCCGCCACCAGGTCGAAGCCCTGCTCGCGGAAGGTCGGCAAGTCGGGTGCCGCGGACCAGCGCTCGGCCGCCGCCTGGCCCAGCGCGCGCACGCGGCCTTCGCGCATCGGGCCCAGGATTTCGGCGACATTGCCCACGCCCACCTCGATATGCCCGCCCAGCACCTGCGCCAGCAGGGGGGCGGCGCCGGCGAAGGGCACGTGCTCCAGCGGTTCCAGCCGCGCCTGGGCCTGCAAGGCGAGCATGAGGATATGGTCGTCCGAACCCACGCCCGTCGTGCCGTAGTTGATGCGCCCCGGCCGCGCGCGGGCGGCCTGCACCAGGTCATCCACCGTGCGGAAAGGCGAGTTGGGCGGCACGAAGATGGTGTTCGGGTCGTCCACCACATTGGCCAGGAAGGTGTAGTCCATCGGACGGTAGCGCGCGGCCCGCTCGCGCGGGATGGTGTTGATGGCGGGCACGGCGACGGCGCCGATGGTGTAGCCGTCCGGGGCGGAATTGAAGCTCGCCTCGAAGCCGATCTGCCCGCCCGCGCCGGCGCGGTTCTGAACCACGAAGCGCGCGCCGGGCAGGTGCTTCTCCACCACCGGCAGGACGAGGCGCGTCATCACGTCCACGCCGCCCCCGGGCGGATAGGGCACGATGGCCTGGATGGGCTTCTCGGTGGGCCAGGCGGGCTGGGCGCGGAGCGCGGCGGGGGCGGCGAGCAGGCCAATGCCCGCGCCCGCCAGTTGGCGGCGAGTGATCATCGTGTTTCCTCCGGTTCGTTGTCGTTGCCCGGATGCTATCCCCGCTTGTCCGCCAAGGCCAAGCCGCGCCGTGTTTGCATCAATCCGCATCGGCCTCGCGCAGCACGTGGAGTGCGGCCTGGAGCGCCTTCTCGTAGCGCGCCTGCTCCCGCGCCACGCGCGCGGGCGGCCATTCGCGGAAGCCCTGGCCGGTCTTGGCGCCGTAATGGCCCGCCTCCACCAGGCGGCGCAGCCCCGGCGAAGGCTCGGGCGAGGTGTTGAGCGAAGGGTAGATGGAACTGGCCGCCGCGAGCTGCGTCTCCAGCCCCGCCAATTCCTTCTGCAAGATCGGCCCGCCCGCGATGTAGCGGAAGCCGAAGGTGTAGCGCACCGCCGCGTCCACATCATCGGCGGAGGCGAGGCCCTCCTCGATCGCGGCGAAGGCCTCGCGCATCATCGCGTGCTGGAGGCGGTTGGCGAGGAAGCCCGGCACGTCGCGCGCCACCATGATGGGCTTGCGGCCAAGCGCCGCCATGATGGCGGCGAGGCGTTCGCACACCGCTTGGTCCGTGTGTTCGCCGCGCACCACCTCCACCCCGGGCACGAGGTGCGCGGGCAGGAAGAAGTGCAAATTGGCCATGCGCGACTGTGTGGCGCAGCCGGCCGCGATGTCGGTGATGCGCAGCCCCGAGGCGTTGGTGGCCACGGGCACGCCCGCCGGCACCAGCTTGTCCAGCCGCGCGAAAAGGTCGCGCTTGATGGCGAGGTTCTCCGGCACCGCCTCGATCACCACACCCGCGTCGCTGTAGTCCACCCCCTCGGGCGCGGCCACGATCTGCGCCTCGGCCGCCGCGCCGCCCAGCTGCGCGACGGCGCGCGCCATGCGCTCGCGCGCCGCGGGCCAGACGGCCTCGCGCGGTTCCACCGCCGTCACGCGCCAGCCGCCGGCCAGGAAGATCGCCGCGATGTCGCAGCCCATCAGGCCAAGGCCCAGCACCACCGCATGTCCGGGCGGCAAGGATCGTTCAGGCATGTTTCGCTCCCCTTGGATGGGAACAGCTTGGACCAGGGTGGCCGTTTCCCGGAAATCCGCCCTGGCCTTGCCGGGGCGCGGGGCTTTGCGGCAGCCTCGCCGCATGGTCATGAAACGCTTCCCTGGAAACGCGCACCGCCGGCGGGGCGCGGGCCGATGATGGACGCCGCCAAATCCGCCCTGCGCCGCGAGGCCATGGCCCGCCGCGCCAGCGCGGACCCGGCGCTGGGCGCGCGCATCACGGCCCATATCCTGGCCGAGGCGCCCCCGCCCCCCGGCGCCGTGGTGGCGGGCTTCTGGCCCATGGGCAGCGAGCCCGACATCCGTCCGCTGCTGGAGGCGCTCCACGCGCGCGGCCATGCCATCGCCCTGCCCGTGACGCCGCCGCGCGGGCAGCCTTTGCAATTCCGCGCCTGGGCGCCGGGCGCGGCCATGGCGCGCGGCCCGCTCGGCACGCAATTCCCGGAGGAGGGCGCCACCCTCACGCCCGACTGGCTGGCCGTGCCGCTGCTGGCCTTCGACCGCACGGGCGCCAGGCTCGGCTATGGCGGCGGCTATTACGACCGCACCCTGGCCGCGCTGCCGCGCGCCACGGCCATCGGCATCGCCTATGCCTTCCAGGAGGTGCCGCAGCTGCCCACCGGCCCGCACGACATCCGCCTGCCGGCCATCGCCACCGAGGCGGGGCTGCTGCGAACCGGGGCGTGACCGCCGGCTGCAACCCACCCGCCAGGCCAGGCTTGATGGAGGGCAGCCAGGAGACACCCCATGCCGGACATCGCCGAGATTCTGCGCGAGCGCCACGCCACGCCCGCCGCGCTGCCCGCCCTCTTCGACGCGCTGGCGCCCGTCGCCGTCGAGGAGATGCAGGGCCGCTGGAAAGGCTTCGAGATCACGACCGGCCATCCCATGGACGGGTTGCTGGAAGCCTCGGGCTGGTATGGCAAGCTCTTCGCCAGCGCGGAGGAGGTCCACCCCCTGCTCATGCACAACCAGGACCGCACGGAGGTCTTCGCGATGGACCCCGGCCGACTGCCATTGTCGCTGGCGGGATGGGTGCCGCGGGCGGCGCGGCTGTCGCGGGTGGTCGCGGCCTCGCGCCTGCTGCTGCGGACGCGCGAACCCCGGGCGCGGCTGCGGATGGTGGAATATCGCGGCCGCCCGACCGCGACCATGATCTACGACCAGATCCCCGTCATGGACCACTTCGCCCGCGTGGACGCGAACACGATGCTCGGCCTGATGGACATGCGCGGCATGCCCCACCCCTACGCCTTCGTGCTGGAACGCGACGAGGGCGGCCCCAGGCTCGACCTGTGACCACGCCATGATCGGCACGCTGCTGCTTTCGCGGCGCGACCGCGCGCGGTTGCAGGAGGTGGTGGGCATCGCCTCGCGCTTCGGGCTGGGCGTGCTGCTGGCGCGGCTGGGCCTGGAACGCGGCGCGGCGGCGGAGGGGGCGCCGGGGGAGACGCGAAGCCTGCCCGTCCGCACGCGCCTCGCGCTGGAGGCGCTGGGGCCCACCTATGTGAAGCTCGGCCAGATCCTCGCCATGCGGGGCGACCTGCTGCCCCCCGAATGGACGAATGAGCTGGAGCGGCTGCACAGCCACGCCCCCACCCTGCCCTTCGAGGAACTGCGCCCGGCCGTGGAGGAGGCGCTGGGCCAGCCGCCGGAAGAGGCCTTCGCCACTGTGGACACCACGCCGCTGGCCGCCGCCTCCATGGCGCAGGTGCATCGCGCCACGCTGCACGACGGGCGGGAGGTGGTGCTGAAGATCCGCCGCCCCGGCATCCGCCCGCGCATCGAATCCGACCTGCGGCTGATGGCGCAGCTCGCCGCCGCGCTGGAAGCCACCAGCGCCGAGGCCCGCCGCTTCGGCCCCGTCGGCATGACGCGCCAATTGGCCGACGCGATCCTGGCCGAACTGGATTTCACCCAGGAAGGCCGCAACGCCGATCGCCTGCGCGCCGATTTCGCGGGCGATGCGCGCGTGGTGCTGCCCGAGATCCATTGGGCCTGGACCTCCGAGACGCTTCTGGTGATGGACCACATCGCCGGCATCCCGCCGCGCGATGGCGACACGCTGCGCGCGGCCGGAATTGACCCTGAATCCATCGCCGCGCTGGGCGCCGACATCGTGCTGGACATGGTGCTGATCCATGGCCGCTTTCACGGCGACCCGCACCCGGGAAACATGCTCTGCCTGCCCGGCAACCGCATCGCGCTGCTGGACATGGGCATGATCGGCCATGTCTCGCCCAAGCGGCGGGAGGAGTTCATCGGCTTCGTGCAATCCCTCGCGGCCGGCGACCCCGCGCTGCTGGCCGATGTGCTCGCCGCCTGGTCGGAGGGCGGGGAGGTGCCGCGCGCCCGGTTGCGCGCGGTGGCGGACCGGCTGGTGGCACGCCATGGCGGCGGCCGGGTGGTGCTGAGCGACATGGTGGCCGATTTCCTGCCCCTGCTGCGCGAGGAGGGCGTCACCCTCCCGCCCGACCTGCTGCTGGCCTTCAAGGCGATGGTGACGCTGGATGGCGTGGTGACGCGCATCGCGCCAGGCTTCGACCTGTCCGACGCCATGCGCCGCGCCACGCTGCGGATCGCCCGCGCGCGCCTCTCGCCGGAGCGCTGGTGGCCCATCCTGCAATCCCTGCTCTGGGAGCTGGGGCGGGTCAGCGAGGACGCGCCGCGCCTGCTGCGGGCCCTGCTGCGGCGGCTGGAGGCAGAGCCCGCCCCGCCCTCGGTGCAGCCCGACGCCATCCGCGCGGCGGGGCGCTGGATCGCGGGCGCCATCCTGGCCGGCACGGCGCTGCTGGCCGCGGCCATTTTCCTGCGATGACGGCACGCTCTTGCGCGGCCCGCGGGCGGCGGCCAGAACACCGCATGCCCGCTTCCAGACCCGCCCCCGCCACCGGCCTCCGCGCATGAGGCTGCTCTTCCTCGGCGATGTGGTGGGCCGTTCGGGGCGCGATGCGCTGGTGCGTGAATTGCCGGGCCTGCGCGCCAGGCTGGCGCTCGACCTCGTGGTGGTGAATGGCGAGAACGCCAGCCACGGCTTCGGCCTCGCCCCCGACATGGCGCGCGCCTTCCTGGCCGCCGGCGCGGACGTCATCACGCTCGGCAACCACGCCTGGGACCGGCGTGAGATCATTCCCTATCTGGAGGAGGAACGCCGCGTGATCCGCCCCATCAACTTCCCCCCCGGCACGCCGGGCCAGGGGGCGGTGGTGGTGGAGGTGCCGGGCAACCGCCGCGCTTTGGTGGTGAACGTGATGGGCCGCCTCTTCATGGACCCGTTGGACGACCCCTTCCGCGCCGTCCAGGCGGAGCTGGCGAAGCACAAGCTCGGCCAGACCATCCAGGCCGCCATCATTGACGTGCATGCCGAGGCGACGAGCGAGAAGCAGGCCTTCGGCCATTCCTTCGACGGGCTGGCCAGCCTCGTCGTCGGCACCCACACCCATGTGCCGACCGCCGACCACCAGATCCTGCCCGGCGGCACGGCCTACCAGACCGATGCGGGCATGTGCGGCGACTATGACAGCGTGATCGGCATGGGAAAGGGCGGCGCCTCGCTGCGCTTCTGGCGCAAGATGCCCGGCGAGCGCCTCGCACCCGCCGAGGGCGAGGCCACGCTGTGCGGCCTCTTCGTGGAAACCCAGGACGCCACGGGGCTCGCGCGGCGGGTGGAGCCGCTGCGGATGGGCGGGCGCCTCAGCCCCATCATGCCCGCCGTCTGAACTGCCCAGCCGGCGCGCAGCCTGCCGCCGCGCTGGGCGGGCTGTGCGGGGCGGCGGCGCGAAATCCGCGCATCGTATCGCCCCGGGCCGCTTGCACGCTTTTTGCAAGGCCGGGCGCATGATGAACCGTCGCACCCTCCTGGCCGCCGCGCCTCTGCTGGCCGCCCCCGCCCTCGTCGCCGCCCAGCCGGCCTGGCCCACGCGGCCCGTCCGCATCACGATCCCGTTCACGGCCGGCGGCGCCTCCGACATCATGGTGCGGCCGGTGGCCCAGCGCCTGGAGCAGATGTTCAACCAGCCCTTCACGGTGGACAACCGCGCGGGCGGCGGCGGCGCGGTGGGCGTGGGCTTCGCGGCCAACCAGCCGGCCGATGGCTATTCGCTGCTGGTGACCACCCCCGGCCCCCTGGTCCTGCTGCCGCAGATGCAGTCGGGCGGTGCCTTCGCCTATGACAGCGCGCGCAGCTTCACCTACATCTCGCTCATGGCCGGCGCGCCCATCCTCTGCGCGGTCAAGGCCGACAGCCCCATCACGAACCTCGCGGAATACGCCGCCGCCGCCCGCCGCGCGCCGGAGGCGATGAATTTCGGCTCCTCGGGCATCGGCTCCATGGGGCATTTGACGGGCACGCTGTTCGGCATGCAGGCGGATGCGCGCATGGTCCATGTGCCCTTCCGCGGCGCGCCCGAGGCGCAGGCGGCCGTGCTGGGCAACACCACCATCTCGCTGTGGGACACGGCGGCGGGCAATGTGGCGGCGGTGCGGGGCGGCACGCTGCGCGGCCTCGCCGTCTCCTCCGCCACCCGCGCCGCGACGCTGCCCGACGTGCCCACCGCGGCCGAGGCGGGCTTCCCCAATGTGGTCAGCCTGAACTGGTTCATGCTGTGCGGCCCCGCCGGCCTCTCCCCCGCCATCGCGGAGCGGCTGCACGCGGCCATCAACACCATCCTGGACGAAGCCGACATCGTGAACCGCATGAACGCGGCCGCCTTCGTGCGTGCGGAGGGCGTGGCCCAGCCGCAACTCGCGGGCTGGGTGGCGGCCGAGCAGGCGCGCTGGACGCCGGTGATCCGGGCGGCGGGGTGAGCTAGAGCGGGATGCGTTGAGGTGGAATCACCGAGAACGCTGAATCCCGCTCTCAACAAAGGTGAGAGCAGGCTGCGTGAACGCATGTGAACGCAGCATGCTCTAGAGACCCGCCCGCCAGCCGGAATCGGTGGAAAGCACCAGGGTGGCGGGCCGCGCCAGCGCCCCCAGAAGGAAGCGGGTGACGGCGCCCTCCTCCTCCAGCCCATAGGCCTCGCCTTCCGGCGTGAAGGCGGTGGCGTGGGGGTAGAGCGCGCGCCAGGCCTCGACCACGGCGCGGGGATGGGTGGCGGGGTCGGCCAACGCCTCGGCCAGGTCGAATTCCACCACCAGCAGCGTGCCGCGCGCGGCCAGGGCGGGCGCCCAGGCGGCCAGCCGCGCGCCCACCCCCGGCCCCGCCAGGCGCAGCACGTCGAGGCGCGAGAGCCCTTCCCGCGCCAGCAGCGCCTCGGGGTCATCCAGCGGCACGGCCAGGGCGCGGGCGCGCGGAAGGTCATTGGCCGCGATATGGGCCGAGAGCAGCGCGGCCGCGTGCAGGTCGGCCTCGAAGCCCAGCAGCGCGGCGTGGCCCGGCGCGCCGGCGGCAAGGCCCAGCAGCGACAACCCGATGCCCGCGCCATCATCCAGGATCACGGCGCCCTCACCGCCTTCGGGCAGGGCGGCCCGCAGCAGCCGCGCCAACAGCGGCGCCGCGCCAGGGAAATCGGGCATGCCGAGGGCGCGGAGGGTGAAGCTGCGGCCCGCAAGGTGCAAGGCGCGCTCCGCGGGCGCTGGCAAAGCGGGCAGCCGGGCCAGGATTTCCGGCGCCTCCAGCAACAGGCGGCGCAGGCGGCGCAAATCCGGGCAGGCGGCGCGGACCGCTTCCACGGCGTCGGGTGCCGGCTGCACGCCATCGCGCAGCGCCAGCAGCGCGGCCACCGCCTCGGGCGTCACGGGGCCGAGCGTCCAGCCGCCGCGCTCCACGAAGCCGCCCAGCGCATGAGAGACGAATTCGGAGCTGCTCAGCACGCCTTCGCGCAGGCCGGTGAAATCGTCGCTGCCGGCCCAGGCGGCCAGCACGGACTCGCTCTCGGGCTCGCGGCCCAGCGCGAAGCGGTAGGTCCAGCGCACGAGGGAACGGCTCAGCCGGGGGGGCGCGCCGGCGCCGGTCTCTGCGTCCATGCCGCCATATCCGGCCGCCGCCCGCGCGCCGTCAAGCCGAAGCCCCATGCGGGGCTCAGGCGATCTCGCGGATCAGCTTGCGGCGCACGGCCTGGGCGAAGACGTTGAAATCCTCGGCCACGATCATGAAGGCGCCGGGGCCGCCGATGACGTTCTGCGCGAAATACTGGTCCAGAGGCATGGGCGGCATCCGGCCGAAGGTGGGCCGGTCGTTCACGATGGGCAGGCCGTTGATGACGATGCCCTCGGCCACCGCCTCGTCCCGCGCCAGTTCCGAGGGGCGCCCGGAATTGTTCACCCCGTCGCCCGAGACATCAATGACGCGGCGCGTGCCCTCGAAGGGCGCCTCGGCCAGCACGCGGCGCGAGAAGTCGATCGCGCCCGAGATCGAGGTCCAGGAAATGGAGTTGCGCGGCGCCTCGGCCAGCGCGTCCACCCAGCGGTCGGCGTCGGCCTGGCTCGCGATGCGTGCCCAGGGCAGGATCAGGCGCTGGTACTCGATGCCCGCCCATTCGACATAGGCGACGGCGATGGCGCCGATCATGCCGCGGCCGATGGCCTCCACCACGCGCGGGTCGCCCAGCGCCTCGCGGTAGCCCTCGCGTTGCAGCCGGGCCTCCTCCTCGTCAATCGAGCGCGAGACATCCACGGCCAGCACCAGCAGCACATCCACGGGTTCGGCGGCGCGGGCGGGGCGGGGCGGGGCCGCCGCGGGCACGGCCAGGGCCGCGCCGGTCGTGAGAAGGGAACGCCGGTGCATGGGCAGGCCTCCATTCGATCAAGCGTCATGGAAGCGAAACCGGGGCGCGAGGTGCAAGCTTATTCGGCACCGCAGCCATGGGTTGTGGCGCGCGCTACTCGGCCGCCCGCAGGAAGGGGCGCGGCCGCAGGCGGCGCAGCAGCCCCGCGCCCAGTTCGGCATCCGCCGCGGTGAAGAGGTCCAGCAGCCGGCGCGTGGTCGCCTCCGGCAGGCCGTGCAGGGCGGCGGCCAGGCGGTCCATCAGCCTTGCGCGTTCGGCGCCCTCCAGCCCGCGGTAGAAGGCGCCGGCGGGCGGCTCCCCCGCGCCGGGCCGCCGTGGCGCGCGCGGTGCCAGGGCCATGCCGGGCAAGGCAGGCCGGGCGGCCAGGCGGGGCGCGATGTCCAGCCGCCCCTCCAGCGCGACGATTCCCACCTCGATCAGCGGCCAGCGCACGCTGGGCCAGAGGCGCGTCGCGTCGAAGGCGTCGAAGGGGGCCTCACGCGCCTCGGCCTCGGACATGATCTGCACGCAGAGCCGCCAGCGCGCGGGCGCCTCGGGGGTCAAGGCGCCGAACAGGGCGCGCGGGTCCAGCCCCTCGGCGGGCCCTTCCCCCTGCAAGGGCACCAGGTGCAGCCGGCACCAGAGCTGGCGCCCGTCGCGCTCCAGCGCATAGGCCTCGGCACCGAAGAAGGGCGCGGCGCGCCAGGACCGCGGCCAGGCGGCATCGGCGAAGCCGTGCAGGATGGCGTGCAGCGTCGGCGGGTGGTGCGCGCAGAATTCCCACAGCGCCGCCGGGCCTTGGGTCACGGCCTCGCCCATGGCGGCGCGCTGGTCCGGGCGGCGCAGGAATTCCACCGGCAGGCGGCGCAGCGGCAATTCCCAGGGGCCATCCTCGGTGTGCAGCGTCAGCGTGAGTGGCGCCGGCGGGAACACCGCCTCCCCCTCGGCGGGCAGCCGCAGCCAGAGCGGGGTGGCCTTCCCCCGTTCCGCGAACAGCCGCGCGCGGGTGAGGCAGGTGATGTCGCCGGTCACGACCAACCGGCCCCGCGCGGCGGGTGCGGCGGGGCCGCGCCGGGGCATCGCCGGCAAGGGGCGCTGCGCCATGTCTCGTTCCTCCCTGGACGGGTGTCGCGCCCCCGGAAGGGCACGCCCCGACCTTGTGATTGCAGGAAGGCTAGAACGGGCCGCCGACGGATTGCCAGCTTTCCGGTGGCTCAGCGCTGGGCGATCACATAGCCGCGCCGCGAGGGGTATTCATGGCCTTCCACCGGCGGGCGGGCCCGGCTCTCGACCAGGGTGAAGCCCGCCGCCCGCAGCGCCGCCTCCAATTCGCCGGGGGCGAAGAGGCGGAAGCCCAGCCCCACCTCCACGCCCCACATCCGCCCCGGCCGCAGCACGCCCTCGCCCAGATGGACCGCGGCGCGGAACTGCCCGCCTGGCCGCAGCGCGGCATGGCAGGCGGCGAGCGCGCGCGGCAGGTCCGAACCTTCCAGATGGATCAGCGAATACATGGCGAGCAGCCCAGCGAAGCGACCCGGCGCCGCGTCGAGCGCCCGCAGGTCCCCCACCTCGAAGCGCAGCCCGGGATGGGCGGCACGGGCGGCCTCCACCATGCCGGGCGAGAGGTCGAGGCCCAGCACCTCCGCGCCTTCTTCCGCCAAAAAGGCCGTGACGTGGCCTGGGCCGCAGCCCGCATCTCCCACCAGGCCGCGCCCGGCCATGGCGCGGGCGAAACCCCGCAGCCATTCGCGGTCCATGGGCTTGTGCGCCAGTTCGCCCGAAACCTCGCGCCGGTAGGCGGAGGCGAGGGCGTCGTAGTCGCGTGCGACAGGGTCCATGCGGCGCAGCCTGCCCCGGATACGCCCCGCGCGCACGCTTGACCGATGCTGCATCGCGGGATCATGGGTGGGGGAGATGATCCTCCCTTCGCCACAGCAGCTTCGCTACCTGACCGCCTTGGCCGAGCACGGGCATTTCGGGCGCGCGGCGGCGGCCTGCGCGGTGACGCAATCCACGCTCTCCGCCGGGCTGCTGGCGCTGGAACGGCAGCTCGACGCCGCGCTGATCGAGCGCGGGGCCTCGAAGCGCCCCGTCTTCACGCCCACGGGGCTGGAGGTGGTGGCACGCGCCCGCGTGGCGCTGGCGGCACTCGAGGCGGTGGCGGAAAGCGCTTCGGCGGGGCGCGACCCGCTCTCCGGGCCACTGCGCCTGGGCGTGATCCCGACCATCGGCCCCTTCCTGCTGCCGCGGCTGATGCCCGCGCTGCGCGCCGCCTTCCCGCGCTTGAAGCTCTACCTGCGCGAGGACATGACCGAGCGGCTGATGGCCCAGCTCGACGCCGGCAAGCTCGACCTGTTGCTGCTCGCCCTGCCCTGCGACTGCGCGGCGGCGGAGGTGGAGCCCATCGGCCGCGACCCCTTCCTGCTGGCCCTGCCCCCCGGCCACCGGCTGGCCTCCCAGCCCGAGGTGCGGCTCTGCGCCCTGGCCGCCGAGACGGTGCTGCTGCTGGAGGATGGCCATTGCCTGCGCGCCCAGGCGCAGGAGGCCTGCGGCCTGCCGCGTGGCCTCAGCGCCCATGAGGGCTTCGCCGCCACCTCACTGCACACGCTGGTGCAGATGGTGGCCGGCGGCCTGGGCGTCACGCTGCTGCCGCGCCTGGCCGCGGAGGGCGGCGTGCTGGCGGGCACGGAGCTGGTGCTGCGCCCCTTGGTGGCGGATGCGGCGGGCGAGGCCGTGCCGGCCCGCACCCTCGCCCTGGCCTGGCGGCCGCGCAGCCCCCGCGCGGGCGCCTTCCGCGACCTGGCGCGGGCCATCGCGCAGCGGCTGGAACCGGCCGCCGGCGTCTGATCCGCGAAGGCGGGAGCGCCGGAGCGCTGAATCCATCGCTCCAGATCACCTGCCGAACCCCACATAGCCCGCCCGCAACGCCGCCGCCCGCCCGTCGCGCGTCACGCCCCACAGCCCATTGTCCACCGACAGGCGCTGCCCGCCATCGCGCTGCACGGGGCGGATGTTGAGGTTGGCGCGGGAGCGGGTTTCCAGCCCCAGGAAGTCGAAGGGCACGCGCACATAGATGCCCTTGTCGAAGCTGCCCTCGCCGAAGTCGCGGAAGCGGACATTGGTGAGGGTGGCGAAGCCGCCCACCTCGATGCCGCTGTCGAAGCGCCGGCCGAGCTCGATGGTCCCGCCCCAGTCGCCCGCAAGATACCGCCCGGCCCGCAGCACGCCATAGAGGTTGTGCCAGGGCAGGTCCGCGTAGAGCGACACATGGCCGGTGGTGACGCTGTAGCCCAGCGTGTCGAAGAGCTGGCGGTAGCCGCGCTGGGCGACGTGTGCGACCTCCAGACCCACGGCCCAGGGGCGGTCCTGCGGGCGCCACAGGATTTCGGCCGAGATGCCGGCGAACATCGGTTCCAGATACCCGCCCGTGACGCGCGCGAAGACATCCGGCGCCGGGTTCCACAGCCGCTCCAGATACAGCGCCGGGATGGTGGTGGACCCTGCCCTGGCATAGCGCGCGAAGTCGCTGCGGACACGGGGCAGGACGGAATCGCTGGGCAGCCCACCGCCGAGATTGCCCGCGATGCGCTGCTCCACCGCGCCGGCCAGGCCCATGTTCCAGCCGAGCCCGATGCGCCCGCCCGCCGCGATGCCCGCCTGCCAGCGCACCGAGGTCTGCGGGTCACCCACCTGCAGGTTCAGGCGTGGCTCGATGCCCCAGCTGAAGCGCGGCGTGGCGGCGCGTGCCTCGCCCGGGCGGTGCTCCGCGGTGGCGGGCAGCAGGGTGGTGAGGGCGTAGATCTCCTCCGCGCTGCCCTGGTGTCGGCCCAGCGCCTCGAAGCCCGTCCGCAGCGTGACCAGGCGGGCGGTGACGGCGCCTTCATGCTCGAACACCAGGCGCAGGCGCTCGATTTCGGGCGGGAGGTGCGGCTGGGCGGCGCGGACCACGCGGGCGGTGGATTGCGCGAGGGTGCGGAAGGGGCCGCCCGCGACATGGATGCGCGCCTCCGCGCCCTCGAGGTCCAAGGCGAGCGGCGTGAAGCCCGCGGCACGCAGGGCGGGAAAGAGGCGCGCCGCCACCGCCGCGTTGCGCGGGCTGCCACCCGCGAGCCCCGCGCGCGCGCCGCCACCCACGCCGCCCGCCAGCGCAGCCATCAGCCGCACGGCGGGGGTGCCGGGGCGCGCAGCGACGGGCGGGGCGATGCTTTCCGCCACCGGCTCCGGCCGCGCCAGCATCGGCGGCGGGGGGCGGCGCGGCAGGTCGGGCGGGTCGTCGGGGTGCAGGCGCAGCGAGGCGCGCACCAGCAGGTCCGTGCCGTGCAGGAAGGAGAGGCCGAGGTCCAGATGCCGGTTGGGCTGCCATTGCAGCCCGGCATTGATGCGCGAGGCCGCATCCCCCCGCGCGTTGCGGCGCGGGCCCGGGAAACCGCCGCGCTCATCGCGCAGGGAGTCGGCGGAGTATTCGATCTTGGCGCGCAGCCCCTCGATCTCGCCCCAGGGGGTGGTGATGGGCGGGATGGAGTATTCCAGCCCCGCGAAGACCCCCACGCGCCCGCCCCGGAAGAAGGAATTGGCCGAGACGGTGCCGCCCGCCCCCACGCCGCGCGGGCGCGTGAGGAAGCGCGCGTCGAGCTGCCCCAGCGGGTTGGGGAAGTCCGCGCCCGTGGCGAGCCGCCCCCAGCCCAGCCCCACCGTCGCGTCCAAGCCCCAGAAGCGCTTGGAGGCCACGATGTATTCGCCCTGGTAGATGCCGGTGCCGATCAGGTCCTGCAGGCCGATGGCCAGCGCCGGCATCCATTCATCCTCTTCCCAGAGGCGCAGCTTCAGGTCGAAGGCGCGGTCATTGCTGGTGCCTCGGCCCAAGGTGGCGTTCAGGCGCTCGGTCAGGCGGAAGGTGGTCTCCAGATAGGGCAGCGCCTGGAAGTTCACCGTCCAGAAGGAGCGTTGGCGACGGATGGCGATGCCCGTCTCGATGGTGCCGTCCGGGCGGAAGCGGGCGTTCGGCATTTCCAGCAGGCCCACGCGGCCGAAATTGGAGCCGGTGGGCTGGAAGCCGTCCTGGGCGAGGGCGGGCAGCGGAAGCAGCCCCACAACCAGAGCGGCCCCGACAACCCACCGGCCGCAAGGCGGCCGGCGCGCCCAGACCGCCCTCATGGCCTGGCGCGCCAGCGCGCGGCGCGCCGCCAAGCGCGCGGCGCGCGCGCCCGGCGCCTGAGGGCGAAAAAAAGCTGTCATCTCCCCCGGGAGATGACAGCCAGCGCCGCCGCCGAAATCGCCACCTGGCTCGCGAGCTGGGTGATATCTCGGAGAAAGCCCCAGCGTTCGAAGGGCGAGGGGTCATTGGGCACGATCACCAGGCTGCCCGGCGGCACGGGCGGCCCGCCCTGCTGCCAGGCGCCCAGGCCGGCCGGCACCGCCTGGCCATTGGGCAGCACCAGGAAGGCGCGGCCCTGGTCGGCGAAGCGTTGCAGCCCGCCCGCCGCCTCGACATAGCGCGTCGCCCGCCAGCCCGAGGTGAATTGCAGCGAGCCCGGATTCTGCACCGCCCCCACCACCGTCACCTCATTGGGGCGCTTGGGCATCATGATCAGGTCGCCGGGCTCCAGCAGCACGTCGAGTTCGGGCCGCCCCGCCAGCACCACGGGGTTGGCCTCCACCACCATGCGCCCGGCGGCGCGGGCCTCACGCAATGCCGCCGCCATCTCGCGCCCGGCGGCGATGGCGCCCGAGACATCGGTCCCGCCCCCGCCCCGCCCGCTGCCGATCACGGCCTGGCCGGCCGCCATCTGGAGCAGCCCCTGCTCCATCTCGCGCGCCGTGCGCTGGAAACCCTCCTGCTGGCGGTTGCGGACACTCTCCCGCGTGAAGACGGCGCCATAGGGGTAGGCCTGGGGGGTGAGGCCGCCCGCACGGGCAATCACCTCCGACAGCCGCTCCCCGCGCCGGATTTCATAGACACCGGGGCGCAGGAACTCGCCCATCAGCGTCACCGGCCCGCTGTCGCGGTCGCCGAAGCCGCGCGGAATGCGGATGCCGTCGCGCGGCGACAGGCGCACGGCCGCGAAGTTGCGGCTGCGCAGGTCCAGCACCTGACGGCTGAGCGGGATGGCCGAGGTCTGGTCCGCCGGCTCCCGCGCCAGTTCCACCGAGGAGAGGTCGGCCGTGTCGGTCACATTGCCCGCGACCGCCAGCAGCGCGTCCAGCCCGGTGTTGTCCATGATGGGGTAGAGGCCAGGCAGCCCCGCCTCGCCCGAGAGCAGCACCGATTGGTCCAGCAGGAAGGCCAGCAGCCCCGGATGGTCCAGGAAGAGTTGCGGGCAGGGTATGGCGCCGATGTCCGGAAAACCCGCCACCCGCGCATGGGCGAAGCGCTGCGGTGAGGAGCGCGCGGCGACGGCCAGCTGCGTCAGCGCCGGGCATTCGAGACCCGGCTGCGGCTCCGGCACAGGCGGGCTGGCGAAGCCCGAGCCCCCGCGCGGCTGCGGCAGCGCGACCGGCAGGCCGGGGGCGGGGACGGCACCACCCACCTCGCCACGCAAGGCCCGCTGCACCGAGGGCGCGGCCAGCCAGGCAATGTCGGCCATCGAGATGATGATGACCTCGTCGCCCTCCGCCAGCGGCAAATTGGCCCGGCCTTGCAGCACGGCGGCGAGGTCGAAGGGCTGGAAGCGCCGGCCGCGCGTGCGGGGGTCCACGCGCTGGATCACGCCCATGCGCGCATAGGGGTCGGGCCGCACCATGCGCGAATCGGCCAGCAGCCCGCGCAAAGTGGCCCCACGCCCGCCCAGCGCGCGCGTGGTGGGCTGCACCACATGGCCCGAGAGGCGCAATTGCTGCGACTGCACGTCCGAGCCCGGCTGCACCAGCAGCGCATCGCCGCGGCGCAGGGGGCTGGTCAGGCTGATCTCGCGGAAGGCGCGGCGGCCCTCGGGGTCGGTCGTTTCCAGCAAATAGCGGTTGCCGGCGGGGCGCAGCGCGTCACCGGCGAAGCGCAGCATCTCGCCCAGGGGGGCGCTGGCGGCGCCGGCGGGCAGTTCATAGATGGCCGGGCGCGCCACCTCGCCGCCCAGCGCCACCACGCCGCCGATGGGGGGCACGAGGATGCGCTCGCCCTCGCGCAGGGAGAGATCGGGCGGCTCGCCCTCGCCCGCGATGACGGGGTAGAGGTCCACGCGCCGCCGCCCTTGGCCGCTCTCCACGCGGATGTTGCGCAGCGTGCCGGTGGGCCGCACGCCGCCCGCCGCCACCAGCGCATCCAGCACATTGCCGAGCGGCGAGAGGGTGACGACCCCCGGCCGCCCCACCTCGCCCCCCACGAAGACCGTCACCTGGCGCATCTGGCCCAGCGTGACGAAGACCTCGCTGCCCTGGAGCTCACGTTGGGCGCGGGATTCCAGTTCGCCCCGAAGGTCCCGCAAGGTTCGGCCCGCGGCGACGATGGGCAGCAGGTCGGGCAGGATCAACATGCCCTCGCGCGTCACGCGCAGGTTCAGGGTGCTGCGGGCGCGGCCGCGGAAGGCGATGATGACCTCGTCGTCGCGGCCGATGACGTAGTCATCCGGCGTGGCGCCGAAGCCCGGCGTGCCGGGTGGGCCGGCGGCGAAGCTGTCATAGCCGAATTGGCGCAGCGGCGTGGTCAGGCGGCCGGCGAAGAACTGCTCGACGGGCGAGAAGGGCGCCTCCGCCTGGGCGGGCGCGGCGGGGGTGGGCGCCTGGGTCCAGGCGGGCGGCAGGGTGGCGGGCGGCGCGGGGGGCGTGGCGGGGCCGGTGCCAAGCCCTGCGGCGGCGGTGCGCCCCCCATGGTCCGCCCCGCCCCGGCATCGAGCAGGCGTTGCAAAATCTCCTGCTGCGCGGCCGGCGGCAGGCCGGGTATGGGCGCGCCGCCCGGCAAGGTCTGCGGCAGCGGCGCGGACAAGTTCGGGGGCAGGCTGGGCGGGCCCACCAGCGCGGATTGCGCGATGACAGGTGCCGAAACCCCCCATATCAGGTTAAGAAGAAGCCATGTCCCAAAAACGGTGAACTTGAAGGGTGACACGACAACACTTTCTTTCCTGTTAAGGGCAATTCTTGCATGGAAATTGATGCCTGATGCAACCTTCGCGCGCGCCTTTCGCCGGCCCATGTCGCAATCCCTCTGGTTCCTGAGATTGAGCGCCGCGCGGCAGCTGGGCCTCAGGCCCGTCGCGCTGGCGCTGCTGGGCCGTGGGCCATGGGCGCGACGTCGGCTGCGGCGTGCCCTGCCCGGCCTCACCCACACCGACACGCTGGGCGAGGAGGATTTGCGGCCGCTGTGGGAGGCGCATCGCTGGGCCGGGCTGCCCGCCCTGGCCCTCGCCGGCCATGGCGCGCACGCCATGCAGGAGGCCCGCGCCTGGTTGGCGTCCCACCCGCCTTTTCGCGGCCCCCTCTGGCTGTGCGGGCAGGAAGCGGCGCTGCGGGCGCTGCACCTGCTGCTGGCGGCGCAGATCGCGCGGGTCCAGGCCCCGGCCGAGGTCGTCACGGCCCTGGCGCGCCGCATCGCCGCCAACCCCGCCTATGCCATGGCGCAGGACAACAACCACCCGATCAGCGAGGCCGCGGGGCTGATGCTCTGCGGGCTGAGCCTGGGTGACGCCACCATGGCCGCGCGCGGCGCGCGGCGCTTCGAGGCCTCGGTGGCGCGCCTCGTCCACCCCGATGGCAGCTTCGCCCAGCCCAGCCCCGCCTATCACCGCATGATGCTGGACGTGGCGGCCGTCACCGAATGGCTGCGCACCCGCATGGGCGGCCCGCCGCTGACACCCGAGGCGCGCGGGCGGCTGGGCGCCGCGACCGACTGGCTGGACCGCCTCACCTGCCGGCAGACGGGCGCCCTGCCCCGCATCGGTCACCAGGATGGCAGCTGCGTGGCCGACCTCTCGGGCTGCGGCCCCGATGACGCGCGCGGCAGCGTGGAGCGCGCGGCGCGGATGTTCTGCGACGCCACGGCGGGCTTCCCCGATGACCCCGGCTGCGCCGCGCTGGGCCTGCCCCGACCCGAATCACCGCTGTTCCGCGAGGCGCAGTGGCAAAGCCAGGGCTTCCTCGGCCGCAGCGCGGAGGGGGCGCGGGCCATCCTCCGCACCGGCCCGCTGCGCTTCCGCCCGGGCCATGCGGACCTTCTGCACCTGGACCTCTGGGACGGGCCGGCGAACCTGCTGCGCGATGGCGGCAGCTTCGCCTACAACCCTTCCGACCCGGCGCGGGCGGCCGCCTTCCAGGGCACGGCTGCCCACAACACCATCGGCTTCGACGGCGAGGACCAGATGCCGCGCGTCGGCACCTTTCTCTTCGCCCGCTGGCCCCGCACGGGGCCGCTGCCCGATGGCGGCTGGATGCGCGACCATCGCGGCCGCCGCCATGCGCGCGAGGTCACGGCCGAGGGGCGGGTCTGGACGGTGCGCGACAGCATCGCGGGCCCCCACCGTGAGGCCGTTCTCCGCTGGCGCCTTGCCCCCGGCGAATGGCGGCCGACCGAGACGGGCGTGGTCGGCCCCCTGGCGCGCATCGAGGTCACGGCCGACCAGCCGCTCCGCCACCGCCTGGTGATGGGCGAGGAAAGCCTCGCCTATGGCCAGGCCTCGCCCGCGCCGGTTCTGGAGGTGGCGCTGGGCCCCGGCCCCGCCCGGATCGAGACCCGCATCACCCTGCCCTGACGCTTTCGGTTGCATTTACCTTAGCGAATGGAGTTATTTCACCCCCGGTTGGTCGGGCCACCCGGCCTGGACGGGGTGTTGTGGGCCTGGATGATGTGCTCCGGGGACTTTGGCGTTTGCGCGGGCGGTTACTCCTCCTGGGCGCGATCACCTATGTCCTGTTGGCGACGCTCATTTGGCTTTGGCCGCAAAGCCATGTGGCGCGGCTGGTCGTGGCCCCGGCCGAGACCACCGGCATCGCCACCTCCGCCCTGCTGACGCCGGCGCCCTTCCTCCAGCCCTCTCTTCTGGACCAGCGGCCGGGCGGCAATTTCGCCGTCTATCTTGCCGCGCTCCGCACGCCCGAGACGGCGCAGGCCGTGGCGCGCGACACCGCCATCCTGGCGGCGCTCACCGAACGCCGCGCCGCGCCGCCGCTGGGGCCGGTGCGGGAATGGCTCGGCCTGCGCATCGAGGCCGATGTGGATGACGTGCAGGCCTATCTGGAGCGCAACCTGGCGGCCACCGCCTCGCTCACCTCCGTGACCTGGACGCTGGACCTCGTCCACCGCGACCGCGCGCTCGCGCTGGCGATGCTGGAGCGCATCCATGCCGCGGCCGAGGCACGGGTGCGCGAGACGCTGGCCGAACTCGCCTCGCGCCGCATCCTGGCGCTGGAGGCGCGGCTGCGCACGGAGCAGGACCTGTTCCTCCGCAACACCCTGCACGAGCTTCTGGCGCAGCAGCAGCGCGCGGCGCTGGTGGTGGCGGCGGATGAGGCGGCGGCGGCGCGCCTTGTCTCACCGGCCGCCGCCGCGCTGCGGCCCTCCGTGCCCAACCGGCCGCTGCTGCTGGCGCTGCTGGCGGTGGGCGTCACGCTGGCCGGGTTGCTGGGCGCCACGGCGCTGCTGCTGCTGCGTGGGCCGGCCCCACGCCCCGCGCCCAACCTCGCCACCTGGCCACCCGGCCCCGTCCTGCGGCGCGAACCCGCGCTGACGCGCGGCCGCGCCGACCGCGCGGGATGAGCGCGGGCCTCGCCCTCTTCGCGGGGGTGGCGGGGGCGGTGCTGCACTTCGCCGGCGCGCTGAAGGCGGTGGAGCCCCTGGCGCGGCTGCCGGTGGACCTGACCGTGCTGGCGCTGGCCGCGACATTGGCGGGGTTGGTGCTGCTGCTGGCGACGCGCGAGGTGGTGCTCTCGCCCTGGCTCGGCCCGCCCTTGCTGGGCTGCGGGCTGCTCTGGCTGTGGTGGGTGGTGGCCTCGGCCTGGAGCCCCTGGCCCGCCGGCGCCTCCGAACGCCTGCGTGACATCCTGCTGCTGGGGCCGTTCATGCTGGCGTCCGGTCTGCTGCTCGGCGCCGATGCCCGCGCGCGGGCGGGCTTCATGGCGGCCACCATCGCCATCGGGCTGCTGGTCGGGCTGTCGGTGGCGCTGGGTCTCTGGCGCGGCAGCCTGGTTCTGGGCGGCGAAATAGGGCGCGACCCAACGCGGCTGCGCGTCGCCTACCAGATCGTGGGGCTGGCGCTGGCCTGCGCCGGCGGGCTGGTGGCGCTGCGCTTCACCCAGTCGGCGGGCCGGGCGCGGATCGGCTGGGGGCTGGTGCTGCTGCTGCTGGGCGCGCTGGCGCTGCTGCCGGGGGGGCGGGCGGCCTTCCTGGCCTTGCTCGTCTCCGTGGCGGCGGGGCCGGCGCTGCTGTTCCTGTTGCAGGGGCGGCTTGGCGCCGCGGCGCTGTGGCTGGGGGCGGTGGGCGTGGCGGGGGGCGCGGGGCTGGCGGCGCTCTGGGTGCTGCCGGCGCTGTCCGACCAATTGGCCACGCTGGAACGCCTGCTGCGGCCCGGCCCCGCGCTGGACAGCGCCCGCGGGCAGCTCTGGACCGAGGCCTGGCGGCTGGGTGGCTGGGCCGGGCTTGGGCCGGGCGGCTTTCCGCCGGCCATCGGGGTGGGGCTGGATCGCGGCCTGCACCCGCACAACCACGCGCTGGAGGCGCTGGTCGAGGGCGGCGCCGTCGGGCTGCTGCTCTGGGGCCTCACCTTCCTCGGCGCCACCGGCGTGGCGCTGCGGCTGGCGCTGCGTGTGGCGCCGGTGCGGGCAGCGGAAGTCTTCGCCATAGGGTTGCCGGTGGCGCTCTCGGCCATGGTCTCGACCGATCTGGGCAACCGGATGGTGTGGTTCACCCTGGGCCTCGCCCTCTCGCTGGGGGTGGAGGCGCGGGCGCGCCACGCCCTGCCCCGCCATGTATAGCGCGGTCGGCAAGCGGCTGCTCGATGTGACGGGGGCGGCGCTGCTGCTGTTGTTGCTGTCGCCGGTCCTGGCGGCGGTGGCCCTGCTGGTCTGGTGGCGACTGGGCCGGCCCGTGCTGTTCCGGCAGGAGCGCGCGGGGCAAGGCGGCGTGCCTTTCACCCTGTGGAAGTTCCGCAGCATGCGCGATGGAACCGGCAGTGATGCCGAGCGCCTGACGCCGCTCGGCCGCGCCCTGCGGGCCACCGCGCTGGATGAGCTGCCGCAGCTGGTGAACGTGCTGCGCGGCGAGATGAGCCTGGTCGGCCCCCGTCCCCTGCCGCCGGCCTATACCCCCCGCTACACCCCCCGCCAGGCGGAACGGCTTCGCGTGCGCCCGGGTCTGTGCGGCCTGGCGCAATCCATGGGCCGCAACGCCGTGCCCTGGGAGGAGCGGCTGGAATGGGATGCGCGCTATGCCGCGCGCGTCACGGCCTGGGGCGATGCCGTCATCATCCTGCGCTGCGCGGCGGTGCTGCTGCGCGGCCGCGGCGTGGCGGCGGAGGGCCACGCCACCATGCCGGAATTCAGAGGCGATTCCAGAGAGGGTCCTTGAGCTTGCCCAGAAAGGCCGCGTGCGCCGCCGCGCGCTCCTCCGGGACCTGGATGGGGCGTGGGGTGCGCGGGGCGGCGGCCTCCGTCGCCTGCACCAGCGCGGCCGCCGCGAAGGGCGCCGCACCCAGCGTCAGGCCAAGCTGCCGGCCGCCGCGCAGTTCCAGATAGACCTGGGCCAGCAGGCGCACGTCCAGCAGCGCGTTGTGGGTGGTGCGTTCGCTCAGATCAATTTCGAAGCGGCGGCACAGCGCGTCCAGGCTGTTGGGCGCGCCGGGGAAGCGTTCGCGGGCCAGCGCCAGGCTGTCCACCATGCGCGCGGCGTCGAGCGGCGGGCGGCCGGCGCGCACCAGCTCGGCGTCCAGGTGCTTGAAGTCGAAGGGCGCGTTGTGGGCGACGATGGGGCTGTCGCCCAGGAAGGCCAGCATCGCGTCCATCTGCGCGGCGAAGAGCGGCTTGCCCTCCAGGTCCGCACGGGTGAAGCCATGGATGCGCGAGGCCTCGGGCGGCACGTCGCGCTGCGGGTCAATGATGGCGTGGTAGAAGCGGCCCGTGGGCAGCAGGTTCATCACCTCGATGGCCGCGACCTCGATGACGCGGTGGCCTTCGCTGGGTTCGAAGCCCGTGGTCTCGGTGTCGAGGATGATCTCCCTCATCGCGCATCCTTCACGAGGCGCCGCACCGCGGCCTGGGCGTGGTGGCGCGACAGGCCGGTGCGGATGACATGGGTGGCCCGGCGGCGCTTCTGGGCGTCGGGCATCTGGCGGGCGAGGATGGCGTCGAGCCTTTCGGGCGTCATGCCGCCGCGCGCCAGCACGCGGGCGCGCTGCACGCGGGCGGGGGCGGAAACGACCAGGATGGCGTCGAACTCCCGCAGATCCCGCCGCGTCTCGAACAGCAGGGGGATGTCCAGCACCACCAGCGAAGCGCCGCGCGCCCGCGCGCGGGCCAGGAAGCGGCGCTGCTCGTCGCGCACCAGCGGGTGGACGATGCGCTCCAGCCGGGTCAGCGCCGTCGGGTTGCCGAGGACGGCGCGGCGCAGCGCCTCGCGGTTCACGCCCTGGGCGTTGGTGGTGCCGGGGAATTCGGCCTCAATGGGGCGCACGGCGCGGCCGCGCGGGCCTTGCAGGGCATGCACGGCGGCGTCGGCATCGAAGACCGGCACGCGCAGGCGGCGGAAGGCGGCGGCGGCGGTGGACTTGCCCATGCCGATGCTGCCGGTGAGGCCCCACACCTTCATCGGGCGGGGATGTCCGCGGCGAGCATGTCGAAGAGCGCCTGGTCCACCTCGGGCATCACGCCGAACCAGGCCTCGAAACCCGGCCGCGCCTGGTGCAGCAGCATGCCGAGGCCACCCACGGCGCGCAGGCCGCGGGCGCGGGCGGCGGCGAGCAACGGGGTTTCCAGCGGCACATAGACGATGTCCGCCACCAGGGCGTGGGGTGGCAGCGGGGCGAGGTCTAACTCCAGCGGCGGCTGGCCGGCCATGCCGAGGCTGGTGGCGTTCACCAGCAGGGCGGCGCCGTCGAGCGGGGGCGCCTCGGCCACCTCCACCGGGCCGCCCAGGGCTTCGGCCAGCGCCTCCGCCCGCGCGCGGGAGCGGTTGACCAGCGTGACGCGCGGCGCCCCCGCATCGAGCAGCGCGGCCGCGATGGCCCGCGCCGCCCCGCCCGCGCCCAGCACCACGGCCGGGCCCGAGGCGGCGTCATAGCCGCCCAGCGAGGCGAGGAAGCCAAAGCCATCCGTGCAGTCGCCGGTGATGCGGCCGTCCGCGAAGACCAGCGTGTTCACGGCCCCGGCGCGGCGGGCGCGGTGCGTCACCTCGTCGCAGAGGGCGAAGGCGGCTTCCTTGTGCGGGATGGTCACGTTCATGCCGCGAAAGCCGCAGGCGGCGAGTGCGCGAACGCATTCGGCGAAGCGCTCGGGCGGGATGGCCAGCGGGACATAGGCGGCATCCAGCCCATGCGCCGCGATCCAGTGGTTGTGCATGCGGGGCGAGCGCGAATGCGACACGGGCCACCCCGCCACCCCCGCCAGCCTGGCCTTGCCAGAGATCAACGCACCCTCCCAGAACCAGCGCGCCCAAACAAACGGCCCGCGTGCAAACCGGCCGCGGCTTTGCCGTGGCCGGCACGAACCCTGCCAGGATCAACGCCGATTCGGGGCCCCCGGCAAGGCGCCGAAGGCGACTTGTTGGGGATAGGGCGCCCCCACGAAAGCGCGCAGCGATTTCGTGGGGATTAAATGATCGCCGAGGGCACCAGCGTCGCCTGCATGGCGGCGCAAAGAACCTCCGAGCCATCCTCGGCCCGCATCCAGACCTCCGCCCGCGCCACCGTCAGCGTCCGGCCGGGCTTCAGCACCTCGGCGCGGGCAATGGCCATCACGCCGCGCGCCGGGCGGAGGAAATTCACCTTCAGTTCGGCCGTCAGCACCTCCTGCCCCGGCGGCAGGAGGGAGAGGGTGGCATAGCCGCAGGCATTGTCGGCCAGCGTGGTCAGCACGCCCGCATGCAGGAAGCCCTGCTGCTGGGTCAGCGTCTTGCGGAAGGGCGCCTCGATGGTGCAGCGGCCGGGGGCGACCTCGCTGATGCGCGCCTCGATCACGCGCATCAGGCCCTGCTGCGCGAAGCTCGCATCAATGCGCTTCTGCATCTCGGAAAACGGCATGCCCTCAGAGCCTCCAGCCCGTGTGGATGGCGACGATGCCGCCGGAAAGGTTGCGGTGCGCCACGCGCTCCAGCCCCGCCGCCTCCATCTTGCGGGCCAGCGTGGCCTGGTCGGGGAAGGTGCGGATGCTCTCGGCCAGATAGCGATAGCTCTCGCTGTCCTTGGCGATACGGCCACCGATGGCCGGCAGCGCCTTGAAGGACCAGGCGTCGTAGAGGGGCGCCAGCGCCGCGATTTCCAGCTTGGAAAACTCCAGGCAATGGAACCGCCCGCCCGGCCGCAGCACGCGCCGCACCTCGCGCAGCACCGCGTCCTTGTCGGTGCAGTTGCGCAGGCCGAAGGCCATGCTGACCTTCTCCACGCTGCGGTCCGGCAAAGGCAGGTGCTCGGCATCGGCGCAGAGGAAGGAGAGGCCATGGGCGAAGCCCCGCTCCAGCGCGCGCCCCTGCCCCACCTGCAGCATCTCGGCATTGATGTCCGAGCAGATGACGCGCCCCGCGCCGGCCTTGAGCGCCAGGAAGCTGATATCCCCGGTGCCGCCCGCGAGGTCGAGCAGCGTCTCGCCCGGCCGCGGCTGGATGGCGTTGATGAAGATGCGCTTCCAGACGCGATGCACGCCGAGCGACATGAGGTCGTTCATCACGTCGTAGCGAGGGGCGACGCTGTCGAAGACCTCCCGCACCAGGGTGGCCTTTTCCTCGGCCGGGACGGTCTTGAAGCCGAAATCGACGGTGGGCGTGTCGGTCATGCCGGGGATATAGCGCGCGGGGCCGAACTGCACCATGAGGGGCGCACGCGCGAAGGAGGCCCGCCATTCCCGAATTGCCCGAAGTCGAGACCGTCATGCGCGGACTTGCCGCCGTTCTGGAGGGCCAGGTGATCCGCATGGCGGAGCTGCGCCGGCCCGACCTGCGCTGGCCCCTGCCCGCGCACCTGGCCGCCACGCTGGCGGGCGCGCGGGTGGAAGGGTTTCGCCGGCGTGGCAAATACATGCTGATGCGGCTGGAGGGGCGCGATAGCGTGCTGATCCACCTCGGCATGTCGGGCCGGATGGTGGCGCGGCACCGCGACGCGCCCTTCGTGCCCCGGACGGGCCCACAGGGTGCCGCGTCGGACGCGCGCGGCCACAACGCGCCACCCGAAGCCCATGAGCACCTGGTGATGGAGACCGAGGGCGGCTGGCGCGTGGGCTTCGTGGACCCCCGCCGCTTCGGCAGCCTCGACCTCGTGCCGCGCGAGGCCGAGGACAGCCACAAGCTGCTGGCGGGGCTGGGGCCGGAACCGCTGGAGGAAGGCTTCACCATCGCCGCGCTGGAGAAGGCGCTGGAAGGCCGCTTCACCCCCATCAAGGCCGCGCTGCTGGACCAGAAGACGGTGGCCGGCCTCGGCAACATCTATGTGTGCGAGGCGCTGTTCCGCGCGGGCATCTCGCCGCGCCGGCTTTCGGCCACCATTCCAGGTGCGCGGGCCGCGCGGCTGCATGGCGCGATCCAGGCCGTGCTGCGCGAGGCCATCGCGGCCGGGGGCTCCAGCCTGCGCGACTATGTCCGCGCGGATGGCGAGGTGGGGCGCTTCCAGGACCGCTTCGACGTCTATGACCGCGAGGGCCAGCCCTGCCGCGACTGCCCCGGCCCGCCCCGCTGCCCCGGGATCACGCGGCTTGTGCAGTCCGGCCGATCCACCTTCTACTGCCCCAAACACCAGCGTTGAGGACCGCCCACATGGCGTATGACATGATCCTGACCGAGACGGAGGGCGCCACCGCCCTCATCCGCCTCAACCGCCCCAAGGCGCTGAACGCGCTGTGCGACCAGCTGATGCGCGAGCTGGGCGAGGCGCTGCGCGCCTATGACGCGGACCCCGCCATCGCCGCCATCATCATCACGGGCAGCGAGCGGGCCTTCGCCGCCGGCGCCGACATCAAGGAGATGCAGGCCCGCACCTACCCGGATGTGTATTTCGAGGACTTCATCACCGCGAACTGGGAGGTGGTGCCCACCATCAAGAAGCCCGTCATCGCGGCGGTTGCGGGCTTCGCGCTGGGCGGCGGCTGCGAGCTGGCCATGATGTGCGACATGATCATTGCGGCCGACACGGCGAAGTTCGGCCAGCCCGAGATCAACCTCGGCATCATCCCCGGCGCCGGCGGCACCCAGCGGCTGACGCGGGCCGTGGGCAAGGCCAAGGCCATGGACCTGGTGCTGACCGCCCGGATGATGGACGCCGAGGAGGCCGAGCGCTGCGGCCTGGTCGCCCGCGTGGTGCCGGCCGACCAGCTGCTGGACGAGGCGCGCAAGGTCGCCGCCAAGATCGCGAGCCTGTCGGCCCCCTCCGTCGCCATCGCCAAGGAAAGCGTGAACCGCGCCTTCGAGACGACGCTGGCCGAGGGCGTGCGCTTCGAGCGCAAGATCTTCTATTCCCTCTTCGCGACGGAGGACCAGAAGGAGGGCATGGCCGCCTTCGCCGAGAAGCGCGCGCCGAACTTCCGCAACCGCTGAGTTGGCCCGCCGGCCGCTCCCGGGTTGACGTTGCGGGGGGGCCGGCGTAAGACCGTGCCTCGCGCAGCGGCGGCCTCGCCTTCGCTGCTCCATCCTTTTCACTTGACATAGAGCGATAGCCCGCCCGCCCATGGCCAACAACGCTTCCGCGCGCAAGCGCATCCGTCAGACCGCGAAGCGCACCGAGCGCAACCGTATGCGCCGTTCGCGCGTGCGCACCTTCCTGCGCAAGCTGGAACTGGCCATCGCCACCGCGGACAAGCCCAAGGCCGAGGCCGCGTTCCGCGAGGCCCAGCCTGAGATGCAGCGTGCCGTGACCAAGGGCGTGCTCCATCAGAACACCGTGGCCCGCAAGCTCTCGCGGCTTTCGGCCCGGATCAAGGCGCTCAGCGCCGCGGCCTGAGGCCTGCCCTCAAAATAACCAGCTGTTGTGCGGCTGAAGGGGATTTCCCCTTCGGTCCGCATTACTGCGTCCGCATGCCTTCGTGACAGTGGTGTTTCTATGCCACATGTGTCGCTCTGTTTCAGAGTCCCGCGAAGTGACGTTCACTTCTTGAGCCGGACTCAGTTACTGTTGCACGCAAGGTGAAAGGCGGGTGGGCCCTACGGCCCTCGGGGCCCGGATAGGTTGCAATTGGTTCTCCGGGATTCGCCTCCCGGAAGGTTGTGCGGAAACATCTCCGCGGTGGAGAGGCAGAGGTCGGGAATGAATCACGAAGCCGGCGAACTCCCCCCGAATGCCGGGAAGGCCGCCACGGCCTGGGCCAAGGTTCGCAGCCGCCTCCGCCAGGAGGTGGGCGATGTGGAGTATCGGACCTGGCTGCGCCAGCTCACCCTCTCGGGCCTGGAGGGGGATGTCGCGCATATCACCCTTCCCACCCGCTTCCTGCGTGACTGGGTGCGCGACCATTACGGCGACCGCCTGCGCGTGCTGTGCCAGGCCGAGATGGGCGGCGTGCGCCGCGTGGAATTGCGCGTGGCGGCCGAGGCGCCGGAGCTGGTGCAGGAGGCCGTGGCCGCGCCCGCCTCGCCCCCCGGTCTCGCCGAGAGCCTGAGCCCCCCGCCCGCCGCACCCGCCGCCGCCGAGGGCGGGAAGAATGACTGGCTGGTGCCGCTCGACCCGCGCTTCACCTTCGACAGCTTCGTGGTCGGCAAGCCCAATGAATTCGCCCATGCCTGCGCCCGCCGCGTCTCCGAACGCCCGGCCCAGGCGGGGTTCAACCCGCTGTTTCTCTATGGCGGGGTGGGGCTGGGCAAGACGCATCTGATGCACTCGATCGCCTGGTCCCTGCGCGAGCGCGAGGCGGAGCTGCAGATCGCCTACATGTCCGCCGAGAAGTTCATGTACCGCTTCATCAATGCGCTGCGGACGCAGAACATCATGGAGTTCAAGACGCAGCTGCGCTCGGTCCATGTGCTGATGGTGGACGATTTGCAGTTCCTGATCGGCAAGGACAACACGCAGGAAGAGTTCTTCCACACCTTCAACGCGCTGATCGACGCAGGCAAGCAGATCATCATCTCGGCCGACAAGGCGCCGAATGATCTCTCGGGCATCGAGGACCGGCTGCGGACGCGCCTCTCGGGCGGCATCGTGGCCGATTTGCACGCCACCACCTATGAACTGCGCCTGTCCATCCTCCAGGCCAAGGCGGCCCATGCGGGGGTGGAGGTGCCGGCGCGGGTGCTGGAATTGCTGGCGCGCAAGATCGCCTCCAATGTCCGCGACCTGGAAGGCGCGCTGAACCGGATCGTGGCGCATGCCCGCCTCTTCGGCCGGCCCATCACGCTGGAGAGCGTGCCCGAGGTGCTGTCGGACATCCTGCGCGCGCATGACAAGCGCCTGTCCATTGACGACATCCAGCGCAAGGTGGCCGAGCACTACAACATCCGCCTGACCGAGATGGCCTCCGCCCGCCGCTCCCGCGCCGTGGCGCGGCCGCGCCAGGTGGCGATGTACCTGGCGAAGCAGCTGACCTCGCGCTCCCTGCCCGAGATCGGCAAACGCTTCGGTAACCGCGACCACACCACGGTGCTGCACGCGGTGAACAAGATCACGGAATTGATGCAGGAAGACCCGACCTTCGCGGAGGACGTGTCCCTGCTGCGCAAGATGCTGGAGATGTGACCATGGCGCTTCCCCCCCTGCTGCTTCTCGGTTGCGGCAAGATGGGCGGGGCCATGCTGTCGGGCTGGCTCGAACAGGGGCTGCCGCCCGAGACGGTGGTGGTCGAGCCCCATGCGCCCGCCATGGCGGGTTTCGCCGGGCGCGTGCGCCATGTCGCCACCACCGCCGAAATCCCGGCGGGTTTCCAGCCCGCCGCCGTCATCCTGGCCACCAAGCCGCAGGAGGCGCCGGTGGCCATCCCCGCGCTGGCGCCCTTCGCCCGGCCGGAGGTGGTGTTCCTCTCCATCATGGCGGGCAAGACGGTGGCGGGGCTCTCCGCGCTGCTCGGCCCCGAGGCCCGGGTGGTGCGCGCCATGCCCAACACGCCCGCCGCCGTGCGCCAGGGCTTCACCGTGGGCTTCGCGGGCCCTGGTGTGGAGGCGGGCCAACGCGACCTCTGCGACCGGCTGCTCTCCGCCATCGGCGAGGCCGCCTGGGTGGAGGATGAGGGCATGATTGACGCCGTCACCGCCGTCTCGGGCGGCGGGCCGGCCTATGTCTTCCTGCTGGCCGAGGTGATGGAGGCCGCCGCCCTCGACCAGGGCCTGCCGCCCGACCTTGCCCGCCGCATGGCGCGCGCCACGGTCGCGGGTTCCGGCGCCCTGCTGGGCGCGAGCGACCAGGATGCAGCGGCGCTGCGCCGGGCCGTCACCAGCCCCAAGGGCACGACGGAACGCGCGCTGGCCGTGCTGATGCGCGAGGGCGCCCTGCCCGAGCTGATGCGCGAGGCCATCGCCGCCGCCACCGCGCGCTCCCGCGAATTGGCGGGCTGAAGCGCGCTGCTGTCACGCAGCCTCCCCCGCCATGATCGAGAGCGGGCTTCCGCGTTTTCGGTCATGCCACGTCAATACATCCCACGCTAAAGAGGCGGCGGGCCTACTCCGCACGCCTGCCACCGGCGCCCCAGATCATCAGCCATTTGGCCGGCCAGACCCAGATAATCCCTGCCACAACGTAATAAACTGTCTGAACGGCCCAGTGCGCCAGCACCACATGATCGCCCAGCGCAACCACTGCCAAAATATACAAAACAAATCCGACGACGCCGATCAGGATGGCGAGAGAGGTGCGTGACATGGTGTTGACCTGATCTCCTGCGGAACATTGCCATAAAGCGGTGGGCGAGCTTGCGAATTACTGGCGGGGCGGCGTAGTCTTGCCGGAGGCGAATTCCTGCGCGGTCCGTCTCGGACCGCCCGCCGAGCACCGAAGAAAGCCGTGACAGAGCTCAGCGATCCCCTCATTTCTGCTGAGCGAACATGCCGTTGAATTCGGCTGCGTTTGAGAGGGCTTTGGCAAAGGCCTGGATCAGCGGCGCGAGCCTGTGCTCGGGCATGTTCGGGATCAGTTCGTAGAGCATGCAGCCCTGGCGGAACAGCGAATGGCTTCGGGTCTTCGATGTGTTTGACTTGAGTTGGCGGTCCATCCCCAGGCTCTCTCCGACGGTGCCGAGCAGCGTCAGCAGCGCCATGGCGAAGGCGCTGACCAGCAGCAACCGGTCCCGTCGCATGGGCTCACCGACACGCGTCGCCGACAGCCCCATGCCGAAGCGCAGGTCCTTGGTGTCGCGGAACTGCGGCTCGATGGTCCAGCGCCGGGCATAGTGGTTGACCAGCATGGCCGCCGTCGCCTCGGGGTCGCTGGCCGCCAGGCACCAAGGCTCCTTCATGCCCCTGGCATGCACGCACACCACCGCACCCACCGGCTGGCCCTGCGCGGTCACCCGCGCATCGCGCAGCTTGCGGGCGCGGCCGCCCTTGCCCACCCACTCGGCCGCGGGCCGGGTCTCGCCGGCGGCATCGGTGACGTGGATGTTGCCGCGGAAGCGGATGACGTAGCCGAAGCCCAACTCGGCCAGGAACGCGAACAGCTTTTGGTCGCCGAAGCCGCGGTCGGCCAGGATCGTCGCCCGGCAGTCCGGCGGCAGCGTCTCGGCCAGGCGACGCAGGCAGGCGTCCTCATAGTCGTTGCGCCGGTCGGCCAGTTCCTCCTTCCAGACGGAAAGCCAGATCAGCGGGGCCGCCCGGCCATGGCCGGTGACCAAGCTCAGCACCAGGGTCGACTGGCCGTCATGGGCAAACTCGGTCCAGTCCATTGCCACCAGGATGTCGGGACGGGGGCCCACCTGCTGCGGCACCCAACGGGCGAAGCTGTCCCACACGTCGATGCCGGCGTTGCTCATCAGCCGGTCGACCTGCTTGACCGCGTGCTTGGTCGAAAGGCCTCGGGCCTGCGCCAGCGCCTGGCCGATCAGCGACACCGCGAGCGATGCGCCGGCCATCACGCCCAGCGTCGCGCCGGCCAGGGCATCAACCCGCTTGGCGTGCAGATCAGGCCCGTAGACGCCGCCAATGAAGGCACGGACATCCTCAAGCCGCCCACCTGTCCGACCCCGCTCCACCATGTCCATGCTCCAAACCGACCAAGCTTGGAACAGCTACAGAACCCCGCCGAATCGGCGCCAGAACCGCGTCACCGGAAATGAGGGATTCTTGCAGAGAGCGAACTCAAGCGCCACATCCGTGGCATCCCGGATTTTCCCAAGCCCGGAATCCTCTTCTACGACATCTCGACCTTGCTCAGGAATGCGCAAGCCTGGAAGGCCGCCATGGCGGCCATGGCGGAGCGCATCACCCCGCACCGCCCCCAGGTGCTGGCTGGCATCGAGAGCCGCGGCTTCCTGCTGGCCGCCCCGCTGGCGCTCGAACTCGGCCTCGGCTTCATCATGCTCCGCAAGCCGCGCAAGCTGCCGGGCGAAACGATCGGCCTGGACTACGCGCTGGAATACGGCACCGACCGGATCGAGATGCAGGCCGACGCCATCACCCCCGGGCAGCGCGTGGTCCTGCTCGATGACCTGCTGGCCACCGGCGGCACCATGGCGGCGGGCGTGGCCCTGCTGCGCCAGGCCGGCGCCGAGGTGCCCGCCGTCGCCGCCATGCTGGAGCTGACCTTCCTTGGCGGAAGGAGGCGCCTCGATGTCCCCGTCGAAACCCTCCTCGCCTACGACGAATAGCGCCCCCCCGCGGGCTCCGGCCCCGCCGGAGATCCGCCGGGACGCGGGCGGCAACGCCTATCTGGACGGCAGTGGCAACGCCATCTCGGCCGCTGGGCTGGATGGCGTGCTGGCGCTCGCCATCGCGGCCGCGCCCACGGGCATCACTCTCGCCGACCCCTCCCTGCATGACTGCCCCATCGTCTTCATGAACCCGGCCTTCGCGCAGATCACCGGCTACTCGGCCGAGGAGGTGCTGGGCCGCAACTGCCGCTTCCTCCAGGGCAAGTCCACCGAAGTCACGGCCGTGCGGGCGTTGCGCCGCGCCATCGCGGACCGCAAGCCCGTGACAGTGGAATTCACCAACCACCGCCGCGACGGCCGCCGCTTCACCAATGAGCTGCGCCTCTCGCCCGTCTTTGACGCGGCGGGCACGCTGCTGGCCTTCGTGGGCATCCAGCACGATGTCACCGCCCGCAAGCGCGCCGAGAAGGAGGCCGCCAAGGCCCGCCGCGCCGCCGAACGCGCCAGCCAGGAAAAGAGCGACTTCCTGGCCTTCACCAGCCACGAGGTCCGCACGCCGCTGCATGGCGTCATGGGCACGCTCTCCCTGCTGCTGGACACGCCGCTCGACGCCGAGCAGCGCGCCTATGCCGAGACCGCGCGCCGCTGCGGCGCCACCCTGCTGCAGACCGTGAACGAGCTGCTGGACCTGTCGCGCATCGAGGCCGGCAAGCTCGACATCCACCCCGCCCCCTTCAGCCTGGCCGACATCGTGAAGGATGTGCTGGACCTGCTGGCCCCGGCGGCGGCCGAGAAGGGCATCGAGCTGTCGGCCAGCCTGGACCACCTGCTGCCCGCGCAGCTGGTCGGCGATGCCATGCGCATCCGCCAAGTGCTGATGAACCTGGCGGACAACGCGGTGAAGTTCACCCATCGCGGCAGCGTGGAGCTGCGCTTGGCCGCCCTGCCCGAAGGCCATGTGGGCTTCGCCGTGACCGACACCGGCATCGGCATCCCGCCCAAGCTGCGCCAGAAGCTGTTCACCCGCTTCACCCAGATCGGCGCGGGGGGCGATCAGCCGGGATCGGGCCTGGGGCTCGCCATCTGCCAGCGGCTGGTGTCGCTGATGGGCGGACAGATCGCGGTGGACAGCACGCCCGGCCGCGGCAGCACCTTCTTCTTCGACCTGCCCCTGCCGCCCGTGCCGGCCTCGGGCGCACCGCCCAGCCGCCTCGCCCCCCGGCGCGAGGTGGCCACGCCGCCCAGCCTGGCCCATGGGCGCATCCTGCTGGCCGAGGATGGCAAGGCCAACCAGCTGGTCGCCGTCGCGATCCTGCGCAAGGCCGGCTACACGGTGGAGCTGGCACGCGACGGGGCCGAGGCCGCCGCCTGCGCCGAATCCGGCGATTACGACCTGATCCTGATGGATCTGCGCATGCCGCTGATGGATGGCTATGCCGCCACCCGTGCCATCCGCGCCATCCGTGGCCCGCGCGGCCGGGTGCCCATCATCGCCATGACCGCCAGCGTGATGCCCGACGATGCCGAGCGCTGCCTGGAGGTCGGCATGGATGGCCACCTGCCCAAGCCGCTGGACCGGCTGGAATTGCTGCGGGCGGTGGAGCGCGTCATCGCAAGCCGCCCCCGCCGCCCCCTGCCGGCCATGGCCGAGCCCGGGCCGCAGATCCAGGCCCCGCTGCTGGACCGCGAGACGCTGGAGGAATTGCGCGCCGCAGTGGGGCCGGGCCGTCTGCCCCGCCTCATCAGCGTCTTCGCCGCCGAAACCAAGGACCGCGTGCGCCGCATGCACGGGCTGACGGACCCCGCCCGGGTGGAGGATGAGGCGCACAGCCTCAAGGCCTCGGCCGCCACCTTCGGCGCCATCGCCCTGCGCGATGCGGCACGCGACCTGGAAGAAGCATGTCGCCGGGCCGACCAGCCCGCCTGGCGCCAGATCCTGGACATCCTGCCCGGCCTCGCGGAGCGCAGCATCGCCGCCTTCCCGATGGCGCGGGGCGAAGGCCGGGGGCGGATTTCGGAAGAGGGCGGCGCGGAGTAGGGCTGCTACCCGCGCCCCGCCATGGCCCGCAGCCGCGCCGCGAGGGCCTCCAGCTCTTCCAGCGCCTCCACCACGCCGGGCACCTCGGGCGCCGACGGGGCTTCAGGCTCGCCCTCGGCCAGCAGGCGCTGCACGCCCTTGATCGTGTAGCCCTCGGTGTAGAGCAGGCCCGAGATGCGCCGCAGCAAAGCGAGATCCTCCGGCCGGTAGTAGCGCCGGCCCCCGCCCCGCTTGAGCGGCTTGAGCTGGGGGAATTTGGTTTCCCAGAAGCGCAGCACATGCTGCGGCACGTTGAGCTGTTCTGAAGCCTCGCTGATGGTGCGGAAGGCCTGCGCGGATTTGCGGGGCCGCGCACGGGAATCGGGTTCGGCGGTCTCGCTCATGTTCGGGCGGTCTCGCGCGGGACGGGCGTGCCATTGATGCGCGCCTTGAGCACCTGGCTCGGCCGGAAGGTCAGCACGCGGCGGGGGAGGATGGGCACCTCCACCCCGGTCTTGGGGTTGCGGCCGATGCGCTGGCCCTTCTCGCGCAGCAGGAAGGTGCCGAAGCCCGAGATCTTCACCGTCTCGCCCGATTCCAGCGTGGAAGAGATGCGCTCCAGCACGGCTTCCAGCAGGTCGGCGGATTCATGCCGCGACAGACCCACCTCGGCATAGATGGCTTCCGCCAGCCCGGCCCGCGTCAAGGTTTCCATGGTGCCCCACCCACAAGTGCCTGTCCTTGAAACAAAGCCAGGACTGGGCGGGCGCGTCAATCCGTTTCGCAATAACGCAGCATTGTTCAGCCCCCGCAAATTTACGCAAGGGCATCAGAAGCGGACCAGCGCCGCGCCCCAGGTCAGCCCGCCGCCGATGGCCTCCAGCAGCACCATGTCGCCGGGGCGGATGCGCCCCTCGCCCACGGCCTCCGCCAGCGCCAGCGGCACCGAGGCGGCGGAGGTGTTGGCGTGGCGGTCCACCGTGACCACCACGCGCTCCGGTGGCAGGCCGAGCTTCTTTCCCATCGCCTCGATGATGCGGATGTTGGCCTGGTGCGGGACCAGCCAATCCACCTCGGCGCGGGTCAGGCCATTGGCGGCCAGCGCTTCCTCCACCACGGAGGCCAGCTTCGTGACGGCGTGCTTGAACACCTCGCGCCCCGCCATCCGCAGGGGCCCGCCCGTGCCCTCGACATAGAGGATGTCCGAATGCCGCCCATCGGCGTGCAGATGGGTGGAGAGGATGCCGCGTTCGTCCGCGCGGTCTTCGGCACGGAGGAACACCGCGCCCGCGCCATCGCCGAACAGCACGCAGGTGCCGCGGTCCGTCCAGTCCATGATGCGCGAATAGACCTCGGCGCCGATGACCAGCGCGCTGCGCGCCTGGCCCGCGCGCAGCATCGCATCGGCGATGGAGAGCGCGTAGATGAAGCCGGTGCAGGCCGCCGAGACGTCGAAGGCGAAGCCGCCCTCCATGCCCAGCTCGCGCTGGATATGCGCGGCGGTGGAGGGGAAGGCGTTGTCGGGCGTGGCCGTGGCCACGATCACCATGTCCACCTCGGCGGCGGTCGCACCCGCCTGGGCCAGCGCCCGGCGCGCGGCCTCGGCGCCGAGGCTGGTGCAGGTCTCACCCGGCCCCGCGATGTGACGGCGGGTGATGCCGCTGCGCTCGCGAATCCATTCATCGCTGGTGTCGAGGCCGTGGCGCGCGGCCAGGGCCGCATTGTCCAGCACTTGCGCGGGCAGGCAGCCGCCGCACCCCAGGATCACGGAACGAAGGGGCATGTTGGCGTATCAGTCCTGCCGGGCGACGAGGGGGGGTGTCTCAGGGGCGAGGCGCGAGAGGCTCTCGCGGATCTGCTGGGTGAAGCCATGCGTCACCATGTCCATGGCGACGTCCACGGCATGGGCGAAACCCTTGGCATCCGTGCCGCCATGGGACTTCACCACGACGCCGTTGAGGCCGAGCAGGATGGCGCCGTTGTAGCGGCGCGGGTCCATCCATTCGCGCAGGCGTTCCAGCGCGGGCCGGGCCAGCAGGTAGCCCAGGCGCGCGGGAATGGAGGAGGTGAAGACCTGTTTCAGCAGCCCGCCCATCAGCTTCAGCGCGCCCTCGCCGGTCTTGAGCGCGACATTGCCGGTGAAGCCGTCCATCACCACCACGTCCACCGTGCCGGCCGCGATGTCATGGCCCTCGATGAAGCCGTGGAAGTTCAGGCCCGTGCTGCCGCCGCGCAGCACCTCGGCCGCCTGGCGCACGCGCTCATCGCCCTTCAGCTCCTCGCTGCCGACATTCATCAGGCCGATGGAGGGGGCGGGCAGGCCCAGCACCGCGCGGGCGAAGGCATCGCCCATGATGGCGAATTCGACCAGATTACGCGCGTCGCATTGCACATTGGCGCCGAGGTCGAGCATGACCACGTCGCCACGCGAGGAAGGCGCGATGGCCGCCAGCGCCGGCCGCCCGATCTCGGGCATGGTCTTCACGACGATCTTGGCGAGCGCCATCAGCGCGCCGGTGTTCCCGGCGGAGACGACGCCCGCGGCCTCACCGGCCGCGACGGCGTCAATGGCCAGCCGCATGGAGGAGTTCCGGCCCTGGCGCAGCGCCTGGGTCGGCTTCATGTCGCCCGGAATGGCGTCCGGCGCGTGGCGGATGGCGCAGAGCTTCGCCGCCCCCGGCCGCGTGGCCAGCAGCGGCGTCAGCTTCGCCTCGTCGCCCACCACCAGGAAACGGGCCTGCGGGTGACGTTCCGCGGCCAGTTCCAGCCCGTCCAGGACGGATTGCGGGGCGTGGTCCCCACCCATCGCGTCAATGGCGAGGGAGAAACGCCGGAGGCTCCCCTCAGCGGGTGTGGCCACATTCACCGCAGCTGGGTCCCGCGCCGCCGGCCTCAGATGTTGACGACGGACTTGGACCCATCGCCGGCCGCGACGACCTCGCGCCCGTCATAATGGCCGCAGGAAGGGCACACATGGTGGGGCCGCTTCACTTCGCCGCAGTTCGAGCACTCCACATGCGCCTCCTTCGCCACGGCGTGGTGGCTGCGCCGCATGCCACGGCGAGAGGGAGACACCTTCTTCTTAGGGACGGCCATCGAGCCAGCCTTTCCAATGCATAAAGGATACCGGGGCGGTGGAAGGCCCAAGCGGGTTCGCCGTTGCGGCTGCAACGGGCGGGAGCCGGGGCGAATAGCACCTGCCGTGCCTCACGCGCAACCTACCCCGGTCGTTTCAGCCTTGCCAGCATCGCGAAGGGGCCATGCGCGTCGCCCGCCCCAGGGTCGTCGGGGCGCTGGGCATCGGGGGCGCGGGGATAGGGGTCGAGCGCGAGCGAGAGCTGCTGCGCCACCGCCTCGCCCAGGTCCACCACGCCGCCGGGGCCCTCGATGTCGTCGGGGTCGTCATCGCCGTCGCTGGGCTCCATGCCATCGGGCAGCAGGCGCCAGGCGATATCCTCCGCGATGGTCTGGCGCACGGGCTCCAGGCTGACCACGCATTCCTGCTCCACCTCGGCGGAGAGGCGGCCCCGGACGGCGATGCGGCCCTCCTCCGCCGGGCGGAGATCCAGCTCGGCGGCCAGGGCATGCACGGCCAGGATGCCCATGCGGCGGGCCAGCGCCGCGCATTGCGCGGCATCGGCCACGAGGCGCAGGCGCTGCCCGCCCGCCGGCACATGGGCCAGCACCAGGGGGTGGGGGAATTCCGGCGTCATGCGAAGCGCGCCTGGCCGGCGGCGAAGCCCTCGAAGCCCTGGCCTTCCAGCGTCGCGGCCATGGCCTGGGCGCGGGCGGCCAGCGCCGCCGCCGAACCCTCGGGCGGCGGCTGGCCGGCCCAGACATTGCGCGCGATGGCCGCCTCAAGCCCCGCCATGTCCTCGGCGTCGAGCGCCGTGGCATAGACCTGGGCGCGACCGTGGAAGCCCTCCCACAGGAACTTCACCCGCTTGCCCACGCCCAGATCACCCACGCCCATCTCGCGCATGGTCACGTCCATGTCGGAGAACATCGCGTCGAACACCGACTGCGCGAGTTCCTGCGCGGGCTTGTCCGCGAAGCGGCGCAGCCGGCGGATCAGCACGGCCACATGCAGGCTGATCAGCTCGAAGCGGCCGGCGGTCGTGTCGGGCACGCCCAGCGTCGCGTAATATTCAGGCTGGCGGGCCGCGGCGACGGCGGCGCCATACAGCTCGAATCCCATGCGTTCATAGGGGCGGCGGCGGAGCAGGCCGAACAGGGCCATGGGTCGGGGCATCCTCGGGTCAGGCGGGCGCGGGCTGCGCCAAAGGTCGTGGGCAGAGATTGTCGCGGGTGGGGCGCGTGGCAATAGCCCGCGCCGGCCGCGCGGCACAGCCCGGCCACAACATTCCCTGGCAGTGGCGGAGCCGCTTCTGGTATCGCGGCAGGGACGGCGCACCAACCAAGAGTGCCCGCGCCCAGGGAGAACGCCACCATGGTCACACGCCGCCGCGCGGTGCTTGCCGCGTCCGCTTCCCTCTTCGCCCCCGCCCTCGTCCGCGCCCAGGCCGGCGGCGGATGGCGGCCCAGCCGGCCCATCCGCTGCATCGTGCCCTTCGCGGCCGGCGGCCCCACCGACATCCTGGCCCGGCTGCTGGCGGACCCCGTCTCGGCGGCCCTTGGCCAGCCCATGGCGGTGGAGAACCGATCGGGCGCGGGGGGCGCCATCGGCGCCGACCTCGTGGCCAAGGCGCCGCCGGACGGCCACATGGTCCTGGTGCATGACAGCGCGCACGCCGTGGCGCCGGCGCTGGTGGCGCGCCTGCCCTTCCACCCCGTGACCGACTTCACCGGGATCGGCGTGCTGGTCTTCGCGCCGCTGGCCCTGTCGGTCCATCCGAGCGTCCCGGCCCGCAACCTGGAACAGATCGTGGCGCTGCTGAAGGCCAATCCCGGGCGCTACAACCTCGCCACCTCGGGGTTGGGCGGGCCCGTGCACATCGCGGCCGAGATCTTCCGCACCGCGGCCGATGTCTCCTTCGAGATGGTGCATTATCGCGGCGGCGCCCCGGCCGCGGCGGCGGTGGTCTCCGGCGAGGCGCACATGACCATCCTCAGCATCGCGGCCAGCCTCGAACAGGTGCGCGCCGGCACCATGCGCCCGCTGGTGCTGACCGTGGCCAACCGCAACCGGCTGATGCCCGATGTGCCGACCGCCGCCGAGGCCGGCCTGCCAGGCTTCTTCTTCGAGAACTGGCGCGCGGCCTTCGCCCCTGCCAACACGCCTGCCCCCATCCTCGCTTCGCTCAGCCAGGCCTTCCACGCGGGGCTGCGGGTCCATACCGAAAGGCTGCTGGGCTTCGGCGAGGAACCACGGCCGGGCTTCACGGAATCGGCCAGGGTCATGGAGTTCGTCCGCGCGGAGACCGAGCGCTACTCCTCCATCCTGCGCGCGGCGGGGGTGCGACCCGAGTGACGCCCTTGCAAGGCCGCCGCGCATTGACCGCGGCGGCAAGCTGTCGGTAGAGGTGGGGCCATGGTCCGCCCCCTCCGAATGGTCAATCTCCGCCCGACCCTGGCCGGCCTCGCCGCCGGGCTGCTGCTGACGGGGTGCGGCTCCCTGCCCCCACTGCCCGAGCGCCCGCGCGACGTCTTCACGACGCCGGCCATCAATCGCGGCCATGCCGTGACGGCCGACCAGCTGCGCCAGGTGACGCCCGGCGTCTCCACCCGGGCCGATGTCCAGGCGGCGCTGGGCAGCCCCAGCCAGACCGGCACCTTCGCCGATGGCGAGTGGTACTACATCAGCTCCGTCAGCCAGGTGCGGCCCGCCCGGGCGCTGGCGGTGCGGGACCAACGCGTGGTCGTGGTCGCCTTCGACAGCGCCGGCACGGTGCGCGAGGTGCGCCAGATCGAGGACCGGGAGATGCCGCGCGTGGCCTTCGTGACGCGCGAGACGCCCACCCCGGGCACGGAACGCACCATCATGCAGACCCTGTTCGGCAATATCGGCCGGGTGGGGCCGGGCACCTCGATGACGCCGCAGACCCCGGGCAGCGCGGGCGGCGGTTCGGGCCGCTGAGCGCCCGCCGCGCGGCTGCCCCAAGGCTTCCGCGCTGGACTTATGGAGGATTTGGCGCAAACTGGCCGTTTCCGGAAGCATTTCGCCTCCGGAGCAACGCCAGAGGAGCGCCGTCGCGTGATCCCCGCCCTGATGCCCAACTACAACCGTGCCGACCTCGCCTTCGAGCGGGGTGAAGGCGCCTGGGTGTGGACGACGGATGGCCGACGATTCCTCGATTTCGGCTCCGGCATCGCCACCTCCAGCATCGGCCATGGCCACCCGCATTTGGTGAAGGCCATCGCGGAGCAGGCCGCGAAGGTGATGCACGTCTCGAACCTGTATCGCGTGCCGCAGGCCGAGCAATTGGCCGCGCGCCATGTCGCGGCCTCCTTCGCGGACAGCGTGCTGTTCTGCAACTCGGGCGCCGAGGCCAATGAAGGCATGGTCAAGGCGGTGCGGAAATACCACGCCGAGAACGGCCACCCGGAGCGCTACCGCCTGATCTGCTTCGAGGGCGCCTTTCATGGCCGGACGCTCGCCATGATCGCGGCCACCGGCAACGCGAAATACCTGGAAGGCTTCGGCCCGCCGGTGGACGGCTTCGACCACGTGCCCTTCGGCAACATGAACGCCGTGCGCGACGCGATCGGGCCCCAGACCGCCGGCATCATGATCGAGCCCATCCAGGGCGAGGGCGGCGTGCGCCCCGCGGATCTGCGCTTCCTGAAGGACCTGCGCGCCGTCTGCGACGAGTTCGGGCTGCTGCTGGCGCTGGACGAGGTTCAGACCGGGATGGGCCGCTCGGGCAAACTCTGGGCGCATGAATGGGCGGGCATCGAGCCCGACATCATGTCGGCCGCCAAGGGCATCGGCGGCGGCTTCCCGCTGGGTGCCGTGCTCGCCAAGGAACATGTGGCGAAGCACCTCAAGCCCGGCACCCATGGCCACACCTATGGCGGCAACCCGCTGGCGGCCGCCGCCGGCAATGCCGTGCTGGACGTGATCCTGGCGCCCGGTTTCCTCGACCAGGTGGACCGCGTGGCGCGGCACCTCTGGCGCGGCTTCGTAGCCCTCGCGCAGAAGCACCCCAGCGTGGTGGAGGAGGCGCGCGGCGCCGGCCTGCTCATCGGCCTGAAGCTGCGGCCCGAGGTGAACAATGGCGAGATGCAGTCCGCCTGCGTGGCCGAGGGGCTGCTGACGGTCGCCGCCGGCATGAACGTGCTGCGCGTGGCGCCGCCGCTGATCATCACCGAGGCCGAGGCCGACCAGGCGCTGGAAATGCTCGACCGCGCCTGCCTGCGGATGACGCCCTCCCAGGCCAAGGCCGCCGCCAAGTGAGTGCGGCGCTGAAGGAAGTGACCGGAAGTGGCGCGCCGCGCCACTTCCTCGAACTGATGGACATTGATCGCGCCAGCCTGCGCCGCATGCTGGACCTGGGCCAGCGCGCCAAGCGCGGCGAGATCACGGACAAGCCGCTGGCTGGCAAGCACATCGCCATGATCTTCGAGAAGCCCAGCACGCGCACGCGCGTCAGCTTCGAGGTCGGCATCCGCCAGCTGGGCGGCGAGGTCGTGACGCTGTCCAGCAAGGACACGCAACTCGGCCGGGGCGAGACGCCCGCCGACACGGCCCGCGTGCTGTCGCGCTATGTGGACGCGATCATCCTGCGCACCGACCGCGTCTCCAAGATGCGGGAACTGGCCGAATACGCGACCGTGCCCGTCATCAACGGGCTGACGGACGTGTCCCACCCCTGCCAGCTCATGGCTGATGTCATGACCTTCGAGGAGCATCGGGGCCCCATCGCGGGCCAGGTGGTGGCCTGGACGGGCGATGGCAACAACGTGGCGCAGAGCTTCATCCAGGCCGCGGCCCGCTTCGACTTCACCCTGCGCGTGGCCACGCCGCCCGAACTGGCGCCCAAGGCCGACCTCATCGCCTGGGCGCGGGCCGAGGGCGCGCGGGTGGAACTGACCAGCTCCCCCCAGGAGGCCGTGGCCGGCGCGCGCTGCGTCGTCACCGACACCTGGGTGTCCATGAGCGACGACAAGACCAGCGCCCGGCAGCGCCACAACATGCTGGCGCCCTACCAGCTCAACGCCGCGCTGCTGAAGCACGCGGCGCCGGACGCCATCGTCATGCATTGCCTCCCCGCCCATCGCGGCGAGGAAATCACCGACGAGGTGATGGACGGGCCGCAAAGCGTCGTCTTCGACGAAGCCGAAAACCGCCTGCACGCCCAGAAGGGCGTGCTGCTCTGGGCGCTGGGACTGGCGTAGGGCCGAAGGGCGCGGCCAGGGCAGGTCACGCCCTGGGAAGGGCGCTGCCCTTCCCAGACCCATCCCGCCGAGGGCCTTGGCCCTCGGAACCCGTCTCATGGCCATTTGTGGGGAGGGGCATGGCGCGCCCTTCATCACGGATGCGACCTTGATGCCCCTCCCCACAAATGGCCATCACACATGGGGTCAGGGGCCCATGGCCCCTGGCGGGGGTGGTCTGGCGGGGGCGGCAGCCCCTGCCAGCGGCGCCACCTGCCCTGCCCCGCGCCCTTCCGGCGCTACCCCTCCAGCGCCCGTTCCACGGCTTCGGCGATGGCCAGCAGGCGTTTGTCCTGCATGGCTTCGCCCATCAGCATCAGGCCGACGGGCGCTTCGCCCGGGGTGTGGCAGGGGATGCTGATGGCGCAGCGGTCCAGGATGTTGGCGATGGCGGTGTTGCGCAGCAGCAGCAGGTTGATGCGGTTGTATTCGGCTTCGTCCTCCACCTCGGCCAGGGCGGGCGGGGCCAGCGGCACGGTGGGACAGAGCACGGCGTCGAAGGGGGCGGTGTGGCGGGCGGCCTCGGCGATGATGGCGGCGCGTTCGCGCAGCACGTCGAGGTAGTCGGCCGCCGACATGCGCTCGCCGCGGCTGATGCGCTTGAGGATGCGCGGGTCATAGCGCGTGCCGGCCTGGATGATCAGCTCGCGGTGCCAGTGGAAGGCCTCGCTGGCGGTGAGGCCGCCCTTGGCGTTCATGGCGGGGATGCGGTCGAGTTCGGGCAGCCTCAGGTCGGTCAGCTTCGCGCCGGCGGCTTCCAGGCGCGCCAGGGCGCGGGCATAGGGCCGGGCCACCTCGCCCACCATGTCGTCCTCGACCACATTGGTGAGGATGGCGAGGCGCAGGCCGGACAGGCTCATCTCCGGCAGCGGCGCGGCGTTCTCCTCGCCGGCGAGGAAGGCATCCAGCGTCGCGCAGCAGGCGACCGAGCGCGCCAGCGGCCCCACCGAATCGAGCGAGGGCGAGAGCGGCAGCACGCCCTCCATCGGCACGCGCCGCGCGGTGGGCTTGAAGCCCACCACCCCGCACAGCGCGGCCGGGATGCGGCAGGAGCCGCCGGTGTCGGTGCCGAGCCCGCCAAAGCCCATGCCGTCGGCTGCCGCGACTGCCGCACCGGAGGAAGAACCGCCCGGCAGCCGCCCCGTTTCCCGGTCCCAGGGCGAGAGGGGCGTGCCGTAATGTGGGTTCACGCCGAGGCCCGAGAAGGCGAACTCCGTCATGTTGGTGCGCCCCAGCACGATGAAGCCCTGGCGCAGCAGGCGTTGCACCACGGGGGCGTGGCGTGCGGCGGGGGTCGCACCCTCGCGCGCCACGGAGCCCGCCATGGTGGTGACGCCCGCCTCGTCGAAGAGGTCCTTGATGGTGATGGGAATGCCGGCGTAGCGGCTGGGGGCGCGGCCGGATTTGCGCAGCGCATCCATGGCGAGCGCGGCGTCCCGCGCCGCCTTCATGTGCAGGGTGGTGAAGACGCGCGGCCCCTCGCCGGCCTGGGCGCGCACCAGCGCCTCCTCGACCAGGGAGGCGGAGGTCACCTGGCCCGTCTCCAGCCCGATGGCGGCGAGGTCTATGGTCGGGAATTCGTGGCGCGGCATGGGGTCCCCCTGGAAGCTCGCCGCAGTATCGGGCAGCCGGGTCAGGCCGGGAAGAAGCGGTTGGAAGGGCGCGGCAGGCCCAGATGCTCGCGCAGGGTGGTGCCCTCATAGGCGGTGCGGAACAGGCCCCGGCGGCGCAGTTCCGGGACCACCAGGCGGATGAACCGCTCCAGGCCGGTGGGCACCACCGGGGCCGCGATCATGAAGCCGTCGCAGCCCTGGCCGCGATACCATTCCTCCATGCGGTCCGCGACTTCGGTCGCGCTGCCCACGAAGAGGTTGCCCGCCATCTGCGGCAGGATGGCGCGGCTGGCCTGGCGGATGGTCATGCCCTCGCCCCGCGCGCGGGCGACGATGGCCTGGGCGATGGCGGTGGGGCCGACCTCGCTGGTGTCGAGGTCGGGGAAGGGCTGGTCCAGCATGGAAAGCTTGAACTTCAGCCCGGTCATCTTGTTGAGGTAGTCCAGCGCCACGGCGTCCGGCACCAGCGCGTCCAGCTCGTCGGAAATGCGCTGCGCCTCCTCGGCCGTCTCGCCTGCGATGATGGTGACGCCGCTCAGGATCTTGAGACTGTCCGGCGTGCGGCCATGCTTGGCGAGCCGCCCCTTGAGGTCGGCATAGAGGGCCTGGGCGCGGGGCAGCGTGCCCTCGATGGCGAAGACGCAATCGGCCATGGCGGCGGAGAGCTCCTTGCCCGTCTCCGACTGCCCGGCCGAGAAGACCACGGGCTGCCCCTGCGGCGGCCGCGGCGCGTTCAGCGGCCCCGCCACCTGGAAATGCTTGCCGGCATGGTTCAGCGCATGGACACGGGCGGGGTCGAGGAAGCGGCCGCTCGCCTTGTCCTGCGGGAAGGCGTCATCCGCCCAGGAATCCCACAGCCCCTTCACCACGGCGGCGAATTCGAAGGCGCGTTCATAGCGGTCGTCGCGTGGCACATGCGCGTCGTGGCTGAAGTTCAGGGCGTCGCCGGGGTTGGAGGTGGTGACCAGGTTCCACCCCGCCCGCCCGCCGCTGATGTGATCGAGCGAGGCGAAGCGGCGCGCCACATGGAAGGGCTCGTCATAGGTGGTGGTGGTGGTGGCGACGAGGCCGATGCGCGAAGTCGCCATGGCGAGCGCGGCCAGCAGCGTCACCGGCTCGAAGATGCCCGGCCGGTCGGAGGGCGAAGTGGCGGCGAAGAGGTCAGGCTTGTCCATGTTCCGCACGCCATTGCCATCGGCGAGGAAGAGCAGGTCGAAGCAGCCCTCCTCCGCGATCTGCGCGAGGCGCACGGCGTTGGCGAGGTTGGCGGCCGGCCGGTCCCAGGCATCCGGGTGCCGCCACTCGCCCACATGGCTGCCCTGGGCATTGGCATTGGCGGCAAGGATCATCGGCATGGCGTCTCCCCCGGGCGGTGCCGCGACAGGATTGGCCGCGGGGGAGAGGGTGGCAACCCAGGCCAGGCCGTACGGCCTAGCAGGGGCTCGGAATGGGCGTCAGTTCCGCCAACTCGCCGCGGACGCGGAAATCGCCGAAATCCATCAGCAGCTCATCGGCCACGCCATTCTCGTAGTAGCGCAGGCTGACCTCGTAGCTGGGGGTGGAGGCCCCGCCCTGCGCCGCCTGGTCGCGGTCGAAGAAGGCGATGCGCATGCGCGCGCTGCCGAGCGGCGAGAGCAGCGGGAATTGCGCATGGGCCTGCGGCGCCGTCCAGCCGCCGGCGAAGAGCGTCGTGGTGTCCTGCGCGCCCTCGTCGCTGGTGCCGTCGAAAAGCGGGGAGACCATGATGCGCTGCCCCGAGCGCGCCGCCGCCAGGGCGCGGATGGTGTGCTGCATGGGCAGCAGCGTGCCGGGGGGCAGGCGTTCCTCGGCATTGGTGGGTTCGTCATAGCGCGCGACGCCACCCTCGGGCGTCAGCTCCGCCGTGCCGGCCACGCGGGAGGTGACGGCGCCCTCCGTGATCTGGTTCAGCGAGAAGCGCAGCCGCGTGCCGTCCTTCGCCTCCAGCGTGTTGTATTCGGAGCTGGTCTCGATGCTGTTGCCGTCGCGGTCCTGGATGATGAGGGTGAAGCGCTGCCGCGCCGCCCAGGCATCGCAGGCGTCCAGGATGTCGAAGAGCATCAGCCCCTGGGCCTCCGCCACTCCCGAACCGTCGCGCGCGCCGTCCAGCGTGAGGCGGTAGGCCGCCCTGTGGGCGAGCATGCGCTCATGCCCCGGCTCGGCGCCTGGAGTCGCGGGAGGGGTGGCCTGCTGCGCGGGCACGGCAGGTGCCAGCAGCAGCAGGGTGAGGCCGGTCAGGAGGGCGCGTCGGATCATATGGCCCTTCTAGCCCTTTTGCGGGGCGGGTGCAGCCTTCGCGGGGGGCAGGGATACACGCAGTGACAATTCCTTCAGCCGCGCCTCCTCCACCGTGGAGGGCGAGCCCATCATCAGCTCCTCGCCCTGCTGGTTCATGGGGAAGAGGTTCACCTCGCGCAGGTTGGGCTCCTCCGCCAGCAGCATCACGATCCGGTCAATGCCCGCCGCCATGCCGCCGTGCGGGGGGGCGCCGTAGCGGAAGGCGTTCAGCATGCCGCCGAAGCGTTCCTCCACCGCCTCGGGCGGATAGCCCGCGATGCCGAAGGCCTTCACCATGATCTCGGCCTTGTGGTTGCGGATGGCGCCGGAGGCCATCTCATAGCCATTGCAGACGATGTCATACTGGTAGGCAGGGATGGTCAGCGGGTCCTGGCTTTCCAGCGCCGCCATCTCGCCCTGGGGCATCGAGAAGGGGTTGTGGCTGAAATCCACCTGGCCCGTGTCCTCGTTCAGCTCGTAGAACGGGAAGTCGGTGATCCAGCAGAAACGGAAGCCTTCCTTGGCCGTCAGGCCCAGCTCATTGCCCAGGCGCAGCCGCGTCTGCCCGGCGAATTTGGCGGCATCGGCCTCCTTGCCGGCGGCGAAGAACACCGCGTCGCCGGGGTTCAGCCCGCAGGCCTGACGGATGGCCTCGGCGCGGTCGGCCTCCAGGTTGCGGGCGATCGGCCCCTTCGGCCCCTCGGCATCGAAGGTGATGTAGCCGAGGCCGCCCGCCCCCTGTTCCCGCGCCCACTCGTTCAGCTTGTCGAAGAAGCTGCGGGGGTTGGCGCCAGCGCCAGGGGCCGGGATGGCCCGCACCACGCCGCCGCCCGCCGCGATCTTGGCGAAGAGCCCGAAGCCCGAGCCCGCGAAATGCTCCGTCACGTCGCGGATCACCAGCGGGTTCCGCAAATCCGGCTTGTCGGAGCCATAGTCCAGCATGGCCTTGGCATAGGGGATGCGGATCCAGGGCCCGGCATCCACCGGGCGGCCTTCGGCGAATTCCTCGAAGGTGCCGCGGATCACGGGCTCCATAGCGGAGAACACATCCTCCTGCGTGACGAAGCTCATCTCCACGTCGAGCTGATAGAACATCAGCGTGCGGTCGGCGCGGCCGGCCTCGTCGCGGAAGCAGGGCGCGATCTGGAAGTAGCGGTCGAAGCCCGCCACCATGGTCAGCTGCTTGTATTGCTGCGGTGCCTGGGGCAGCGCGTAGAACTTGCCGGGGTGCAGGCGGGCCGGTACCAGGAAGTCCCGCGCGCCCTCGGGGCTGCTGACGGTCAGGATCGGCGTCTGGAACTCATTGAAGCCGATCTCGATCATGCGGCGGCGGATGCTGTCGATGATCTTGGCGCGCAGGATCATGTTGCGCTGCAGCCGCTCCCGACGCAGGTCCAGGAAGCGGTAGCGCAGGCGCATCTCCTCCGGCGCCTCCTGCTCCTGCGCCACCTGGAAGGGCAGGACATCGGCGGTGGACTGCACCACAAGCTCCTTCACGCGAAGCTCGATGGCGCCGGTGGGCAGCTTGTCGTTCACCGTGCCGGGTTCGCGGTTCACCACCTCGCCGGTGACGGTGATCACGCTCTCCACCCGCACCGCGTCGGCCGCGGCGAAGACGGCCGAGCCCGAAGGGATCACGCATTGCGTGATGCCGTAATGGTCGCGCAGGTCAATGAACAGCAGCCCGCCATGGTCGCGCTTGCGGTGCACCCAGCCGGAGAGGCGGGCCGTATGTCCGGCGTGCTCGGCGCGGAGGGCGCCGCAGGTGTGGGTGCGGTAGGCGTGCATGGGAACCCTGGTCTGGCGAACGGAAGAGGCAGGGGCGGCAAAGGGCCTTGCCCCCGGCGGGAAGTCAAGCCACCGGCCGGGGCGCACTTTGCGCGCCGCCCGCGAGGCCCTAAACGCAAGGGCAATGGCCCGCAGCACCGACCCCACCCCCCGCCTCATCACCTCCGCCGAGGAGCTTGCCGCCCTCTGCGAGCGCCTCCGCACCGAACCCTATGTGACGGTGGACACGGAGTTCATGCGCGAACGCACCTATTGGCCCGAACTGTGCGTCGTCCAGCTCGCGGGCCAGGAGGAGGTCGCGGTGGTGGACGCCCAGGCCGAGGGCATGGACCTGGCGCCACTGGGCGAACTCCTGGCCGACCCCGCCGTGGTGAAGGTCTTCCACGCCGCCCGGCAGGATGTGGAAATCTTCCTGCTGAAATTCGGCGCCGTGCCCACGCCCCTCTTCGACACCCAGGTCGCCGCCATGGTGGCCGGCTTCGGCGACCAGGCGAGCTATGACAGCCTGGTGCGCGCGCTCGCGGGTGCCGCCATTGATAAGGCGCACCGCTTCAGCGACTGGTCCGCCCGGCCGCTTTCGCCCGCGCAGATCGCCTATGCGGCCGCCGACGTGACGCATCTGCGCCGCGTCTACCGGGAGCTTCGGGAAAAGCTGCTGAACGAGGGAAGGCTCGACTGGGTGGCGCAGGAGATGGACGCGCTGGCCGAGCCCGAAACCTACATCACCCGCCCCGAGAATGCCTGGGAACGCCTCAAGCCCAAGACCAGCAACCGCCGCTTCCTGGGCGTGCTGCGCGCCGCCGCCGGCTGGCGCGAGGCCGAGGCGCAGCGCGTGAACATCCCGCGCGGGCGGCTGGTGAAGGACGAGACGTTGCTGGAGCTCGCGGCCTCCGCCCCGACCACCCCCGAGCAACTGGCCCGCGCCCGCGGCGTGACCGAGGGCTTCGCGCGCGGCAAGTCGGGTGCCGGCCTGCTGGCGGCCATCGCCGAGGCGCGCGCCTTGCCCGATGACGCCCTGCCGGAGCCGCTGGAGGCGCGCAAGGGCGCCGGCGCCTCGCCCGCCTTGGTGGCGCTGCTGAAGGTGCTGCTGGCCGCCGCCGCCGAGGCCCACAACGTCGCCCCCAAGCTCCTGGCCGACACCGAGGATCTGGAGCGGCTCGCCAGCGAGGCGGAGCCCGATGTGCGCTGCCTCGCCGGCTGGCGGCGCGAGGTGTTCGGCGAGGATGCGCTGGCACTGAAGCAGGGCAGGCTGGCGCTGGGCGTGGCGGGCCGGCGGGTGCGGCTGATCAGGACTTAGTCTTTGCCCTCAGGCGCCGGGCGCCGATGTTGTTCACGCCCTCAAACGCCGGGCGCGGCCGCTGGCCGCTTGGCTTTCGCGCCGCGCGCGGGCCTGCTGGTGGGCCGGGCGGTCTGGGCGCGCCGGCCGCCCTGCGGCCGGTGGGCGCGAAGAGGCGCTCCGCGCCTGGACAGGCTCGCTGCGGGAGAGTCGGCAGGTGGGGTGCAGCACAAGTCCTGCGGCGCCTACCCCAGCCCGACCACCAGCGTCTCCCCAAAGCCCGGCACGCGGAAATCCTGCGCGCCCCGCGCCGCGAGCAGGCGCCGCGCCGGCTCCTCGATCCCCTCCTGCGTCAGCTTGAAGGTGCCGAAATGCATGGCGATGGCGGTGCGGGCGCGCAATTGCAGCTGCGCCTCCAACGCCTGTTCCGGCGTGATATGGACATGCTGCATGAACCACAGCGGCTCATAGGCGCCGATCGGGATCAGCGCCGCGCCGAAGCCGCCGAAATGCGCGCCGATGGCGTCCAGATGCCCGCCCGCCGCCGTGTCGCCCGTGAAGAGGAAGCGGCCGCCGCCTGCCACCTCCACCGCGAAGCCGCCCCACAGCGCCATCGCACGGTCGCGGATGCCGCGCGCCGAGAAGTGGCGCATCGGCACATAGGTCGCCTGATGCCCTCCGGGCAGCGGCGCCGCCTGGCCCCAATCCAGTTCCACCGCGCCCGGCACGCCGTTGCGCGCCAGGAATTCGGCATGGCCCAGCCCCGTGATGAGCCGCGGCTGCCAGCGTTGGTGCAGGGCGCGCAGGCTGGGCAGGTCCATGTGGTCGTAATGCCCGTGGCTGACCAGCACGGCGTCAATGCGCGGCAGTTCCTCCAGCGCCAGGGCGGGCGGCCGGGCGCGGCGGGGGCCGATCCAGGTGAAGGGGCTGCAGCGCTCGCTGAAGATGGGGTCGGTCAGCAGGGTGGTGCCATCCGCCAACCGCACCAGGAAGGTGGAGTGGCCGAGGAAGGTGAAGGCCCCCTGTCCCGCCGGCACGCTGGCGGGCGGCGGGGGCTGCGGCGGATCACGCAGGTCGCGCGGCCAGGGGGTGCCCCGGCTTTCGGTCAGCATCCGCGCGACGCGGTGCAGCGGCTGGAAGGCCTGGCCGCCATCGGGGTTGAGGAAGCGCCCGCGCGCGTCGCGGGTGGCGGGGCCGAGCCTCACCACATCGTCTTGGCCGCGCGCTCCGGCCATTCGCTGTCATAGCGCGCGCCGCCCACCTCGCCCGCCGTCAGCGCGGCCAGGATCTGGCCGGGGGTGGGCAGGTCGGGCTTGGCGTGCGGCTCCCAGAGCGCCGCGCGGATCACGGCACGGGCGCATTGGAAATAGATCGTCTCGACGCTGATCACGGCCACGCTGCGCGGGGCGCGGCCTTCCATGGTGAAGCTCTCGCACAGCGCCGCATCCGCCGTGATGCGCGCCGTGCCATTCACCCGCAGCGCATTGCCGCTGCCGGGAATGAGGAACATCAGCGCCACGCGCGGGTCGCGCAGGATGTTCCGCAGGCTGTCGATCCGGTCATTGCCGCGCCGGTCGGGCAAGGCGAGCGTCGTGTCGTCCAGGATGCGGACCAGCTGCCCCGGCCGGTCGCCGCGCGGCGAGCAATCCAGCCCCTCCGGCCCCGCCGTCGCCAGCGCCAGGAAGGGCGCGGCTTCGATGATGCGGCGGTATTCGGGGATGATCCGCGGCGCCTCCTTGCGCGTCGAGGCGGGGGTAGGCACGCCATAGAGGGCGTGCAGCTCCTCCAGGCTGCCCAGGAACTTCACGCCTTCACCCCCAGCCGCCCGGCCATCTCCTGGATGAACTGCCAGGCCACGCGCCCCGACCGCCCGCCGCGCGTGACGGACCATTCGATGGCCGCCTTGTGCAGCTCCTCCTGGCCCACCGGCAGGTTCATCGCCCCGGCATAGCCGTCGATCATGGCGAAGAAGGTGTCCTGGTCGCAGTTGTGGAAGCCGATCCAGAGGCCGAAGCGGTCGGAGAGAGACACCTTCTCCTCCACCGCCTCGGCGGGGTTGATGGCCGTGCTGCGCTCATTCTCGATCATGTCGCGCGGCATGAGGTGGCGGCGGTTGGAGGTGGCGTAGAAGAGGACATTCGCCGGCCGCCCCTCGATGCCGCCATCCAGCACGCTCTTCAGCGCCTTGTAGTCGGCGTCCTCCTTCTCGAAGGAGAGGTCGTCGCAGAAGACCAGCGCGCGGCGGTCCTGCCCGCGCAGGTGGTTCAGCAGCTCGGGCAGGGTGCGGATGTCCTCGCGATGGATCTCGATGAGTGCCAGGCTGCCCGGGTGCTGGGCGTTCGCCTCGGCATGGGCAGCCTTCACCAGCGAGGACTTCCCCATCCCCCGCGCGCCCCAGAGCATGGCGTTGTTGGCCGGCAGGCCGCGGGCGAAGCGCAGCGTGTTCTCCAGCAGGATCGCCTTCTGCCGCGCCACCCCCTGCAACAGCGTGATGTCCACCCGGCTGACCACCGGCACCGGCTGCAGCCGGGCGGGCGGGTGCCAGACGAAGGCATCGGCCCCCTCCAGGGTCGGCGGCGGCGGGGGCGGCGGGGCCAGGCGTTCGAGGGCGGCGGCGATGCGGGCCAGCAGTTCAGCGTCCATGCGGATGTTGAAGCGCCGCCCCGGCCGCAAGTCCAGTGGGGGCCGGCACGCCTTGCCTTGACGCCCCCTCTTCTTGACGCTGGGGGCCGGGTGGCTAGGTTGCGGCCTCTCCATCTCCCCCATCGCCCCTGCGAGGACCCATGTTCATCTCCCCGGCCTACGCCCAGGACGCCGCCGGCGGCGCTGGCGCCATCGTGATGCAGCTTCTGCCGCTCATCCTCATCTTCGTCGTCTTCTATTTCCTGCTGATCCGTCCGCAGCAGAAGAAGATGAAGGAGCACAAGGCCATGCTGGGCGCGCTGAAGCGCGGCGACCGCGTGGTGACCGCGGGCGGCATCCTGGGCGAGGTGAAGCTCGTGAAGGAGACCTCGGACGAGGTGGAGGTCGAGATCGCGAACGGCGTGCGCGTCACCGTGGTGCGGGGCACCATCTCCGCCGTGATCCGCCCCGAGGCGGCGAACGACGCCAAGGGCTGAGGACCACCCCGCCATGGAGCTTCTCACCGTCGAGACCCCGCAGGCGGTTGTGGCGGTGGAGGCCCATGGCCCGGCCAGCGGCGCCCCCGTCTTCCTGCTGCATGGCTTCCCCTATGCGGCGCGCTGCTATGACGGTGTGGCGCCCCTCCTGGCCGAGGCCGGGCTGCGCGTGCTGGTGCCGCATTTGCGCGGCTATGGGCAAACCCGGCTGAAACCCGGCGTGCTGCGCTCCGGCGCGCAGGGCGCGCTGGGGTCGGACCTGCTGGCGCTGATGGACGCCATGGCCATCCCGCGCGCGCTGCTCGCGGGCTATGACTGGGGCGGGCGGGCCGCCTGCATCGTCGCCGCCCTGCACCCGGCGCGCTGCGCGGGCCTCGTCTCCTGCACCGGCTACAACATTCAGGACATCGCGCGCGCCAACGAGCCCGGCCCACCGGAGGTCGAAGCGCGCTACTGGTATCAATACTATCTGCATGGGGAACGCGGCGCCCGCGGCCTGGCGGCCAACCGCCGTGAATTCGGCCATCTGCTGTGGCGCATGTGGTCGCCCAGCTGGCACTTCACCGAGCAAGAATTCGCCGCCAGTGCCGCGCACTGGGACAATCCGGACTATGTGGAGGTGGCGCTGCATTCCTACCGCCACCGCTTCGGGCTGGTGGCGGGCGACCCGGCGCATGAGGCGATTGAGACGGCCCTAGCGCGCAAGCCGCCCATCATCGTGCCGGCCTTCGACCTGCACGGGGCGGCGGATGGCGTGCATCCGCCCGGCCCCGGCGTGGCGCCGGGCTTCACCCGGCGCATCCTGGTCAATGTGGGCCACAATCCGCCCCAGGAGGCGCCGGCGGAATTCGCCGCCGCCCTCCTGGAACTTCACAAGGCGTGACGCCTCAGCGAGTCGCGCGGTCCAGCGCGCGGCCGGCCGCCGTGCCCGGCGGGTTGCCCGGCGTGCCATCGGCCTGGCCCGGATAGGCGCCGGAGGTGTTGGTGCCCGCCGCGCGGTCCAGGGCGCGCGTGGCCTGGGTGCCCGGCGGGTTGCCGGGCGTGCCGTCGCGCTGCGAGGGGTAGGCGCCCGAGATGTTCGTCCCCGCGGCGCGGTCCGCGGCGCGGCTCGCCTCGGTGCCGGGCGGGTTGCCGGGGGTCTGGGCGCAGGCCGCGCCCAGCAGCAGCAGGCCGGCGGCGAGGATCTTGAACTGGGTCATGTCAGCAACTCCGATGCGGGACGCGACGTGCGTTCCGGCCAGGGCAACGCCCGGTGTGACATTCCGTTGCAGTTCCGGGAGAAGCCGCGCGGCACCCTCACCAGGCGCCGCGCGTGTCCACCACGATCTTGTCCTTCACCACGTCGTGATCCACGGTCAGGAAGGAGGCATGGTCCACCAGCAGCAGCAGGATGTTCGCGCGCTCGGTCGCGCGGTCGAAATCCCAGAGCTGCAGGCCCAGACTGGCCAGGTTCTCCGGCAGCGCGTTCACATGGGGCTCGACCACCAGCAGCTCCCCCACACCGCCGCGCGCCAGCTCCTCCACGATGGTGACGGCCGGGCTTTCCCGCAGATCGTCCACATCGGCCTTGTAGGAGAGGCCGAGGCAGGCGATCACGGGCTGCTTCAGCGTAGCCGCATGGCGGCGGACCTTCTCCACGACGAAGCCGGGCTTGGCCTCGTTCACCTCGCGCGCGGTGCGGATCAGCGGGCTGCGCTCGGGGTCGGCGGCGACGATGAACCACGGGTCCACCGCGATGCAGTGCCCGCCCACGCCAGGGCCGGGGCGCAGGATGTCCACGCGCGGGTGCATGTTGGCCAGCCGGATCAGCTCCCACACATTGATCCGCAGCTTGTCGCAGATCATGCTGAGTTCGTTGGCGAAGGCGATGTTCACGTCGCGGAAGGCGTTCTCGGCCAGCTTCGCCATCTCGGCCGTGCGGGCATTGGTCGGGTGGATCTGCCCCTTGGCGAAGACACGATAGAGCAGCGTCGCGGCCTGGGCGCATTTGCGCGTGAGGCCGCCGATGATGCGGTCATTCTCCACCACCTCGCGCAGGATATGGCCGGGCAGCACGCGCTCCGGGCAATGGGCGATGCGGATGTCCGACAGCTCGCCCGCCTGGTGCGGGAAGGTGAGGTCCGGCCGCGCCTGCGCGAGCCAGCGCGAGAGCTGTTCCGTGGTGCCGATGGGCGAGGTGGATTCCAGGATGACCAGGTTGCCCCGCGCCAGCACGGGCGCGATGGCGCGCGCCGCGGCCTCGATATGCGAGGTGTCGGGCGCATGGCCCGCCATGAAAGGGGTGGGCACGGCCAGGATGAAGGCATCGGCCGCTTCGGGCGTGAGCGCCGCGCGCAGCCGGCCCGCCTGCACCACCTGGCGCAGCAGCACGTCCAGCTCCGGCTCCACGATGTGCGCCTGGCCGCGATTGATGCTCTCGACCGCGGCGGGCTTCACGTCCACGCCCAGCACCTCCAGGCCATGGTTGGCGAAGACGGCGGAGGTGGGCAGGCCAATATAGCCCATGCCCATGACGCAGACGCGGCTGAAGCGGGTCATCGGGCGCCTTCCTCCAGCAGCCGGGCGAGGATGCGCCCGGCGGCGGCGCCATCGCCAAAGGGGTTGCGGGCCTGGGCCATGGCGGCATGGGCGGCGGGGTCGTCGAGCAGGCGCGTCGCGGCCGCCACCAGCGCATCCTCGCTGGTGCCGACCAGCAGGGCCGTGCCGGCCGCGATGGCCTCCGGCCGCTCGGTCGCCTCGCGCGTGACGAGCACGGGCGTGCCCAGCCCCGGCGCCTCCTCCTGCACGCCGCCCGAATCCGTCACGATCAGATGGGCGCGGCGCATGAGCTGGACGAAGGGCACATAATCCTGCGGCGGGATGAGGTGGATGGAGGGGCTCTCCGCCAGCATGGACTGGACCACCTCCCGCACCCTCGGGTTCGGATGGACCGGATAGACGATCTGCACATCGCCGCGGCGCGCCAGCGTCACCAGCGCCCGGCAGATGCGGGCGAGGCCGCCATCGAAACTCTCCCGCCGGTGGCCGGTGACGAGGATGAGGCGCCGGGCGGGGTCCAGCCAGGCGAATTCCCGCGCGAAGCGGGCCGCCTGCGCCGGGTCCGCATCGAGTCGCGCGGCGACCTGGTGCAGCGCGTCCACCACGGTGTTGCCGGTGACGAGGATGCGCCCCTCCGCGATGCCCTCGCGGCGGAGATGGGCGGCCGCGGCTTCGGTGGGCGGGAAATGCAGCTGGGCGATCTGGCCGATGAGGCGGCGGTTCATCTCCTCGGGCCAGGGTGCCAGGACATCGCCCGTCCGCAGCCCCGCCTCCACATGCGCCACGCGCGCATGGCGGTAGAAGGCGGCGAGGGCGGCTGCCAGGGCGGTGGTGGTGTCGCCCTGCACGATGACCCAGTCCGGCCGCGCCTGGTCCAGCACCGGGCCAAGCCCGTTCAGCACGGCGGTGGTGACGTGGGTCAGATCCTGGCCGGGTTTCATGATGTCGAGGTCATGGTCGGGCACCAGACCAAAGACCTGCAGCACCTGGTCGAGCATCCATCGGTGCTGCCCCGTGACGCACAGAATAGAAGCGACTCCAGGTGTCGCGGCCAGTGTCTGCACCACCGGGGCCAGCTTGATCGCGTCGGGGCGGGTACCCAAGATGGTCAGGACACGCAAATGAATCAGCCCTCCCGTGTCCTGCCGAGACCCCCAACGACTCCAGGTTGCTGTCAAAGTAATGGATGTAGGGGAGCATTCTCCATCGAAATCCGCACGATCAAGGACCTGTGCGAGAGAGATTTCGGCATGGAATGGCGTGTATTGCCGGGGACGTCAGGCGGGGAGCTTGTTCACTTCCTTGGCCACAATTCGGGAGGGGTGGGACCGCATCCACGGGCAGGCGCCAATCCGCACCGGGACCCGTCCCTCTTGATCATGCCCTTGGCGATGAAGGATGCGTGACGGAAAATACACGCCAAGGGATGCCCATGCGGAAAAAATTTGCATGAAACAGATAAATATGCTGCATATAGCGCAATTGATTATCGCCGCCAGATGGCGCAGCTCCGGCAGAGCCACGGCGAGTTGCGTCGAGTTCGCATTTGCACCGATTGCCACCAACCACGCATTTCGCTTATCGTCGCGACGTTCAACCACAGCCAACAGATCTGCGGTGGCTCGCCACTCCAGCCACAGCTCAGCTTTTTAAGTGCTCAGCCGAATTGCCCAGCACGAAGTAAAATTTCCAAGGGCGTTCTCAAAAAACAGATATCGGGCCTCTCTTCGCGGCAAAAAAAGCGGAAGGTTGGCGGTTAGTGACCCGTGGTATATCGTCACGTATCGAGAAAATTATGATGCAACCGCATTTCTTATTGTTGCGTTCAACATCAACCAGAACTTCCTTGTCAGACCCTATAGCGACTCCGTGCGATCGCCCTGAAAGCGCTGCGCACGTGGAAGGGAACATGTTTATGGGAATCCAAATGGACGGGCGCATGAATCTTCCCTCCGGCACCACCATGGCCGGAAGGACGACGGCCGGCTCTGGTGGCGGTCCCGCACGCGACAACCCGTCCCGCATCGAGGTTGAGGAGATGGACGCATCCGCACCCGCCCGCGTGCGCGCGCCCATGCCCAGCGACTCGGCGCTGGGACGCAAGGTGCGGGAACTGCGCCGTTCCCGCGGAATGACCCAGAAGGAACTGGCCAGCGCCGTCGGCGTCACGGGCGCGCAGTTGCACCGCTATGAGACCGGCGCCACCCGCGTGGCCGCCAGCCGCATGATCGCCATTGCCGAGGCCCTGGGCGTTCGGCCGGATGTGCTGCTGGAGTCGGCCGCGCCGGAACCTGTCCCGGTCATTTCCGCCGAAGCCTCCACCGGAGAAGACCTGCTGGAACTGATCCAGCTCTTCAGCGCCATCGGCGATCCGAAGAACCGCAATGCCATCCTGGCCGTGGCCCGCATGATGGCCTCGACCAACCCGACCGGCGGCGGCAACGGCGGCTGAAGGTCAAGAAAAGGGCCAGGGAATCGAAATCCCCTGGCCCCGTTCCGAATCAGATCCGGCCGCTGCCACCCAGCGTCCGCGTCGCGGTGCCAGGCGAGACATAGTGGCGGTCCACCGCCCCACGCCAGCCGGTGTCGCCCCAGCCCGCCTCGTCATAGGAGTCGTAGCTCGGCGCGCCGGTCAGCTGCGCCTCGGTCAACGAGGTCACATACCCATCCTGCCCGGGCACATAGGTCAGTTCCGACCAGGGGATCGGGTAGTAGCGCGACCCGAGGCCCAGGAAGCCACCAAAGGTCAGGACCGCATAGGCGACCTTGCCGTCTTCCTTGCCGATCATCACGCTGTGGATCGAGCCGAGGTGCTGGCGGTTGGGATCGTAAACGCTCGTCCCCTCGATCTTGTAGGAGGAGATCAGGGTATGGGTCTCGTCACGTGCCACGTCGCCATAGGCGGCGCCGGGTGTCGTGCTGCGAGGATTGTCACTCATGGCGTTTTCTCCGTTATGTCTCACTGTCGGATCAACGCCCTGAGGCCAAACGGGTTGCCTCCGCGAGCCGCAGGACGGGGGTCGGCCGGGCCTCCGGCGGCGTCTCCAGCAAAGCCCGGGCTGCCCGTCCGGCCTCGCCAGAGGTCCATCCCACCAGCGCCGGCGCCAACAGCAACCCGGCCAGCACGGGCGACATCCAGGCCGCCACCATCGGCTCCATGGCGTAGGCGATGGCGAAGAGGATCAGCCCCAGCACCACATGCCCGCGCGAGAAGCGAAAGCCCTCACGCCACGCCCAGGCGCCGGCGTCGCGCCGCTGCGACTCCCACCCGCTGTCCCGCCCGCGCAGGATGGCCCAGAGCTGGCGGATCTGCGTGACCATGGTGATGGGCGAGAGCAGCGCCGAGAGAATGATCTCGAAGACCAGCCCCCCCAGCAGGCGCAACTGCCCGCCGATGCGCCGCGGCCCCTCGGGCGAGAGCGCGAAGGCCACCGCCCCCATGACCTTTGGCGCCAGCAGCAGCGCCATGGTGCCGGCGAAGACGGCCAGCGCCCGTTCGGCGTCGATCACCGGCCATTGCGGGAAGAGCACCGGGGTGGCGGGGAAGTATTCCGGCCGCACGAAGCGTGCCTGCACGCCCACCATCAGCGCGATCAGCAGGAAGGCGAGCCAAAGCGGCGCGCTCACATAGGCGAAGATGCCCTGCGCCATGTGCAGCCGGCTGACCGGGTGCAGCCCCGGCGCGCCGATCACGGCCGCGTGCTGGAGATTGCCCTGGCACCAGCGCCGGTCACGCACGCACAAATCGGGCAAGGTGGGCGGCCCCTCCTCCCAGCTGCCGCCCAGGGCGGGGTCGAAGACCACCTGCCAGCCGGCGCGGCGCAGCAGCGCGGCCTCCACGAAGTCATGGCTCATGATCTGCCCGCCGAAGGGCTTGCGGCCGGGCAGCTCGGGCAACCCTGCCGCCTCCGCGAAGGCGCGGGTGCGGATCATGGCGTTGTGGCCCCAGTAATTGCCCTCCGCCCCCGTCCACCAGGCAAGACCATGCGCCAGCGTCGGCCCATAGACATGCCCCGCGAATTGCTGGAGGCGAGCGAACAGCGTCCGCCCCCCATGCAGCATGGGAAGGGTCTGGAGCAGGCCCATGCGGGGCTCGGCCTCCATGCGCGCGGCCATGGCGACGAGCGTCTCCGCCTCCATCAGGCTGTCGGCGTCGAGGATGAGAAACTGGCCATAGGCATCGCCGAAGCGCCGCACCCATTCGGCGATGTTGCCGGCCTTGCGGTGGGTGTTCTCCTCGCGGCAGCGGAAATAGACCGCGGCGCCCGGCAATTCGCGCAGGCGCCGCGCCGCGCCCCATTCCGCCGCGCGCGCCTCGGGGTCGCGCGTGTCGCTCAGGATGAAGATGTCGAAGAGGTGCGCCACCCTGGCCTGGTCGAGCGAGGCGCGCAGCGCGGTCAGCGCCACCTCCATCCGCGGCACAGGCTCATTGTAGATGGGCATGAGCAGCGCGGTGCGACCCCGCGGCGGGGCCTCGGGGCGCTCCGCCCGGGGCCGGTGCAGCATGACCAGGAAGCCCGCCAGCGCGCTGGTGAAGGACAGCGCGATCCAGAAGAACAGCATCCCGAACAGCGCCGTCATGATGGCGCCGAGCGAGGTCCAGCGCGCATCGTCCAGCACCTCCCACATCTCGTGGATGGCGAAGACGGTGAGGATGATCGTGCTGCCGAAAACGAGCGCGCGACGCAGGCCGATTCGGATATCGCCCATTCTCTGGTCATGGGGCGCTGGCGGCGCCTCCGGCCGGTGGGCCAGCGGGTGCACCGGCATGGCGAGAGGCGCTTCCGGCGGCAGCGCCTCCGCGCGGGGGATCAGGCCGTCCACCGGTAGAGCCAGGTCTCGGAGAGCGCCGTCTCGCCCCGCATGAGCCGCACGCGCAGCTCCACCAGCGAGGCACGGCCAGGTTCCATGACGAAAGCCAGGCGCCAGCCGCGCGTCTCGGGGTTGGGTTGCAGCACGATGTCGCGCACGCGACCGGGGCTGCTGTCCACCATCACCTCGGGCGGCGCATCGGCGCTGGCGCCGAGCGGGGCAAGCGGCGTGGTGTCCAGCACGAAGCGGCGCGCGCCATTTCCGGCATCCGCCATGCGGGTGGAGGCGAAGCGCAGCACCGCCCCGTCTTCCGAGCGGCCGCGCCAATGCAGGCGGTAGTGGAATTCCGCGGCCCGGCCCGCGACCAGCCCGGCCTGCGGCGCCCAGGCGCCATAGATGTTGTCATGGATTTCCGAGCGCGTCGGGATTTCCACGAGATGCACCTCGCCCGGGCCCCATTGGCCCAAGGGCTCCACCCAGAGGTCGGGCCGCGTGTGATAGCGCGCCTCCAGGTCCTGGTAGTCGGCGAAGCCGCGGCGGCGCTGGATCAGGCCGAAGCCGCGCGGGTTCTCGTCGCGGAAGCCGCTGGCCTGCAAGGTGCCGGGGTTGGTGAGCGGCCGCCAGATCTGCTCGCCATGGCTGCTGCGCATCATCAGCCCGTCGCTGTCATGCACGGCGGGCCGGAAATCCATCCCGCCGCCCGGCGCGTGCGGGCCGAAGAAGAACATGCTGGTGCCCGGCGCGATGCCCACGCGCGGCAGGTCGCGGCGGGGGAACAGGGTGGCGCGCACCTGCATCAGCGTGGTGTCGCCGGGCATGATGTCGAAGACATAGGCGCCGGTGACGTTGTCGCTCTCCAGCAGCGCGTGCACGCGGATGGAGCTGGCATGCGGCACCGGGCGCTCGATCCAGAACTCGGTGAAGGCGGGGAATTCCTCGCCGGCGGCCGACGCGGTGCCGATGGCGAGCCCGCGCGCGGAAATCCCGTAATCCTGCCCGCGCCCCACCGCGCGGAAATAGCTGGCGCCCAGGAAGACGCAGACCTCGTCGAAATGGTCGGGACGGTTGAGGCGCGCCAGCAGGCGGAAGCCCGCGAAGCCGAGATCCTCATTCTCGGCGGGGGCCTCGACACCCTCGAAGCGGAATTGCGACGCCTGGTAGGGGATGGGGCGGATTTCCTCCCCCACCACCTCATGCAGCATCACCTTCTCGCGGAACAGGAAGCCGCGATGGTGGGGCTGCAGCTGGAAGGACAGGCCATCGGCCCGCCACATCGCCTGCTCGGCGTCGAAATGGACACGCCGATAGCCGTCATAGTCGAGATCGGCGAAGCGACGCGGCAGGTCGGCCTGGCGCGGGCGGGGGGCGCGGGTGGAAAGGTCGCGCGCCAGCTCCGTCACCTTGTCGGCGGTGAAGGGGGCGGTGACGGCGGGGGGCGGCGCGGTCTGCGCCACGGGGCTCGCGGCGAAGGGCGTGACGACCAGCGGGCCGGCGCCCAGGAGAAGCGTGCGACGTTGCATGGCTCAGGCGGGACGGGGCATGGCGAGGTTCCTTGGGCGCCGGTGGTCAGCTCAAGCTCAGCCACCGGCACGCCCTGAACGCCCCTTCCCTCCCAGAGGTTGCACTGCGACATGACTTGGCCCTTTCGCGGGCGCGCCCCATATCCATGTCCATGAACCACGTCGCTCCCGTGCTCTTTCAACCCATCCGTCAGCCCATGCCGGAAGGGGGGAAGCCTCTGCGCTGCGTCTTCGAGGTGGAGCAGGCGGATGGCACGAAGCGCACCCTGGAGCCGGCCGGCGACCAGCCCACCGCCATCGCGGAACTGACGCGCGGCGTGATGGAGGGCGAGCGAGACCAGGTGCTGCTGGGCGTCACCGGCTCGGGCAAGACCTTCACCATGGCGAAGGTGATCGAGGCGGTGCAGCGCCCCACCCTGATCCTGGCGCCCAACAAGACGCTGGCGGCGCAACTCTATGGAGAGATGAAGTCCTTCTTCCCCGACAACGCGGTGGAATACTTCGTCTCCTACTACGACTACTACCAGCCGGAAGCCTATGTTCCGCGCACCGACACCTATATCGAAAAAGACAGCCAGATCAACGAGCAGATTGACCGGATGCGCCATTCCGCCACCCAGGCGCTGCTGGAGCGGCGGGATGTGGTGATCGTGGCCTCCGTGTCCTGCATCTACGGCATCGGCTCGGTCGAGACCTATTCGAACATGGTGGTGAAGCTGGAGCAGGGCGGCACCATCGGCCGCGACGCGCTGGTGAAGGGCCTGGTCGAGCAGCAATACCGCCGCAATGACGCCGCCTTCCAGCGCGGCACCTTCCGCGTGCGCGGCGAGAACCTGGACGTCTGGCCCGCCCACCTGGAAGACCGCGCCTGGCGCATCTCCCTCTTCGGCGACGAGATTGACGGGTTGCGCGAATTCGACCCGCTGACGGGCGAGATCACCGGCGAGTTCGAGAAGCTCTCCATCTACGCGAACAGCCACTACGTCACGCCGCGCCCCACGCTGACCCAGGCCATCCAGCGCATCAAGGTGGAGCTGAAGGAGCGGCTGGCGGAACTGGAGGCGGAGGGCAAGCTGCTGGAGGCCCAGCGCCTCGACCAGCGCACCACCTTCGACATCGAGATGATGGAGACCACGGGCTCCTGCAAAGGGATCGAGAACTACAGCCGCTACCTGTCCGGCCGGAACCCGGGCGAGCCGCCGCCCACCCTGTTCGAATACCTGCCCGAGGGCGCGCTGCTGATCGTGGACGAGAGCCATGTCACGGTCCCGCAGATCGGCGGGATGTATCGGGGCGACTATGCGCGCAAGATCATCCTGAGTGATTTCGGCTTCCGCCTGCCCTCCTGCACCGACAACCGCCCCCTCAAGTTCGAGGAGTGGGACAGCTTCCGCCCCCAGACCCTCTTCGTCAGCGCCACGCCCAGCCCTTGGGAGATGGAACGCACCGGCGGCGTCTTCGCCGAGCAGGTGATCCGCCCCACGGGCCTCGTGGACCCCGTCTGCGAAATCCGCCCGGTGGAAGGCCAGGTGGATGACCTGCTGGCCGAGGTGCGCCTGGTGGCCAGCCAGGGCGGCCGCGTGCTGGTGACCGTGCTGACCAAGCGCATGGCCGAGCAGCTGACCGAATACCTGACGGAAATGGGTGTGCGCGTGCGCTACCTGCACAGCGACGTGGACACGCTGGAGCGCATCGAGATCATCCGCGACCTGCGCCGCGGCGTCTTCGACGTGCTCATCGGCATCAACCTGCTGCGCGAGGGCCTCGACATTCCCGAATGCGCGCTGGTGGCCATCCTGGATGCGGACAAGGAAGGCTTCCTCCGCAGCACCACCAGCTTGATCCAGACCATCGGCCGCGCGGCGCGCAACGCCGAGGGCCGCGTCGTCCTCTACGCCGACCGCATGACCGACAGCATGAAGCGCGCCCTGGAGGAGACCGAGCGCCGCCGCGCCAAGCAGATCGCCTGGAACACCGAGCACGGCATCACGCCCACCACCATCCGGCGCGGCATCAGCGATGTGCTCAAGGACATCAGCCAGGGCGACTACGTCACCGTCGAGGCGGTGGAGGGCGACACCAGCGCCGACTTCGTGGGCAAGGACCTCCGCGCCAGCATCGCGGAGCTGGAACGCCGCATGCGCGCCGCCGCCGCCGACCTCGAATTCGAGACGGCGGCGCGGCTGCGCGACGAGATCAAGCGGCTGGAGGCCCTCGATCTCGGCCTGCCCGCCCTGGCCCCCAACGAGGCCGGGCGGTCCTTGCGCGAGGCCACCCCCAAGAAGGATTGGAAGCCCAAGCCCATGGGGCCCGGCGGGGGCGGCTATGACCCCAAGAAGGGCAAGCGCGGCCGGAAAGGGCCTTAGCCCGAGACTTCCAGCAGTTCCACGTCGAAGACCAGCGTGGCGTTGGGCGGGATCACGCCGCCGGCGCCGCGCGCGCCATAGCCCATCTCGGGCGGAATGGTCAGGCGGCGCTGGCCCCCCACGCGCATGCCGGCCACGCCACGGTCCCAGCCCGCGATGACGCGGCCTTCGCCGAGGGTGAAGCTGAAGGGCACGCCGCGGTTGAAGCTGCTGTCGAACTTCGCACCCTTGTTGTCCTCGGCCGAGGCGTCGAACAGCCAGCCCGTGTAGTGGACCGAGACCTCCTTGCCGGCGAGCGCCATGGCGCCCTCGCCCTTCACCAGATCATCCATCTTGAGCGTCATGTCGCAGCCTTTCAGGAAAATGTCGCACCGGCATAGCGGGTAGGGGCGGCTTGGTCAGCCCACCCGCTCCGCCCCGATCAGGAATTCGCGGTTGCCCTCCGGCCCCAGCAGCGGCGAGGGCTCCACGCCCCGCACCACCCAGCCCGGCTGGGTGGCCCACCAGGCGGCGATCTCGGCGCAGACGGCCTCATGCACCGCCGCGTCGCGCACCACGCCGCCCTTGGCGATGGCCGGCCCCACCTCGAATTGCGGCTTGATCAGCGCCACCGCCCAGGCGCCGGGCGCGCAGAGGGCCATGGCCGCCGGCAGCACCACGCGCAGGCCGATGAAGCTGGCATCGCAGACCAGGGCGGTGATGTGTTCGGGGATGTCCTCGGCGGTCAGGTGGCGGGCGTTCACACGCTCCTTCACCACCACGCGCGGGTCGTTGCGCAGCTTCCAGGCGAGCTGGCCGTGGCCCACATCCACCGCATAGACCCGCGCCGCGCCATGGTGCAGCAGCACATCGGTGAAGCCGCCGGTGGAGGCGCCCACATCCAGCGCCACCCGCCCCGCGGCATCAAAGCCGAAATGCACGATTCCGTGCGCCAGCTTCACACCCCCGCGCGAGACCCAGGGGTGATCCTGCCCGCGCAGCTCCAGCGGGCGGCCCTCGGCGATGGTCTCGCCAGGCTTGTTGATGCGCGCCTCGCCCGAATAGACGAGGCCCGCCATGATCAGCGCCTGGGCGCGGGTGCGGCTTTCCGCGAGGCCGCGCTCCACCAGCGCCACATCGGCGCGTTGCTTCGCCAAGTTCTCAGGCGCTGGCGGGAACGGCCAGCGCCTCCTTGCCCAGGGCGCTCAGCGCCATCGCCACGATATGCGGCGCGTTCAGCCCGGCCAGGTCGTATTGCTTCTTCGGGCTGTCATGGTCGATCCAGATGTCCGGCAGCGTCATCGGCCGGAACTTGAGGCCATGGTCCAGCAGCCCCTTCAGCGCCAAATGGTGCATGACCAGGCCGCCGAAGCCGTTCAGGCTGCCTTCCTCGATGGTGATCAGCACCTCATGGTGCTTGGCCAGCTGCTCCACCAGCGCGGTGTCGAGCGGCTTGGCGAAGCGCGCATCGGCCACCGTGCAGGACAGGCCATAGGTGGCCAGCTCATCCGCCGCCTTCAGGCATTCCTGCAACCGCGCGCCATAGGAGAGGAGGGCGATCTTGCTGCCCTCGCGCACCACCCGCCCCTTGCCGATGGGCAGCGGCGTGCCGCGCGCGGGCAACGGCTCCAGCGCGAAGCCCTCGCCGCGCGGATAGCGCACGCCGGAGGGGCCATCATCAATCTGCGCCATGGTCGCGATCATGTGGGCGAGTTCGACCTCGCAGCTCGCCGCCATCAGCGTGAAGCCGGGCAGGCAGCCGAGATAGGCGATGTCGAAGCTGCCCGCATGGGTCGCGCCATCGGCGCCCACCAGGCCCGCGCGGTCCATGGCGAAGCGCACGGGCAGGTTCTGCAGCGCCACGTCGTGGACCACCTGGTCGTAGCCGCGCTGCAGGAACGTGGAATAGATGGCGCAGAAGGGCTTCAGCCCCTCGGTCGCCATGCCGGCGGCGAAGGTGACGGCGTGCTGCTCGGCGATGCCCACGTCGAAGCAGCGCTCCGGGAAGCGCTTGGCGAACATGTCGAGGCTGGTGCCCGAGGGCATGGCGGCGTTGACGGCCACGATGCGCTCATCCGCCTCGGCCTCGGCGATCAGCGCCTGGGCAAACACCTTCTGGTAGACGGGCGGGCCGGGCGGGGCCTTCTGCTGCTCGCCGGTGATGACGTCGAATTTCTGCACGCCATGATACTTGTCGCCGCTGGTCTCGGCGGGCGCGTAGCCCTTGCCCTTCTGCGTGACGGCATGGACCAGGAAGGGGCCCTTGTGCCCGGTGTCGCGCAGGTTGCGCAGCACGGGCAGCAGGTGGTCCATGTTGTGGCCGTCCACGGGGCCGACATAGTAGAAGCCCATCTCTTCGAAGAGCGTGCCGCCGGTCAGCAGGCCGCGGGCATATTCGTCGGCGCGCTTGGCCACGCGCTCGATCGGGCCCGGGAAGTTCTTCGCCATCTTGGCCACGAAGTCCCGCACCGAGAGGAAGGGGCGGGAGGAGATGGTACGGCTCAGATAGGCGCTCATCGCGCCCACGGGCGGCGCGATGGACATGTCGTTGTCGTTCAGGATGACGATGAGGTTGGCCTTCTCGGCCCCCGCATTGTTCATCGCCTCATAGGCCATGCCGGCCGACATGGATCCATCGCCGATGACGGCGATGACGTTACGCGGCTTCTCCTGCAACGCGCTCGCGATCGCCATGCCGAGGCCCGCGGAAATGGACGTCGAGGAATGCGCCGCGCCGAAGGGGTCGTATTCGCTTTCGCTGCGCTTGGTGAAGCCCGACAGGCCCCCGCCCTGGCGCAGCGTGCGGATGCGGTCCCGCCGCCCCGTCAAAATCTTGTGCGGATAGCACTGGTGGCCGACATCCCAGATCAGCCGGTCATGCGGCGTGTCGAACACCGCATGGATGGCGACCGTCAGTTCGACGACGCCCAGCGAGGAGCCGAGATGCCCGCCGGTGACGGAGACGGTGCTGATGGTCTCGGCACGCAACTCGTCGGCCAGCTGGCGCAATTGCTCGCTGGAGAAATTCCGCATGTCGGAAGGGACGCGGACCCGGTCCAGCAGCGGGGTGGCAGGACGGTCTTGCATCAATTCCTCCGCGCGATCACGAAATCAGCGAGCGCGCGCAGCATGTCCGCCCGCTCGGAAAATCCATCCAGGTGGTCGCGCGCCTGCGCGACCAGTCGTTCGGCCTGCAACCGGGCCCTTTCGAGGCCGAGCAGGCCCACCAGCGTGGCCTTGCCCGCCCCGGCATCCTTGGCGGTGGCCTTGCCCACCTCCTCGGCGGTGCCGGTGGCGTCCAGCAAATCGTCGGCGATCTGGAAGGCCGCGCCCAGCTCCCGCCCATAGGCGGCCAGCGCCTGGCGCTGCGAGGGGGCGGCCTTGCCCAGCACCGCACCCGCCTCGGCCGAGAACTCGATCAGCTTGCCGGTCTTGAGCAGCTGCAGCCGGCCGATGGCGCTTTCGTCCAGCGCGCCGCCCGACTGCTCGGCCATGATGTCCAGCATCTGCCCGCCCACCATGCCGCGCGGGCCGGCGGCGTGCGCCAGCATCCGCACCAGCTCGATGCGCACGGCGGGGTCGGGGTGGGTCGCTTCGGCGGCCAGCACGGTGAAGGCGTGGCTTTGCAGCGCATCGCCGGCCAGGATGGCGGTGGCCTCGTCGAAGGCCTTGTGGTTGGTGGGCTTGCCGCGGCGTAAATCGTCATCGTCCATGGCCGGCAGGTCGTCATGGATCAGGCTGTAGGCGTGCACCATCTCGATGGCGCAGGCCACGCGCAGCGCCGCGCTGCGGGCCACGTTGAACTGCTTGGCGCCCTCCAGCACCAGGAAGCCGCGCAGCCGCTTGCCGCCGCCGATGGTGGAATAGCGCATGGCGTCGAAGAGCCGCGCCTCGTCACCCTCCACCCGGGGAAGAACCTCATCGAGCGCCGCGTCGATCTCGGCGGCCGCCGCCGCCATGGCGGCGGGCAGATCAAGGGCGGATGCACCCGCCGGGACCATGTTCATGCGAACCCGAATTCCTATTCCACATTCCGCAGGACGAGCCCGGCCTTGCCCTCGACCACCGCCTGCACCTTGGCCTCGGCCTCGGAGAGCTTCTGTTCGCAATGCCGGCGCAACGCCGTGCCGCGTTCATATTCCGCGATGGCCTGGGCCAGGGTGGCCCGGCCGCCCTCCAGCGACTTCACGATGGTTTCCAGCTCGGTCAGGGCTTCCTCGAAGGAGAGGGAGGCGATGTCCCGTTCCCGTGCCTCACCGGCACCCACAGCACGCTCGCCTACCATCCGCTCGACCGACATGACCTTCTCCCAACCCTATTGCACTATAATGCCGCCTGACGCGAACCCAAAGCCTTCATCGTTTTGACATCAGTCCCGCAACAATCCCCGCACATGGGCGGCGGCCGAGACCGCCAGCGCCGGCAGGTCATAGCCGCCTTCCAAAAGGCTGACGATGCGCCCGCCGCAATGCCGCCCGGCCAGGGCGCAGAACTCGGCCGTGAGCCAGGCGAAATCCGCCTCGGTCACGCGCAGCTGGGCCAGCGGGTCGCGCGCATGGGCGTCGAACCCGGCCGAGATCACCAGCAATTCCGGCCGGAAGGCCTCGATGGCCGGCAGCAGATGCTCCGACCAGGCCGCGCGAAAGGCCGCGCCATCGGCGCCCGGCGGCAGGGGCGCGTTGAAGATGTTGCCCGCCCCCGCTCCTCCGCCGCCCCGGTGCCGGGGTAGAGCGGCATCTGGTGCGAGGAGGCGAAGAGGATGCTCGGATCCTCCCAGACGCAATCCTGGCTGCCATTGCCGTGGTGCACGTCGAAATCGCAGATGGCCACCCGGCTCAGCCCATGCGCCGCCTGGGCGTGGCGGGCGGCGATGACCGCATTGGCGAAGAGGCAGAACCCCATGGGTTTCCGCCTTTCGGCATGGTGGCCGGGCGGGCGGGTGGCGCAGAAGGCGCGCTGCACATGGCCGCCCAGCACCTCGTCCACCGCCCGCACCGCGGCGCCGGCCGCCAGCAGCGCGGCCCGTGCGCTGCCCGCGCACATCACCGTGTCGGCATCCAGCGCCACATATTCGCCGGGCGCGGGGCGCACGCCCAATATGGCCGCGACATAATCGGGCGGGTGGACGCGTTCGAGCTGTTCATAGGTGGCCTCGTCCGGCTCGTCGCGGATGAGGCCGGCGAACTCCTCGGCCTCCAGCGCCTGGAGCACGGCGCGCAGCCGGTCGGGGCATTCGGGGTGGCCCTCGCCCATCTCGTGCAGCAGCCCGTCGCGGTGGGTCAGCAGCAGCACGCTCATGGCGTGGCCTTCCGGCGCAGGACGAAGCGGTGCACCCCATCGGCACCCGTCTCGGCCGAGAGCAGGGTGTGGCCCGTCTCCTCCGCATAGGCCGGGAAGTCCTTCAGCGCCGCGGGGTCGGTGGCCAGCACGGTCAATGTGGCGCCGGGGGCCATGCCGCGCAGGGCCTTGTTCGTCCGCAGCACGGGAATGGGGCAGGTCATGCCGCGCGTGTCGAGGATGGTCGTTGTCTCTCCCATTCATGCACTCCACCATTGCGCGGGGCTTGCCCGCAAGGGGCGCGCGGCACAGCTTCACCCCATGCGAATTGGCGTGGATCTCGGCGGCAGCAAGATCGAGGTGGTGGCGCTGGACGCCGCCGGCCATGCAAGGCTGCGCCGGCGGGTGGCCACACCCCCAGCTACCCCGGCGTCATCGCCGCCATCCGGGCAGTGGTGGAGGGGGTGGAGGCGGAACTCGGCGCGCGCGGCACCGTGGGCGTGGGCATTCCGGGCAGCCTTTCGCCGGAAACGGGGCTGGTGCGGGGCGCCAATTCCACCTGGCTGAATGGCGGGCGCCTGGATGTGGACCTGGCCGCCGCACTCGGCCGCGAGGTGCGGATTTCCAATGATGCCAATTGCCTGGCCCTCTCCGAAGCCGCCGATGGCGCGGCGGATGGGGCCGCCAGCGTCTTCGCCGTCATCCTCGGCACCGGCGTCGGCGCGGGCCTGGTGGTCCAGGGCCGGCTGCTGGAGGGCCTGAACCGCATCGCCGGCGAATGGGGCCACAACCCCCTGCCCTGGATGACCCAGGCCGAATTCCCCGGCCCACGCTGCTGGTGTGGCCAGCGCGGCTGCATCGAGACCTTCCTCTGCGGCCCCGCCCTGGCGGCCGATGCCGATGGGCCGGGCGCCCGCGACGCCTCCAGCCTGCCCGCCCGCACCGATGCCGCGGCAAAGAATGCCCTGGCCCGCCACGCGGACCGCCTGGCGCGGGCGCTGGCGCATGTGGTGAATTTGCTGGACCCGGAGGTGATCGTGCTGGGCGGCGGCCTGTCCAACATGGACCACCTCTACACGGACCTGCCCCGGCTGTTGCCGCGCCATGTCTTCTCGGACGTGGTCCGCACACGGATCGTGCGGGCCGCCCATGGCGACAGCTCGGGCGTGTTCGGCGCGGCGCGGCTGTGGCCGTAGTCCCATCCCTCTGCCGGGACTGCTTCTCCACCGCCCCCGGCGAGGGAACCGCCTGCGCCCATTGCGGCGGCCGCCGCCTGATGCGCCACGCGGAACTCTTCACCCTCACCATCGCCCATGTGGATTGCGACGCCTTCTTCGCCAGCGTGGAGAAGCGCGACCGGCCGGAGCTGGCGTCCAAGCCGGTCATCGTGGGCGGCGGCAAGCGCGGCGTGGTCTCCACCGCCTGCTATGTCGCCCGCACCCATGGCGTCCGCAGCGCCATGCCCATGTTCAAGGCGTTGGCCGCCTGCCCCGATGCGGTGGTCCTCAAGCCCGACTTCACCAAATATTCCGCCGCCGCCGCGCAGATCCGTGCCCTGATGGAGGCGCTCTCTCCCCTCGTGCAGCCGCTCTCCATTGATGAGGCGGTGCTGGACCTGGCGGGCACCGAGGCCCTGCACAACGCGCCCCCCGCCGTGGTCCTGGCCCGCTTCGCAAAGGCCGTGGAGCGCGAGGTGGGCGTCACCATCTCCATCGGCCTCGCCCACAACCGGCTGATGGCCAAGCTGGCGGCGGAGCGTGACAAGCCGCGCGGCTTCGCCGTCATCGGCGCCTCCGAGGCCGCCGGCTGGCTCGCGCCCCAGCGCGTGGGCCTGCTGCCCGGCATCGGGCCCGCGGCGGCGCGGCGGCTGGAGGCGGCGGGCATCACCCGCCTTGGCCAACTGGCGGCCCTCGACCCCCGCGCGGCCCTGGCACGGCTGGGCGAGGAGGGGCCCTCCCTCGCCGCCCGCGCCCGCGGCGAGGACAACCGCCCGGTGAACCCCGTACGCGAGACCAAGAGCATCAGCGCCGAGACCACCTTCGACACGGACATCGCCACCCTGCCCGAACTTGAATCGGTGCTGTGGCGTATCGCGGAGAAGCTGGGAAAGCGCCTTTCGGCCAAGGGCTTCGCGGCAGGCGGGGTGGCGCTCAAGCTCAAGACCGCGCGCTTCGAGACGCGCAGCCGCCAGGCCCGCCTGCCCGCCCCCACCCGCCTGCCGGAGACCCTCTTCGCCGCCGCCCGCCCCCTGCTGGCGCGCGAGGTGGACGGCACGCCCTTCCGCCTGCTGGGCCTGGGCGCCGCGCCGCTGGTGGACGGCGCCGGCGCCGACCGCGGCGATTTGGCCGACCCCGAGGCGCCGCGTCGCGCCGCGAAATGGCAGGCGGTGGAGGCGCTGCGCGCCCGCTTTGGCGAGGCCGCCGTCAGCCCGGGGCGGGGCCTGGGGGCGAAGCCGCGGCGCGGGGACGGCGCCTGAGCCAAAGCGCCGAATCAGCCGCCCGGCGCCACCAGCACCTTGTCGCGATAGTTGCAATGCGCCGCCGCCTTGCAGCGCCAGCATTCGGGCGCCCGCGCCTTGCAGATGTAGCGCCCGTGCAGGATCAGCCAGTGATGGGCGTCGCGCAGCAGATGGGGCGGGCAGCGCTTCACCAGCGCGTCCTCCACCTCCCGCACCGTCTTGCCGGGTGCCAGGCCGGTGCGGTTGCCCAGGCGGAAGATATGCGTGTCCACCGCCATGGTCGCCTGGCCGAAGATGACATTGAGCACCACGTTGGCGGTCTTGCGGCCCACGCCGGGCAGGGCCTCCAGCGCCACCCGGTCGGCAGGCACCTCGCCGCCATGGCGCTCCACCAGCATCTGCGCGAGCGCGGCCACATTGCGCGCCTTGCCCTGCCACAGCCCGATGCGGCGGATGTGCTGCCCGATCCCCTCCGCCCCCAGCGCGGCCATGGCGGCGGGCGTGGGGGCGGCGGCGAAGAGCGCGGGCGTCACCTTGTTCACCATCGCGTCCGTGGTCTGGGCCGAGAGCACCACCGCCACCAGCAGGGTGAAGGGGTCGGTGTAGTGCAACTCCGTCTCGGGCGCGGGGTTCTCCTGGGCGAGGGCCTCCAGGAAGGCCACGGCCTGGGCCCGCGACATCAGCCGCGCGCGGCGCGGGGCGCGGGCGGTGCCATGCAAAGGGGCAAGGGGGCGAATGGAGGGGGTTTTCACGTCGCAGGTCATTCTATCTCATTCAGGCATGGTCAAGGCCCATCCCCTATTCGAGGCCCGTTCGACGCCGCTCAACAGCCTGAGCGCGCGGGGCTTCCGCATCGTGGCCGGCATTCTCTGCGGGGGCTTCGCCTTCACGGGGCTGCTCTTCACCCTGATGGGTGCCTGGCCGGTGCTGTTCTTCGCGGGGGCCGAGGCGGTGCTGGTCGTGGCCATGCTCGCCCTCTACCGCCGCCACGCCACCCACAGCGCGGAGCTGGTCACCCTGCAGGCCGGCAGCATCATCGTGCGCCGGCGTGAGGGGCGGCGGGTCGAGGAGGCCCGCTTCGACCCCTTCTGGGCCAAGCTGCGCTGGGAGGGCTCGCGCCTGCTGCTGGGTCACCGCGAGACCAGCATCGAAATCGGCCGCTATCTGGCCCCGGAGGAACGCGAAGACTTGGCCCAGCAACTCGAATCCGCCCTGCGCACCTATCGCGAACCCCGCTTCGACAACCCGCAGCTGCGCGCATGAGGCGCCTCTTCGCCCTGGCCCTGGTGCTGCTGGCGGCCGCCTGCGCCACGCCGCCCGCGCCCCCGCCGCCGGCCCCCTGCCCTATCCGCCCAGCGCGCGGGAAAGGCTGCAACGCCTCGCCATGGCCGAATGGCAGGATTGGGGCTGCACCACCTCGGGCCTGCCCGGCCCGGCGCTCGCCCCCTGCACGCCCTCCGCGGCCGCCCGCCCGGAGGCAGACCCCAGCAACTTCCCCCGCGTGCTGGCCTATTGGCGCGCCGTGCCGCAGACCGAGGCCGCCATCCCGCGCAACCGCGCCCTCTACGCCCGCGCCCTGGGCGGCGAAGCGACGCCCCTCTGGGCCGAGCCCTTCTGGTCCGCCGCCTTCATCTCCTGGCTGATGGGGGCCGCGGGCGTGGACCATGTGGAATTCGCGCCCGACGCCGCCCATGCGCGCTACCTGGACCATCTGGACCTGCTGGCCGCCACCCATCCGCGCACGGCCCCCTTCCTGCCGCGCGACCCCGCCGCCTATGCCCCGGAGCCCGGGGACCTGGCCTGTTTCGACCGCTCCCGCCGCCCGCTCACCCGCTGGACCGACCGTGCTTCCGAACGCGGCCAGTTCCGCCCCATGCATTGTGACCTGGTGGTGGCCACCGGGCCGGGCGTGGTGGAAATGCTGGGCGGCAATGTGAACGACATGGTGACGCTGCACCGCGCCCCCGCCGATGCGGCCGGACGGCTGCTGCCCACGCCGCGGCGCTTCCTGGTCATCATGGAAAACCGCTTGGGCCGACTGCCGCCCTGGGGCGCCGTGCCGATCAGCTGAGGGGGGCGCCCCGGGGCCCTCGCGAAGTCGCGCAACGACTTCGTGGGGCAATGCTCAGGCCTCTCTGGCCTCCGCCAGCAACAGCCGGCGCAGCCAAGCATGACCGGGGTCCGCCTCGAAGCGCCGGTGGAACACCAGGGAAAGCCGCGTGTGCCGCACCGCCACCGGCGGCTCCCGCACCACCAGCCCATGCGGGGCGGCCAGGCTCTCGGCCAGCCGGGCCGAGACGGTGATGATCATGTCCGTCCGCTTCAGCACCTCCGGCACCGCCGAGAGATGCGCGATCACACCCCCCAGCCGCCGCGACAGCCCCTGCCCACCCAGCACCACGTCCAGCGCCCCATCGCGCGAGCCATTGGCGGAATGCAGCAGATGCGGCACCGAGAGGAAGCGTTCCATCGTCAAATCCCCCACCGCGAGCGGGTGGTCGGGGCGCATCAGGGTCAGGAAGGCCTCGGGCAGCATCCGCAGACGTGTGTAGAGCGCCGAGGGCTCCGGCAGCACCGCGATGGCCAGCACGGCGTCGCCCTGTTCCAGCAGCGCCTCGGCATTGGTGCGATCGGCGTGGCGGATGGCGAGCAGGCAGCCCGGCGCCTCGCGCGCCATGCGGGCCAGCACGGGGGGCGCCAGCACCGCCTCGGCATATTCGGACAGGGCCACGGGAAAGATGCGCCGCGCCGTGGCGGGGTCGAAGGGGGTCTGGGCGGAGAGCACCTCGGCCAGCCGGTCCAGCGCCTCGGCCACAGGCGCGGCCAGCGCCAGGGCCAACGCCGTGGGCTCCACGCCGCCCGGCCGGCGGAGGAACAGTTCATCCCCCAGCGCCGCCCGCAGCCGCGCCAGCGCGTTGGAGACGGCCGGCTGGGAGAGGTTCAGCCGCTGCGCCGCGCGCGTCACATGCTTCTCGCGCGCCACGGCGTCGAAGACGCGCAACAGGTTGAGGTCGAGCTGGGAGAGGTCGGTCACGGGGCAGACCCATCATTCACGACATGGATGATGGTCCTGTCGCATCGGGATTGGAAGCGGGGGCTCGTCCGGGCGCAGATGGTGGCCAAGGGCGGCGCGGCCGCCTTCCCACATAAGGACGACCCACATGCCCACCCCCCACCAGACCACCCCCTACGCGGCGCTGCTGCTGCGCCTCTCCCTCGGAATCCTGCTGCTGGCGCATGGCGCCTGGCTGAAGTTCGGCGTGTTCGGGCTGGCGGGGACGATGGGGTTCTTCGGCTCGCTGGGCTATCCGCCCGCGCTGGGCGCCGTGGTCGCCATCGCGGAGACGCTGGCGGGCCTGGCGCTGATCCTGGGCCTCTGGGTGCGCGTCGCCTCGCTGGCCCTGGTGCCGGTGATGCTGGGCGCGACCCTGGTGCATCTCGGCAATGGCTGGCTGTTCAGCGCCCCGGGCGGCGGCTGGGAATTCCCGGCCTTCCTGGCGGTGACCCTGCTGGTGCAGGCGGGGCTGGGGGCCGGCGCCCATGCGCTGGCGCGGCCGGCGGCGGCCTGACCGCTCCGGCAATTCCGCCTCCGCGGACCGCGTTCTAGCTGCGGAGAACGCGATTCACCGCTCCAGCGATTCCGCCTCCGCGGACCGCGTTCTATCCGCTGAGAACGCGATTCACCGCTCCGGCGATTCGCCTCCGCGGATCGCGTTCTAGCCGCCGAACAGCCTGGCCACCCAGCCGAAGGGCGGCCAGGCGGTGGCGATGGCATCGCTGTAGAGGAACAGCAGCATCAGGATCACCACCAGGGCCAGCAGGCTGCCGGCCCAGGCCAGCGGCAGCAGCGCCCCGCCCCGGACCCGGCGCGGGGCGCCCGGCATCCAGCGCGGCGTGGCCAGGGGCGGCGGCGCGGCAGGGCGGGGCGTGAGGGTGCCGTCCTCGTTCAGCATCTCGGCGGGGTCGGGACCGATGCTCATGGGCGCGGTGACAGGCGCCGACTCGGGCTCCGGCTCCGGCGGCGCGCCGATGCTGCGGGGAAGCGGCGCGGCGGGGGGCGGTTCCTTGGCGTCCGCTTCCGGGGCGGAGGGCTCCATCGCCGGAGGTGCGTCATCGGCCGCGGGCGGAGCCAGCGAGACCTCCTCCGGCAATTCCGGCACCCAGCGCGTGCCGCAGGCCGCGCAGCGCACAGGCTTGCGCGTCAGCACCAGGGCATCTGGCACGCGGTAGGCCGTCGCGCAGTTCGGGCAGGCGATGTCCATCTCTGGATCCGCATGTGCCAACGGAAGCCCGTGGTCCGCAACCTCCCGCTGTGCGAAACCAGGGGCCGGGGCAGATTCGAAGGGGGATGGACCCATGGTCCGGTTCACCAATATCGGCCTGCGCTATCCGGAAGGGCGCGGCCAATGGGCGCTCAGCGGGCTCGATTTCCTGCTGGAGACGGGCAGCTTCACCTGGCTGCTGGGCCCCTCGGGGGCGGGCAAGTCCAGCGTGCTGGGGCTGATGCACCTGGCCGTCCGGCCCACGGCCGGGCGGATGGAGGTGCTGGGCCAGGACGTGGCGCGCATGCGGCGCGGCGCCCTGCCGGGGCTGCGCCGGCGAATCGGCGTGGTGTTCCAGGATTACCGCCTGCTGCCGCACCTCAATGCCTATGAGAACGTGGCCCTGCCGCTCCGCATCCAGGGCCTGACCGAGCAGCGCCTGCGCGCCGACGTGAACGAGATGCTGCGCTGGGTGGGCCTGCTGGAGCGCGCGGATGCCGCCCCCGCCTCGCTCTCAGGCGGCGAGCAGCAGCGCCTCGCTTTGGCCCGCGCGGTGGTCGCCCGCCCCGCCCTGCTGGTGGCGGACGAACCCACGGGCAACCTGGACGGCGCCCAGGCGCGCCGCGTCATCGCCCTGCTGCGCGAGATGCACAGGCTGGGCACCACCGTGGTCGTTGCCACCCACAGCGAGGCCCTGCCCGAGGAATACCCGGCGCCGGCGCTGCGACTCGAGGCTGGGCGGCTGCTCTCCCATGGCTGACCGCAACGCCTTCCGCATGCGCCGCCTGCGCGGCCGCGACCCGCTGGGGCTCCGCCGGGCGCTGGCCGGCTGGCTGCTGCCCGCCCTCGTCGCCGCCATGGCCCTGCTGGCCGCCATGGCCCTGACCGGCGCGCAGGGGGCGGGGAGCCTCGCCGCGCGGTGGGAACAGGCGGCGGCGGGGCAGATCCTGGTGCAATTGCCGCCGGAGGGCCTCGGCCCCGCGCTGGACAGGCTCTCCGCCCTGCCCGGCGTGGCCTCGGCCACCCCCGTGCCGGATGCAAGGCTGCGCGAATTCCTCCGCCCCTGGCTGGGCGAGGTGCCCGGCCTGCCCCTGCCCGCCATGGTGGAGATGCGAATCTCCGACCCCTCCGCCGAAACCGCCATCCGCGCCGCCGCCGCCGACATCCCCGGCGCCCTGGTCGAGGAACGCGGCGAGGCCGTGACCCAGGCGCTGCGCGTGGCCAATGGGGTGCGGGGGCTCGCCTGGGTGATCCTTGCCATCATCGTGCTGGTGGCCACCGCGCTGGTGGCCGTGGCGACGCGCGCGGGCATCTCGGCGCGCAGCCAGACCATCACGATCCTGCACGAGCTGGGCGCGCGCGATTCCGACATCGCGGGCCGATTCGCCCGGCGGCTGGGTTGGCTGTGCACGCTGGGGGCGCTGGGGGGCTGGCCATCGCCCTGCCCGCGCTCTGGCTGCTGGCCGATGCCGCCATTCCCGTCGCCATGGCGCGGCCGGCGGCGCTGGCCGATCTGCCCTGGTGGGGGCTGCTTTCCCTGCCGCTGGTGGCGGGGACCATCGGCTGGATCACGGCGCGGCTGACGGTGGGGGCCTGGCTGCGCCGCTTGCCGTAGCGGCCTTCCGGTGCGAAGCGGGTGGGATGCGCCTGCTGGTCCTCGACGCCGCCCTGTCCCGCTGCCTCGCGGCCCTGGTGGAGGATGGCCACTGCCTCGCGGCGCATGAGGCCCCCGGGCCGCATGGCCAGGCCGCCGCCCTGCCGCCGCTGGTGGAGGCGCTGATGGGCGAGGGCTTTGACGCCATCGCCGTCGGCATCGGGCCGGGCAGCTTCACCGGGCTGCGCACCGCCATCGCCCTGGCCGAGGGGCTGGCGGCGGCGCGGGGCGTGCCGCTGGTCGGCGTCTCGACCGGCGAGGCACTGGCCGGCACATCCCCGCACCCCGTCTGGGCCTGCACCGAGAACCGGCGCGGCGGGCTCTTCCTCGAACGCTTCGGCCCTGGCCCCGTCGCCGAAGGCCCGCCCCTTTCGCTGGCGGAAACCGCCCTGCCCCCTCCATCCACCCTGACCTGGCTGGTGGGCGATGGCGCGCCCCGCGCCGCCGCCCGGCTGCGGGCGCGCGGCGCCCCGGTGGCGCTGGGCGCCGCGCGCCAGGTCGAGGCGCTGCCGCTGGCCGCCGTGGCCCTGCGCCGCCTGCGCGGCGAAATCCCACCCCGCGCCGCCCTGCCCCTCTATGTGGACCCGGCCGCGACCACATGACCCTGCGCACGGCCGCGCCGGAGGATGCCGCGCTGCTGGCCGCCATCCACGCCAGCGCCTTCCCGGCGCATGAGGCCTGGGACGCGAAGACCATGGCCACCCTGCTCGGCATGCCCGGCGCGCTGGCGCTGGTGGCGGGCGGGGATGGCATGATCCTGCTGCGCCGCGCCGCCGATGAGGGCGAGGTGCTGACCTTCGCCGTGCGCCCCGAGGCCCGCCGCGCCGGCCTCGGCCGCGCCCTGCTGGAGACGGGCATGATGCTGCTGGCCGCCCAGGGGGCCACCGCCCTGCTGCTGGAGGTGGCGGAGGAAAACGCCGCGGCGCTGGCGCTCTACGCCGCCTGCGGCTTCACCCGCGCCGCCACCCGGCGGGACTATTACGGCGCGGGGCGGCACGCGCTGCTGCTGCGGGTTGATTTAGGCGCGTGATTCACGCCTTCCGCCGCCCCTTCACCCAGGCGCATGGTCCAACGCCACCGCCTTGAGCAGGGCGAAGACCTCATCCCCCTCGCTGAGTTCCAGACGCGCCACCGCGTCGCGCAGCACGCGCGAGAGCAGCACCGCCTCCCCCACCCGCAGCCGCAGCAGCACCTCATCCGGATGCTGCGCGGCGGGGGTGATGGCCGTGAGGCGGCAGGGCAGGATGTTGTGGATGGACAGCCCCTCCGGCCGCGCCCGCGCCACCGCGATGTCGCGCGCGCGCAGGCGGATGCGCAGCCGCGCCCCCGGCGCCTCGCGCCGCAGCGGCACCTCCAGCGTGCCGCCGGGGAAAGCCAGGCGCGTCAGCCCCCGCGACGGGTCATGCGCGGCCACGGTGCAGGTCAGCACCGCGCCGGCATCGCGCCGGGCCGCCAGCGGCAGATCGGGCCGGAGGGAGAGTTCGTCCGGGCTGCCCTGGGCGAGCACCCGGCCCGCCTCCAGCAGCACCAGCCCATCGGCCAGGGCATCCACCTCCTCCAGCGCATGGGTGACGTAGAGGATGGGCGGGCCTTCCATGTCCCGCAGCCGCGCGAGGAAAGGCAGGATTTCGGCGCGGCGTGGCGCGTCCAGCGCGGCCAGGGGTTCGTCCATCAGCAGCAGCCGGGGGCGGGAGAGCAGGGCGCGGCCCAGCGCCACGCGCTGCTTCTCCCCGCCCGAGAGGGCGCGCGGCCTCCGGCCCAGCAGCGCGTGCAGGCCGAGCAGCGCCACCACCTCCGCGAAACCAGGCCCCTCCGCCCCGGCCGGCGCGCGGCGCATCCCGTAGCGCAGGTTGCCCTCCACCGAGAGGTGGGGAAACAGCCGCCCCTCTTGGAAGACCACGGCGCAGCGCCGCCGCTCGGGCGGCAGGAAGCGGCGGGTGGCGGTGTCCAGCAGCGCCTCGCCCTGCAGAACCACCCGGCCTTCCTCCGGCCGGAACAGGCCGGCGATGGCGGCGAGGATGGTGCTCTTCCCGCAGCCCGAGGGGCCGAACAGCGCCGTCACGCCGGGCCCCGCGGTGAAGGCGGCCTCCAGCGCGAAGCCGGGGAAGCGGTGGCGGAGTTGCACTTCCAGCATCAGCCGCGCCCCAGCCAGCGGTGCATCCGCCGCGCGATGAGTTCGGCCAGCAGCAGCCCGGCCAGGGCCAGGGCGAAGGAGATGCCGGCCAGCCGCGCCGCCGTGGCCTCCCCGCCCGGCGTCTGCGTGGCGGTGTAGATGGCGAGCGGAAGGGTCTGCGTCTCGCCCGGCACGTTGGAGGCGAAGGTGATGACGGCGCCGAACTCCCCCAGCCCCGCCGCGAAGGCCACCACCGCCCCGGCCAGGATGCCGGGCAGCATCAGCGGCAGGGTGATGGTGAAGAACACATCCCAGCGCCCTGCGCCCAGCGTGCGGGCGGCGGCCTCCAGCCCCTCATCCACATTCTCCAGCCCCAGCCGCACCGCGCGGACGATGAGGGGGAAGCCCATCACGGCGGTGGCCAGCACCACGGCGTCCGAGGTGAAGACCAGGCGAATGCCGAACCAATGCTCCAGCGGCGCCCCCAGGGGCCCGCGCACGCCGAACAGCATCAGCAGCGCCCAGCCCACCACCACGGGCGGCACCACCAGCGGCAGGTGGACCAGCGCGTCCAGCAGGAAGCGGCCCGGAAAGCGGCCCCGCACCAGCAGCCAGGCCACCAGCACCGCCGGCGCCAGCGACACCAGCACCGAGCGCGTGGCGACGCTGAGGCTGAGCCAGACGGCCTGCGCCTCCTCGGCCGAGAGCCAGCCCTCCATCATTCGGTCAGGCTGAAGCCCAGGCGCCGCCAGATGGGCGCGGCGTCCGCCCCGGCCAGGAAGTCGAGGAAGGCGCGGGCGGTGGCGTTGCCCGCGGCGCGGCGCGTCAGGGCGAAGGGGTAGGTCACGGGCGGGTGGCTGCCCGGCGGGAACAGGCCCGCCACGGCCACGCGCGCGCTGGCCGCGGCATCGGTGGCATAGACGATGCCGAAGGGCGCCTCGCCGCGCTCCACCAGCAACAGGGCGGCGCGGACATTCTCGGCGCGGGCCAGCCGGGGGGCCAGCGCCGCCCATTGCCCCATCCATTCCAGCGCCGCCCGGGCATAGCGCCCGGCGGGCACATGCGCCGGGTCGCCCACCGCGAGCCGCCCGCGCGGCCCGAGCAGGGCCAGAAGATCGGTTCCGCGCGCCAGCGCCACCTGCCGCGCCTGGTCCACTGGAGTAACAAGGGCGAGCGCATTGCCGATGGGGCTCCGCCGCGTCTCGGCCAGGATCAGGTTGCGTTGCTGCAGATGGTCCATCCAGGCCTCATCGGCCGAGAGAAACAGGTCCGCCCCCGCCCCCTGCTCGATCTGCCGCGCCAGGGTGGAGGACGCGGCCAGCGAGACGCGCGGCGCGGGATGGCCGCGGGCGGCCCATTCCGCGCCCAGCAGGCGCAGCGCATCCGCGAGGCTCGCGGCCGCGAAGACGGTGACGGGAGACTGCGCCCGCGCCGGCAGACCCAGCAGCGGCAGGGCGAAGGCCGCGCGGCGGAGGATGCGTCCTTGGCCCATGGGCCTGGCCTCTTACCTCAGCTGAGCATCTGCCCGCCATCCACCACGATGGTGTGGCCCGTGACCCAGCGCGCGGCCGGCGAGGCGAGGAACAGCACCACATCCGCCACCTCCTCCGCATGGCCCAGCCGCCCGAAGGGGATGGAGGCGAGGATGCGGTTGTAGAGCTCGGGCTGCGTCGTCTTGCGCTGCTCCCACATGCCGCCCGGGAATTCGATGGAGCCGGGGGCCACGCCGTTCACCCGCACGCCATCGGGCGCCAGCACGGCGGCCTGGCTCTGGGTGTAGTTGATCAGCAGCGCCTTCACGGCGGCATAGGCCGGACCCCGCGGCGAAGGCCCATAGCCCGAGATGGAGGAGAGGTTCACGATGCAGCCGCGCGACGCCTTCAGCGCCGGGATGGCCGCGCGGCTGGCGCGCGTGGTCGCCAGCACGTCCACGTTCAGGCTGGCGGCCCAACCTTCCTCGGTGTCGGCCATGCCGAAGCCCGAGGCGTTGTTCACCAGCACGTCAATGCCGCCCAGGGCGCGCTCGGCCTCCGCGATATAGGCGGCGATCTGACCCGCGTCGCCCAGGTCGCAGCTGGCCGCATGGCCCTTGGCGCCCAGCTCGGCCTTGGTCGCCGCCAGGGCCTCGGCGCCGCGCGCGCAGATGGACACCGCCGCGCCGGCCCGGGCGAAGCCCAGCGCCACGCTGCGCCCGATGCCCTTGGAACCGCCGCACACCACCACGCGCTTGCCGCTGAAATCGAACATCCTTGCCTCCCTGCCGGTACAGGCCGCACGCTCCGGCCCGGCGAGGCGGCCGTCAAGCGCCCCGCCCCGGGAGAGCAGCGGGGGAACGCCATGGGCATGGGTTTCGGCGGCAGCAGCGTCTTCAACATGGCCTCGCCCTCGGCCAGCGCCGCGAGCGTGGCCCGCATCCTGCGCGACTATGTGGAGCCCGCGCCGGCCCGGCCCCGGCGCATCCTGGACGTGGGGGGAACACGGGCGGGCTTCGCCGCGCAGGCCAGCCTGCCGGCCCAGACGCAGCTCGTCATCGCCAACCCCGAACCCGGCGTGGGCGCCGACCTGCCCTATGCCGAGGACCTGCCAGGCAATGATCCGGGGTTTGACCTCATCATGCTGTTCGGCGTGATGATGTATCTCCCGCCCGCCGAGCTGCGGAAGCTGCTGGCGGGCCTGCGCGACCGCCTGCGCGGCACGGGGACGCTGCTGATCGCCGAGCCCGACCCCGAGGGGGTGGTGGGCCGTGTCGAGATCGCGGCCAAGACGGTCTATGCCCTGGTCAAGAGCCTGCGCACGCCCACCCGCTTCCATTTCCACACGAAGGGCGAGACCGAGGCGCTGCTGCGGGAGCTGGGCTTCACCTCCGTCACGTCGCGCGAGGATCTGCGGCCCCGGCGCCCCTTCCCCCTGCCGCCGCCCCAGCCGCCCTACTTCATCCTGGCCGCGCGGCGGTAAGCCCGGGGGGCCTGCCTTGACGGGCGGCCGCGCCCGACGCACGCAACCTGGATGGCCGCCCCACCACTCCTGACACTCGACGCCGTGCGTTTCACGCTCGGCAACACGCCCTTGCTGCAGGGGGCCGCGCTGGTGGTCTCGCCCGGTGAGCGGCTCGCCTTGGTGGGGCGCAATGGCAGCGGCAAATCCACCCTGCTGCGCATCGCGGCGGGCGAACTGGAGCCGGAGGCCGGCACACGCTTCCTCCAGCCCGGCACCACGCTGCGCTATCTGCCGCAGGAGCCGGACCTCTCGGGCCATGCCACGGTGCTGGACTACGCGCTGTCGGGCCTGGGCCCGGCCGATGACCCCTATCGCGCCCGCGCCTTGCTGGAGCGCCTGGGGCTGACGGGCGCCGAGGACCCCACGCGGCTTTCGGGCGGCGAGGCGCGGCGCGCCGCCCTGGCCCGTGCGCTCGCCCCCGAACCCGACATCCTGCTGCTGGACGAGCCCACCAACCATCTCGACCTGCCCGCCATCGAATGGCTGGAGGAGGAGATCGCCTCCCTGCGCGGCGCCCTGGTGCTGATCAGCCATGACCGGCGCTTCCTCACGCGGCTCTCGCGCGCGACGCTGTGGCTGGACCGCGGCATCACCCGCCGCCTCGACCGTGGCTTCGGGGAGTTCGAGGCCTGGCGCGCCGAGACGCTGGAGCAGGAGGAGCGCGACGCCCACAAGCTCGGCCGCCAGATCGCGCGCGAGGAGCACTGGATGCGCTATGGCGTGACGGCACGCCGCAAGCGCAATGTCCGCCGCGTGGCGGAACTGGCCGCGCTGCGCGAGGCCAGGCGCACCCGCGTGAAGCCCGTGGGCCAGGTGCGGATGGAGGCCGCCGAGGCCGCGCCCTCCGGCGCGCTGGTGATGGCGGCGGAAGACGTGACGAAAGCCTGGGGCGAGCGCGTGGTCGTGCGGAACTTCTCCACCCGCATCCTGAAGGGCGACCGGGTGGGCGTGGTCGGCCCCAATGGCGCGGGCAAGACCACGCTGCTGAACATGCTGACGGGCAAGCTCAACCCCGACAGCGGCCAGGTGAAGCTCGGCGCGAACATCGCGATGGCGAGCCTCGACCAGATGCGCGCCGCCCTCGACCCCGACGCCACCCTGGCCGACACGCTGACCGAAGGCCGTGGCGACCAGGTCTGGGTGGGCGGGCAGCCACGGCATGTGGTGGGCTACATGCAGGATTTCCTCTTCGTGCCGCAGCAGGCGCGGACCCCCGTGGGCAAGCTCTCGGGCGGCGAACGGGGGCGGCTGCTGCTGGCCCGCGCGCTGGCCGCCCCCTCCAACCTGCTGGTGCTGGACGAGCCCACCAACGATCTGGACCTGGAGACGCTGGACCTGCTGGAGGAAATGCTGGGCGATTATGGCGGCACGGTCCTGGTGGTGAGCCATGACCGCGACTTCCTGGACCGCGTCTGCACCAGCGTCATCATGAGCGAGGGCGAGGGGCGCTGGCAGGAATATGCCGGCGGCTACACGGACATGCTGGCCCAGCGCGGCGCGGGCGTGGCGGCGCGGGAGGTGACGCGCGCCCCCCGCGCCGCGCCCGCCGCGCCGAAGCCCGCCGCATCGGCGCCCGCGAAAAAGCTCTCCTTCAAGGAGCAGCACGCGCTCAACACCCTGCCCGCCACCATGGGGAAGCTCGGCGCCGAGATCACGGTGCTGCGCAACTGGCTGGCCGACCCCGACCTCTACAGCCGCGACCCCAAGGGCTTCGCCGCCCGCACCGCGGCACTCGCCGAGCGCGAGGCCGCGCTGGCGGCGGCCGAGGAGGAATGGCTGCGCCTCGAGATGCTGCGGGAGGAGCTGGAGGGGTGACGCCCCTCCTCACCGACCTTGCGACCCAGGGCGCGGGGACCACGCGGCTGCTGCACGGCCTCGCCACCCGCGCGCCCTCCCGCTTCCTGGGCCGCGTGGCCGAGGTGGGGTGGGAGCTGGCGACGACCGGCCTGCTCGACGCACTGCGCCCGCTGCGCGGCGGCATCACGCGCGAGGCGCCGGGTCGCGCGGCACCGCGCGGGGGTTCGCTCGGCCTCTATCTGCACTGGTCGCCGGACGGGCGGGTGTCCGAGATGGTGCTGCGCCAGGTGGAGGGCTGGCGGGCGCTGGGCTTCGACATGGTCTTCGTCACCAACGCCCGCATGCCCGAGGCCGATTGGGACCGCGCAGGCGAATCCACGGTGCTGCGCCTGGCGCGGGAGAATGTCGGGCGGGATTTCGGCGCCTGGCGCGATGCCGCGGCGCGGGCGCTGACGCATTTCGGCACGCCCGATGAGTTGCTGCTCGCCAATGACAGCGTGCTGGGGCCCATCCGCCCCCTGGCGCCGCTGGTCGCCGCTTGGCGGGCCGGGGGCGAGGGGCTGTTCGGCATGACGGAAAGCCTGGGCGGCGGCTCGCATCTGCAATCCTACGCGCTGCTGGCGCGCGGCGGGCGGGCCGTGGAGGTGATGGCGCGACACCTGGCCGAATACCGGGACCGGCGCAGCAAATGGCGGGTGGTGCGCGAGGGCGAACTGGGCCTCACCGCCCGCGCCCGTGCCGAGGGGCTGCGCTGCGCGGCCCTGTTCGGCTATGCGCGCGCCCTGGCCGCCATGGACCCCGTCACGCGCGAAGGCCTCGGGCCGCGCTTCGCCGACCCCGCGGCGCTGGCGCGCTTCCCGCTCAACCCCACCCACCACCTCTGGCGCGTGCTGGTGGAGCGGATGGGCTTTCCCTACCTCAAGACCGAGCTGGTGCGGCGCAATCCCGGTGGGTTGCCGGGCGTGGAGGATTGGCGCGCGCTGGTGCCGCCCGATACCCTGCCGATGATCGAGGACCATCTGGCGGCGCTTGGCTGAGGGCCCGCGCCCTCACCACACCACGTCGAACATGGCGCCTTGCGGCAGGGTGCGGAAGAAGGAGTTCTCGGTCATCTGCAGGGCCGCATGGGCCATGAATTCGTGCCGCTTGCCCGTGCCGCTGTCGAGCCACCAGGTGATGGTCTTCAATTCCTGCTCGCCCAGCGGACGGCCGGTGATCTGCTGGTAGAATTGCTGGGCAAATTCCTGGTTGCCCATATGGCCCCAGCGCGCCGCGAAATCGGGGTGCTGCGCGATCTGCCAGGACAGGCCGAAGAGATCGAACGTGCCCGCCCGCCAGGCGGACCACCAATGCCAGACATGCGGGTTGGGCGCCCAGCCTGCGGCCGTGCTGATCAGCCCCGTGATTTCCTCCATGTTCGCGCGTGGCACGTAGAAGCCCTGGTAGGCGGCCCCCTTGAAGTCGCTGAAGGCGGAACGCCAGTTCATGATGGTGCCGACGAAGTCGATGCGGTTGGTGGCCCCCGAATCGAGCCTCCCGGCATGCCAGGTTATGGTGCTGCTGGAGACGGCATAGTCCACGGCGTTGGCGTAGATGTGCTCCACGAATTGGCGGTTGGTCATGGAGGCGAAGAGGGAGGATTTCGGGCTGTAGTTCAGCGCCCAGTCCAGCACGTTCCGCTCGGTGGCGCCCCAGGCGGAGACCCGGTCATGGAAGTAGCGCATCTCCCACAGGCTGGGGCCGCGGTCGAACACCGTCTGGAAGGCGAGCCAGAGCCGTGCGGCGACGCCGGTTTCCGTGAAATCCACGAAGCCCGAGGTGAAGTCGATGTACTTCGTCGCCTTGAACCAGACCGTATCGCCGTTGACGGTGTCCACCCGCATCAGATCCGCCGCGCGCGAGACGGAGGCGATGCTCCATGGCGCGGCGTAGGTGCCCACATGGTCCACCGAGGTGTGGTAGAAACCCTTGCGGACTTCGCCGGGGGCCATGACGTCAATGGGCGTCGTGCTGGCGCCGGGATTGGGCAGCACCGCGATATCGAGCCTGAAGCCCGCGGATTGCCTCCCGTCGGACACGTTCAGGAAGATCGGAAAATGGGGGCCGTCGGTCAGGTCGAGCTGGACCCCGGGCCTGAGCCGCAACTCATTGCCCACGATCATGAACTGCCAGGAATATTCCTCGCTGAGGTGGAAACTGTGGCCGCCGGCGGGGGTGTCCGGGTCATCGACCTGCAGCCGGCCGATGGTGGCGCCCTTCACATCGGCACGGACGCTGCCACCGGAGGAGAATCTCAACGCCTGGGGCGGCGTGTCGTCGATGTCGAGGACGTTGACCGTGAAGGTGGCGGCACTTCGTGCCTTCGTGCCGTCGGACATGAAGAAGTCCAGGTGGAAGTCCACGACCGGCGTCTGGCCCGCCCTGGTGAACCATTCATAGTCCAGGCGCGCCATCGGTGTGATGAAGATGAGGCCCGTGACGGGGTTGAGGTTGGCGTGGAAGAAGTTTCCGCCGAAACCACCCACCTCCACGAAGCGCACCTGGCCGGGGTCGGAGAGCAGTTGCAGGACGCCCATCCATTCCCAAGGCGCGGCGTTTTCCACGATTGAACCGGGCGGGCTTCCTGCCGTCGCCAAAAGTCGCATGCGCGGATCCCCTGTTGATCAGCGCCGTGGCTATGCGGTTCGTCTGGTTAACATCTCCTTGTTGGGTCCGTCCGACAGGCCCGGCACCCTACTCGCGCGCGCGCCCCGCGGAGGGTGAGAGCCAGCCGCTCAGGCGACGAAGCGGCTCCGTGAGGCGCCAGCTCCGCGATTGCTCCATATGGGCGAGGCGTGCCCGGGCGAGGGCATTCTCCGCCTCCAGCTCCGCCATGCGCGCGACCTGTTGCGCGAGAGCGCCGGTTTCGGCCTCCGCCGCGGCCAGCCGTGCCGTGACCGCCTCCAGTTCCTGGGCCATGCGCTGTCGCTCCTGGGCATGCAGGGCCTTCATCCCCGAGCCGGCTTCCTCCACGCCGGTCAGCGCGGCCTGGGCCTCGCGCAGTGACGCCTCCAACCGCGCGGCGCGCTCGCTTTCCTCGGCATGACGCGCCTTGATCTCCTCGCGGGCCGCCTCCGCGCCGGTCAGGCTGGCATGCGCCGCGCGCAGCGATTCCTCCAGCCGCGCCGCGCGCTGGCCTTCAGCGACGAGGAGAGCGATGTCCTCGGTCTCGGCCACGGGATTGATCAGGCCTTCCTGGCCCAGGCGGCGCGCATTGGTGGCGTCGGGGAAGGCGTCGAGCAGGAAACGCGCGGGGGGCACGGGCTCCGGTGATTTCTGGAACACCATGACCAGGTCGTTCCACACGTCCTGTCGCCGGCGCAGGGTCCCGCTCTCGATCAGGTGCATGGGCTGGCCCGCACGCGCCGCCCAGCGCGCGAGGGCCAGCGCGGCATCGGGATAGAAGCGCCAATTGTCATGCGGATAGGCGTGATAGGGCCCGTTGGAAGGCACGTCGAGGAAGAGGAAGCCGCCCGGCCGGACGACCCGCGCCATTTCCAGGAAGGTGTCCCAGAAGGCCGCGTCGTGCTCCAGGCATGACACGCTCACGCAGGCATCGAAGCTGTCGGCCTCGAAAGGATAGGTCGTGCCCTCCAGCACCACATCCACCCCGGGCCCGGGCTCGATGTCGAGGCCCACATAATCCGCGCCCTCGGGGGCAAGGCCTCGCAGGCTGCCATTCACGTTCATCGAGCCGACATCGAGGATGCGCAGGCCCGCGCCCGTGCAATAGGCCTCGAAGAAGGCGGCACCGGCGGCCATGGCGGTATCGTGCATGGGCTATTGTATCTTTCCGATTCCGGCCGGGCGGAACGCGATCCGCCCCAGACCGACCAATGCAGCATAGCATCGAAGGCAGCCGTCCCGAACCAGGGATGAGGCTGCGGGCGTGGCCATCAGGCCAGAAGACGCGCCACGGCCTGGCCATCCTCCTGGAGGGGCTGGTCCGGCCACGAGCCGAGGGGAAGCCCGGTCTGCCCGGCAAGCAACCGCCGCACGCCCATGGCCACGCGGTCCTGCTCATCCTGCCAGGTCCAGGGCGCGTGGATGGCCTCACGCAGTTCCGACCGCATCATGGCCTCGTTCCACGGTGCCGCGACCTGGGAGATGCGCCCATGGAAGCCCATGGCGGCGGTGGAGAGCGGCTCCGTCACCACGCGGCAGCCGCAGGCGGCGGCCAGGTAGAGGCGCGGCTCCTGCGCGGCCACGCCATCGGCGTGCACGTTCAGCACGATGCGGCTGCGCCGGAACAGCGTGGCGAGATGCGATCCCGACACGCCATGCGCCACCCAGAGGAAGCGCAGGGAGGCGCTGCGGAGGAAATCCAGCACCTCGATGCGGTGCGGCGTGGCCTTGCCCACGAAGCACACATCCACCGGGCGCTCCGCCCCGGGCTCCCCCGGATGGAAATGCGCGGTGTCGAGCGGCAGCGGGTGGTAGTCCGTGATGGGCCAGCCCAGGTGGCGCACCGTCTCGGCCCGGCCGGCATCGTAGTAGATGCAGCGGTGATAGGCGTGCCACGCCATGCCCTCATAGACCTTGAGGCGCAGCGCGCTCTCGGCCGTCATCTGCATCTGGCCATCCTGCATGGCGGGCAGGGGCTCGGTCAGGAAGGCGATCCGCAGGCCTGGAATCCGCTCCAGGTAGCGCGCGGGGTAGAGTTCCGGCCGGTAGAACAGCGTGACGTCCGGGCGCCAGTTCCGCAGCACCATCAGCCAGGAATAGTCGCCCTCGAAGACGTCGAGGCAGAGCACATCGGGGTCGTGCCCCCAACCTTCCGGATAGTGGTTGGCGAACCAGGTGCGCGCACCGACGACGGCGATCCGCATGGTCAGCGGCCCAGCCTTGTCCGCAGGTAGCGCAGCGGCGCCGTCACCCGCCAGGAGGTGGAGTTCGCCATCGCATCCAGCATGGCCTTCTGCTGCGCCACGGCGGCATGCAGCGCCGCGACCTCGCCGGGGGTGCCGGGCGGCGGGAGTGTCACCTGCCCGGCCTGCACCGGCGCCTGTGGCGGCGCGAAGCCCGCCATGCGCTCCTCGATGATGCCGCCGATATCCTCGACCAGGGCCTGGTAGCCGCGCATGGCCCGGGCATCCTTGATCAGGCGCAGGAAGGGCGCGAAGCGCTCATCCTCCGGGCCCAGGAACAGCACGCCGAGGCCGTGCGAGTGGTGGAACTCCATCGAGGGGAAGTGCTGCTTCAGCTCGTCCCACAGCCGGTGCACGCCGAAGCCGTCGCGGTGCACCGCGATGTCGTGGAACATCACCACGCTGCTGGGCGCCATCAGGTGGAACCAGGTGGAGAAATCCTCCTTCACCGCTTCGTAGGTGTGCAGCCCGTCCACATGCAGGATGTCGATCGAGCCGGGGCGGAAGGCCTTGCGCGCCTCGATGAAATAGCTGCGCATCAGTGTGACGTTGCCGAACACGCCGCGGGTGTAGTGGTCCAGCTCCTCGTAGATGCGGTCGCCGGCGTATTTCCCGGCGTGCTCGTCACCCTCCCAGGTGTCCACGCCCACGCAATGGGTGTCGGTGCCATAGGTGCGCGACGCCGTCGCCGCCGCGATCAGGCTCGCGCCGTAATGCACGCCGAGGTCCACATAGGTGCGTGGACGCAAGGCACGGAACAGCGCGAACAGGAAGGGGATATGCCCCGACCAGGCCGTGAGCGGCATCTTGGTGGGCAGGTTGAACAGCGGCGCCACCAGCGCCTCGTATTCCTCCGCCAGCGTGCCCGCGAAGAGCGAGGCGGGCATCGCCGTGGCCAGGGCGACCTCCCGCGACTCCTCCTTGGGCTCCGTCACGGCGCTGCCGGCGTGGCTGGACAGCAGGACGCTGCCATCCTGCCCCAGAACGGAGAAGCTGCGCGCTTCCGCCGGAGAGGATCGCGAATCGATCTGCAGCAGCAGCCCGTCGAGCTGCCCCGCGGTGGTGGCCGCCGTCTCGGCATAGGGCGCGCGCACATAGGGGAAGGCGAAGTCGAGCGGCCGCGCGGCGGGCGGCTGCGACGGCCGTGCCGGATAGGCCAGCGCGATGCCGCGCATCGTCTCGGCATCCAGCTCACCGCGCGCGGCCTCGCGGTCCAGCGCCACCCAATGCGCGCCCTGCCCGTCCTGCAGCAGCGTGTCGTCATGCCGGATGCGGCGCGCGCCGGCGGCCACCTTGAAGCGGAATTGCGCGCGGCTCTGCACCGGAATGTGGAACAGGGCCGGCTCCGTCACGGGGGCGATGTCCAGCGTGACGCCGGGTTGCGACAGCACCGCGTGGTAGCCCTGGCTGACCGTCCAGCCCTCCCGCCCCGCGAGCGCCTTGCCCAGCACCACCTTGGTGTATTCGGACGGCGTCTCGGCCCGCAGGAAGGGACGGGCGAAGATGTTCCCGCCGTCCAGGTTCTCGGGGCAGATGTGGTGCCAGCGCAGGCTCAGCCCGTCGCGGTCCTTGTAGGGGGCCAGGAAGGCCTCCAGCGCCGCGCGGTCGGCGAAGGGCAGGAATTCGTCGCAGTCGAGGAAGAACAGGAAATCCGGCTGCACCGTCTCGAAGATGCGGCGCGCGAAGCCCGTCGCCAGCTCCGCCTGCGGGTAGCCCGACGCCTGGAGCTGAAGCAGCTCGAACCGAGCATCGCCCCGCGCGGTCACCAGGTCAGGCCCGCCATCGGTCGAGCCATGGTTCAGCAGCACGACATGGTCGAAGAAGGTGCCCAACTGGTCCAGGAAAGGCCCCATGATGGCCGCCTCGTTGCGGAACATGGTGAAGCAGGCAAGGCGCATGTCGAAGTCTCCGTGGGTGCGGCCGCGGCGGGTTGCGGGGGCGGGCGTGGCGCTCCCTCCTCCGGCGGTCGGCAGGTTCAGATGGCGCAACGCGTCGGTGGGCGCGGCCAGGGGCAGGGTGCGGTGGCCGCGCTCACCGGCCCCGCTGGTGTCCAGCGGGCCGAAGGCGGCGAGGAAGCTGCGCTGCGCGGCCTCCCAGGCCGCCACCTTCGCCTCGGGGAAGTCCGCCACCGTGGAATCATGCAGCAGGACAAGGCCTTCATGGACCGCCACCCGCGCGCCCGCCCGGGCGGCGCGATAGGAGAAGTCCATGTCGTAGCCCACGAAGCCGCGATAGGTCTCGGCATCGAAGCCGCCCAGCTTGTCGAACAGGTCGCGCCGGCAGGCGATGAAGATGCCATCGAGCGCCACCGCGCCCTCCTGCAGGCCACCGCTCGCCGCGCCGAAGATCTGCAGTTCATGGCGCCCGGGCTCGCCGGGCGCGCGCGCGACCACCTGGCCCAGCGTGTGCGGACGCCCCGCATCATACCAGTTGCCGGACACCATGCGCCGCGTTCCCGCCGCGCCGAACATGTCCACCCGCGCCGCCGCATCCCGCAGCAGGGCCAGCGGCTCCGGCGAGAGGATGCGGATGTCGTCATGGCAGAAGACGAACCAGTCGCAGGCGGGCGCCATGGCCGCGCCGCGGTTGTGGCCCTCGCACATGGATTTCGCATCGGGCACGCGCACCACGGGCGGGGCATCGGCGCCGAAGGCCGCGCGATGCCCCTGCATGAACCAGTCGAAGCGCCGGTCGTCCATGCTGTTCACGATGAAACAGAAGCGGGTCATGCCGCAGCCTCCGTGCGGATGGTGAGCCTGGTCGGTGCCATCGGCACGCCCAGCAGCCCGCCCAGATGCCCGGGCGTGTCCACATGGACCACCAGGGCCTCGTGCAGGAAATGCTGCATGACATGCAATGTCTGCGTGCCACTGGCGACGGCGGCGCCGAAGCCGTAGTCGCCGGGAGAGAGCAGGGGCATCCGGAAGGTGAACCGCGCCTCGATGACGGCGCCGGCCGGTGCCTGCGCCTCCTCGCGGATGCGGTCGCGGATGTTGTTATGGACGAACACCACCTGCCCCAGCCTGTCCTTGAGCTGGAAGCCCATGATGACGTCGGTCAACGCCACGTCCGTCCGGGCGCGGGTCACGAGGGTGACCACCTGGCCGCCCTGGACCATGCCTGTGGGGCGCCCTTCCGCATCGCGCAGTTCGATGCCGGTGATGCGCGCCTGCCCCGCGCCGAAGGCGTTGCCATCGAGGCGCAGCCCCGCATGGGGCGAGGGGATGATGCCCTCCTCGCCCGCCACGGACTCCAGCGGCATGTCGGGGATGGGTGCGAGCGCGTGCTGCTCGCGCAGCGCGGGGCTGACGGTCACGGTCTCGTCGGACAGGCCCTGGCCCTGGGTGTGGGCGAAGCTCGCATAGGCCTCGGCCACGTCACGCGCCGCGCCCGCCATGCGCAGCCGCCCCTTGTCGATCCAGATCGCCCGCTGGCAGAGATTGGTCACGGCACCCAGGTCATGGCCGCAGAACAGAATCGTGCCGCGCTGCTGGAACTGACGCAGCCAGCGCAGGCATTTCTGCTGGAAATACGCATCGCCGACCGCCAGCGCCTCATCCACCACCAGCACATCGGCATCCACATGCGCGATGACGGAGAAGGCGACACGCATGGCCATGCCGGAGGAATAGGTCTTCACCGGATGGTCTATGAAGTCGCCGATGTCGGCGAAGGCCAGGATGTCGTCCATCCGCGCCAGCGTCTCTTCGCGCGAGAGGCCCAGCACGGATGCGTTCAGCAGGATGTTCTCGCGCCCCGTGAATTCGGGGTTGAAGCCGGAGCCGAGTTCCAGCAGCGCCGCCACCCGGCCCTTCACCCGCACGTCGCCCGTGGTGGGTGTCAGCGTGCCGCAGATCATCTGCAGCAGGGTGGACTTGCCCGCGCCGTTGCGGCCCAGGATGCCCACCGTCTCGCCGCGGCGCACCTCGAAGGAGACGTCGTTCAGCGCCCAATGCTCGGCGAAATACCGCCGCTCCTCCAGCGCGAGGCCGAAGCGGCGCAGCGCGCGCGCGAGGCGTGGCTGGATGGCCTGGCGCAGCCGGTCGCGCGGCTCCGCGTAGAGCTTGTAGCATTTCGACAGCTGCCGGACCTCGATGGCCAGCTCCGTGGTGGCGTCAAGCTCAGAGGACATCGGCGAAACCTCCCCGCAGGCGACGGAAGACCCAATGGGCCAGGGCCAGCGCCCCCAGCGCGCAGAGGAAATAGACCGCCAGCGCCACGAAATTGGGCCATGCCCCGAAGATCAGGACCGCGCGCGCCTCCGTGATGATGGGCGTGAGCGGATTGAGGCGCACCACGATGCGCCAGCTTTCCGGCACCGCCTCCACAGGGAAGAAGATGGGCGAGAGGAACAGCATGAAGGTCAGGATGGGCGCGATGATCAGCGCCACGTCGCGCACGAAGACGCCGATGGTCGCCACGAAGATCACGGCCGCCATCAGGAAGATCAGGAAGGGCAGCAGCACGACGGGCAGCAGCAGCGCGGTGGGATGCACCACGCCATGCGCGAGGTAGTGCCCCGCGACCACCAGCACGACCGTGATCAGCAGGTTCACCAGCCCCGACAGGATGATGACGGGCGGCAGGATTTCCAGCGGGAAGACCACCCGTGTCACGTAGTTGGCGTTGTCGATGATCAACCGGGGCGCGCGGCCCACCGCCTCCGAGAACAGCGTGTAGATGGACAGGCCCACCAGCAGCAGCAGCGCGAAGTCGAAGGGGCTGCTGCCGCCCGTACCCCAGCGGGTGGGAAAGATGCCGGTGAAGACGAGGGTGAACACGGCGGCCGTCAGCAGCGGCGTCAGCACCGCCCAGACGAGTCCCAGCATGCTGCCCCGGAAGCGCTGCGCCAGCTCGCGCAGGACCAGGCGCCAGCATAGGGCGCGCTGCGCGATCAGGAGGCGGAGCAGCCCCGGGAGGGAATTGGCGGTCAGGATCATGATCGCGGCGAGATAGCATGAATTTGCGCGCGGAGGGTCCCGTCCCCCCCGGATCGGCAAGGGCCCCTTCGGCGGCCAGCCGGGGCAGGCCGGTGGCCGGGTCGAGCAGGGGCGAGAAATACGCCTCCTCCGTGATGAAGGCACCATGGCGCGCCCGGAGCAAAGCGGCCAGCGCCGGCGGCGGCGCCACGGCCGCGCGTCGCGCCTGGCCCGCCCGGCGGACCGCCGCCTGCGGGCAGCACAGCACGGCCAGCCCCGCCCCGCGCAGCCGCGCGCAGAGGTCGAGAAGCTGCCAGGGGTCGGGCAGGCTGTCGTCAAATCCGCCCGCCGCCGCCAGCGCCGCGCGCCGCAGCGCGAAGCCCCCACCCCCACGGCCGAGACGCGACGCACCAGGCGAAGGGCTCCGCCATGGCCGGATTCATGCGCCTGCAGGGCATGATAGGCCGGCTGCGCGAGGTGGGGGCCGCCCATGACCCAGCCCGCCTCCATGACATCGCCGTCCTGGTCGAAGACCGGCCCGCCCGCGAGGCCGACCTCCTCGCGCAGCGCCTGGGTGACCAGTTCGCGCAGCCACTCCTCCCCGTCCGGACGGCAATCCGCGCCGAGGAACACCAGGACATCGCCTGACGCCGCCGCGGCTTCCGCCCCGCGCCCCTGGGCGACGGGCAGCACCGACAGCCCCGGCCATGCGGGCAGCGTGCCGGGATCGGCGCCCGGCTCCAGCAGCAGCGTGACGGGGGGCATGGGCTCCGGCAGCGGGTAGCGGACGCGATGCATGAGTTCGAGGCCCGGCGCGGGCAGGATCTCGGCGCCCGATACCCCCTGGGCCGCGACATGCTCGGCCAGGGCGCGGCGGGCCGCGACCAGGCAGCGCTCCAGCGCCGCCTCGGAGAAGCTGCGGTTGCCGCTCGCGGCCTGGCGCCAGTGATAGAGGACAGCGGCGATGTGATGGATGCCCCCGGGCCGGGCCAGGCGCGACACGCGCAGGATCAGGTCATGGTCCTGACTGCCCTCGAAGCCCTCCCGCAGCCGCCCCGCCGCCTCGATCAGCGAGCGGCGATAGACCCCCAGATGGCTGACCAGGTTCTGCCCCATCAGCAGGTCCGGGTCGAAGCCCGGCTTGTGATAGACGCCCGACCGGCGGCCGCGATGGTCCACCTTGTCCTCGTCCGTGAAGACGACCTCCGCCTCCGGATGGGCCAGGATGTGCATGCCGACGCGGTAGAGGGCGTGCTCGGCCAGCAGGTCGTCATGGTCCATCAGCGCGACCCATTCGGCCGTCACGAGGTCGAGCGCGGTGTTCGTCGCGGCGGAGATATGCCCGTTGCGTTCCCGCCGGACGAAGCGGATGCGCGGGTCGGCGGCGAATTCCGCCACCACCGCGCGCAGCTGGTCGGAGGGCGAGGCATCATCGGCGATGCACAATTCCCAATCCGGCCAGACCTGGCGCTGGACCGAGACGATGGCCGCGCGCAGCAGCTCGGGCGGCGTCTCATAGGCCGGCATCACGACCGCGATCCGGGGTCTTTGCGGGATCAGGGCCAGCTCACGCGCCATGGCGTCGCGCGCCGCCGGCTCCAGCCGGTCCACGCGGCGCGCCCAGCGCGTGTAGGAGGCTTCCGACCGCAGCCCGCGCTGCGACAGCACGAGGGCCAGGAGCGGAATCAGGCCCGGGACGCCCCGCACCATGGCCCGCACCCGCGGGCGGGCGCGCAGCCATTCACGGCCCAGCCGCGCCACCTGGCGCAGGTGCAGCCCCATCGGCGGCGCGAACCTCATGGGCTTCCCTTCAGGCAAGCCGGCACGAAACCCCATGCCATGCCGCGCGCACCGCCATGCGGCGACGCCCCGGGTGGCGATTCCACTTCGATGTCATGTAGGGAAGCCAGGGTCTTCGGGTCTCGCTGACAGCTCGGTGACGGGTTTGACTGGATCGCCATGCCGCCGCAGTTCGGCATCAGTAAGGCCGCAGCGTGGCCAGGGTTGCACCCGAAAGCATGTCGCCGGCGATTTCCGGCAAGGTGATGCCCTTCCTCATCCGCACGCCCTCCGCCACGGATCTTGGCCCGGGGCGGGGGGCATGCGCCGAGGCGATGCTGGAGGATTCATCCTTGCGAATGTCGAATATTGCTCCGCGCATGTCGTCAATCCATGCATCCGATAGAGCAGCCGACCGCGCGAGACAATACGTGCCCGTGCCAAGGACCTTCACCCGGTCGAGACCGGGTGAGGCTTCATCAAATATTTAACTTTTTGCCGGCGATGCGGCCAGATTGTTGCAGAAACCGCCTCAACGGCACATCAGCACGGGAATTTCCGCGTTTTCCAGCACATGCCGCGTCACCCCGCCCAGGATGAGCTGGCGCAGGCGGGAATGGCTGTAGGCGCCCATGCAGAGCAGGTCCGCGTTGAAATCCCGCGCCGCGCCCAGCAGCCCCGCCCCCACATCCTTGGTGAGCGGCTTGAACTGTTGCGCCTCGGCCGTGATCTCGTGCCAGTGCAGATAGGCCAGGATGCCCTCCACCGGCGGGCCGCGGCGCTGGTATTCATCCGCGTAGAGGATGCGCCGGGCCTCGGCGCGGTGCAGCCAGGGCAGGGCCGCGGCGATGGCGGCCGCGCTCTCGCCCGTGCCGTTCCAGGCGCAGCAGACCCGGGTGCCGATGCTGGCCGGCGCCACGCGGGGCGCGATCAGCACCGGCCGGCCGCTGTCGAACAGCACCGCGTGCAGCGCGTCGCTGCTGCTGACATCCTCGCCCGCCTCGGGGTGGGGCACGACGGCCATGTCGTAGAGGCGCGATTGCTGCGCCACCACATCCTCCTCGCGCCCCGCGATGGATTCGAAGGAGAGCGTGGGCCCGCCCGACTTCAGCGCCGTTTCGGCCGAATTGGCGATGGCGACATCGCCCGAGCCGGCGGCGAAGCGCTCGAACAGCGCCCGCACGCGCGAGGCGCGGTCACCGCTCTCGCGCTCGGTCGCGGCCATCATCTCCTCGATCATGGCGCCCGACAGGCCTTCGCCCGCCAGGGGGGCGACGTCGCGCGCATCCACCCGCACATGCAGGCAGTGGACGTGGGCGTTCCAGATTCGGGCCACCATCAACGCGGTGGCCAAGGCGGCTTCCCCGGCGGCGGTGCCGGTCAGCGGCAGCAGCAGGCGACGATAAGCCATGGTGTCAGTCCCCCAACCTCTTGTGAGTTGAAACGGTTATGGCGAGGGCGGGGGTGGCAAGTCCAGCGCCTTCATCGCTTCGGGTGCCGCGTCATGGGTCGCGTCGAGGATGTGCCAGTCGAGCGGCCCGGGGTCACGCGCCGCGGCGGCCTCCAGGATGGCGGGGGTGGCGTCCGAGGCATCGTCCCGCCGCCCCGCCACCCGGGCGCGGAGCACCTCCATCGGCGCCGTCAGCCACAGCCCGGTGAAGTCGGGGTGGAGCGCCGCCACGGCCTCGCGCTCGGCCTGGCGCTGGAACATGGCGTCGAGAATGACGCTGTGGCCGGCGGCCAGCGCCTCGCGCGCCCTGGCCTGGAGTTCGGCGAAGACGTCGGCGTTGGCTTCGGGGGTATAGGCACTCTCGGGCAGGCGGGTTTCGGGCGCCACGCCGGCCAGGCGCTTGCGCGTCTCGTCGCTGCGCAGCACCACCGCGCCAGGGGCGGCCCCCAGCGCGGGGGCGATACGCCGCGCCAGCCAGGATTTCCCCGTGCCCTGCAAGCCGCCCACCGCCACCAGGCGCGGGGCCGGCCGCGCCGACAGATAGGCCAGTGCGGCGCGCAGCAGCGGCACCCCGTCCTGCCCGCGCTTGCCCGCCACATGGGCGCGGATGAAGGCACGTAGCGAAAGCCACAGCGGCATCCCGCGCAGCATGGCCACATCACCGGTGCGGCCGAGAGCGCGGTTCAGCACCCGGTTCGCCGCCGCCCTGCCCTGGCGCTGGTCCAGGTCCATCAGCAGGAAGGCCAGGTCGTAGCCCACATCTATGGTGGCCAGCGCCTCGTCGAATTCCAGCGCGTCGAAGGCATGCGGCGCGCCGTCCAGCAGGCAGAAATTCCCGAGGTGCAGGTCGCCATGGCAGCGGCGCAGGAAGCCCGCGGCAGCGCGCTCGGCCAGCCAGGGGCGCAGCGCCTCATGCGCCGCCAGCGCCGCCGCGTGCCAGGCCAGGACCTCCGCCTCCGGCAGCCCGGCCGCCAGCCCGGCCGCGCGGTTGCCGGCCAGGGTGGCGTCCATGGCACCATCGCCCGCGCGGCGCGGGGCGCGGGCATGGAGGTCCACCACCGCATCGGCCATCCGGTCGAGCAGCGCCCCGTCCAGCGCGCCATGGGCGTCGAGGAAGGCCTCCGCCGGCAGGCGGCGCATCCGCAGCACCCAATCCAGCACCTCGCCCTCGCCGCCCAGCGCCAGCCCGCCCGCGCCCCGCGTCACCGGCACGGCGCCGAGATAGAGGCCCGGCGCATTGGGCGCGTTCAATGCCTGTTCATGGGCGATGAGCCGCGCGCGGGTCTCCAGCGCGGTGAAATCGAGAAAGCCGAGGTCCAAGGCCTTCTTCAGCTTCAACACCTCCCCCTCGCCCAGGAAGACGAGGGAGATATGCGTCTCCACCACCCCCTGCCCGGTGATCCCGGCCAGGAATTCCGCCACCTCCCGTTGCGCGGCGGGGGCGGTCATCAGGGGTAGAGGGCCTCTTCCCGCCAGGCCCCGCCCTCGGCCAGGAAGACGCGGCGCTCGTGCAGGCGGAAGGGCATGTCGCGCCAGAACTCGATGCGCGCGGGCAGGATGCGGAAGCCGGACCAGAAGGCGGGGCGTGGGATCTCGCCCAGGCCGAATTTCAGCGTGTATTCGGCGACGGCCTTCTCCAGCGCCCAGCGCCCCTCCAGCGGCCGCGACTGGCGCGACGCCCAGGCCCCGATGCGCGAGGACCGGTGACGGGAGGCGTAGTAGGCATCGGCCTCGGCATCGGTCACGGGCTCCACGCTGCCCTCCACGCGCACGCTGCGCTGAAGGGTCTTCCAGTGGAAGCACAGCGCGGCATGGGGGTTGGCCGCCAGCTCGCCGCCCTTGCGGGATTCGAGGTTGGTGTAGAACACGAAGCCCCGCGCATCCTGCCCCTTCAGCAGCACCATCCGCGCCGAGGGCCTGCCATCAGGGGTTGCGGTGGCGAGGCACATGGCATTCGGGTCATTGGGCTCGGTCTTGGTCGCCTCCGCAAGCCATTCCGCGAAAAGCGCATAGGGGTCGGTCATGCCTGCTCGCCTGTCCTGGCCCGGGGTGGGGTCCGGGGGGGCCTTGCCCGGTCAAAGGGCATGTGCCACCACCCCCCACGCCCCGCAACCTCCTGACCGGACGACCATGACGGAAGACGCCAACGCCCCCCTGCCGACCGGAACGCTGATGCAGGGCAAGCGCGGCCTCATCATGGGCGTGGCCAATGACCGTTCCATCGCCTGGGCCATCGCCCGCGCCGTGGCGGCGCAGGGTGCCGAGCTTGCCTTCACCTATATGGGCGACGCGCTGGAAAGGCGCGTGCGCCCGCTGGCGGCCAGTGTGGGAAGCGACATCGTCCTGCCCTGCGATGCGGGCGACGACGCGCAGATCGACGCCGCCTTCGGCGAGATCGAGAAGCGCTGGGGCAAGCTCGACTTCTTCGTCCATGCGGTGGGCTTCGCGGACAAGCAGTATCTGCGCGGCCGTTTCCTCGACACCCCGCGCGAGGCCTTCCTGCAGGCGCTCGACATCTCCTGCTATTCCTTCGCGGCCACCGGGCGGCGGGCGGCGGCGCTGATGAGCCAGGGCGGCTCGCTGCTGACGCTGTCCTATCTCGGCGCCGAGAAGTGGGTGCCGCACTACAATGTGATGGGTGTCGCCAAGGCCGCGCTGGAGGCCAGCGTGCGCTACATGGCGGCCGACCTCGGCGCCGACGGCATCCGGGTGAACGCCATCAGCGCGGGCCCGATCAAGACGCTGGCCGCCTCGGGCATCGGCGATTTTCGCTACATCATGAAGTGGAACCAGTACAACGCGCCCATGCAGCGCAATGTGGGCCTGGACGAGGTGGGCGGTGCCGGCCTCTATCTGCTGAGCCCCCTCTCCACCGGCGTCACCGGCGAGGTGCACCATGTGGATTGCGGCTATCACATCGTGGGCATGAAGCACCCGGACGCGCCGGACCTCAGCATCATCAACAGCTGAGGCCTCAGGCTTCGGGGCGGGCCGCCCAGCCCCGGGCGAATTCCTCCTGCGCGGGAGTTTCCACCGCACGCGGGTCGTGCCGCGCGCGCACCCATTCCACGGGGTCACCCTCCACCCCGCATTCGGCGGCGAGACAGGCCAGCACCGTGCCCGTGCGCCCCAGCCCGGCCTTGCAGCCCACATAGAACAGCCGGTCCGGCTCCGCCGCCATCGCGGCCTTCAGCGCGTCCAGCGTGGCGCGCAGCGCCGCCGGGTCGGGCAGGCCGAAATCCACGATGTCCAGCGTCAGGGCCGCCGCATCGCGGTTGGGGGCATGCGGGTCGAGGCAGAGGCCGAAGGCGCCCTCCGGCAGGGCCGTGAAGGGCCCGGCCGCGAGCCGGACACCCAGCAGCTTCATGCCGATGGCACCTCACCCCGCATCTGCTCCGCCTCCCGCCGCAGCCGGCGGTAGGAACGTGCGGAGAAGTACAGCATGCCCGCATAGATCAGCCCGCCCAGCGCCAGCGCGGCCCAGGGGTCGGTCACCAGGAAGGCCACATAGGCGCCCACGCCGAGGAACAAAGGCAGCACGAGCCGCGCGGGAATCTTGAAGTTCTTGAAGGACCAGGATGGCAGCGTGCTGACCATCAGCCCCCCACCACAAACAGCATGACGGCCGCCACCATCGGGTGGCGAATGGCCGTCGCCGTCATCGGCCAGCCCCATTCGGCGAAGGCCAGCCAGGCGAAGAGCGGGAACAGCACCAGCCCCGCCCCCGCCGGCGCGGGCACGCCCGTGAAGAAGTTGTAGGCGTAGGCCGGCTTGGGCACCTCCACCACGCCCGGCTCCGCGATCGAGGCCGCGTTGAAGCGCGCCAGGCGCAGCGCGCTGCACACGGCAAACAGCACGCAGGGAATGAAGCCCCAGGGCCCCACGCTCTGCATGGTCCAGAGATAGAGCACCAGCGCCGGCGCCACGCCGAAGCAGAGGAAGTCGCTCAGGCTGTCGAACTCGGCGCCGAAGCGCGAGGTGCCCTTGAGCAGCCGCGCGATGCGCCCGTCCAGCCCGTCAATGACGGCGGCGACCACGATGAAGGCGGCCGCATGGCCGAAGCGGCCCTCCAGCGCGAAACGGATGGCGACCAGCCCCGCGCAGAGGCCCATCATGGTCAGCAGGTTCGGGATCAGCCGGTTGAAGGACGGCCCGCTGAAGCGCGGGCGCTGGCGGGGGGCCAGGCCCCGCAACCGGCCGCGCAGCCCCTCGCGGATCAAGCGCGCAGGTCGGCGAGGATGGTCTCGCCGCCGATCATGGTCTGGCCCACCAGCACGGTCGGCAGAACGCCCTCGGGCAGGTAGACATCGGTGCGGCTGCCGAAGCGGATGATGCCGAAGCGCTCACCGGCCGCGATGATGTCACCCTCGCGCGCCGTGCAGACGATGCGCCGCGCCACCAGCCCCGCGATCTGCACGCAGCCCACCATGCGGCCATCGGGCAGGTCTATGCGCAGCGCGTTGCGCTCATTGTTCTCGCTGGCCTTGTCCAGGCTGGCATCCACGAAGGCGCCGTGCCGGTAGGCGATGCGCGCGACGCGCCCGGCCACGGGGCTGCGGTTCACATGCACATCCATCACCGACAGGAAGGTGGCCACGCGCCAGACGGGCGTGGTGCCCATGTCCAGCTCCGGCGGCGGCGCGGCCAGGCTGACCATCACCACCTTGCCATCGGCGGGCGCGAGCACGAGGTCCGGCCGCGGCGGCGGCACGCGCGTGGGGTCGCGGAAGAAATACAGGCAGAAGCCCGTGAAGAGCGCGCCCAGCCAGAACAGCCAGGAACCGAGGATCAACCCTCCCACCACGGCGACGGCGGCGCCGCCATAGATGAAGGGGCGCCCCGCCGGATGCGGGGGTGCCAGGACGAGCGAGAGGCTGTTTCGGAGGGACATGGCGGCGGTTTATCCTCCCTTAACCGGCGTGGGGCAAGCATGGCGCATGATCACACTTGGCCCCTTCGCCGTCGGGCAGGACGGTACGCTCTCCCCGCGCGCGCCAGGGCTTCGCCCCGCGCTGCGCTTCGCCTGGCGCGGCCGTCGCTGCGAGGCGGAATGGCGGGATGAGAAGCTTCAGCTGCGCGCCCTCGCCGGCCGCATTCCCTCCACCGTGGACAAGGGGCAGGCCCGCAGCCGCTCCTTCGCCGCCGCCGCCACCCTGCCGCCGGAACTGCCGGAGGGCTGGCGCCTGCGCCTCACGCCCGACCACCAGCTCACCTTCGAGCTGGACGCCCCGGTCCAGCCCACCGCCGTGGCGCTGGTGGGCACCATCGTGCGCTTCGCCATGGCGCTCGACCCCTATCTGGACCGGCTGGAGGCCGCCGGAACGCACTGAGACGCCGCGCTCAGCGCAGCAGCCAGGCCAGGGCCACGCCCGGCAGGGAAGCGGCCAGCAGCAGGACGGGCGCCAGCCAGGCGCCGCGACGGCCAGCGGGGGCGGCGCCCAGCAGCAGCGCGGCCAGCGGCGCCAGCGCGGCCATCCAGTCGGCCGGGGCGCCGCGCATCAGCAGCCCGCCCGCCAGCACCGCTGCCAGCAGCATGACGAAGGGCAGCAGCGCGGCCTCGGGCAGCGGCTGGCCCAGGAAAAACAGCGGCAGACCCGCCCCCAGCAGCACCAGCGCCAGCAGCAGCCAGGGCCCGGGCGTGCCCGCCGCCCAGAGCCCCGCCGCCAGCGCCACCGCTGCCACCGTGGCCCGCCACGGGCCCATGGCCGCCCGGTGCAGCAGCGGCACCAGCAGGCCCAGCAGCACCAGCACGGGGATGACGCGCCGCAGATCGGCCTCGGTCAGCGGCGCGCCGGCCATCCACCATCCCGTCCCCACGCCCCCCAGCAGCACCAGCCCGCCCGCGACCCAGCCGCGCACGCCCAGCGCCAGTGGCAGGGCCAGCAACAAGGCACCCAGGGCCAGCAGCGGCAGGCGCTCCGGCAATTGGCGGGGCGAGGCGCTGAACCCGCCCATCACCCAGGCGAAGCCCAGAAGCGCGCCCAACGGCAGGGCCAGCGCCGCCCAGCGCCCCCGCCGCAGCATCACGGCCCAGAGCAGCGCGGTGCACAGCGCCAGCAGCGGCGCGCCGGCCGGATGGTCCATCAGGGGGGAATCGGGGAACACGCGGCCAAATTGCCCGAAACCGGCTTGCCTCGGCTATGCCCCGGCGCGATCCATCCTACATCCCCTCTGATCCCAGGCCGAGGCCCGAAGATGAACGACACAGACCCCCGGCCCCCCGCGCCCGAGACCGAGGTGAAGGTCTGGGATGGCTGGATCCGGCTCTGGCACTGGTCCATCGTCTTCCTCATCCCCTTCTCCTACCTGACCGCGCGGGCGCACCGCATGGATTGGCACCAGTGGTCGGGCTATGCGCTGCTGACGCTGGTCAGCTTCCGCATCCTGTGGGGGCTGGTGGGGTCCGAGCCCGCGCGCTTCCGCAGCTTCCTGAGCACCCCGGCCGCGGCACTTCGCCACCTGGGCAAGCTGCGGCGCGAGACGGGGCCGGACCGGGAACTGACCCACAACCCCGCCGGCGCCTGGATGGTGGCGCTGCTGGTGCCGCTGCTCTTCGTCCAGGCGGTGAGCGGCCTCTTCGTCTACGACCAGATCTTCACCTATGGCCCGCTGGCCCGGCAGGTCAGCGCCGAGACGCAGGATTGGGCGACCTGGCTGCACATCCGCATCATCAACGTGATCTTGGTCGTGATCCTGCTGCACATCATGGCCATCGCCTGGTACCGGCTCTTCCCGGGGCATGACCTGGTGCGGGCGATGATGATCGGCACCAAGCCCATGCCGGCCGGCACGCGGCAGCCGCGCATGGCGCCGGTGGCGCTGGGGGTGGCGCTGTTCGCCCTTTGCGCGGGGGTGGTGCTCTACATCCGCAGCTTCGGCGACTACTAGTCTCCGGCGGAGCTGATGGCCGGCTCGAGCCCCTGGCTGCGCGCCTGGGGGTGGCTCGGGTTGCGGAAGCGCAGTTCGCCCTCCGGGGCGCAATCGGGCAGGCCGAACAATTCCTGGCGGGTGGCGCAGGTGACGGCGACCACGGGCTTGGCCTCGGCCTCGGTGAGGAAGCGGCGCACCACCCCCTCCAGCTCCAGCGTGTCGCGCAGCCCGCGCCATTCGGCGGCGTCGAGGTCGTCCAGGAACAGGGCCAGCAGGCCGGGATGCCGGCCGGAGAGGCGCGCCGTCGCGGCCTGGGCCAGCCTCCGCTTGGCGGCGGTGGCGATGTCGTTCTCACGCCCGGCCCGGGCCGCCATCACCATGACGGAACCGCTGGCCGGGTCCGCCGTGACGGCCAGATGCGCTTCCAGCCCGAACAGCTCGCGCAGCCGTGCCGGCAGGGCGCGGGTGGGGTCGGAGGCGGCCTGGGCACCGGCCAGCACCAGCGGGTCCAGCTTCAGCACGGCATCCGCGCTGGCATCCTGCCGCTTCTCGGCCGCCAGCATGGCGCAGATGCGGCCGTGCAGCTCGCCGATGCGGTTCTTCTCCGACACATCCTCGGGCAGCGTCATCTTCAGGATGTAGCGGCCGGGATGGGCGGCCAGCCAGGTCTGCAGCTCGGGGTTCACCCGGTCCACCAGGCTGGCCCAGTGGCCGCGGTGCAGGGGGCGGCCCTCCTCGGCCGAGACGGTCTCGCACACCACCTCGGCCACCGCGCCCTCGCGCTGGACCATGAGGTCATAGGGGGTGCCGTGCAGCAGCCCGTCATGCCGCACCTCGAAGCCGCGCAGGCGCAGCAAAGCGGCGGTGCGGAGCAGATGGAACAGGGGGATCAGATTGCCCTCCCCTTCCAGCCCCATGCCGATGAGCTGTTGCAGGCGGGCGCGCGGCCCGGGCTCCAGCACGGCGGCGAGTTCGGTCGCCTCGCGCACGAAGGCCAGCACGCGCCGCTCATGCCGCCCGGCGCGGGCCAGCACGGCGGGGTTGTTCAGCCGGGCCAGGATGAGTTCAAGGGCATGGCGTTGCTGCGCCGCCCGGCCGGAAAGCGAACCAGGCCGCGCCCGGACCCCGATATCCCGCACGCGGGAGCGCCATTTCTCCGCCCCGGCCAGGGCAAGGAAGGCGCTCAGCGGGGATGCGGCGGAAGGTGCTTCCACCTCGGGGTCGCCAAAGGGCATCTTGCTCTCATTTCGCTATCGCGGCGGAATGATCTCCGCCGCCCGCCTGACCACTTTGGTAAGTTACTACGCCCGAATTTCCGACCACTCAAGTCGGTTTCCGCACGGGCAGGATGGGGGCCTGGACCGCGTCGGGGCATTGTGCCCGATGGCGCAGCAGGTGATCCACAAGAATGCACGCCACCATCGCCTCGCCCACGGGCACGGCGCGGATGCCCACGCAGGGGTCATGGCGGCCCTTGGTCCGCAACTCCGTGTTTTCGCCCGCCCGCGTCACCGCCTGGCGCAAGGTCAGGATGGAGCTGGTGGGCTTCACCGCGAAGCGCGCCACGATGGTCTGTCCGGTGGAAATGCCGCCCAGGATGCCGCCCGCGTGGTTGGCCAGGAATTCCACCTGGCCGTCCTGGCGCATCCGCATCTCGTCGGCGTTTTCCTCGCCGGTCAGGGCGGCGGCGGCGAAGCCCTCGCCGATCTCGACCCCCTTCACCGCGTTGATGGACATGAGGCCCGCGGCGAGGTCCGCATCCAGCTTGCCATAGATGGGCGCCCCCAGGCCGGGGGGCACGCCGTCCGCCTGGATCTCGATGACCGCACCCACCGAACTGCCGGCCTTGCGGATCTCAGACAACTGCTCCGCCCAGCGCGCGGCGGCGGCGGGGTCGGGGCACCAGAATTCGTTGTTCTGCGTCTCGGCCCAGTCCCAGGCGGCGGGGTCCACGCGGTCGCGGCCCATCTGCACCATGGCGCCCCGGATCACGACGCCCTCGCCCAGCACGCGGCGGGCGATGGCGCCGGCGGCCACGCGCATCGCCGTCTCACGCGCCGAGGCCCGGCCGCCGCCGCGATAGTCGCGGATGCCGTATTTCCATTCATAGGCGATGTCGGCATGGCCAGGGCGGAAGCTCTCCGCGATCTCGCCGTAATCCTTGCTGCGCTGGTCCTGGTTCTCGATCATCAGCGCGATGGGGGTGCCGGTGGTGCGCCCCTCGAACACGCCGGACAGGATGCGGACCTGGTCCGGCTCCTGCCGCTGGGTCACGAACTTGCCGGAGCCGGGTCGGCGCTTGTCGAGGAAGGGTTGGATCCAGGCCTCGTCGAGGGGAATGCCCGGCGGGCAGCCATCCACCACGCCGCCAATGGCGGGGCCGTGGCTCTCGCCCCAGGTGGTGACGCGGAAGAGATGTCCGAAGCTGTTGTGGCTCATGGTGCACCGGAGGTAGCCCGAAGCGGCGGCGGCACCAAGCCGCGCCGCCCCGCATGGCGTGCGGGAAGGCTACCGCACCCGCACCGTGATCACCTCCGACATCACCGGCGGGTTGTGCGGGATGTGGTTGTGGTCGCCCAGCAGCAATTGCAGCCGGTGCTCGCCGGGCGGCAGCACCAGCGTCACCTCGGTCTGGCCGCCGCCGAAATGGCGGTGCTGGTCATCGGCCGGGATGCCGGCGCCCATGTCGAGGGTGGCCGGGTCCACGTTGATCAGCAAATGGTGGTGGCCGGTGTTGCCGTGCTCGACCCCCGCCGGCGCCACGCCCATGCCGCGCAGGCCGAAGCGGAGGGTGACGGGGTTGGAGAGCGTGGCGCCCGCGGCGGGCTCGATGAAATAGACGGCGGCGCCGGCGGGCGCGGGCGTTCGCTCCAGCTGGGCCAGGGCGGGCGTGGCGAAGACGAGGGCGGCCGCCAGCGCCAGGGCGGGGACGGGAATGCGCATCTGGAACATCCTCCCGCGGGCATCTGATGCACCCGCAGGTTTCAAATGGGGCGCGCGGTGCCGGGCGGAAGGGCCAAGCTCAAGCCAGGACGAGATGCATCAGCACCTCGCCATGATCGAGGCGAAGCGCGCGGAACGCCTCGGCATCGGCCGCGCGCAGCCGCCGCAGCGCCGCCTTCATCCCAGCAGGCCCCGCACCACCAGCAGGGCGCCACCCGCGATCAGCACCGTGAAGGTGGCCAGCATCCCCACCTGCCGTAGCCGGAAGCTGCCGGGCTGGTGCATCAGCCCGATGCCATGGGCGATGCGGCCGACCAGCAACAGCAACCCCAGCGCGTGCAGCATCCAGGCCGCCGTGCCGCCCAGTTCCAGCAGCGCCAGCAGGATGAGGCAGAAGGGCGTGTATTCGCAGAAATTGGCATGGGCGCGCGTGGCCTGGAGCAGCGCCTTGTCCTCACCCGTGCCGAGCGAGACCTTGGCCCGCCGCCGATGGCCGATCACCGCGATGGACAGCCACAGCAGCACGAAGGCCAGCAGCCCGGCGTAGAGGGCGGTGATGGGCAGGGTGTTCATCCGCGCTCTCCCAGGAAGGGTTCGACCAGGGCCAGGAAGTCATTGGGCTTCTCGGCATGCACCCAATGCCCCGCGCCCTCGATGGTGGCGAAGCGCGCGGCCGGGAACAGGGCCCGGAAGCCCGCATGGTGCTCGGCCCGGATGTAGTCGCTGCGCCCGCCCGCGATGACCAGCGTGGGGCCTTCGTAGCGGCCGGTGGCGGAAAAATCCTCGATCTCGGGCATGGCGGCGTGGATTTCGGGCAGGCCCAGCTTCCAGCGCGGCGGGTCCTGCGCGAAATCCAAGGACTGCACCAGGAAGGCGCGGATGCCGGCCTCGGGCACGGCGGCTTCCAGCGCGGCATCGGCCTCGCGCCGGGTCAGCCCCTCGGTCAGCGGCAGGGCCCGCATGGCGGCGACATAGCCGCGCAGGGCGGGCGGGTAGCGGACGGGGGCGATGTCCGCCACCACCAGGCGCGAGACCATCTCGCCATGGCCCAGCGCCAGCGCCATCGCGACCTTGCCGCCCAGCGAATGCCCCAGCACCGCCGCGCGCGGAATGCCGCGGTGGCGCAGCGTCTCCGCCAGGTCGCGGGCGGTGGCGGTATGGGACATGCCCTCGGCGCGCGGGCTGTCGCCATGGTTGCGCAAATCCATGGCCAGGACGCGGTGGCGCGTGGCCAGGCGCTTCTGGAGGGCGCCCCAGTTGCGCGCGGCGCCGAACAGCCCGTGCAGCAGGACCAAAGGCGGGCCATCGCCCATCTCGACCGTGTTCAGGATCATGCTACCTCCGTGTGGCCAATATCACGCTCACCACCACCAGCGCGCCGCCCAGCAGCAGATCCCAGCCCAGCGGCTCATGCAGCCAGATGGTGGCGAGCGCCACGCCCACCACCGGCGCCAGCAGCAGCCCCAGCGAGGACACCACCGCGTTCAAATGCCGCGTGCTCTCCGACACCGCCCAGGTGCCGATGGGCGCCGCCACCGCGCCGATGAGGAACACCACCCACCAGGAGGACGCCCCCACCCCGCCCCGCGGCTCCAGCACCCAGGCCACCGCGCTGACAATGGCGGCGCCGATCAGGAAGGCGATGGGCAGCAGCTCGATCAACGGCACCGAGGGCGGGCGCCGGCGCAGGATGATGATGGTGACGCTCCAGGCCAGCGAGGCGCAGAGCAGCCACACATGCCCCGCCAGCACCCCGGGCGCGCTCCAATCGAGCGCCCAGGGACCCATCATCACCGCCACGCCCAGCAGCCCGACGCCGGCCGCGACCCAGCGCATGGGCGAAACCCGCTCGCCCAGCAGCCAGACCGAGAGCGGCACCAGCCAGAAGATCGTCACATTGGAGAGGATGGCCGTGCGCCCGGACGGGATCATCCCCACCGCCACATGGGTGAAGGCGAAAAAGGCGCCGATCTGCAGGCTGCCCAGCGCCAGCACCGCCGGCCAGTCGCGCCGCGCCGGCAGCCGCAGCCGGCCGAGCGCCGCCATCACGGCCGCCGTCGTCACGGCCGCCAGCGCGGCGCGCCAGAAGCCGAACCACAGCGGCGTGCTGTCCGACAGGGCGTGCTTGGTGATGGGCCAGACGCCGCCGAACAGCACCACCGCCACCAGCAGAAGCTGGAAGGCGCGGGCCTGGGTCAAGTCTCAGTCGGCGACATGCAGCATGATCTTGCCGATATGCGCGCTGCTTTCCATCAGCCGGTGCGCCTCGGCGGCCTGGGCGAGGGGGAAGGTCGCATGGATGTGCGGGGCGCAGCTTCCCCGCTCCAGCATCGGCCAGACCTTCTCGCGCAGGGCCGCCGCGATCTCGCCCTTCTGGGCGGTGGTGCGCGGGCGCATGGTGCTGCCCGTCACGGTCAGGCGGCGCATCATGATGGGGCGCAGATCCGTGGGCTCGGCCGTCTCGCCGCCGAGGAAGGCGATCAGCACCAGGCGCCCATCCATCCGCAGGCAGCGCAAATTCTTCCCGAAATAGGGCGCGCCCACCATGCACAGCACCACGTCCAGCAGCTTCCCGCCGGTGATCCGCTTCACCTCGTCCACGAAATCCTGCTCGCGGTAGTTGATGGCATGGTCCGCGCCAAAGCCCAGCACCGCCTTGGCCTTCTCGGCGCTGCCCACGGTCGTGATGACGGTGGCGCCGAAGGCCTTGGCGAGCTGGATGGCGGTCACGCCGATGCCCGAGCTGCCGCCATGCACCAGCACCGTCTCGCCGGGCGCGAGCCGCCCCGCGCTGGCATGGCTTGTGCCGAAGAGGTTCGCCCAGACGGTGAAATAGGTCTCCGGCAGGGCGGCCGCGCGGATCACGTCATAGCCCTTGGGCCAGGGCAGGGTCTGGGCCTCGGGCGCTGTGCAATATTGCGCGTAGGCGCCGCCATTGGTCAGCGCGCAGACGCGGTCACCCACCTTGAAGCCGCGCACATCGGGGCCGCAGGCCACCACCTCGCCCGCGCATTCCAGGCCCAGGATGGGCGAGGCGCCGGGGGGCGGCGGGTAGCTGCCGGCGCGCTGCGCCACATCCGGCCGGTTCACGCCCGTCGCCATGACGCGGATGAGCACCTCATCGGCCGCGGGCACGGGCAGCGGGCCGGTCGCGGGCGCCATCACCTCGGGCCCGCCGCCGGCGCCGTGGGCGATGTAGGTCATGGTCTCGGGCATGGGCTGGCCTCCGTGGCTGGGAGGCGCACCCTCCCCGGCGACCAGAGGCACGTCAAGCGCGCCCCCTCCGTGCAAACTTCACCCAACGCATGATTGCGTCCCAGGGCGCGTCGGAGGACACTCCGCCCCCGATGCGCCGCCGCCTCGCCCTCGCCGGACTGGCCTTGCTGTCCGCACCCCTGCCCCTGCGCGCCCAGACCGGGGCCGCCCCGAACGGCGCTGCCCAGAATGCGGGCGCGCCGAGCGCCGCGGAATGGCGCGTGGGCGCCGTCTTTCCCACCTCCGGCCATGCCGCCCTGCTGGGTGACGAGGCCTGCCGGGGCCTCGAACTGGCCATCGAGGCGCACAACGCGACCGACGGCGCACGCCAGGTGCGCCTGCTGCGCGCCGAGGCCAATGACCCCGCCTCCGCCATGGCCGAGTCCCGCCGGCTGATCCAGCGCGAGCGCGCCACGGTCCTGTTCGGCAGCGTGGCGGCCACCCTGGGCCTTGCCGCCCTGCAGGCCGCCGAGGCGCTGGACACGCCCTTCGTGGAACTCGCCGCCCCCGCCGACACCCTGGCGGCGGGGGGCGGGCGGCGCTTCGTCCGTGCCGCGCCGGCCGCCTCCGCCTATGGGCGCATGGCGGCCGAGGCGCTGATCCATGGCCTGCCCGGGCCCCTCAGCCTGCCCGTGGAGGCGCTGCGCGTGGGCATCCTGCACGAGACGAGCCCCAGCCCGGAGGCGCTGGGCACCGCGCTGGAGACCGCCCTGCGCGAGGCCGGGCTGCTGATCGCGGAGCGCGTCTCCCATGCCCCCCGCACCGGCGAATGGGCCGCGCTGGTGCAGCGGCTGCGCGCCGCCTCGGTCAATGTGCTGATCCATGCCGCCTCGGAAGGCGATGCGGCGGCCATGCTGCGCGCCCTGGCCGAGGCCGGCTGGCGGCCGCGCGTGGTGATGGGCGCCGGCCCGGCCTGGGGGCTGCTCGACCTGGCCCGCGCGGTCGAACCCGCGCTGGAGGGCGTCTACGCATTGGACATGCCGCCCATCGAGAGCGCGCCAGGCTGGGCCCAGGGGGCCGCCGCCTTCGCCCAGGCCTATCAGCGGCGCTGGGGCAGCCCGCCGCGCTCGGGCCTGTCCTTCGCGGCCTTCTCGGGCGCCCGCACCGTGCTGGCCCAAGGGCCGGATCGTGCCGCGCTGGGCGCCCTCGACCTGCCCGAGGGCGCGCTGGCCAATGGCTGGGGCTGGCGGCTGGACGAACGCGGGCAGAACAGCCGCGCCAGGCCGGTGTTGCTGCAATGGCAGGCGGGCCGGCCCGTCGCGGTCTTTCCCGCCATGGCCGCGGCGGCGGTGCCGGTCTGACACCGTCATCAGCCCCGTGAATGGGGGTGATGGCGGGCACGGCATGGCGATGGGCCGCCCGGCCCCCTAACTGTTGCGGCAACGGAGCCCCGATGGCTCCAGGGAGCCACGACCATGATTGACATCCGACCCTTCAAATCCCTCGGCGGCGCCGATTTCGGCTGGCTGAAGGCGCGTCACCACTTCTCCTTCGGCCATTACCGCGACCCGGCGCGCATGGGCTGGGGCAAGCTGCGCGTGTGGAATGACGACGAGATCGCCGCCGGCACGGGCTTCGACCCGCACCCGCACCGCGACATGGAAATCATCACCTATGTGCGCGAGGGGGCCATCACCCACCGCGACAACATGGGCAATGAGGGCCGCACCGAGGCGGGCGACGTGCAGATCATGTCCGCCGGCACCGGCGTGGTGCACAGCGAGTACAACCTGGAGCCGAGCACGACGAAGATCTTCCAGATCTGGATCATGCCGGATGTGCAGGGCGCCAAGCCCAACTGGGGCGCCAAGGCCTTCCCGAAAGCCGGCCGCGAGGCGCGCTTCGAGGTGCTGGCCGGCGGCCGCCCCGGCGATGCCGAGGCGGGCGCGCTTCCCATCAACGCCAACGCCGCCGTGATGGCGGCCACGCTCTCCAAGGGGCAGGAGTTGCGCCACAGCCTGGCGCCGGGCCGCGCGGCCTACCTGGTCTCGGCCAAGGGCAGTGCGACGGTGAACGGCCACCCGATCAACGAGCGCGACGCCGCCGCGGTGGCGGAGGAGCGGGAGATCGTGGTGGTGGCGGATGACGAGGCGGAACTCGTCATGGTCGAAGTCGCCGCGTGAATGGGTTGGGGGGCTTGCGCCCCCCAGTCCCGGTTTACTTCTTCGCCTGCGCCCGCAGCTCCGTGATGGTGGCGCGATTCGTCACCTGCTCCGGATTGGTGCGGATTTCGATGATGGCGGGCTTGCCGCTCGCCACCGCGCGTTCATAGGCCGGCACCAGCTCCTCGGTGCGCTCCACCACCTCGCCATGGCCGCCGAAGGCCTCGATGAAGCGGGCGAAATCCGGGTTGGTGAGTTCCGTGCCCGAGACGCGCTCCGGATACACGCGCTCCTGGTACATGCGGATGGTGCCGTACATCCGGTTGTTGAAGACCAGGATGATGGGCGCGACCCCATGGTGGAAGGCGGTGGCGATTTCCTGCCCCGTCATCATGAAGCCGCCATCGCCCACGAAGCAGACCACCTGGCGGCCGCGCTCCACGATGGCCGCGCCGATGGCCGCCGGCACGCCATAGCCCATGGCGCCATTCGTGGGCCCGAGGAAATCCTGGCCTTCCTTCACATGCATGAAGCGCGTGGGCCAGGTGGCGAAGTTGCCGGCATCGGTGGTGAAGACGGTATCGGCCGGCAGCGCCTTCTCCAGCGCCTGCAAGGCCACGGCCAGGTTCAGCGGGCCCTCATAGTCCTGCGCCACGGCCTGCGCCTCGCGCGCCGCGCGCACCTCCTGGCGCCAGGCGGCCCAGCGCGGCTTGGCCACCTTCTGGCCCTTCAGGCCCAGTGCGAAGGCGTTCACATCCGAGGTGACGCCGAGTGCCACGCGATAGACGCGCCCGATCTCGCCCTGGTCCGGATGCACATGCACGATGGGCGTGGCGCCGGCCATGTCCAGCAGCGTGTAGCCCTGGCTGACCGGCTCACCGATGCGGGTGCCGATGGCGAGGATCAGGTCCGCCTTCTTCGCGGCGGCCACCAGGCCCGCATCCGCGCCCACACCCAGGTCACCCGCGAAATGCGGGCTGGTGCCGTCGAACAGGCCCTGGCGGCGGAAGGCGACGGCGACGGGCAGGTCATTGGCCTCGGCGAAGGCGCGGATGGCGGCGCGGCCCTCCGGCGTCCAGCGGCTGCCGCCCATGATGACCAGCGGGCGCTCGGCCTTCTCCAGCATGGCCATCATCTCGGGGATGGCGGCGGGCGCCGGGTGGGCGGGCAGCACGCGCTGCGGGCCGAGGTCCGGCACCGCCACCATGTGCTTCTGCATCTCCTCGCTGATGGCCACCACCACGGGGCCGGGGCGCCCGCTCACCGCCATGTCGAAGGCATGGGCCATGATCTCGGGGATGCGCCGCGCGTCATCAATCTGCGTGACCCACTTGGCCAGCGGCTGGAACATCCGTCGGTAGTCCACCTCCTGGAAGGTCTCGCGGTCGGTTTCCTCGACGGGAATCTGCCCCACCAGCAGCACCAGCGGCGTGCTGTCCTGCATGGCCACATGCACGCCGATGGCGGCGTGGCAGGCGCCGGGGCCGCGGGTGACGATGGCCACACCTGGCTTGCCCGTCAGCTTGCCATGGGCCTCGGCCATATGGACGGCGCCGGCCTCGAAGCGGCAGGTGATGAGTTCCACGCGGTTGCGCTGGGCGTAGAGCCCGTCCAGCAGGTCCAGGTAGCTTTCGCCCGGCACGGCGAAGACATGGGTCGCCCCCTGCGCCACCAAGGCATCGGCCAGCAATTGCCCGCCGCTGCGTTCCTGCATTCCCGCCATGTTCTCAGTCTCCCGTGCGTCTGGTGGCGGGAAACTAGATCAGCATGGCGGGCGCGTCACTCCGCGGGCGCCGGTGAAGCGCCCGGCTTCTTCGCATATTTCGCCGCCTCGTCGCCCGCCACGGGCGTGCGGCGCTCCAGGTCCGACAGCGCGCGCTCGATATGGCCGAGCGGCTTGGTAAAGCGCGCCAGCATCACGTAGAGCGCCGGCACCGCGAAGAGCGTCACGATCGTGGAGAAGGTGACGCCACCCACGATGACGACGCCCAGCGCCATGCGGCTCTCCGCGCCCGCCCCCGTCGCCATGGCCAGCGGCACCGCGCCGAAGACGGTGGCGATGGAGGTCATCAGGATGGGCCGCAGCCGCACCACGCTCGCTTCCAGCGCCGCGTCGAAGATGGACAGCCCCCGGTCGCGCAGCTGGTTCGCGAATTCCACCACCAGGATGCCGTTCTTCGCCATCAGCCCGATCAGCAGGATCATCCCGATCTGGCTGAAGATGTTCAGCGTCTGCCCCGTGAAGTGCAGCGCGAGCAGCCCCCCCGTCATGGCCAGCGGCGTGGAGAGCAGGATGATGAGCGGGTGGATGAAGCTCTCGAACTGCGCCGCCAGCACCAGGTAGACCACCAGCAGCGCCATCAGGAAGGTGACGTAGAGCGCGCCCGTGCTGTCGCGGAATTCCAGCGACTGGCCGCGATAGGAAATCCGCACCTCGGAGGGCAGCACCTCGCGCGCCGTGCGGTCCATGAAGTCGAGCGCCTCGCCCAGCGTGTAGCCCGGCGCGAGCGAGGCGGTGATGGTGATGGCCCGCACCCGGTCGGCGCGGGAGAGCGCCTGCGGCCGCGCGCGTTCGCTCAGCGTCACCACATTGGACAGCGGGATAAGCCCGCCGGCGGAGCGGATGAAGATGTTCTGCAGATCATAGGGCGTGGAACGGTCGCCCTCGGTCGCCTGGAGCAGGACCTTATATTCCTGCCCGCCCTCGATATAGGTGCTGACCTCGCGCGAGCCGAGCATGGTCTCGATGGTGCGCCCCACCGCCTGGATGGAGACGCCGAGGTCGGCCGCGCGGCGGCGATCAATGTCCACGCGCAGCTCCGGCTTGGTCTCGCGGAAATTGCTGTCGAGGTTCAGCAGCCGCTCATTCTGCCGGGCGCGGGCCAGGAAGGTGTCGCGCCACTGGATCAGCGTCTCATAGTCCGGGCCGCCGATGACGAACTGCACCGGCGGCTGGAAGCCCGACTGGCCGAGCGAGGGCGGCGTGAGGGTGAAGCCGCGCACGCCCGGCATGGCGGCGATCTGCGGGAAGAGTTCGCGCGCGATGGTCTGGGAATTGCGCGTCCGCTCATCCCAGGGGGCCAGGCGGATGAACATGTTGGCGACATTGCCCTGCGGCGGCGGCTGGAAGCCGCCCAGGGTGGAGAAGACCGAGGCCGCCTCGCCCGAGGCGACATAGCGCGCGCCTAGCCGCTCGGCATGGCGCAGGTGTTCCAGCATGTAGTTGCCCGTCGCGCCCTCGGGGCCGGTCAGCGGCACGATGATGACGCCACGATCCTCGGTGGGCGTGAATTCCTTGGGCAGCGCCTGGAACAGCAGCACCGCCAGTGCCGACAGCCCCGCCGCCACCGCCATGACCACGATGGGCATGTTCAGCGCGCCCCGCAGCAGCACGCGGAAGCCATTGTTCATGCCGAGGAAGAGCGGCTCCGTCATGCGAATGAACAGCCCGCTGGACCCGTGCGGCTTCAGAAGCTTGCTGCACATCATGGGCGTCAGCGTCAGCGCCACCAGCCCCGAGAACACGACGGAGGCCGCCAGCGCCAGGCCGAATTCCGTGAACAGCCGCCCCACATTGCCCGACATGAAGGAGAGCGGCACGAAGACCGCGATCAGAACCAGGGTGGTGGCGATGATGGCGAAGGCGATCTCGCGCGAGCCGCGAAGGGCGGCCAGCAGCGGCTCCTCCCCCTCCTCGATGCGGCGATGGATGTTCTCCAGCACCACGATCGCGTCATCCACCACCAGGCCGATGGCCAGCACCAGCCCCAGCAGCGTCAGGATGTTCACCGAGAAGCCCATGGCCGCCACCGCCGTGAAGGAGGCGATGATGGAGACCGGGATGGCGATGGCCGGGATCAGGGTGGCGCGGAAGCTGCGCAGGAAGAAGAAGATGACGCCGACCACCAGGGCCAGCGCGATCATCAGCGCGTGCTGCACCTCATAGATGGACTGCGCGATGAAGCGGCTCTCGTCATAGCCGTATTCGACGTTGATCCCCTCGGGCAGGTTGGGGCGGATGCGCTCCACCTCCGCCCGGATGCCATCCGCGACCGAGAGGGTGTTGGCCGTGCTCTGCCGCAGGATGCCGAGGCCGATGGCATCACGCCCGTTCAGCCGGTAGCCACCGCGCGATTCCTCGGGCGCCACCTCCACCCGCGCCACATCGCCCAGCAGCACCTGCGCGCCGCCCGCCACCCGCGCCACCACCAGGGCGCGGAACTGCTCGGGCGTGTTCATGCGCGTGTCGGTGCGGACGGTCAGCTCGCGCTGGGTGGATTCGAGGCGCCCACCCGGCAGTTCGACATTCTCGCGGCGGATGGCGTCCTCGATGTCCTGCACCGTCAGCCCGCGCGCGGCGAGCGCCTGGCGGTCCAGCCAGATCCGCATGGAGAAGCGCCGCTCGCCCGCGATCAGGACCTGCGCCACCCCGTCCACGATGGCCAGCCGGTCCACGAAGCGCTGCCGCGCCACATTGGTCAGCTCCATGCCCGACATGCGTTCGGAGGAAAGCGCCACCCACATGATGGGCCGCGCATCGCCATCCTGCTTCTGCACGATGGGCACCTGGGCCTGGGTGGGCAGGCGGGCGGCGGCGCGGGCCACGCGGTCGCGCACGTCGTTCGCCGCGCTGTCCACATTGCGGTTCAGGTTGAACTCGATGGTGACGACGCTGCGCTCATCGCGCGAGAAGGAGGTGATGGTGCGGATGCCCTCGATGCCCGCCACCGCGCCCTCGACCAGCTCCGTGATCTGCGTGTCCACCACCCCGGCCGAGGCGCCGGTGTAGGTGGTGATGACCTGGATGATGGGCGGGTCAATGCGCGGCAATTCGCGCACCGGCAGCCGGGTGAGCGAGGCGAGGCCCAGCACCACCAGCATCAGGCTCACGACCGTCGCGAAGACCGGCCGCTTGATCGAGATGTCGGAGAGGATCATGGCGCGGGCCTTGCCTGAAGGGAGGTCAGCTCGTGGGGCGGGTCATGGTCTCGGTGACGCGCACGGGCACATCGGGGCGCAGGCGCTGCAGGCCGCGCACCACCACCTGGTCATCCGGGCGCACCCCCTGGCGGATTTCCACCTCGCCCGCCATTCGCAGGCCGAGCTGCACCTCCACGCGGCGCGCGCGCCCGTCGCGGATGGCGTAGACGAAGCTGCGCTCGCCCAGTGAATCCAGCGCCTCCTCCGGCACCAGCAGGGCGGTGGGGCGGGTTTCCAGCGTGAGCTGGACGTTGAGGAACAGGCCGGGCCGCAGCGCCTCGTCCGAATTGTCGAATTCGGAGATCACGCGCATGGTCCGGGTGGCGGTGTCTATGCGCGTGTCCATCACCGTCACCCGCCCCTCGAAGACGCGGCTGCCATGGGCGGCGCTGCGGGCGCTGACCAGGCTGCCGGGGCGGACGCGCGCCACATGCACCTCGGGGATGGAGAATTCCACGCGCACGCGGCTGATGTCGTCCAGGCTGGTGACGGCGGTGCCGGGCTGGATCAGCGCGCCCACGCTCACCTGCCGCAGGCCCACGCGGCCGTCGAAGGGGGCGGTCAGGCGCAGTTCGTCAATGCGGGCCTGGATCTGGCGCAGCCGGCCATCGGCGGCGCGGGAGAGGGTCTCCAGCTCATCCACCCGGGCGCGGGCCACGGCCTGCCCGGCCGGCAGGGCGCGGGCGCGGGCCAGCTGGCTCTGCGCGTTGTCGAGGCTGGCGCGGGCCTGGTACAGCTCGGCATAGAGGGCCTCGCTGTCCAGCTCCATCAGCACCTCGCCGGCGCGGACATGGGCACCTTCCTCGAAGCGGATGGCGGTGACCATGCCGGCCACCTTGGTGGTGATGGTCACGGCCTCGCGCGCGCGGACGGTGCCCACGCTTTCCATCCGCTCCACCACAGCCGCCTGCCGGACGGGGGCCGCCACGACCGCGACCTGCCCGCCAGCCGGAGCGCCGCGCGCAGCCTCCTGCACCGTGGGGCGTTCCAGGCCCAGGAGTGAGAGCGGCGCGGGAACGCCCCAGGCATCCGCCTGGGTGTGCCAGAGATAGCCGGCGCCGCCGAGGACGGCGACGATGCCGAGTTGCAGCCAGGCGCGCATGGAGCCTCAGTGTCTAACCGCTCATGAATGGACCGCCAGCCTAAGCTCGGCAAGGGCGATCCTTGGCGGTGGTTACGTTTCGTTACCGGGGATTGAGGCGCGATCGGCCCCGATTGCCCCGCGCGGATGCATCCCTCGTGGACGGGCGCCCCGGCACGCGGCATATCCCGCACCACCTACATGGGGAGCATGGTCGTGCGGGCAATCTTTGTCATGATCAAGTGTGAGATGGGCCAAGCCTACCGCGTGGCGCGGGAAATGGCCGACAGCATCGCCGAATTGTCCGAGATGCATTCCATTTCCGGCCAGTATGACCTGCTGGGGAAGTTCTACCTGGAGCCGGAGCAGGATATCGGCCTCTTCGTGGTGGAGCGGGTGCAGAGCGTGGCGGGCGTGAAGGACACCTACACGCTCCAGACCTTCAACGCCTTCTCGTCCGGCAAAGGGTAACGGCATCAACCCTTGGGCAAGTTGCCGCGTTTCTGACCCATCATGGCGCGGAGGTGCTGCCCACCCCGCGCCACCTTTGGCACGGCGGCGCCACATTGCCACCTTCAAGCGGCCGCGCCCGCCTGCCTTGATGCCTGGGAGAGAGGAGTGCCTTCGATGCGAAAGCTCATCACCGCCTTGAGCCTCACGGGGCTGCTCGGCGTCGCGGCCTGCACCGATGCCTATGGGCGTCCGGACCCCGCCGCCACCGCGCTGGTGGGCGCGGGGGTGGGCGCGGCGGCCGGCCTCGCGGTCGGCGCCGCCAGCCAGCCGCGCTACTACGCGCCGCCGCCGCGCTATTACGCCCCGGCGCGGCCGGTCTATCGCGGCTATTACGGCCCGCCGCGGGGCTATTACCACCGCCCGCCGCCGCGGTATTACCGCTGGTAGGCCGCCTCAGCCGAAGCCGAGGAAGCCCTCCATCCCGCTGATGGGCGGTGCCGCGCGCAGTTTGGCGATGTCGGGCTTCGGGCGACCGAACTCCGCATCGCCGGCCAGCGCCGCCTCCAGCGCGGCCGCGACGCCCAGCACGAAGGCATCGCCGCCCCGCGGGCCCACGATCTGCAGGCCGAAGGGGAACCCCTTCTCGTCCAGCCCCACGGGCAGGCTGATGGCCGGGTGGCCTGTCAGCGTCACGTAATAGGCCAGCGCCAGCCAGTGGAAGTAGGTGCGGGTCTTCTGCCCGTCGATCTCGCTCGGGAACAGCTCCCGCCAGGGACGGGGGCTGATGGTGATGGCGGGCGTGATCAGCACGTCGTGCTTCTCGAAGAAGCTCTGGAAGTTCCGGTAGATCACGGTCTGGCGGCTCGCGGCGCGGGCCTGGTCCTCCAGGGAGTAGCGCAGCCCCTCCTCCACATTCGCGATCATGTTGGGGCCGCACTTGTCGGCATGCTTCCGCACGCGGTCCAGGTGCGAGGCCAAGGCGCCCGAGGCCCGCAGCACCTCGAAGGCCTCATCGCCGCCGGTCACGTCGGGCGTGGCCGTCTCGATCCGCGCGAAGAGCGAACCGCAGCCCTCCACGATGCGCCGGAACTTGCGGCGCACCACGCCTTCCACCAGTGCCAGGTTGAAGTCTTCGGTCGCGGCCACGCGCAGGGTAGAGAGGTCAATCTCGCGCGCCGGGTGGAACAGCGCGGGCTCGCCCCGGACCGTGCGCGCGTGCAGCGTGTAGGCCAGCGGGTCGCCCGCATCATCGCCCGCCATGGCCGAGAGCATCAGGCAGAGATCCGGCACGTCCCGCGCCATCGGGCCCAGCACGGAGAGCGGGTTCCAGCCATGCCCCCGCCGCTCATTGGGCACCAGGCCCGGCGAGGGGCGGTAGCCCACGATCCCGTTGAAGGCGGCCGGGTTGCGCAGCGACCCGCCCGTGTCGGAGCCCGAGGCCAGCGGCACCATGTCGCAAGCGAGGGCCACGGCCGAACCGCCCGAGGACCCGGCGGCATTGTGCGTGGGGTCGAAGGCATTGCCCGTCGCGCCATAGACGGCGTTGCGGCTGTTCGCCCCCAGGCCGAACTCCGGCACATTGGTCTTGCCCAGCACGATGCCGCCCGCCTCGCGCAGGTGGCGCACCATGCCCTCGTCGCGCGTGGGGATGTGGTCCTTGAAGAGCAGGCTGCCCCAGGTGGTGCGCAGCCCCTTCGTCTCCTCCAGATCCTTGATGCCGAGCGGCAACCCGTGCAGCACGCCCAGCCGCTCGCCCTTCATCACGGCGTCCTCGGCGGCGCGGGCCTGGGTGCGGGCGGCCTCCACATCCATGGCCGTCATGGCGTTCACGGCCGGGTTCACCGCCTCGATGCGCTTGAGGCAGCTGTCCAGCAGCTCCACCGGCGAGAGCTTCTTGCGCCCGATCATGCGCCGGGCGGTGGTGGCGGGCAGTTCGCAGGGTTCGGTCATGTCCGGGACTTCCTCAATAGCCGATCACGCAGCCATCCTTGCGCGGATCGCTGCCGCCGATCAGGCAGCCGCGCGCATGGTCCATCAGGATGGCCTGGCCGCCGCCATGCGGCTTGTCCCAGGCCACGCAGCGATGGCCCATCGCGTCCAGCCCCGCCACCACATCGGCCGGGATGCCGCGCTCCACCTGGATCGCGCCCTCGCGCGGGAAGAGGCGGGCGAGGTCAATCGCCTCCTGCGGGTCCAGCCCCCATTCGAAGATGTTGGACAGCAGCAGGCTCTGGCCCATCGGCTGGAAATGCCCGCCCATGACGCCGAAGGGCATCACCGCGCGGCCATTCTGGGTCGCCATGCCGGGAATGATGGTGTGCATGGGCCGCTTGCCCGGCGCGATGCAGTTGGGGTGGCCGTCCTGCAGGCGGAAGCCGAAGCCGCGATTGTGCAGCATGACGCCCGACTTCTCCGCCATGATGCCGGAGCCGAAGCTCTCGAACAGCGAATTGATGAAGGAGCAGGCGTTGCCCTCCTCATCCACCACGCAGAGATAGACGGTGTCCGCATGCACCGGGAACAGCGTTCCGGCCGGCGGCATCTCCGCCATGGCCCGGCCGTCCTGGATGCCGCGCGCCAGCCCGTGCAGATATTCGTCGGAGAGCAGATGCTCCACCGGCACCTCCACCTGGGCCGGGTCGGCCACGAAGGCGTCGCGGTCGCGATAGGCCAGGCGCGCGGCCTCGATGTGGCGGTGCAGGCGCGTCAGCCCCAGCGGCCCGCCCTCGGCCTTCTTCATGTTCTCCAGCATGCCCAGGATCATCAGCGTGATGATGCCGGTGCCATTGGGCGGGCATTGATGGATGTCGAGCCCGTTCCAGGACCGCTTGATGGGCGTGACGAACTCCGCCGCCAGCAGGGCATCGGCGAAATCCTGCTCGGTCTGGGTGCCGCCCAGGGCGCGCAGGGTGGCCACCATGTCGGCCGCGATCTCACCCTCGTAGAAGGCGCGGGCGCCGCCCTTGGCGATGGCGCGCAGCGTGGCGGCCAGGGCCGGGAACTGCATCTTCTGGCCCATGACGGGCGCCTTGCCGCCGGGCAGGTAGTGCCGCGCGGAGGCCTCATGCCCCGCGAGCTTGCCCTTCGCCTCCTCCCAGTCATGCGCCACGCGGGCATGGACGTGGAAGCCTTCCTCGGCCGCGCGGATGGCGGGTTGCAGCAGGTAGCCCAGCTCCTTGCGCCCATAGGCCGCGTTCAGCGCCTGCCAGGCGGAGACCGCGCCCGGGATGGTGACGGAATGCACCGAGGTGTTGACCATGGCGGTCAGCCCCTTGGCGCGCAGCGCCTCGGGCGTTGAGCCCGCGGACGCCCGGCCCGAGCCGTTCATGGCGATCACATGGTCGCCACCGGCGGGCGCATACAGACAGAAATTGTCGCCGCCGATGCCGGTACTCTGCGGCTCGATCACGCCCAGCAGGGCGACGGCGGCGATGGCGGCGTCCAGCGCATTGCCACCCGCCTTCAGCACCTCGATGGCGGCGAGCGAGGCGGCCGGCATGGAGGTGGCGGCCATGCCCCGGCCAGCAATCACCGGGCTGCGGCCGGGCAGGTGGAAGTCGCGCATCAGGGGTTTCCTCGGCGGTTGGTGTGTCGCGTCCATTCTGGACCAGGGGTCGTTACGCCGCAAACCTGCGCCCCCTTGGGGAACACCCCTCGCCTGCCGCGCGGAAATCGGCTAGCGCGCGGGAATGAGTGATCCGATCGGCTTCGACGACTTCCTGAAGGTGGACATCCGGGTGGGCACCATCCTGGACGCGCAGCCCTTCCCGGAGGCGCGCAAGCCCGCCATCAAGCTCTGGGTGGATTTCGGCGAGGGGATCGGCGTGCGGAAATCCTCCGCGCAGATCACCACCCACTACTCCCCCGACCGGCTGATCGGCCGGCAGGTGCTGGCGGTGGTGAACTTCCTGCCCCGGCAGATCGGCCCCTTCCTGAGCGAGGTGCTGGTGCTGGGCGTGCCCGACGAGAATGGCGCGGTGGTTCTGCTGCGCCCGGATTTCCCCGTGCCCATTGGCGGAAGGATGCACTGAGGTGGCGCCACGTTATTTCACCGTCGGCTGGGACCAGCTGCACCGCGACGCCAAGGCCCTGGCGTGGCGGCTCATGGAACGCGGCCCCTGGACCGGCGTGGTGGCCATCACCCGCGGCGGGCTGATCCCGGCGGCCATCATCGCGCGCGAACTCGAATGCCGCATCATCGAGACGGTCAGCGTCATCACCTATGACGAGGAGAAGCGCGGCGACCCGCGCGTGGCCAAGGCGCCCGCCGCCGCCGGCGACGGCACGGGCTGGCTGCTGGTGGATGATCTGGTGGACACCGGCACCACGGCCAAGCTGGTGCGCGCCATGCTGCCCGGCGCGCATTTCGCCACCATCTACGCCAAGCCCGCCGGCAAGCCCCTGGTGGACAGCTTCGTGACCGAGGTCAGCCAGGACACCTGGATCCTGTTCCCCTGGGACACGGAGGCCCAGTTCATTCCACCGATCGCGAAGGCTGGGGCCGCGAAGTAGAGGGCCGCTCGGCGGGGCTGCCCTCCAGCGGCAGCACGGCGATGGGCGGGGCCACCAGCGGCGCGCCCGTCGCGCCCTCCTTCAGCGCCAGCACCTTGTCCACGCGGCGCCCATCCATGTCCACCACCTCGAAGCGCCAGCCGCTGTAGGCGATGCGGTCCGCCTCGCGCGGGATGCGCTGCAGCAGCGCCATCATCAGCCCGGCCACCGTGTGGTAGTGGCCCGATTGGGGCGGGGGCTCGAAATCCTTGAGCCGCCCGCGCAGCTCGTCCAGCGCCATCATCCCATCCAGCAGGATGGAGCCGTCGAAGCGCGCCACGGAGCCGGCGGCCGCGTCGGGCGCGGGGCCGAGTTCGCCCACGATGGCCTCCAGCAGGTCGGAGGCCGTCACCACTCCCTCGAAGCTGCCATATTCGTCCAGCACCAGCGCCATGCCCAAGGGGTCCGCCCGCAGCCGTTCCAGCGCATCGAGCGCGGAGAGGTTGTCGGGCAGCACGGTGGGCTGGCGCAGTGCCTCCGGGATGGAGACGGCGCCGCCCGCCAGCACCTGGTCCAGCAGATCCTTCACGGCCACCACGCCGACCACGTTGTCCACGCGGCGGTCGGCCACGACGAAGCGCGTGACGTTGTCGGCCCGCAGCGCCTCGGCCACCGCCTCGGGGGCGGCGTTGCGGTCAATCCAGGCGACCTCGTTGCGCGGCGTCATCAGCGCGCGCACGGGCCGGTCGGCCAGGCGCAGCACGCGCTCGATCATCTGGCGTTCATTGGGGTCGAGCGCGCCGGCCTGCACGCCCTCGGCCACCACGGCCTTCACCTCCTCCTCGGTCACGCCCTGTTCGGTCGGCTTATGGGCACCGAACAGCCGCAGGATGACGGCGGAGGAGCTGGAGAGCAGCGAGATGAACGGCCCCGTCACCCGCGCCAGCCCGGTCAGCGCCGGGGCCAGCGCCGAGGCCACGCGCTCCGGGTTGCGCAGGGCCAGCTGCTTGGGCACCAGCTCGCCCAGGATCAGGTTGGCATAGGTGATGGCCAGCACCACGATGCCGAAGGCCAGCGCCTGGCCATAGCCGAAGACGAAGGGCAGTTCCTCCAGCGCTTCGCCCAGCGGGCGGGCCAGCGCCGCGCCGCCGAAGACGCCGGCCAGGATCCCCACCAGCGTGATGCCCACCTGCACCGTGGGCAGGAAACGGCCCGGATTCTCATGCAGGGCCAGGGCGGCGGCCGCGCCGGGCGTGCCGGCACGCTCCATCGCCTGCAGCCGCCCCCTCCGGGAGGAGACGACGGCCAGCTCGCTCATCGCGAAGACGCCATTGACCAGCGTCAGCAGGACGATGAAGCCGATTTCGAGAAACATGCCCATGGCGGGGCTATAGCGCGGCGCGGCGCTGGGCGCACAGGTCTTGCACCGCGGCACCTCTTGCGGCTGATGTGCGGCGCATGAACGCCGCGCATCAACGCTTGACCTGGACCCTGGGCCTCTCGGGCCTGCTGCCCTTCGCCGCCGCCGCGCTGGCCGTGCTGCTGGCCCCTGACCATTGGGGGGCTTCGCGCGCGGGGCGCTGATCGCCTATGGCGCCGTCATCCTGTCCTTCCTGGGCGCCGTGCATTGGGGGCTGGCGCTCAGGCCGCCGGTGCAGGAGGCCTGGGCCACGCCGGCACGGCTGGTGCTGGGGGTGGTGCCCTCATTGATCGGCTGGGCGGCGATGATGCTGTTCGAGGCGCCGTCGCTGCTGCTGCTGGCCGCGGGCATCCTGGCCACCGCCGGGGTGGAGCAATGGGCGGCCTCGCGCCGTCTGGTGCCGGGCTTCTACATGCGGCTGCGCTGGGTGCTGTCGCTGGGGGCGGCGGCCTGCCTGCTGCTGCCCTTCCTGGTGTGAGCAAAGACGTCTCGATTTTGTTAATCAAATCTCAAGATATTTATGTTGTCTTAAAATTCGTGATGGGATAGCAATTTCTCCAGAGATTGCCGACGGAGCCCCCATGCCCAGCGCCGAAATCCTGCTCTTCCCGCAGCGCGCCCCCGCCGAACCCACGCCCGAGGACCGGCTCCGCCATGCCCTCGCCGCGCTGGACGCCGCGTTGGAGGAGCAGCGCGCCGCCGTGGCGGCGTTCCAGTCCAACCTGGGCGAGTTGGGCGGTGCTGTCGCGGGGCTGGAGAACAGCCTGCGCAAATACGCCTGCCAGCTCACCGCCACCCATGGCGACGCGCTGGCCGTGCAGGAGGAGGCCCGCAAGCTGGAAGAAAACGCCGCGGCCTGGATGCGGAACCTCGCGCCCTAACCCCCGAAGCGCCGATTGTCCCCGGGCCGGAGGCGCAGCCCCGGGCGCAGCGCCGTGAAGGGCAGCGTGGCAGGGTCCGCCACCACCGGGCCAGGTGCCGCCGCCACCAGCACCGCCGCGGCGATGGGCTGGAAATGCGCCCGGAAATGCACCGAGGACTTCACGGCCACGATCCGTTCCGCCGCCGGCTCCACGCCCAGGTGGCGGAACACCGCCTGGTCATGCGCCTGCATCTTGCGCGAGACGATCACCACCCGCACCTTCCCCACCCGCAGCAGCGCCGTCAGCCCAAGATTGGCCGGGTTCCCCTGCCCCATGGGCCCTTCCAGGGTGAAGCGGCCGTCCGACAGCTTTTCCACGACCCCCGTCACGCGCAGGGGCACGCCATCGCTCTTGCCGCCGAGGTCCAGCGTCACCGTCGCCCCCTCCCCTGCCGCGTGGCAGGCGGCGGCGGCTTCCGCGTCGTTCATGGGGGCCAGCGCGGCGGGTGCCCCCTGGCGCAGCAGCTCCGCCAGCAGCCCGGTGGTGTCGCCATGCCCGCCGCCGCCCGGATTGTCCTGGGTGTCGGCGATGATGACGGGCTTGCCCGCCCCGTCCGAGAGGCGCAGCGCCTCGGCCACGGCGGCGTCGGCCTCCATCACGCCGCCGGTGAAGGCGGCCTCGCGCGACGTGATCTCCCGCGCCAGGGCATCGGCGGCTTTCTCGGCGGCATCCTGCGTCTCGGCCCAGCAGGCGATGGCCTGGCCGCAGCCGGGGAAATCCGCATAGGGAAAGCCGAAACAGTAGCCGAGTTCGACGACGCCGGCTTCCAGCCGCGCACGCGCCTCCATGACACCCGACATGGGCTCGACCATGGTGCATTGGCTGGTGATGGGGATGAGGAAATCCAGCTCCCGGAAAGCCAGCGCCCAGGGCGCGCCGCGGCGGATGCGCGCCAGCAGCAAGTCGGTCGCGCGGCGGCCTACGGCGCGCATGTCCACATGCGGATAGGTGCGGTAAGGCACCAACACATCGGCGCATTCGGCCATGAGCCGCGTCATGTTGGCGTGCGGGTCGAGCGTCGCGGCGATGGGGATGTCCGGCCCCACCACGGCGCGGGCGCGGCGCAGCAATTCGCCCTCGGCATCGGGGAAGTCGTCGCTGACCATGGCGCCGTGCAGGTCGAGGAAGACGCCGTCCAAGGGCGCCTCGTCCAGCGCGTCGGAGAGTGCCGCCAGGATCAGCGCCGACAGCCGCTCGAAGGCCGCGCGCGTTACCGGGCCGGCGGGGTTGGCGAAGGCCCAGGCCAGCGGCGCGATGGTGGCGCCGGCCGCATCACAGGCCGCGATGGCGCCGGCGGCGCAGGCGGAGGTGGGGCGCAGCCCTTCCACCAGTTCGTCGCGGTGCAGCAAAGGCGGCAGGCCGCCGGGCTTCAGGAAATCCTCCCAACCCGTGGCGCGCGGGGCGAAGGAATGGCTTTCGTGCAGGAAGCCGCCGATGGCGATTCTCATTGCGCCGCCTCCAGGATGGCATCGGCCAGCACCAGCAGCCCCGCCTCGGCCCATTCGGGGGTGATGCTCTCGGCCTCGTTGTGGGAGAGGCCGCCATGGCAGGGCACGAAGATCATGGCGGTGGGCACGCGGCGCGCGACATAGACGGCATCATGGCCGATGCCGGTCGGCATCTCCTTGGCCGCCAGGCCGCGCCGCGCGACCGAGGCGCGCAAATGCCCGAGCAGCGCCGCGTCGAAGCGGATGGGCGGCGAATGCCAGAAATCGGTCACCGTGATGGTCACGTCCCGCGCCGCCGCGATCGCCGCGGCCCGCGCGCGCAGCGCCTCGCCCATGGCGTCGAGCTGCGCGGGGTCGCCATGGCGGGTGTCCACGCTGAACCAGACCCGGCCGGGGGCGACGTTGCGGCTGTCGGGATGCACCATGATCCGCCCCACCGTGCCGCGGCCGAGTTCGCCATCGGGGGCGCGGGCGGCAAGGGCGATCTCCTCCACCGCCGCGACCAGGTGACTGGCCGCCACCAGCGCATCGCGCCGCCCGGTCATGGCGCTGCCGCCATGTGCCTCGGCGCCCTCCACCACCACATCATACCAGCGCTGGGCCAGCGCATGGGTCACGATGCCGACGGACTTGCCCTCGCGCTCCAGCACCGGGCCCTGCTCGATGTGCAGTTCCAGGAAGGCGGCCATCTCGGGCAGCGTGTCCTCGCCGCGCCAGCCGATGCGGGAAAGTTCCGCGCCGAAGCTCACGCCGGAGGCGTCGGTCGTCTCCAGCACCTGCTCGGGCGGGAAGATACCCATGGCCGCGCCGCTGCCCATCATGGGGGGCGAGAAGCGGGCGCCCTCCTCATTGGTGAAGTTCACCAGCATCAGCGGCGCCTCGGTCTCGGCACCGGCCTCGTGCAGGGCGCGCAGCACCTCGAGGCCGGCCAGCACGCCCAGCACCCCGTCAAACTTCCCGCCCGTGGGCTGGGTGTCGAGATGGCTGCCGAAGCCCACCGGCTTGCGCGACGGGTCACGCCCCGGCCGCAGCAGCGCCATGTTGCCGAAGGGGTCGAGGTGGAGGGTGCAGCCCAGCGCGGTCGCGCGTTCCGCCAGCCAGGCGCGGGCCTCGCCGTCGAGGTCCGTCAGGGACTGGCGGTTGCAGCCGCCGCGCGGGGTGCCGCCGATTTGCGCCACCTCGTGCAGATCCGCCCAGAGGCGGGCGCCGGAGAGGGGGATGTTTCGCATCAGGCCCGCCTCCGATCGCCGCAGGGCGCAGCGCAGCGAAGCCCGGAGGCGTGAATCAGCGGCATCAGCATGTTTCCACCCCGCACCACTCGGCCATGGCCAGCGCGATGCTGCGCGTGATGCCGTGCACGCTTTCCACGCCCACATTCTCGTCAATGCCATGGATGTCCTGCGCGTCCGGCCCGAACACGGCGCAGGGCGTGCCCTGGTACAGCACGTAGTGACGCCCGTCGGTGAGCCCCGTGGCCGGGTAGTCGCGCAGGGTGCCGCCGGTCGCCTCGGCATGGGCGCGGCGGGCCAGGGCGCTGATCGCGCTGTCCTTCGGAAAGGCGCAGGGGTCCGCCATGAAGCCCTTGAATTCCAGCTTCACCTGGGCGCCGCGCAGGCGCTCATGCTGGCTGGCCTGGGCCACCAGGCGCTCGATGTCGCGCTTGGTCTCGGCCGCCGTGTAGCCCAGCATGACGCCGACCCGCAGACCGATGCGGCAGCGCGTAGCCACGCTGCTGTTCCACTCCCCGCCCTCGATGGTACCGAGGTTCACATTCACCGGGTGGTTCACCCCATGGAATTCGGGGGCGATGTGCTCGGCGCGGTTGCGCTCGGATTCATAGTCCTTGAAGGCGGCGGCGATGATCTGCGCGGCCTCGATGGCGTTCACCCCCGCCTGCATGTCGCGCACATGGGCCGGGCGGCCGCTGACCGTGACCCAGGCCCAGACCACGCCCACCTCGGCGGTGTAGAGCGCATCCACCCCCGGCCCGGGTTCGGGGATGATCACGGCGTCGGGCTTGGGCAGGGCCAGCATGGCGGCGAGCGCACCATTGCCGGTGCATTCCTCCTCGATCACGGCGGCCATCTGCACCTCGGCGGCCGGCTGCAGCCCGGCGCGGCGCATCGCGGCGAAGGCCATGGCATAGCTGACGATGCCCGCCTTCATGTCGCCCGCGCCCCGGCCATAGACGCGGCCGTTGCGGATGGCCAGCGCATAGGGCGGCGTCTCCCACATATCCGCCGCCCCCTCGGGCACCACGTCCACATGGCCTTGCAGCAGCAGCGACCGGCCGGAAGCGGCGCGCGGGCGGTGGATGGCCGCCACGTTGTCGCGGCCCGTATAGGGGATCAGCGGTGGTGAGAGTCCCGGATGGCCGGCCATCGCCTCCGGGTCCGTCGGAATGCGGAAGGGGTCGAGGCCGAGATGGCGGTACAGCCGCTCCATCTCGTTCAGCGCCCCCGCCTCATTGCCGAGGGTGGAGGGGCAGCGCACCAGGCGAAACAGCCAGTCCAGGCTTTCGTCACGCAGGGAATCGCAGGCGTCGAGGATGGCGCGCCGGGCGCCGGGATCGAGAGAGGGCATCGGCCCAGCACACCAGCGCCCCGCCGTGTTGTCGAGGGGCCGGCCGGTGTTACCGTGCCCCCATGAAAGCCTTTCACGATCCGGGCGAGGCCGCCCACCACCCCCGCTTCTTCCTCATGCGCGGGGCGTTGCGCCCGAATTTCGAAATCCCGGCCCGCGCGGCCTCCCTCCGCGAAGGGCTGTCCCGCCTGGGCCTGGAACCGCAGGCGGTGGCGCCCGCCGGCATGGCCGAACTCGCCCGGCTGCACAGCCAGCCCTATCTGGACTTCCTGGAATCCGCCGCCGCCGAATGGGCCGCCCTGCCCGAGGCCGGGCCCGAGGTGGTGGCCAACATCCACCCCACGCCCGAGATGCTGGAACAGGCGCAGCTTTCGCCCACCCACATCACCGCCCGCACCGGCGTCTTCACCGCCGACACGGCCTGCCCCATCGGCCCGGGCACCTGGGATGCGTCGCGCGGGGCCGCCGCCTGCGCCCTGGCCGCGGCCGATGCGGCGGCGGCGGGGGGCGACGCCTATGCCCTCTGCCGCCCGCCCGGCCACCACGCCTATGCCGCGCGGGCGGGCGGGCATTGCTACATCAACAACTCGGCCCTGGCCGCGCAGCGGCTGCGCGATGCCGGTGCGGCGCGCGTGGCCGTGCTCGACATTGACAGCCACCATGGCAACGGCACCCAGGGCATCTTCTGGGAGCGGCCGGACGTGCTGACCATCTCCCTCCACGCCGACCCCTCCCGCTACTACCCCTGGTATGTGGGCTTCGCGGGCGAGACGGGCGGCGGCGCGGGGGCGGGCTTCAACCTCAACCTGCCCCAGCCCTTCGGCACCGGCGACGAAGGGTGGCTGGCCGCGCTGGAACAGGGCCTGGCCACCATCCGGGGCTTCGCGCCGGACGCGCTGGTGGTGGCGCTGGGCTTCGACGCCAGCGAGCATGAGCCACTGGCCGCGCTGAAGGTCACGGCCGACGGCTTCGCCCGCGCGGGCCAGGCCATCGGCGCGCTCAACCTGCCCACCGCCATCTGCCAGGAGGGCGGCTACAATTGCGACATCCTGGGTGACCTGCTGGCCCGTTTCCTGTCAGGCTTCGGCCGATGAACACGAACAACCCGCTGATCCTCGACACGCACATTGACATCCGCTGGCCCGAGCCGCCGGACTGGCTCACCCACACCGACCGCTGCGTGGACCTGCCCAAGATGCGCGAGGGCGGCATGTCCGCCGCTGTCTTCATCGCCTATGTCGCCCAGGGCCCCCGCGACCATGTGGGCCACGCGGCCGCCGCCGCCCGCGCCGAGGCCATGCTGCGCCACATCCGCGACCGCGCGGACGGCACCACGGCCCGCTTCTGCGCCACCCCGGACGAGGTGGAGGCGGCCTTCGCCGCTGGCGTGCCCGCCGTGCTCTCGGCCGTCGAGAACGGCTACGCCATGGGGCATGACCTGGGCCGCATCGCGCTGTGGCGGCGCCTGGGCGCCATCTACCTGACGCTGACCCATGACGGGCACAACGCGCTCTCCGACAGCGCCCGCCCCCGCAAGAATCTGGGCGATGCGGAGGAGGAGCATGGCGGGCTGACCGCACTCGGCCGCGCCGCCATCGCGGAGATGAACCGCGTCGGGCTGATGCTGGACTGCTCGCACGTGTCGAAGGCCGGCATGATGCAGGCTTGCGAGATCTCCCGCGTGCCCGTCGCCGTCACCCACACCGCCTGCGCGGCCCTGAACGCCCACCCCCGCAACCTGGATGACGAGCAGCTGGACGCCATCCGCGCCTGCGGGGGCGTGGCGCAGATCACGGCCGTGGCCTCCTTCCTGAGACCCGCGCCCCCCAACGGCGCCGCCCAGGCCACCGTGGCGGACCTGGTGGACCATGTGGAACATGCGGTGCGGCGCATCGGCCTCGACCATGTCGGCATCTCCTCCGATTTCGACGGGGGCGGCGGTGTGCAGGGCTGGATGCATGCGGGGGAAAGTGCCGCCATCACCGCCGAACTGGCCCGGCGCGGCTATGGCCCGCGCGAGATCGGGCTGCTCTGGTCGGGCAATTTCCTGCGGGTCTGGCGCCAGGTTCTTCGCCACGTGACATGAGCGCAACGTCTTGCGCCGGGGGCCGCAGCGTGCATATGCAGCGTCCGGACAAATAGCCGACCATTCAACGGGGGATATGGCCTGATGCGCCTTGCGGTCCTGAAGGAGACGAAACCCGGCGAAAGCCGAGTGGCGGCGACGCCCGAGACGGTGAAGAAACTCATCGCCCTCGGTCTCGATGTCACGGTGCAGCAGGGCGCGGGCCTGGCCTCCGGCCTGCCGGACGCGGAATATGCCGCGGCCGGCGCCACCATGGCCCCCGATGCCGCCACGGCGCTGGCCGGTGCCGCCATCGTCTTCGCTGTCCGCGCCCCCGAGGCCACCCTGCCCCAGGGCGCGCTGCTGCTGGGCACGCTCCAGGCCGATGCCGCCGCCGCCCAAGGCTTCGCGGCGGCGGGCGTGGATGCCTGCGCCATGGAACTCCTGCCGCGCATCACCCGCGCGCAGAGCATGGACGTGCTCTCCTCCCAGGCGAATTTGGCGGGCTACCGCGCCGTGATCGAGGGTGCGGGCGCCTTCGACCGCGGCTTCCCCATGCTGATGACGGCGGCCGGCACGGTGCCCGCCGCCAACGTCTTCGTGATGGGCGCGGGGTGGCGGGGCTACAGGCCATCGCGACCGCCCGACGTCTCGGCGGCCGCGTCTCGGCCACCGATGTCCGCCCCGCCGCCAAGGAGGAGATCAAGTCCCTCGGCGCCAGCTTCGTGGGCTATGAGGATGAGGAAAGCCGCGCGGCCCAGACCGCCGGCGGCTACGCCAAGCAGCTTTCCGCCGAATTCTACGCCAAGCAGGCCGAGGTGGTGGCTACCCATATCGCCAAGCAGGATGTGGTGGTCTGCACGGCCCTGGTGCAGGGCCGGAAGGCGCCGACCCTCGTCACCGAAGCGATGGTCGCCTCCATGAAGCCCGGCAGCGTCATCGTGGACATCGCGGCCGATGCCGGCGGCAATTGCGCGCTGACCAAGCCCGGCCAGTCCTACCTGACGGACAATGGCGTGAAGATCCTGGGCTTCACCAATTGGCCCGGCCGCATCCCCGCCGCCGCCAGCGCCCTCTACGCGCGCAACCTGCTCACCTTCCTGACCACCTTCTGGGACAAGGACGCGAAGGCGCCCAAGCTGCCGCCCGAGGACGACATCGTCCAGGGTGTCACGCTGACGCGCGGCGGCGCCGTGGTCCACAAGATGTTCGCCCCCGCGTCCTGACGGAGACCCCCATGAGCACCCAGACGGAACTGGCCAACCGCGCCGCCGAGCTTTCGGCCCGCGCCGCCGAGCTGGCGGACTTCGCCCGCCGCGCCGCCGAGGCCACGGCCCCCGTGGCCCAGGTGGTGGAACCCTTCCTGCTGATGCTGACCATCTTCCTGATGGCCTGCTTCGTTGGATATTACGTGGTGTGGTCGGTGACGCCCGCGCTGCACTCCCCGCTGATGGGCGTCACCAACGCCATCTCCTCCGTGATCGTGGTGGGCGGCATCCTCGCCGCCGCGGCGGCCGAGAGCGACGCGGCCCGCCTCTTCGGCGTGCTGGCCGTCACCCTCGCTTCGGTGAACATCTTCGGCGGCTTCCTGGTGACGCGCCGCATGCTCTCCATGTTCCAGAAGAAGAAGGGCTGAGGCAGCCATGGCCACCATCGCCACCCTCGCCTACCTCGCCGCCTCGGTCCTGTTCATCCTGGCACTGCGCGGGCTGTCCCACCCCGAGACCTCACGCCAGGGCAACCAGTACGGCATGATCGGGATGGGCATCGCCATCCTGGCGACCATCCTGAACTCCGGCATGGATTTCGGCGGCTTCGTCCTGATCATCGCGGGCATCGCCATCGGCGGCTCGATCGGCACGATCATCGCGAGCCGCATCCAGATGACCTCGCTGCCGCAGCTGGTGGCCGCCTTCCACTCGCTGGTGGGCATGGCGGCCGTCTTCGTGGCGGCGGCGGCCCTCTACTCGCCGCAGAGCTTCGGCATCGGCGTGCCGGGCGACATCAAGGGCGCGTCCCTGCTGGAGATGTCGCTGGGCCTGGCCATCGGCGCCATCACCTTCTCGGGCTCGGTCATCGCCTTTCTCAAGCTGGATGGCCGCATGTCGGGCGCGCCCATCCTCTTCGCGAACCAGCACAAGCTGAACGCGGGGCTGGGCATCCTGCTGCTGCTGCTGGTGATCCTCTTCGTCGCCACCGGCTCGCCCACCCTGTTCTGGATGATCGCGATCCTGGCCTTCGGCCTGGGCTTCCTGCTCATCATCCCCATTGGCGGCGCCGATATGCCCGTCGTGGTGTCCATGCTGAACAGCTACTCCGGCTGGGCGGCGGCGGGCATCGGCTTCACCATCGGCAACCTGCTGCTGATCGTGACCGGCGCGCTGGTGGGCGCCTCGGGCGCCATCCTCTCCTACATCATGTGCAAGGGGATGAACCGCTCCATCATCAACGTGCTGCTGGGCGGCTTCGGCAGCGAGAGCGGCGCGGCGGCGGCCGGCGGTAGCGCAGACCGTGCGCCCGTGAAGGCCGGCAGCCCCGAGGACGCGGCCTTCATCATGAAGAATGCCGGCAAGATCATCGTGGTGCCCGGCTATGGCATGGCGGTGGCCCAGGCCCAGCAGGTGGTGCGCGAAATGGCGGACCTGCTGAAGAAGGAGGGCGTGGAGGTCTCCTACGCCATCCACCCGGTCGCCGGCCGCATGCCCGGCCACATGAACGTGCTGCTGGCCGAGGCGAACGTGCCCTATGACGAGGTGCATGAGCTGGAGGAGATCAACCCCGAATTCGCCGAGGCCGACGTGGCCTATGTCATCGGGGCCAATGACGTGACCAACCCGGCCGCCAAGACCGACAAGTCCAGCGCCATCTACGGCATGCCCATCCTGGATGTGGAGCGCGCCAAGACGGTGTTCTTCGTGAAGCGCGGCATGGCCAGCGGCTATGCCGGTGTGGAGAACGAGCTGTTCTTCCGCCCGAACACCATGATGCTGTTCGGCGACGCGAAGAAGGTGACGCAGGAGATCGTGCAGGCTTTGCAGCGCTGAGGCGCTGCAAAGCTTTTTTGTGCCCTCAGACGCGTCGTGCCGAAGGCACGCCTCCGGCGTGACGCGGCGGCTCCGCCGCCTTGGCTTTCGCCGCGCCGCTGGAGCGCGGCCGGTACGGTCAGTTGGGCGGCGCCGGCCGCTGTGCGGCCGGATCCTTCATAGCCAGCTCTGAACGTCTTGGGGGCGCTCCTCTCTGGGGGCGCCCCTTTCCATTTCCGGCCTAACGCAAAAAGGGCGCCCACCCGAAGGTGGCGCCCTGTCCGCGTGCGATATCAGGCAGAAAGGGGAGCTTTAGAAGCCCTCGCGCTCCAGCCGCTTGCGCTCCACCTTGCGGGCGCGGCGAACGGCTTCGGCGGCCTCACGGGCGCGACGCTCGCTCGGCTTTTCGTAGTGGCGGCGAAGCTTCATCTCGCGGAACACACCCTCGCGCTGCAGCTTCTTCTTGAGCGCCTTGAGCGCTTGATCAACATTGTTGTCCCGGACGACGACTTGCACGCGGGCGAATCTCCTGTTGGCGCTCTGGCCGATCAACGTGGAAAAGGCCCGCGGGCAAGAACGCCCCGTGCCGTGCGAAGCAGATAACACAAGCACCCCCCTCGCGCAAACCCCTTTCCTGTGGCCAAACGGTGCCGACGGAGGTTCGCATGGCCATTCTCAAGATCGCCCGCATGGGCCACCCGGTGCTGCTGGGCGAGGCCGAGCCGGTGCCCGACCCCACCGCCCCCGAGATGCGCCGCCTGGTGCGCGACATGGCCGAGACGCTGGCCGATGCCGGCGGCGTGGGCCTGGCGGCACCGCAGGTGCATGTGCCGCTGCGCCTCTTCCTCTGGCGCGACGGGCCTGCGCTGAACGTGCTCTTCAACCCCGAGCTGACACCGCTGGACGACGCCATGGAGCTGGGCTGGGAGGGCTGCCTCTCCATCCCCGGCCTGCGCGGCCAGGTGCCGCGCTTCTCCCGTATCGGCTGGTCCGGGCAGGATGCCGAAGGAAATCACGTCACGGGCGAGGCGGAGGGCTTCGCCGCCCGTGTTCTTCAGCATGAGAATGACCATCTGAACGGCATCTTCTACCTGATGCGCATGGAGGACCTTTCGATGCTCGGCTTCACCGAGGAACTCGCCCGCGCGGCCGAAGCCGCGCGCGGAGATGCGCCATGACCGACGAGGCCCTGATCCTCGCCGCCATCGCCCAGGCCAACCACATCGGCTGGACGCGCGAGACGCTGCGCCGCGCCCTGGAGGACCAGGGCGAGCCCGCCGAGATGCTCGACAATGCCTTCCCCCGCGGCGTGGCGGGCGCGGTGGAGGCCTGGTGCGCGCTGGCCGACCGCCGCATGGAGGAGGAGGCCGCCGCCGAGGACATGACCGCGCTCCGCACCCCCCAGCGCATCCGCCGCGTCATCGAGCTGCGCCTGCGCGCGGCCGAGCCGGACCGCGAGGCGCTGCGCGCCGCCACCGCCCTGCTGGCCCTGCCCTGGAACCTCCCCGTGGCGCTGCGCTGCACGGCCAACACGGCGTCTTCCATCTGGTATGCGGCCGGCGACAGCTCGGCCGACTTCTCCTGGTACACGCGCCGCGCCACCGTCGCCGCGATTTACGCCGCCACCCTGGCCTATTGGCTGCGTCCCCAGGCGCCGGAGCTGGAAGAAGTGCTTGAATTCCTTGATCGGCGCCTTTCGGAGCTACCCAAACCCAAGGCAAAACAACAACATGCATGAAGAGGCTTCGCGCGGGGATGAGTTCCCTGTAAAGCTTCAGCGGGATGCCGAGTCGCGTGCCCAAAGGGCGGCTTCAAGGCAGGGGATCTTTCTTTCGGGGGATAGCGCCATGGCGCGCAAATTCATGCTGTTGGGCGGCATCGCGGCCGCCATGGCGGTGCCGAGCCTGGCACTCGCAACCTGCCTTCGGCCGGCGGAAAGGACCGCCTTCGACATCCGCGCGCTGCAAAGCCAGCTGATGGTCGTGGCGCTGTCCTGCCAGCAGCACGACAGCTACAACGCCTTCGTGACGCGCTTCCGCAGCCAGCTGGGCGAGGCGCATCGCGGGGTCACGGGCTACTACCAGCGCGCCTCGGGCCGTCAGGCGCAGCGCGAGATGGACCAGTACATCACGAACCTGGCCAACAACCAGATGCAGGTCGGCATCACCCAGGGCTCGCATTTCTGCCAGAACCAGCTGCCGCTGTTCCAGCAGGCGATGGGGGCCTCCTCGCTCGCGGACCTCGCGGCCATCACGCAGCGGGCCAGCATTCCGCAGCCCATCACCACCGACAACTGCCCTGTGCCGCCGGCGCGGCAGCAGCGGGCCAGCGCGACGCGCTGAGCAGGGCTTGTTCCTGAGGGGCATTTCGCCCCACGACATGAAGGCGGTCCTCACGGGCCGCCTTTTTTTGTGCGCCTGCGGCAAGGGCGGCCTGCAAACGAAAAGGGGCGCCTTTCGGCGCCCCTTCCCAAGTCCAGCCTTGGAATTCCCTGCGATTAGCGCAGGACGATTTCCACGCGGCGGTTCTGCGGCTCGCGCACGCCCTGGGCGGTCGGGACAAGCGGACGATCGAAGCCGAAGCCCTGGATCGTGATCTCGTTCCGGTTGATGCCACGGCGCACCAGCTCGGCGGCCACCGCCTCGGCGCGACGCACCGACAGACGCTGGTTGTAGGCGGCGGCACCGGTGCGGTCCGCGTGGCCCGAGACCTCGATGCGGGTCGAGGACACGGTGCGGGCGTTGGTGGCGGCCTCCGCGATGATCTGGCGGGCGCGGTCGGTCAGGTCGGCACGATCCCAGTCGAAGAACACCAGGAAGGTGCGGGCCGGGGCCGGGGCCGGGGCGGGCGCCGGAGCCACGACCGGCGCGGGCGCCGGCGTGTTGAAGGCGTAGCGCAGACCAACGAGCACCGAGTGGTTGTAGTTCTCGGAGCGGAAGGTGCTGCGGCTCGTCGTCACGCCCGCGTTGTTCACGGTGGCGTAGGTCAGCGACGGCGCCAGCGTGCCCATGAAGCGGTATTCGGTGGTCAGCGCCAGGCCGGGCAGCAGGGCGTCGAGGCCGACAGCGGCACCCACGATCGCCTGGTAGGCGAAGCGGCCGTCACGGTCGTTCGAACGCAGCGAGCCGCCGGGGAAGTTGGCGCGGATGCTGCTGTTGTCGGTCCACTGGTAACCGGCACCAACACCCACATACGGGGTGATGTTGAAGCCACCGAAGTCCATGCCCAGCGGGATGTCGTAGAAGGCATTGCCCATCACGCCATACTGGTAGCGGTTGCCCGACACGCTGCCGGCGCGCACCGCGTTGATCGCGTAGCGGTGCGGCTCGTTCCAGCGGAAGCTGCCCTCGATCTCGGCACGGATGCCGTTGCCGAAGCCCCAGCCGACGCTGCCGACCGCGACCACGCCGATGTTGTCCGAGTTGGACACGCGGACGCCGGGCGCCACCGCCGAGGAACGACCCTCGAGGAAGTTCGCGCCAACGCCGGCACCCACATAGAGGCCGGTGACCGGCATGGTCTGGGCCTGGGCGGCGGCCACGGGCAGCGACAGCACGGTCGCCGCGAGAAGGGCCTTCTTGAAGCTCATCTTTGCTTCTCCTTGAAACACGCTTGTTATCCGGTCGCGGCGTGAGAGACCCATGACGAGCACCACCATCCCGCTGCGTAGTATGACAATAACACCGGGCATCGGTTAGTTGTAGCACCCTGTCGGGCATTTCGCGCACATGTGGCAGAAACACCACAGTCATCATGGCGCCCAGGCAACAGGTGGTTCATCTACCAGCCACCCGGCCGCCAGCTCTTTTCGAAGGAAGATATTTTCCCCAACGGAAGCAACAGGTTGGCGTGGCCGAGCTTACGTCCCGCCCGCGCCTCCTCCTTGCCGTACCAATGGGCCACCACCTGCGGTGCGGCGACCATCTCCGGCCAGGCGGCCAGCCCCTCGGGGCCGACCAGGTTCCGCATCACCGAATCGGCGTGCCGGGTTGCAGGGCCCAGGGGCAGCCCAACCACCGCGCGAACATGCTGCTCGAACTGCCCGCACAGGCAGGCATCCATCGTCCAATGGCCGGAATTGTGCGGTCGCGGCGCGATTTCATTCCCCAGCAGGGTTCCATCGGCCAGCAGGAACATCTCCAGCGCCACGATTCCCACGAGGTCCAGCGACTCGGACACGCGGCGCACATTCTCCCGCGCCGCCGCCGCCGTGGCGTCCGTCACCCGCGCGGGGGCGAAGGACAGGTCCAGGATGTGGTGGCGGTGATGGTTCTCCACCGCGTCATAGACCACGACCGACCCATCCGCCCCCGCGCCGCGATGGCCGAGACCTCGCCCGCGAAGGGCACGAAGGCCTCCAGGATCAGCGGCTTGGGCTCCAGCCGCGCATAGGCGGGGGCGATGTCCTCCGGCGTGCGGAGCACCGCCTGGCCGCGCCCGTCATAGCCCATGCGCGTGGTCTTGAGCACGGCGGGCAGGCCGATGCGCGCCACGGCTGCGTGCAGCTCGGCCTCGCTGCCCACCTCGGCCCAGGGGGCGACGGGCACGCCGGCCTCGGTCAGGAAGCGCTTCTCCCGCACCCGGTCCTGGCCGATGGCCAGCACGCCCAGGCCGGGGCGGCAGGGCACCCTGCCCTCCAGCGCGGCCAAAGTCGCAGCGGGCACGTTCTCGAATTCGAAGGTGACGACATCCACCTCGGCGGCGAAGCGGTGCAGCGCCGCCACATCTTCATAAGGAGCCACCGTGCGGGCGGCGGCCACCTGCATGCCGGGCGAATCGGAATCCGGCGCATAGACATGGGCGCGGTAGCCCAGGCGCGCCGCGGCCATGGCGCTCATCCGCCCCAACTGCCCGCCGCCCAATATGCCGATGGTCGAGCCCGGCGGGAGCGGTTCAGGCCGGGTCATGCGGCACGCCCTCGGTCTGGGCCGCGCGCCAGGCGGAAAGCCGCGCCGCCAGCGCCGGATCGGACAGCGCCAGGATGGACGCCGCCAGCAGCCCCGCATTGATGGCACCCGCCCGGCCGATGGCCAGCGTTCCCACCGGAATGCCACCCGGCATCTGCACGATGGAGAGCAGCGAATCCATGCCCTTCAGCGCATGGGATTCCACCGGCACGCCCAGCACAGGCAGCGCCGTCATGCTGGCCGCCATGCCGGGCAGATGCGCCGCCCCGCCCGCGCCCGCGATGATGACCTTGAGCCCCCGCCCCGCCGCGCCGCGCGCATAGTCGAACAGGCGCTCGGGCGTGCGGTGGGCCGAGACCACCCGCGTCTCGTGCGGCACGCCGAGCGCGGTGAGCGTCTCGGCGGCGTGGCGCATCGTCTCCCAGTCGGAGCGGCTGCCCATGATGACGCCCACCAGGGGCGCGATGTCGTTGGTCACGCGATGATATCCGGCACCAATTGGCTCTCCAGCCAGGCGATTTCGTCCTTCAGCTTCAGCTTGCGCTTCTTGAGGCGCACGAGCTGGAGCTGGTCGCCGATGCTGCCATCCAGCCGTGCGATCACCGTGTCCAGGTCCCGGTGTTCGCTGCGGAGTTCATGCAGGCGGCGCAGCAGGGCTTCGCGGTCTTCGAGCATCACGTCCTGAGGCCACCCCTGGTTTCAACCGGGCCCGTTAACGCAAAAAACATCGCGCCGTGGGCAGGCTTCGGGATAGCATGCCAGGGCGGCGGTGCAACAGCAGCACTGGCCTGCACCCGGGCCGCATGGACGGTTCCGCCATGCGGCATTTCCCGCCTCCGGCCCCGCCGGCGGCGCCCCGGGAAGGAGCCCACGGATGGAAGAGGATACGCGATGATCCATGCCCCGAGGCTGAATGCCCTGGAGACCCGTCACGCCAACCTTGAGCAACGTATCGCGCAGGAAGGTGCCCGCCCGCGCCCGGATGACGGGGCACTGGCCCGTCTGAAGCGGGAAAAGCTGCAACTCAAGGAAGAAATGGAGCGTCTGCGCCGCATGAACTAGCGGCGCTGGGCTCTACTCCGCGTCGCTGGCCACCGGCAGCGGCGCGGGGACCGCCTTGCCTTCGGCCTTCAGCCGCTCCTGCGCGGCCGTCACCGCCACGTTCAGCGCGCTCTGCGTGCACAGCCCCAGGATCACGGGGTCGCGTGCCTTGATGTTCGGGCTGTTCCAGTGCGTCTTGTCCCGCACCTTCTCGATGGTTTCCTTGGTGGTGCCCAGCAGCTTGGCCACCTGCGCGATGGACAACTCCGGATGGTTCCGCAGCAGCCAGGCGATGCCGTCCGGGCGATCATTGCGCTTGGCCACCGGGGTATAGCGCCCGCCCTTGCCCCGCGCCTTCGACTGCGGCACGGCGTTCGGCGCCAAGGAAAGCCGCGCGGAGGTATCGGCCTCGCAGCGCGCGATATCCTCGCGGGAGACCTGCCCATTCGCCACGGGGTCATAGCCGATGATGCCCTGCGCCACCTCGCCATCCGCGATGGCCTGCACCTCCAGCGGGTGCATCTGCACGAAATCCGCGATCTGCTCGAAGGAGAGGGAGGTCTTCTCGATCAGCCACACGGCGGTGGCCTTGGGCATGAGGGGTTGGGCCATGGGTCATCCGTCAGGTCGGCGCCCGGAAAAGGACACCATCAGAATTGCTGCGCGCGCCGCGGGGCACGCACCCGAAGCAAGCACACGGGGGGGCACGCGGCCGACTGTGAGAAGCCCTATAGTGGCAGGCCCGCATGGGGCCAAGCCCTGAAACGAAAGCCCGTCGCCATGCTCGATGAAGATGCGCCCTCGAAACCACAAAAACACTTCGTCCCGGCGGCGCTGGCCGAATGGTCGGAAGCGGATCTGCGCCACTACATCACGCAGTTGCAGGCCGAGATCACGCGCGCCGAACAGGCCATCGCGGCCCGCGCCTCCCAGCGGCAGGCGGCGGAGGCCTTCTTTCGACGCGGGACATGAAAAAGGCCGGGGGTCGCCCCCCGGCCCGGTCACCTCAGGCCTCAGGCGGCCTGCTGTTCCAGCACCGGCCGCGCCGCCGGGGCCGCCGCCTCGATGGCGATGCGGCGGGGCTTCAGCGCCTCCGGCACCTCGCGCTTCAGCGCCACATGCAGCAGGCCGTTCTCCAGCCGCGCGCCCTGGACCACGAGGTGGTCGGCCAGGACGAAGCGGCGCTCGAAGGCGCGGCCGGCGATGCCGCGATGGATGTAGCGGCGCTCACCCGGCTGCTCGGCCGCCTTGCCGCTGATGTGCAGCGTGTCCTCGCGCAGCACCACCTCGATGTCCTCGGGGCCGAAGCCGGCCACGGCCATGGTCAGCACATAGCTGTCATCGCCGGTCATCTCGATGTTGTAGGGCGGGTAGGCCTGGGCCTCGGGCTGGAGGCGCGCGCCGTCCAGCATGCGGGCGAAGCGGTCGAAGCCGATCGCGGTGCGGAGAAGGGGGGAAAAATCAACAGCGTTCATCGCTGAACCTCCTGCGAAAGCAAGGTCCGTGTTTGGCGGCCATCCGTGGCGCCCCACCAGGGCGGCGCCGCTTCCGGTCCACGCCGGGGCCCATCAGGCACCCCGGCAACGCAGGAGGTATTTTTCCGTGCTCCCCGTTTCAAGGGGGGGCGCGCGGCGGGTCTTACTTCTTCTTGCCCATGCCGATGCCGGCGAACTTCTTGTTGAACTTCGCCACCTGGCCGCCGGTGTCCATGATGCGCTGCACGCCGGTCCAGGCCGGGTGGCTCTTGGGGTCGATGTCGAGGCGCAGCGTGTCGCCCGGCTTGCCCGCGCAGGTCCGGGTCGTGAAGGTCGTGCCGTCGGTCATGATGACGTTCAGCTCATGATAGGCGGGATGGGTGTCGGACTTCATGGCGCGGCTCTCGGGAATGCGGCAGGCCGCGATGGCGGCCCGGCCGTGGATGGGGGGCCATAGGACATCCCCCCGCCGCATGCAAGTCACGGCATGCGCGTGGCAGCCTTAACCAAAGCCTCACCCCTGCCAGGGCATAGCTGCCGGGGCAGGAGGTGGCCATGCCGGCTGGCGCCGTGGCGAACAGGGATGAGCTGGAACGGCTGGTGGCGGCGCTGGAGCGCAGCGGCCTCGCCGAAAGCCGCGACGACATCGCGGCGTTGCTGGCGCAGTCCAAGGCCCTGCTCGGCACCCCCACCCCCCCGCCCGGCCGGCCGCGCCGCCGCGCGCGGGTCAGCGCGCGGGGCAAGCTGCGCGCCCTTGTGCTGCTGCTGCTCGATGCCGTGGCCGCCATGGCCACCCTCTATGGCGCGGCGGGGCTGGGTTTCGAGACCATGGAGGCGCTGGAAGGCGCGCTTGCCCTGGCCGCCGGGCTCGGCTGGGCCTTGTGGCGCTGGGGCGGGCTGCCCGCCCTGCTGGCCGAGGCCCTGTTCCGCCTGCGCTACGCGCTGCGCTGGGCCGGGCTCTGGCTGGCCGAGCCCTTCAGCGACCGCGCCTATGAGGCGCTGGAAACCCTGCTCGACGCGCGCGAGGTGATGCGCGGCTGGCGGGCCCATCGCCGCACCCTGCCCCCCAACCACGGCCTGCGGGATGTCGAGGCCTGGCTGCGCGCCACCTACGGCCCCCGCATCGCCATCCGCTTCGCCCGCGCGGCCGAGGAGCGCCGCGCCGGCCAGCCCGGCTGGACCCTGCGCGGCGGCCAGGCCAGCGGCCCCCGCGCCCCGTGCCGCCCAGCCGGATGATGCGCTGGTCCTCCCTCATCACCCTCTTCGAGGCGACGGCCGCGGGAGGCGCGCTCTGGGCCACCGACCCGCCGCCCGCGCCACCGCCCGTGGCCCCGCCCGCCCTGCCGCCCCTCGCCGCGCCCCCTGTCGCGGCCGAGCCGCCCGAGCACCTGCAACGGCGCCTGGACCTGCGCGAATTGATCCGGAAGAAGCGCCAGGACATCACCACCGCCTATGGCTGGAAGCTCAAGACCGAGGCCGAGATCGCGCAGCGCGACAACTACCTGAACGAACTGCGCGCCGAGATCGCGGCCCTGGAGAAGGAGCTGGCCGCGCTGGGCGGCCCGCCCGCCTGACGCCCAGGCTACCCCTTCTTCGGCGGCGGGAAGCAATGCTCCGGCCCCGGAAAGCGGCGCGCGCGCACATCCTGGGCATAGGCCTCCGCCGCCGCCGTCACCTGGGTGGACAGCTCCGCATAGCGTTTCACGAAGCGCGGCGTGAAGTCGCGGAACAGGCCCAGCACGTCATCCGTCACCAGGATCTGCCCGTCGCAGGCGGCGGAGGCGCCGATGCCGATGGTGGGCACGGGCAGCGAAGCGGTGATGGCAGCCGCCACCGGCTCCACCGTGCCTTCCAGCACCACGGCGAAGGCGCCGGCCTCCGCGATGGCCGCGGCGTCGCGCGCCACGCCGGCGGCCTCCTCCTCCGAACGGCCGGTGGCCTTGAAGCCGCCCGCGGTGTTCACCGCCTGGGGCATGAGGCCGACATGGCCGCAGACCGGCACGCCGCGCGTGGTGAGGAAGCGCACCGTGGCCGCCATCTCCTCCCCGCCTTCCAGCTTCACCGCATCGGCGCCCGTTTCGGCCAGGATGCGCGCGGCGTTGCGGAAGGCCTGTTCGGGGCTTTCCTGGTAGGTGCCGAAGGGCATGTCCACCACGACGCAGGCCCGCCGCGCGCCACGCACCACGGCGGCGCCATGGGCGATCATCATCTCCAGCGTCACGGGCAGGGTGCTGTCGAAGCCATAAACGACCATGCCCAGCGAATCCCCCACCAGCAGCAGGTCCACATGCGGGTCGAGCAGCTTCGCCGTCTGCGCCGTATAGGCGGTGAGGCAGACCAGGGGCTCGCCCCCCTTGCGCGCGCGGATTTGTGGCGTGGTGATGCGCTTCATTGTGTTCCTCCCTTTGGCGTTGCCGCTTCCTTGTAGGGGGCCTGAGCCAAGCGAGACATCACCCCCGGCGCATGGGAGCCAACACCCGGTGTGGCGCGGCGCGCCGCTTGCATGGCACCCCCCGCATTGAAAGGCTTGCCCCATGAGCACCACGCTCGACGCGCCCCGCCCTCGCGACATGATGCACCTGGCCACACGCTCCGATGCACGCGGGGCGGCGCGGGCCGTGGTGCACCTTGCCTTGATCCTGGGCAGCGCTGCCTTGATCGCGGTCTCTCCGGGGGTGCTGGTGGTACCGGCCATGCTGCTGGCGGGCATCATCCAGGCGGCACTCTTCGCGCCCTTCCACGAAACCTCGCACTACACGGCCTTCAAGTCCCGCCGCGCCAATGCGGTGGTGGGCTGGATCAGCGGGCTGCCGGCTTTGCGGAACTGGCACTACTATCAGCAATTCCACCTGGCCCATCACAAGCACACCCAGGACGCGGAGCATGATCCGGAACTCATGCTGCCCCCGCCCGCCAGCTTCGGAGAGTACGTGACGCGGATGCTGGGCCTCGCCTATTGGCGCGCGCAGTTCGAGGTCTGGCTGGCAGCCTGGCGCGGCGACATGCGCGCCTATCCCTTCCTGCATGAAGCGACGGCGCCGCGCGTCATCGCCTCGGTGCGCGCCTCCTCGGCGCTGACGGTGGCGCTGGCATTGATGGCGGGGCTGGTGTTCGGCTGGGCCGCGCTGTTCTGGTTCTGGATCGGCCCGCAGATCCTGGGGCAGGTCGTGCTGCGCCTCTATCTGCTGACCGAGCACACGGGCTGCTCGGAGGATTCGAACGGCCTGACCAACACCCGCACCATGTTGACCAACCCCGTGGTGCGGCTGCTGATGTGGAACATGCCCTACCACGCCGAGCACCACCTCTACCCCTTCATCCCCTTCCACCGGCTGGCCGAGGCGCATCACGTGCTGAAGGACCGCCTGGCCCATGTGGACCAGGGCTATGCCGCCTGGCACCGCGACCACATCCGCAAGCTCCGCGACGGAACCCACGCATGACCGACTGGCCCACCGCCCAGGGCGAATTCCACCTGGGTGATTTCCCCCTCCATCGCGGCGGCGTGCTGCGGGATGCGAAGCTGGTCTGGCGCAGCCATGGCACGCTCTCGCCCGCGCGGGACAATGTGGTGCTCTACCCCACCTCCTATTCCGCGCAGCACCCGGACCTGGAATGGCTGATCGGGCCGGAGGGCGTGCTGGACCCGACGCGCTGGTTCATCGTGATCCCGAACATGTTCGGCAACGGGCTGTCCACCTCGCCCAGCAACAGCGCGGATTGGCCGGAGCTTGTCACCTCCTGGGACAATGTGGCCGCGCAGAAGCGGCTGATGGAGGAGGTCTTCGGCGTCACGCATCTGCACGCCGTCTATGGCTGGTCCATGGGCGCGCAGCAGGCCTATCACTGGGCCGCGGCCTATCCGGAGGCGGTGTCGCGCATCATCGTGAATTGCGGCTCCGCGCGGACTTCCGTCCACAACCGCATCTTCCTGCAAAGCCTGATCGCGGTGCTGGAGGCGGCACCCGAATACCTGGGCGATGGCCGCTTCTCGTCCCATCCCGCGCGCGCCATGAACGCCTTCGGCCGCATCTATGCGAGCTGGGCGCTCAGCCAGGATTTTTACCGCGCGAACCTGCACCTGACCGCGCTGGGCGCGCCGGATCTGGAAACCTTCCTCCGCCGCGACTGGGTGGAGCGCTTCAGCCGCCGCCCCGCCGCCGACCTGCTGGCGCATCTCCGCACCTGGGAGGCCGGCGACATCGCCGATGGCGGCGACCTGCCGGCCGCGCTGCGCGCCATCCAGGCGCGCGTGCTGCTCATGCCGGGTGCGACGGACCTCTATTTCCGCGTGGCCGACAACGAGGCCGAACTGCCCCATCTGCGCCACGCCGAACTGCGGCCCATTCCCAGCATCTGGGGCCACCGCGCCGGCAACCCCCAGCCCATTCCGGAGGACACCGCCTTTATCCGCGCGCAGGTGCGGGATTGGTTGGAAAGAAGCTAACCCTCGAGAATGGCGCAGGCGCGCACCGGGCTGCCGGTGCCGCCCGCGATCTTCAGCGGCAGGGCGATGAAGCGGAACCGCCCCTTGCCCACCACCTTGTCGAGGTTCACCACGCCCTCGTAATGCGTGAAGCCCATGTCGCGGCAGACATGATGGACCTCGAAATTGTTGCGCCCCGGCCGGCCGGGGCTGACGCTCTCCACCGTGAAGGCGGTGATGCCCTTTTCCCCCAGCCAGGTGGCGCTTTCCTTCGTCAGTCCGGGGAAGTCGGTGATGTAGCCCTCGGTGCCCGCCGCGCGCGCGTAGAAGCCGGTGTAGAGCAGCACCGTGTCGCCCTTGCGGATCTCCACGCCCGCCGCGCGCTCCGCGGCTTCGAGGTGCGCGATGGTGATGTCCGTCCGGTCGGGCACATGCGTCAGGTCGAGGCACACCGCTTCGGTGAAGAAGGTCTCCAGCGGCATCTCGTCAATCGTCTTCGCCCCCGGCCGCGCGTCGAAATGCACCGGCGCGTCCACATGCGTCCCGCCATGGTCGCCCATATGCAGCACCATGGTGGCCGAGGAGAATTCATACCCGTCCACCACGCGCTTCTCGTCATGGGTGCTGAAGGGATAGACCTCGATCGTCGGGTGGTTCACCAGGCGCTGCATCTTGTGGGTGATGGTGCGGCTGAGGTCGATCAGTTTCATCGCGCGGGCTCCGGAGTGAATAGGCGCCGATGCTGGCCCCGCATCCGGTGCCGCGCAACACGGGCGCCTAGCCCGCCCGCAGCACCTCGCGCAGCAGCGGGTTGGGAAAGCGGCGCGGCAGCGTCACCGCATGGAAGGGCTGCACCAGGCCGGGCAGGCGCTCGCCTTCCTCCAGCTCGCCCGAGGCGAGTTCGTCACGCACCACGATGGGCGGCAGCACGGCGAGCCCCACGCCCTCGCGCGCGAGCAGCCGCATCATGGCCATGTCATCCACCTCGGCCGCGATCTGCGGCGTCACGCCCAGCCTTTCGCGCAGCGCCTCGAAGCCCGCGCGCAGCCCGCTCTCGGGCGCGGGCAGGATCAGCGGCGCGCCGGCCAGCCGCGCCGCCAGCCCCACCCGCCCGGCAAACAGCGCGGGGCGGCCCACCAGGCTGACGGGTTCCTCCGCCAGGCGGTGCGCCACATAGGGGCCGGAAGGCGGCTCGCTGGTCAGCACCACGTCGAGGTCGAGCGCCGTGAGGTCCCGCAGCAATTCCGCCATGCCGCCCGAGCGCAGCACCACCTCCACCCCCGCCCGCCCCAGCACGGGCCGCAGGAAGGCCAGCTGGAAGTTCCGCGACAGCGTGGCCAGCGCGCCCACGCGCAGCAGGCGCGGGCTCTGCCCGGACTGGCGCAGCGTGGCGAGCATTTCCTCGCCGGCGGCGAAGATCACCTCCGCATGGGCCAGGGCGATGCGCCCAGCCTCGGTCAGCACCAGCCGGCGGCCGCTGCGCTCGAACAGGGCCTGCCCCAGCCTGTCCTCCAGCGCGCGGATCTGCGCGGACAGTGCGGAGGGTGCCAGGTTCAGCGCGGCGGCGGCGCGGGTCAGGTGCCCCTCGCGCGCCACGGCGCGGAAGTAGCGGAGGTGGTGGTAGTTCAGCTCGGCCATTCATTCGTTCTGAACGAACGTTTTGGTCGAAACAATGTCATTTTCTAAAATCTTTGCGGTTGCTACGCGGCGACCCATGCCAAGCCATCTCCTTCCGCTCCTCGCGCCCCTGGCGCTGCTCGCCGCCGCCTTCCTGGCCTTCCGTGGACCTGGCCTGCGCCCGGCCGAGACCCTGCGCACCGCCCACCTGGCCAGCCTCGTGGCGCTGGGCGTGGCGGCGGCCAGCCTCGCTTTGCTGCTGGCCCAGGGGCCCGGAGCGGCGCCGTTGGCACTGGCAAGGTTGGACGCTGTCTCCGCCACCATGCTGCTGCTGGTGGGCTTCCTGGGCTGGGTCGTGCTGCGCTTCTCGGCCACCTACCTCGATGGCGAAACCCGCCAGGGCGAGTTCACCGGCTGGATGTGCGCCACGCTGGCCGCCGCCCTGCTGCTGGTGCAGGCGGGCAATTTGCCGGTGCTGGTGCTGGCCTGGCTGGGGGCGAGCCATGGCCTCGGCCGCCTGCTGCTGTTCTACCATGAACGCCCCGGCGCCCAGCGCGCCGCCCGCAAGCGCGCCCCCTTCGCCCGGCTCGGCGAGGCCGCGCTGGTCGGCGCCGCCCTGCTGCTGGCGCTCGGCCATGGCACGCTCGACATCGGCGCCATCAACGCCGCCGCGCGGGCGGGCGAGGCGCCGGGCCTCACCACCGCCGCCGCCGCTTTGCTGGCGCTGGCCGCCCTGCTGCAATGCGCGCAATTCCCCGCCCATGGCTGGCTGACCGAGGTGATGGAGACGCCCACCCCCGTCTCCGCCCTGCTCCATGCGGGCCTGGTCAACGCGGGCGGCTTCCTGCTGATCCGCTTCGCCGACGTCATGCTGGCCGCCCCCGGCGTGCTGGCGGCGCTGGCCTTGCTGGGCGGCTTCACGGCGGTCTTCGCGGGGCTGGTCATGCTGACCCAGCCCGCGGTGAAGACGGCGCTCGCCTGGTCCACCATCGCGCAGATGGGCTTCATGCTGCTGCAATGCGGGTTGGCCCTGTTCCCGCTGGCGCTGCTGCACATCGTGGCGCACTCGCTCTACAAGGCGCATGCCTTCCTGGGCGCGGGCATGGCGGTCGAGAAGGTGGCCGCCATCCGCCGCCCCGGCCCCGTGGCCGTGCCCAGCCTGCGGGCGGTGGGGCGGGCCTTCCTCGCCGCACTCGCCCTCTATGTGCTGATCGGCGCGGGCTTCGGCTTCGCGGAGAAGTCGCCCCAGGCCATCGCGCTGGGGGCCATCCTGGTGCTGGGCGTGGCCTACCTGCTGGCGCAGGGCTTCGCCGACGCGGCCCCCGTGCCGCTGACGCTGCGCACCTCCATCGCCGCCGCCGCCGCGGCCATCGGCTACTTCACCCTGCAACGCCTGGCCGAGGCCGCCACCACGGGCCTGCTGCCCGCGCCCCCGCCGCCCGGCGCGCTGGAATGGGTGCTGATGGCGCTCTCGGTGCTGGGCTTCGGCCTCACCGCCTTCGCCCAGGCCACCTTCCCGCTTTGGGCGCAGCACCCCGCCGCCGCCGGGCTGCGGGTGCACCTGGCCAACGGCCTCTACATCAACGCGCTGACCGACCGGCTGCTGCGCGGCTGGTCGCGGCGGAACCCCGCCTGAGGAACGCCCCCATGCCCTTCGACCTGCACGACGCCGCGCAAGGCCATGACGCCGCCCTCGACCGGGCGCTGGCCGCCATCCCGCCCGCCTGGCCGTTGGCGGCCACCGTGGCGGTGAACCCCTTCCTCGGCCAATCGGGCGAGGATTTCGCCACCGCCGCCGCGCGCCTCGCCCGGGTGGGCGGCATCGCCACCACCATGCCGCGCGAATGGTTCGCCGCGCGCATCGCCTCCGGCGCCATCACCGAGGCCGACCTCGCCGCCGCGCTGGAGGCGGCGCCCCCCGCCCACCGGCCCGAGAGCCTGGAGGCCCTGCACGCCGCCCTCGCCCGCCCGCGCCCCGCCCCGCGCGCCCTGCCCACGGTCGCGGAGCTGGTGGCGGAGATCACCGGCACCGACTGGCCCGGCATCATCGCCGACCGGCTGGGCGGTTTCGCCGCCAGCTGGTTCGACGCCGGCCAGGCGCTGTGGCCCGTGCAGCACCGGGGCGCGCTCTACGCCTCCTGGCGGGCCACGGCCCTGCGCGACCTGACGCCCGAGATCCTGGGCCTGCCCGGCTTCTGCGCCCATGTCGCCGCCACGCCCGCCGGCGCCGGCGCCGCCACCGGGCGCGCCCTGGCCGCCCTGGGCGTGCCCGCGGCCGCGCGCGAAACCCTGCTGCACCGGCTGCTGATGACGCTGGGCGGCTGGGCACAGCTCGCCCGGCAGCGCGGTTTCGAGGCGGAGCTGGAAGGCCGCACCGACCCCACCCTCGCGGAACTGCTCGCCGCCCGGTTGGTCTGGGAGGAGGCGCTGTTCACCGCCCACGCCGAGGCCCTGGCCCCGCGCTGGGCCGAGGTGCTGGACGCCCACGCCGCCCCCGTCGCCGCCGGCCCGGAGGAGGCGCTGGACGCCATCCTCCAGGACGCCGCCGACCGCGCCGGGCAGCGCGCCCTGGCCGCGAAGCTGGCGGGGCCCCACGCCGCGCCGGCCGAGACGCGCCCCGTGCTGCAAGCCGCCTTCTGCATTGACGTGCGCTCGGAGGTGATGCGGCGCGCGCTGGAATCCCTCGACCCCGGCATCCGCACCCAGGGCTTCGCGGGCTTCTTCGGCCTGCCCGTGGCGCACCGCGCCTTCGCCTCGGACGTGGTGGAGAACCGCCTGCCGGTGCTGCTGCGCCCCAGCCTGCGCAGCTGCACGGCGGTGGAAGGCGAGGTGCCGGCGCGCATTGGCGCGCGGGCCAAGCGCGCCTGGGGGCGGTTCAGCCAGGCGGCCGTCTCCTCCTTCGCCTTCGTGGAAGCGGCGGGGCTGCTGCACGCGGGCGGGCTGCTGCGCGATGCGCTGGGCCTGAAGCGCACCGCCAAGGCCGAACCCCCGCCCCGCCTGCCCGAATCCCTGACGCCCGAGGCGCGCATCGCCACGGCCGAGGCGGTGCTGCGCGCCATGTCCATGACGGAAGGCTTCGCGCCGCTGGTGCTGCTGCTGGGCCATGGCGCGGAGGTGACGAACAACCCGCATGCCAGCGCGCTGCATTGCGGCGCCTGTGGCGGGCATCGCGGCGATGTCAGCGCGCGGCTGCTGGCCCTGCTGCTGAACGACAAGGCGGTGCGCACGGGCCTCGCCGCGCGCGGCATCGCGGTGCCGGCGGACACACTGTTTCTCGCCGGGTTGCACGACACCACGGGTGACCGCGTGACGCTCTTCACCGACGACCATCCGCCGCACCCCGCGCTGGCGCAGGCGCAATCCTGGCTCGCCCGCGCCGGAGCCCTGGCGCGCGCCGAACGCGCCCTGCGCCTGCCGCGCGCGGGGGGCGGCGAGGCCATCCCGGCGCGCGCCACCGACTGGGCCGAGACGCGCCCCGAATGGGGGCTGGCCGGCTGCCAGGCCTTCATCGCCGCCCCGCGCGCGCTGACGGCCGGCCGCGACCTCGGCGGCCGCGTCTTCCTGCACGACTATGACTGGCGGCGGGATGCGGGCTTCGGCGTGCTGGAACTCATCCTCACCGCGCCCGTCGTGGTCGCGAGCTGGATCAGCCTGCAATACCACGGTTCGGTCGTCGCACCCGAGGCCTTCGGCGGCGGCAACAAGCTGCTGCACAACGTCACCGGCGGCGTGGGTGTGGTCGAGGGCAATGGCGGCACCCTGCGCGTGGGCCTGCCCTGGCAATCGGTGCATGACGGCGAATCGCTGGCGCATGAACCGCTGCGCCTGACTGTCTGCATCGCCGCCCCGCGCGAGGAGATCAGCGCCATCCTGCACCGCCACCCGGGCGTGCGCGCGCTGTTCACGAATGGCTGGCTGCACCTCCTCGCCCTGGACGAGGCGGGCCGCGCCTGGCGCTTCGGCGCCGATGGAAGCTGGAGCTGATCCGGCGCCGTTTCGTTCCTCACGCGGATGATGCTGCGGTTCGCGTTGACACCAGGGGTGCCGCTCAGCGACCTTGAGCTTGCCAGGGGGAGCGAGACGCCAGGCGCCGCATGACGCGGTGATCCGGCGGGGTTTCGGCCCGATGGCTCCCTCCGGCGATCGGCAGGCCAGCTATTCCGCCAGCCTAACCGGAGGAGGCGCGCATGATCGCGGAACAGGGTCTCGCATCGCCGCCTTCCCGGCCTCTTCGCCCGCGCGAGGTGCCCCTCGCCCGCCTCGTCTATCGCAGCCGCGCCGCGCTCCCGCTGATGGGCCGGCCGCTCGCGGAGATGCTGCGCCTGGCCCGCCGCCGCAACCAGGCCGCGGGGGTGACGGGCCTCCTGGTGGCGGATGGCACCCACTACCTGCAATGGCTGGAAGGCCCCGCCGCCAGCCTCGGCACGGTGATGAACGCCATTTCGGTGGACCCGCGCCATGACCGGGTCGAGATCCTGGCCAATGCGCCGGTCGCCGCGCGCCGCTTCGCCGGCTGGGACATGCGCCTGGCCGCCGAGGGCACCCCGCACGCCGACTGCCCCGCGCTGCACCTGCCGGGCCGGCTGGTGGCCGGGCTCTGGACCGATTCGGGCCAGGAGCCCGACCTGCTGGGCAGCCTCGGCGCCACCCGACAGGTCGGCGAGGGCCGGCGCGGCACCGCGCCGCCGGCCGAGCGCGCCGTGCTGGACACGCTGCTGACGGCGCTGGCCGAAACCGGGACGGCCCTGGACTGCATCGCGCCCGCCATGCGCGGCAAGGATGCGCGCCGGCACTTCGTCACCCTCATCGAACCCGCGGCGCGCCGCCTGGGCGATTTGTAGATGCGCGATGCCATGTCGGAGGCCGAGGTCACCATGCTGCTCAGCCGGATGCAGACATGGGTGCGCCAACTCGGCCAGGGTGAGCGCGTGCCGCGGCTGCGCGCCGATGCGCCCCATGTGCTGGTGGCGCCCCTGCCGGGGGAGGTGCATGCGCTGGGCGCCGTGCTGTCCACCGAATGGCTGTGGCTCTCCGGCTGGCCGCATGAGTTCGACATCTTCGCCTCCGACGCCGCGCTCTGCGCCCGGCTGGCCGGCGCGCCGCATGACGTGCTGGAGCTTTCGCTCAGCCCCGCCTTCCATCGGCTGGACGAGGTGGAGGCGCTGCGCCGCCGCCTCGCCGGTTTCCGCGCCGCCTCCTGCAACCGCGCGCTTCGGATTCGGCTGTCGGGGCGGCTTTTCGCGGGGCAGCCCTGGCTCGCGGGCCTCGTCGGCGCCGATACGGTGGCGGGTGGCTGCGAGGGGACGGACACGGCGCTGTGGCGGCTTGCTGCCGGGTAGCGTCTGATCGCCTTTGGTGAATCGCCAAAGGCGTGAATCAGCCGCTCCGCAATGCCGCCGCCAGAGCATGCCGCGTTCACGCAGCCTGCTCTCACCTTTGTTGAGAACGGGATTCAGCGTTCTCGGTGATTCCACCTCAACGCATCCCGCTCTAGCCCAGCCGGGCCACCAGGTTTTCCAGCCGCTCCTGCCCGCCCGAGCGCGGCCGGGGCTCCAGCCCTTCGGCCAGCGCGCGATCCGCGATCTCGGCCAGGCTGCCGGGCCAGGGCGCGCCCGCATAGCGTTCGCGCCGCGCGGCTTCCAGCCGTCCATCCTCGATGATGCGCGCGGCCCAGAGCAGCGCGGCGGCGCAGGCCTCCATGCCGCCCACATGGGCGTGCAGCAGATCCTCGGGCGCGATGGATTGCCGGCGCAGCTTGGCGTCGAAATTGAACCCGCCGCTGCCCAGGCCGCCCGCGCGCAGGATTTCCAGCATCACCGGCACAAGCTCCTGCGTATTGGTCGGGAACTGGTCCGTGTCCCAGCCATTCTGCGGGTCGCCGCGGTTGATGTCCACGGAGCCCAGCACACCCAGCGCGGCGGCCATGCCCACCTCATGCTCGAAGGAATGGCCGGCGAGGGTGGCGTGGTTCGCCTCGATGTTGAGCTTCACCTCGCCCAGCAGCCCGTGCCGCAGGAGGAAGCCATACACCGTCGCCACGTCGCGGTCGTATTGGTGCTTGGTGGGTTCGTGGGGCTTGGGCTCGATCAACAGCGTGCCCTTGAAGCCGATCTTGTGCTTGTGCTCCACCACCAGCTTCAGGAAGCGGCCGAGCTGTTCATCCTCCCGCGCCAGATCGGTGTTGAGCAGCGTGTCATACCCCTCGCGCCCGCCCCACAGCACGTAGTTCTCGCCGCCCAGGCGTTGCGTCACCTCCATGGCGTGGCGCACCTGCACGCAGGCGCAGGCGAAGACCTCGGGGTCCGGGTTGGTGGCCGCCCCCGCCATGTAGCGCGGGTGGGAAAACAGGTTCGCCGTGCCCCAGAGCAGCTTGATGCCCGTGCGCTGCATGTGCCCGGCCAGCACATCCGCCATGGCATCGAGGTTGCGCGCGCCCTCGCGGAGATTCGCCCCCTCCGGCGCCACGTCGCGGTCGTGGAAGCAGAAGAAGGGCAGGCCCAGGCGCTCCATGAAGGCGAAGCCGGCCTCGGCCTTCTGGCGCGCGCCTTCCATGGCGTCGGGCAGGCCTTCCCAGGGGCGGGGCAGCGTGCCCGCGCCGAAGGGGTCGGCGCCCGAGGCCACGAAGGAATGCCAATAGGCCACGGAAGGTCGCAGCCATTCGGCCATGCTGCGGCCCAGCACGGGTGCCTCCGGGCGCCAATGGCGATAGCCCAGCTCCTCCCGGCTGTCGGGGCCCAGGAAGGGCACGGGCGGGAGGGATTCGAAGATGTGGCTCATCGGGCGGTCTCCCGCATCAGGGGCTTCAGGAGGGGGTAGAGCTGCGACCAATGCGCGCGCGCCTCGGCCAGCGCCGGTTCGGGCAGCGCCTCGCCGAGGGCGTCCGGCGGGGTGCAGGTGGCGACCGCGTCGGCGCCGGTGGCCAGCGCGGCGAGCCGCGCCGCACCCAGCGCCGGCCCCACCCCGGCATCGGCCACCAGCGTCAACGGCCGGTCCAGCGCCGAGGCCAGCAGCCGCGCCCAGAGCCCCGAGCGCGCACCACCGCCGATGAGCGAGAGGCGCGGGATGGGCCCGCCCTCCGCCTCCAGCGCGGCCAGGCCATCGGCCAGGGCGAAGGCCACGCCCTGCATTACGGCGCGCGCCATCTGGCCGCGCGTGGTGCCGGCCTCCAGCCCGAACCAGAGGCCGCAGGCGGCGGCATCGTCATGCGGCGTTCGTTCGCCGGCGAGGTAGGGCAGGAACAGCACGCGGCCGGGTTCGGCGGCTTCCGCCTCGCGCGCCAATGTGGCTTCGTCCGCGCCCAGCACCGTGGCCGCCCAGGCCAGCGCGCCCCCCGCCGAGAGGATGACGGCCATCCGGTGCCACAGCCCGGGCAGGGCGTGGCAGAAGCTGTGCACGGTGCGCGCCGGGTCCGGGCGCGGCGCCGCATCGGCCACGAAGACCACGCCGGAGGTGCCCAGCGAGACGAAGGCTTGGCCAGGTGCCACGCAGCCCAGCCCCACCGCGCCCGCCGCATTGTCCCCCGCCCCGCCCGCCACCGGCACGCCGGCCGGGATGCCCCATTCGGTGTTGACCACCCGGCCCGAGACGGCGCTGCCCTCCACCAGGCGCGGCATGTGGGCGCGGGTGAGGCCGGTCAGCGCCAGCATCTCCTCCGACCAGTCGCGCCGCGCGACGTCGAGCCAAAGGGTGCCCGCCGCGTCCGACATCTCGGACACCGCCTCGCCCGTCAGGCGCAGGCGCAGCCAATCCTTGGGCAGCAGCACGCGGCGCGTGGCGGCGAAGATGTCGGGCTCCCGCGCGCGCAGCCAGGCGAGCTTGGGCGCGGTGAAGCCCGGCATGGCGCGGTTGCCCGCGATGCGCCGCGCGGCCGCGTCCAGCGCCGCGCATTCGCCGGCCGCGCGCCCGTCATTCCACAGGATGGCCGGGCGCAGCACACGGTCCGCCTCGTCCAGCACCACCGCCCCATGCATCTGCCCGGACAGCCCCACCGCGGCGACGCGCGCGCGCAGCGCCTCGGGCAGCGCCCGAACCGCCTGGGTGGCGGCGCGCCACCAATCCTCCGGCGTCTGCTCGGACCATCGTGGATGCGGGCGCTGCACCGTCAGCGGCGCGGACGCCTGGGCCAGCACCTGCCCGCCCTCATCCAGCAGCACCGCCTTCACGGCGGAGGTGCCGAGATCCACGCCGAGGAAGGTCACACCACCGTCCAGGCGCCGCCGGCCCGCGCCGAGGCGATGGCGGCGGCCACGAAGCGCATGCCGCGCAGCCCGTCCTCGACATTGGGGGTGGCGGTGCTGAGCGGGTCGGGCGCGCGGCCCTCGCGGCGCGCCGTGATCTGCTCGGCCGCGTCACGGTAGATCTGCGCGAAGGCCTCCAGATACCCCTCCGGATGTCCGGCCGGAATGCGCGTGGCGTGGGCCGCGGCGGGGTGCAACGCGCCGACCGCGCGGGCCAGCACGCGCGGCGCCTCGCCCAGCGGGGTGTGGAGCAGCTGGTTCGGGTGTTCCTGGCTCCAGGCCAGCCCGCCCCTCTCGCCATAGATGCGCAGGCGCAGCGCGTTCTCATTGCCCGGCGCGACCTGCGAGGACCACAGCATCCCGCGCGCCCCGCCCGCGAAGCGCAGCAGCAGATGGGCGTTGTCGTCCACGCGGCGGCCTTCCACGAAGCTCTGCACATCGGCCAGCACGCTCTCGACCTGGAGGCCCGTGACGAACTCCGCGAGATGATGTGCATGGGTGCCGAGATCGCCCAGCGAACCACCCAGCCCCGCCCGCGCCGGGTCGGTGCGCCATTCGGATTGCTTCTGCCCCGTCTCCTCCAGCCGGGTGGAGAGCCAGTCCTGCGGGTATTCCACCTGCACGACGCGGATGGCGCCGAGCTCGCCCGCGCGCACCATCGCCTGCGCCTGCCGGACCATCGGGTGGCCACTGTAGTTGTGGGTGAGGACGAAGATGCGCCCGCTGCGCGCCACGGTCGCGACCAGATCCTCGCCCTGCTCCACCGTCAGCGCGAGGGGCTTGTCGCAGATCACGTCGAAGCCCGCTTCCAGCGCGGCCTTCGCGGGGGCGTGGTGCATGTGGTTGGGCGTGACGATGGCGACCACCTCCGCGCCATCCTCCCGCCCGCGCTCGCCCGCCAGCATCGCCGCGAAATCCGGATAGCCGCGGATGCCGAGATCTGCCGCGCTGTCCATGGCGCGCTGCGGGTCGGAGGCCAGCGCCCCCGCCACCAGATCGAAGCAGCCATCCAGCCGCGCGGCCATGCGGTGCACGCCACCGATGAAGGCCCCGCGCCCACCCCCCACCATGGCGAGTCTGAGGCGCCGGGTCACGGCGCGAGGCCCAGCATGCGGCGGTTCGCCGCCTCATCCGCGCCGGAGGAGGCGAAGTCGTCGAAGGCCTTCTCCGTGACGCGGATGATGTGGTCCGCGATGAAGCGCGCCCCCTCGCGCGCACCATCCTCGGGGTGCTTCAGGCAGCATTCCCATTCCAGCACCGCCCAGCCCTCGAAGCCGAAGGCGGCGAGCTTCGAGAACACCGCCTTGAAATCCACCTGGCCATCGCCCAGCGAGCGGAAGCGGCCCGCGCGGTCCACCCAGGGCTGGAAGCCGCCATAGACGCCGACGCGGCCGGTCGGGCGGAACTCGGCATCCTTCACGTGGAACATGCGGATACGCTCGCGGTAGATGTCGAGGAAGGCCACATGGTCCAGCGCCTGCAGCACGAAATGGCTGGGGTCGTAGAGGATGTTCGCGCGGGGGTGGTTGCCGACCGCGTCGAGGAACATCTCGAAGCTCGCGCCATCGTGCAGATCCTCGCCGGGATGGATTTCGTAGCAGACATCCACGCCCGCCTCGTCGAAGGCATCGAGCAGCGGGCGCCAGCGCCGCGCGAGCTCCCCGAAGGCCGTCTCCACCAGCCCCGCCGGGCGCTGCGGCCAGGGATAGACGAAGGGCCAGGCCAGCGCACCCGAGAAGGTGGCGTGCGCGTTGAGGCCCAGGTTGCGCGAGGCGCGCGCCGCGAGGCGCATCTGCCCCATCGCCCATTCCTGCCGCGCCGCCGGGTTGCCGCGCACCTCGGGTGCGGCGAAGCCGTCGAAGGCGGCGTCATAGGCCGGATGCACGGCCACGAGCTGCCCTTGCAGATGCGTGGACAGTTCCGTCAGCGCCAGCCCGTGCTTCGCCAGCGTGGCCTGCACGTCCTCGCAATAGGCACGGCTCTCGGCGGCCTTCGCGAGGTCAAACAGCCGCGCATCCCAGGAGGGGATCTGCACCCCCTTGAAGCCGAGCGAGGCCGCCCAGGCGGCGATGCCCTCCAGCGTGTTGAATGGCGCCTCATCCCCCGCGAATTGCGCGAGGAAGATGGCAGGGCCCTTGATGGTCTTCATGGTCATGGCACCAGCACCAGCGAACCCGTGGTCCGCCTCCCTTCGAGATCGGAATGCGCCTTCGCGGCATCGGCCAGCGCGTAGCGCGCCGGTGGCGCCACCTTCACGGCCCCCGAGGCCACGACGTCGAACAGCGCGCCCGCCATGCGCAGCAGATCGGGCCGCTTCGCCGTGTAATGGAACAGCACGGGGCGCGAGAGGGTCGCCGATTTCGCCGAGAGCAGCGAGGGCGCGATGGGCTCGATCGGCCCGCTGCTCTGCCCGAAGGAGACGAGGCGGCCGCACAGCGCCAGGCTCTCCATCGAATCCGCGAAGCTGTCGCGGCCGATGCCGTCATAGATGACGCGGCAGCCCGCGCCGCCCGTGATCTCCTTCACCCTGGCGGCGAAGCCTCCGCCGCGGGTGATGATGGGGTGGTCGCAGCCATTCGCCAGCGCCAGCGCCGCCTTCTCCTCGGTGGAGACGGTGCCGATGACGGTGCAGCCCAGATGCCGCGCCCATTGGCACAGCAGCAGCCCGACGCCGCCGGCCGCCGCGTGCACCAGCACATGGTCGCCCGCGCGCACCGGCGCCGTCTCGTGCAGGAGGTATTGCGCCGTCATGCCCTTCAGCATGATGGAGGCCGCGATGTCGTCACCGATCGCGTCCGGCAGCTTCACCATCTGCGCGGCCGGAGCGAGCCGCGCCTCGGCATAGGCGCCGGTGGGCGGGCAGGCATAGGCGACGCGGTCGCCGGGCCGCAGCCCGTCCACGCCGGCACCCACCGCCTCCACCACCCCCGCGCCCTCCATGCCGATGATCGCGGGCAGGCCGGGCAGCGGGTACAGCCCGGTGCGGTGATAGATGTCGATGTAGTTCACGCCGATCGCGGTCTGGCGCAGCCGCACCTGGCCCTCGCCGGGCGCGCCGGGGTCATGCTCGGCGGGGCGCAGCACCTCGGGGCCGCCGGTCGTCTCGATCAGGATGGCCTGCGGCATCTCAGCGCCCTCCGGCCAGGCGGGCGGCCACCGTCGCATAGGCCTTCAGGTAGACGTCCCGCTCGGTGTTCGGGATCAGCGAGAGGTCGTCCTGCGGGCTGGCCGCCCAGTCGCCCCACCAGGTGGCGAAGCAATGGTCCGTGTCCGTCACGCGCCACAGGCGGGGGCCGCTGACATAGCGCACCCAGGGAAGCTCGGATTTCGTGATGTAGTAGGAGTAGCTCATCTCCTCATCGTCCAGGTGCAGCAGCACCTCGTTCAGATGGCCGGGGCCGAACATGAAGTCGCGCGTGCCGGACACCTTGTCGGGCCGCACCCCGCCCAGCATGTGCATCTTCGTGATGTCGGGGTGCCATTCGCCCATGGAGGCGAAGTCGCGGATGATGCCCCAGATGGCGCCGGCCGGCGCGGGAATGACGGTGCTGCACCAGACCTTGTTGGGCGGGAAGCCGGCCCAGAGCGGCGCCTCCACCGGCGCGCGGCCCGCAAGGGCCTGCTTCAGCGCGTCCCACCCGCCCTTGAAGACGCCGTTGGAGACGATGTCCACATACTTCCCCGCATCCTCCGGCGCCTCGTCGAAGGTCGCTTCCCATTCGGCGAAGGTGCGGTTCGTGTCCGTCACCGGCAGCAGCCGCACGCGGGCGCGGTAGTTCGTCACGGGGAAGGCCGGCGTCTCGAAATTGTAGGAGAAGCTGGTGGTGCGGTCGCAGAGATGCAGCAGCCGCTCACGCACCATCGTCCCGTCCTGCAGGAAGAAGCGGCGGATGCAGCCGACCACGTCGGAATCGAGCCCGTCCTCGATCTCCGACCGCGCGATGGCGGGGTGCCAGGTGGGCAGGCCGTTGAAGTCGCGGATCACGGACCAGACGGTGGCGATGTTCGCGTCGAGGATGGTGGAGGCGTAGGCGCGGGCCATGCGTGTTCCCCTCAGAAGCTGATCTGCTTGAAGGCGCGGGTCTGCGCCGTCAGCGCGGTCTCGGTCGGCAGGCGCTCCATGGAGGAGGCGCCGTAGAAGCCGTTGATGCCCGGCGTGTTCCGCAGCACCCAGGCGGCGTCCTCGGGCGAGGAGATGGGCCCGCCATGGCAGAGCACGATGATGTCCGGCCGCACGCGCCGCGCCGCCTCGGCCCATTCGGCGATCAGCGCCGGGCAGTCCTCCAGCTTCAGTGCCGTCTGCGCGCCGATGGCCCCGCCGGTGGTGAGGCCAAGATGCGGCACCAGGATGTCGGCGCCGGCGCGCGCCATCTCCGCCGCTTCGTCGGCGTTGAAGACATAGGGCGTGGTCAGCATGTCCTTGGCGTTGGCCATGCGGATCATGTCGATCTCATGCCCGAAGCCCATGCCGGTCTCTTCGAGGTTGGCGCGGAACACGCCGTCAATGAGCCCCACCGTCGGGAAGTTCTGGATGCCGGCGAAGCCCAGCGCCTTCAGCTCGTCCAGCAGGTGGTCCATCAGCGCGAAGGGGTCCGTGCCGTTCACGCCCGCGATGACGGGCGTGTGCTTCACCACCGGCAGCACCTCGCGCGCCATTTCCTTCACGATCTCATTGGCATTGCCATAGGCGAGCAGCCCGGCCAGCGAACCGCGCCCCGCCATGCGGTAGCGCCCGGAATTGTAGATGACGATAAGGTCTATCCCGCCCGCCTCCTCGCACTTGGCGGAAAGCCCGGTGCCGGCGCCGCCGCCGATGATGGGCTCGCGCCGCGCCACCATGTCGTGGAACTTGCGCAGCAACTCACCGCGCGTGAGGCGTTTCATCAGGCGATCTCCCGGAAGACGGCCAGCGCGGCGTCGGCGAAGGCACGGTCATTGATGGCGGCCGGCACCTCGATGAGGCGCCGGTTGGGGGCGGGCACGAAGCCCGCACGGATGGTGTCGAACAGCGCGGCATCGGCCGCCGGGTCGTGGAAGGGCATGCCCGGCACATCAATGGCCGAAACCCCGCCCAGCGGCAGCAGGAAGCGCACGGGGCCCTCCATGCGGTTCAGCCGCGCCAGGAGGAACTCCGCGATGGCGCGGTTCTCCTCCGGCGTGGTGCGCATCAGCGTCACCTGCGGGTTGTGGACGTAGAGGTTGCGGGACTGGAAGCGCGCGGGCACCGTCTCCTTCGCGCCGAAATTCACCATGTCCACCGCGCCCACGCTGCCGACATAGGGGAGGCGCGTGCGGATGACCGCACCCAGCCTGTCCTCCGTGCAGGGGAACACGCCGCCCACCAGGAAGTCCGGCACCTCGGTCGTCGTGATGTCGAGCAGGGCGGCGACCAGGCCGGAATCCGCCAGCTTCTCCATGCTTTGCCCGCCCGCGCCGGTGGCGTGGAAGACGTAGCATTCATGGGTGGCTTCCAGCGCCTCGCGCAGCATGGTCACGCAGGCGGTGGTGACGCCGAACATGGAAAGCCCAAGCCCGGGCTTCTCGGCGGCATCGGCGGCCGGCGGCGCGTTCAGCGCCATCCCCGCCGCCGCATGCGCCGCATTGGCGATGACGCGGCGCGAAATGGCGTTGATCCCCGCCACATCCACCACCGAATACATCATGGCGAGGTCCGACGGCCCCACATAGGGCGCCACATTGCCCGAGGCCACCGTGCTCACCATCAGCTTGGGCGTGCCGATGGGCAGGGCGCGCATGGCCTGGGTGACGAGGGCGGTGTTCCCCGACCCGCCCATGCCCAGCACCGCGCCGATGTCGTCGCGCGCCGAGAGCCAGCGCGTCAGCGCCTCCGCCATGGCGCCCACGGCGGCGCCACGGTCGTCGCGGCCCAGCACCGCGCCGGCGCCGTCCGGGTGGTGCGCCGCGATCTCGGCCGCGGTCACATCGGCGCCCTGCCCCGCACCGCGCGTGCCGACATCCACCAGGACCGGCACCGCACCCGCGCGCCTGAGGCAATCGGCCGCGAAGCGCAGCTCCTCGCCCTTCGTGTCCATCGTGCCGATGACGTAGACCTTCGCCGTCATTCCATCCCCCTCAATGATGCCCGCCCACCGCGACGCCGAGGTAGCGGCGCTGCGTCTCGGTGTCCTCGGCCAGGGCGCGCGCCGGCATGGTGGCGGCGATGCGCCCCGTGACCATGATGGCCACATGCGCCGCGACCTCGGTCGCGACGCGCAGATTCTGTTCGACCAGCAAGAGGCGCATGCCGTCCTTCGGCAGGTCGCGCAGCACGCCGATCAGGTGGTCCACGATGACGGGGGCCAGGCCTTCGCTCGGCTCGTCCATCACGATGACCTTGGGGTTCATCAGCAGCGCGCGCGAGATGGCGAGCATCTGCTGCTCGCCGCCCGAAAGCTCGGTGCCGCCATTGTTGCGGCGCTCCGCCAGGCGCGGGAAAGTCTCGTAGACGCGCGGGATGGTCCAGCGGCCACCGCGCTGGGCCACCAGCTTCAGATGCTCATGCACCGAAAGCGAGGGAAAGGTGCGCCGCCCCTGCGGCACCAGCGCCACGCCGCGCCGCGCGATGCGATAGGGGGCCAGGCCCGAGAGCCGCGCGCCATCCAACGTGACCTCGCCCTCGCTCGCCGCCACCAGCCCCGAGATGGCGCCGCAGAGCGTCGTCTTGCCCATGCCGTTTCGCCCGACGATGGCGAGCGGCGCCGCGCCAAGCTCCAGCGAGACGCCCTGCAGGATATGCGCCTGGCCGAAGCGGACATGCAGGTCGCGCACGGTCAGCATCAGTGGCCGCCCCCGAGATAGATGGCCTGCACCACCGGGTCGTCCTCGATGCGGTCGGGCGTGGCTTCCACCACCACCTCGCCATCCTTCATGACGGTGACGATGTCGGCCGCGGGCAGCGCGATGTCCATGTCGTGCTCGATCAGGATCAGCGTGAGTGTGCGCGGCAGCTCGCGCAGCAGGCGCAGCAATTCCGGCCGGTCGCCGGGGGAGAGGCCGGCCGCGGGCTCGTCCAGCATCAGCACGCGCGGATCGCCCGCCAGCGCCATGCCGACCTCCAGCTGCCGTCGCTGGCCGTGCGAGAGGTTCACCACCTCCACATCCAGCAGGTGCGACAGGCGCATGCGCTCGGCCAGCGCGCGTGCCTGCGCGAGGCCCGGATCGTCGCGGCCCGGCCGCAGGAAGGAAAAGCGGTTGGGCCGCAGCCCGCGCACCGCGATGAAGAGGTTGTCCCGCACCGACAGCCCGTTGAACAGCAACGAGGTCTGGTAGGTGCGCCCGATGCCCAGCCGCGTGCGCTGGTGCGGCTTGAGCCGCGTGATGTCCGTGCCGAAGAGCTCGATGCGGCCCGCGGTGGGCGGAAAGTCGCCGCAGATGGTGTTGAACAGCGTCGTCTTGCCCGCCCCGTTGGGGCCGAGCACGGCCCGCCGCTCCCCGGGCATGACGTCGAAGCTGACGTCACGCACGGCCTGCAAGGCGCCGAAGCGGCGGCTGACGCCGGTCAATCGGATAGCGGGATGCACTCGGTTCTTTCCAGACAAGACAGACATTGAAGACACGGACGCCCAAGCCACGCGCCGCCCCCCGGTGCCCTCCCGAGGCTTAGCCTCGGGAGGCGGTGCCTGCCCGGCAGGACGGGCACCAAGCCGGGGCCCCCGCGACGGCGCGAAGCGACGTCGTGGGGAACTACGAAGCCGCCGGCACGCAGCCGGGGTTGTCGCGCGAGGGCGCGCCGAGGGCGAGGAACTGCGCCTCCGGCGTGTTCAGCGTCTGGTTCACGCCCTCGGCACGGGCGAAGGCCACCACCTGCGCCCGCCCGTCACGCTCCTCGATGCGGTTGAGGAAGATGTCGGAGATGGCCTGGCGGTTGTGGTCCAGCCGCACCGCCGCCCCCGTGGGCGCCGTGATGCGCGCGGCCGCGAGGGCGCGCTGGAAGGCCTCCTGGTTGTTGCCCAGGTCGCCATCCACCTCGCGCAGCGCGTGCAGGATGCCGTAGAGGTTGGTGGTGTAGTTCACGCCATGGATGGAGGGCGACTGGAACCCGCCCTCGTTCAGCCAGCGGCGGCGATAGCGCTCCACGAATTCGCGCCAGGTCGGGTCGTCGATCACGTCGGCGATGGGCCCGCCGGAGATCATCCCCACCATCACGCGGCGATGCGGCCCGCGCGCCGAGAGCATGGTCTGGTCCGCCATGATGGAGCCCGCGATCAGCGGCTTGTTCCCGCCCGACTGCGCGTATTGCGTCATGAAGGCGAGGCCGTCGGTGCCGCCATGCACCACGACCACGGCGCCGGCCGAGGAGCGGTTGATCTGCGCGATCTGGGCCGAGAAATCGGTGGTGCCGAGCGGCGCCCAGTAATGCTGCACCCGCCCGCCGGCGCGGCAATACTCGATGTTGAAGCCGAAGACCTGCGCGTAGGGGAAGGCGTAGTCACCGGCCGCGACGGCCACTTCGCGGATGTTCATGTTGCGGAAGACATGGTTGCCGAGGCCGGCCATCCACTGCGTGCCATCGGTCGAGAAGCGGAAGAAGTTGGGCGAGGGGTTGCGCAGCGTGGTGTCCGCGGCACCCGAGGACCCGTTGACGATGGTCTTGCCCGTCAGCGTGCGCGAATAGTCGCGCAGCGCGATGCCCTCGGCGCCCGAAAGCGGCCCGAGGATGATGTCCACATTGTCCTGCTCGATCAGCTTGCGCGCGCGGGCCAGCGCCACATCGGCCTGGGCGTTGGAGCTTTCGCGGATGAACTCGATGCGCCGGCCGCCGACGGTGGAGTTGATGCGCTCCAACTCCATCTGCACGCAGCGGAAGGAATCCTGCCCGCCGGTGGCGAAGGGGCCTTCCAGCGTGGTCAGCCCGCCCAGGCGGATGGGCGCGCGCTGCGCGATGGCGGGCGAGGCGAGGGCCGCGCCCGCAAGCCCCGCGCTACCCAGAAGCGTCGCGCGGCGGGTGGTGGTGATGGACATGTTGTTTCCTCCTTGCGTGTTGTCGTTGTGGTGGAAATTCACTTGTCGGCCGCGCGGCGCGTGAGCAGGCGGCGCAGCCGCGCGCCCACCCCCAGCACCCCGTCGGGCGAGGCCAGCACGATGACCAGGAAGACAAGCCCGATCAGCGTGTTGAAGCGGTCGCGGTCGTAGATGGTGGCCGCGAAGGTGTCGAAGACCGTGAAGATGAGGGAGCCGAGGAAGGCCCCCACCGGGTGCCCCAGCCCGCCGATGACGGCCATGATCAGCACGTTCACCGTGGCCCCCAGCCCGATCGTGCCGGGCGAGATGCCGATGTTGTAGATGGTGGCGAGCACCCCGCCGCAGCCCGCGATGAAGCCCGCCACGCCGAAGGCCGCGATGCGGTGCAGCGCCACGTTGTAGCCCAGCGCCGAGACCCGCCGCGGATTGTCGCGGATGCCCTGCAGCACCAGCCCGAAGGGCGAGCGCACGAGATACATCACCGCCGCGAAGAGCAGCACGGCCGTGCCCAGCGTGACGTGGTAGAAGACCCAGGGGTTGCGGAAATCGAGGCCCCAGAGGCTCGGCCCCACCACGTTGCGGATGCCCTCATAGCCGTTGAACCAGGTGATGTTCGTCTCGACGAAGCGGAACACGCCCATGGACAGCGCCAGCGTGATCATCAGCAGGTAGATGTCGCGCGTGCGCACCGCGATGGCGCCCACCAGCAGCCCCATCAGCGTCGCCGCCAGCACGCCCAGCGGAATGGCCAGCGCATAGCCCGCGCCGCCCACGATGCGCGGCACCGCACCTTCCACGAAGATGGCGAGCGTGTAGCCCGCCACCCCCGCGATCATCATCTGCGCGAGCGAGACGAAGCCGCCATAGGTGGCCAGGAAGGTCAGCGACATGGCGATGATGCCGAAGACCAGCGCGCGGCCCAGGATGTTGCCCATCCAGAACCCCGCCTGGTTGGCCGGCAGCACGGCGTGCAGCAGCCAGGGCAGCGCCAGAAGCCCCAGCGCGGCGGCAATGGCGAGCCCCCTACGCACGGCCCAGGATCCCCTGCGGGCGCAGCGCCAGCACCGCGACCATCATCACGAAGGTCAGCACCACGGAGTATGTGGGGAACATGGCCTGGCCCAGCTGCTCGGCCAGCCCCACCAGGACGGCGCCCACCGCCGTCCCGGTGACGGAGCCCATGCCGCCCACGATGACGACGACCAACGAGATCAGCAGGAAGCGCCCATCCTGCCCCATGGCCAGCGGCTGCGCGGTGGAGCCGATGACGCCCCCCAGCCCGCACAGCGCCGCCCCCAGCGCGAAGACGGCGACACCCACCAGCGGCACGTTCACGCCGCAGGCGCCCAGCATCTCGCGGTCATCCACCCCGGCACGGATCATCATGCCGAGCCGCGTGCGGTTCAGCAGCAGCCAGAGCCCCAGGCCCACCGCCACCGCCACGCCGATCTGCACCAGGCGGAAGGTCGGGTAGCCGCCCACCAGCGGCACCTGGGTGGAGCCGAAGATGGCATCCGGCGCGAAGAACTGTCGCGGGTTGCCGCCATAGATGGCCAGGATCTGGTCGGCCGCGATGATGGAGATGCCGATGGTGACGAGCGCCTGGCGCAGCTCCTGCCCCTGCATCCAGCCCAGCAGCACCTGTTGCAGCAGCGCGCCGAACACCGCCGCCGCCAGCACGCCCGCCGCCAGCCCCGCATACCAGGCCCACCAGAGGTCCTGGTCATAGAGCGGCTCGAACACCGCGTAGCCGACATAGCCGGCCACGAGATACAGGGTGCCATGCGCCATGTTCACCACGCGCATGAGCCCGAAGATCAACGAGAAGCCGCTGGCCACGATGAAGTAGAGGGCAGCCAGGGTCAGCCCGTTCAAGACGATGGTGGCCGCCAATTCCATGCGGTCGTTCGCTCCCCATGGCCGCTCATGCGACGGCCTGGGTTCAGCCTCGACCGGAGGCGGCCCCGGCAACAAGATGGAAATTTGTTTGTTTTTGGGTAAGATTGGGTATGCCACCCACCTTGCACCCCGCCGCGTCTCTCGACGGCTTGCCCACCCGGCAAAGAGCGCGCCGGGTCTTCCTGCCGGCGCTGGCCCCCTTCCCGCCCGCGCTCTGGCCGCTGGTGGTGCATCTGCCGGTGCTGGACGTGAACGGGGCGCTGGTGGCCGCACTGGCGGCCCAGGCGCCCTTCCGCGCGGCCCCGCCCATCGCCGCCATCTTCGCCTGCGACCCGTTCCTGCGTCCGCGCGACATGGCCGCCAGCCTGCGCGCGGCCGGCATCACGGAGGTGGTGAACCTCCCCAGCGTCCAGGCGCATGAGGGCGAGGCGGCGGCCGCGCTGGGCGCCGTGGGCTATCGGGCGGAACGCGAATTCCGCGTGCTGCTGGCACTCGCCGAGCACGGGTTGCGACCCATCGCCTATGCCGCCCGGCAGGAGGAAGCCGAGGCCGCCCTGGCGCTGGGCCTGCGCCGCCTGCTCCTGCCCGCCGGCCCCGGTTGGGCCGAGCTGGCCAGCCATGTGGCGGTGGAGGGCGGCGAGGCGCTGGCCTGGGCGCCATGACCGCGTCTGACCGCTAGGCCTCCAGCCCCAGCCGCCGCATCCGGTTGTAGAGCGTCTTCCGCGCGATCCCGAGGAAGGCCGCCGTCTCGCCGCGGCGGAAGCGGTGGCGGCGCAGCGCGTCCATGATCCAGGCGCGTTCGTCCAGCGCCTCGGGCGCGGCGGGCGGCTCGGCGGGGCCCAGCACCGCCTCCAGCGCCGCGACGGTCACGCGCCCGCCCGGCGTCTCGGTCAGCGTCCGCAGCAGCACCTCACGCAATTCGCGCAGATTGCCCGGCCAGGACCGCGCCATCAGCAGGCGCAGCGCGGCAGGCTCCACCGCGCTGGCGGCGCGGCCCGCCTCGCGCAGCATGGCGCGGGTGATGAGGGGGATGTCCTCCAGCCGGTCCCGCAGCGGCGGCACCACCAGGCGCTGCGCCGACAGCGCCCGCGCCAGCCCCTGCGCGCCCGGCGGGTGCACCAGCACCAGGCGCGCGCGGGGCCGGCGTTCCTCCGGCGTGCCGAAGCGCGCGAAGGCCCCGCGCTCGATCCAGTCCGACAGGCGGGCGCGCAGCACGGGCGGCAGGGCGTCCGCCTGCTCGATCACCACCGTCACCCCCTGCCGGCCCAAGAGCCCGCGCGGCGGGTCGGCCGAGAGGGCGGAAGCGATGTCCTCCCGCGCGTCCAGGAAGATCGGCCCGCCCGCGCGCCCCGCCCCCGCATGCAGCGCCCGCGCGACGGTGGAGCGGCCCGAGCCCGGCTCCCCCTCCACGACCACGGGCAACTCGGTCGCGACCAGACGGGCCACGCGCTGGGCCAGCGTCCGCGCCGCCGCCGAACGCCCCACCATGCCGCGCGGCAGGGCGGGCGAGGCCGCCTCGGCCGGGCGCAGCAGGGCCGCGGTCTTGAAGGCGGAGGTGCTCTGCATCACCGAGAGTTCCAGCGGCAGGCGGTCCAGCGTGGAGCCGCCCACATAGCCATCGGCGCGCGAGGCGTCGCAGACCTGGAGCATATGCTGCGCGTCCACGATGGGCCCGCCCTCCACCAGGCAGCGGATGCCCGGGGCACGGCGGCGCAGGGCGGCGAAGACGCGCCGCGCGCGCTCGGCCGCGTCCTCCAGTCGCACGCCGCCGGGCACGCCCATGCTGCCGCCAGCGTTCCAGCCGAAATTGAGCACCAGGCGCTCCACCCCCGCATCGGCCATGGCCTGGGCTTCCGCGCGGGTCTTGGCATAGGCGAGGGTGGCGAGGCCCTGGGCGCGGGCCTCGGCCAGCAGGGCCACCTCGCGCCCGAAGCCCAGCCCCGCCGCCTCCAGCGCCTGGCGCAGCGCGCCGTCGAAATGGATGGCGGTGGGGAAGTTGGCGATGCCGTGATAGCCGGCCTCGCGGATGCCGGCCACGAAACGCGGCAGGTCGAGCCGCGGGTCGCAGGCGGCGGCGCCGAAGAACACGGGAATCCGCACCCGGTCCAGGATTTCGCGCCGGGCGAAGGCGTCGGTGAAGGGGTTGCTGTCGGCGATGGGCAGCATGGCGGCGAGCGAGGGCGCGCCCATGACGCGCAGCCGGCCGGCGTTCAGCACCAGCAGGAAATCCGCCCCGCCATCGGCGGCCGCGCGGGCCGTCATGCCCAGGCCGATCGCCGCCCCCACCAGGATGTCCCGCTTCAAGCCGCGCATGATGGGGAAGGTATGGTGGAGCTGAGGGGAATCGAACCCCTGACCTCGTCATTGCGAACGACGCGCTCTCCCAACTGAGCTACAGCCCCACACGCGGCGCCGCTTTGGGGAACGGCACGGCGGAGCGTTTCGCGCAGCCGCGCCCCAGTGTCAAGCTGCCCCTGTCAAGCTGCCCTTCCCCCTTGCGAGCGCGCCCCGCATCCGCGACAACCGCCCAAAGCCAGGAGCCGCCCAGCGCATGATCCTCGACGCCCTCTTCTTCCTGGTCCAGGCAGGGCTGAACCTGTTCTTCTGGGCCGTCATCCTCGCCGCCGTGCTGTCCCTGCTGGTCGGCTTCGGCGTGCTGGACACGCGCAACCGCCTGGTCTGGACCCTGTCCGACTTCTTCTACCGCGTGACCGAACCCGCCCTGCGCCCCGTCCGCAACCGCCTGCCGAACCTGGGGGGCATAGACCTCTCGCCGCTCGTGGTGCTGCTGCTGATCCAGGCGGCCATGCTGCTGGTGGCGGCCATCCGCGGCTATATGCTGCGGGCCGGCATCTATTTCTGAGTTCTGGCGGGCGGAGAAGGAAACCGTGCTGGTCCAGGTGCGCGTGCAGCCCCGGGCGCGCCGCGCGTCCCTGGGCGGGCTGCGCCACGGCCCGGATGGCCCCCGCCTGATGATCTCGGTCACCACCCCGCCCGAGGATGGCCGCGCCACCGAGGCCGCCTGCGCCGCGCTGGCCACGGCCCTCGGCCTTCCCCCCTCCCGCGTCACCCTCGCGCAGGGACCCACCTCGCGCGAGAAGACCTTGCGCGTGGCGGCCCCGCCCGAGGCCCTGCGCCCCCGCCTGGAGACATTGGCATGACCGCCACCCTGATTGACGGCAAGGAGGTGGCCGCGCGGCTGCGCGCCGGGCTCGCCAGCCGCATCGCGGGTCTCCCCTGGGCGCCCGGCCTCGTCGTGGTTCGGGTGGGCGAGGACCCGGCCAGCGGCGTCTATGTCCGCAACAAGGACAAGGCGGCGCGGGAGGCGGGCTTCGCCTCGCGCACCCGCCACCTGCCCGAATCCACCACCGAGGCCGAGCTGCTGGCCGAGATCGCCGCCCTGAACGCGGACCCGGCGGTGGACGGCATCCTGGTCCAGCTTCCCCTGCCCGCGCATATCCGCGCCGAGGCCGCCATCGAGGCCGTGGACCCCGCCAAGGATGTGGACGGCTTCCACCCCATGAATGCCGGGCGGCTCGCCTCCGGCCTGCCGGGCCTGGTTCCCTGCACGCCAAGGGGCGCCATGCACCTGCTGGCCGAGGCCGGCGCCAAGCTGCGCGGCGCGCGGGCCATCGTCATCGGCCGCAGCCAGATCGTGGGGCGGCCCATGGCGCAGCTTCTGCTGGGCGCGGATTGCACCGTCACCATCGCCCATTCCCGCACGGCCGACCTGCCGGGCGAATGCCGCCGCGCCGATATCGTGGTGGCCGCGGTGGGCCGGCCCGAAATGGTGCGCGGCGACTGGATCAAGCCCGGCGCGGTGGTGATTGACGTGGGCATCAACCGGCTGGAGAGCGGCAAGCTGGTGGGCGACGTCGCCTTCGCCGAGGCCCTGCCCGTGGCCCGCGCCATCACCCCCGTGCCCGGCGGCGTCGGCCCCATGACCATCGCCTGCCTGCTGGAGAACACGCTGGAGGCGGCGCTCTCGCGGCGCGGCGGCGCATGATCCTGCACCGCACCCTGCAGGTGGTGGGCGTCCTGGCGCTGCTGATGTGCCTGAACCTCGCCTGGGGGGCCACGCCCTGGGGCGGGGGCGAGTGGTCGCGCGCGCGGATGCTCTATGCCGGGGCGGGGGCCGTCTCCGCCCTGGCGCTCATCGCCATCGGGGGGCTGGGCGTGGCGCTGAAGCGGGCCGAGGCGCGGGCCGAGGCGCTCCAGGCCGCGCTGTCCCGCATCGAGGACATGTTGCGCCGCCCGTGAACCTGCTGCTGGGCGCCCTCTTCGTGCTGATGTGGGGCTCGGCCTTCAACGCGGCGCGGCTGGTGGCGCTGGACTGGCCGCCGCTCTGGGCGCTGACGCTGCGCTTCGCGGCCATCGTGCCGCTGCTCTGGCTGGTGTGGCGATACCGCCGCGCGGCCTTCCCCTGGGGGCCCGACGCTTGGCGCGTGGGCTGGATGGGCGTGTTCGGGATGGGCGGCTACCTGGCCTGTTCCTGGGTGGCGCTGGCCTATATCCCGGCCGGGCTGGTGGCGCTGCTGGCGGCGACCGCGCCGATGTTCGTGGCCCTCGGCGAGGCCTGGCGCGGTCGGCGCCTTGCCATGCAGGGCTGGGTGGGGCTGGCGGTGGGCTGGGTCGGCGTGGCCGTGCTGGGGGCGACGCGCGCCGTGGACGGCATGGCCAGCGCCGAGGCCTGGGGCATTGGCCTCTCCTTGTTCGGCGCCATGCTCCAGGCGACGGGGCTCTTGGCCTATGCGCCGGCGCGGGCGCGGGTGGACCCCTGGGCGGCCAATCTGGGCCAGACGGCGGCCGGCGCGGTGGTGCTGCTGGTGATCTCGGCCCTGGTGGGCGGGCCCCTGCCCACCACCGTCACCACGGGGGTGGTGGTGGGCCTGCTCTATTCCAGCCTGGTGGTGGGGATGGCGGGCTATGCGCTGTTCTTCGTGGTGATCCGAAGGCTCGGCGCCTCCAACGCGACGGCGCTGCAATTGCTGGCGCCACCGGTCGCGGCCGTGATCGGCTGGGCCGCGATGAATGAGCGCCTCTACGGCACCGACATCCTGGGCGGGGCGATCACGCTGGTCGGGCTGGCCCTGCTGTTCCGCGCCAAGACCACCCAGGCCGCCTGAACAAAAAAAGGCGGGCCCTGACAGCCCGCCCCCTCACACCCGGAAATTCCGCGCAACTAACGGTACCGCCTATCTGGCCCCTTCCGGTCGGCGCCGCGGCTTCGCCGCGGCAACGGCGAAACCTAGAAGGACCAGCACCAAACCGGGGCCCCCGGAAAATCTCCGGCCAAGGGCCGGAGATTTTTTGGGGATCAGTACCTGTAGGCTTCCGCCTTGAACGGCCCGGCGGTCGGCACGCCGATGTAGTCGGCCTGGTCCGGGCGCAGCTTGGTCAGCTTCGCGCCCACCTTCTCCAGGTGCAGCATCGCCACCTTCTCGTCCAGGTGCTTGGGCAGCACATAGACCTTCTTCTCGTACTGGCCGGGCTTCGTCCACAGCTCGATCTGCGCGAGCGTCTGGTTGGTGAAGCTGGCCGACATCACGAAGGAGGGGTGGCCCGTGGCATTGCCCAGGTTCACCAGCCGGCCCTCGGACAGCAGGATGATGCGCTTGCCGTCGGGGAACTCGATCTCGTCCACCTGCGGCTTCACATTGTCCCACTTGTAGTTCTTCAGCGCCGCGACCTGGATCTCACTGTCGAAGTGGCCGATGTTGCAGACGATGGCGCGGTGCTTCATCGCGCGCATGTGGTCGGCGGTGATGACGTCCACATTGCCCGTGGCGGTCACGAAGATGTCGGCGCGCGGCGCGGCGTCCTCCATGGTGACGACCTCATAGCCCTCCATCGCGGCCTGCAGCGCGCAGATGGGGTCAATCTCGGTCACCTGCACGCGGCAGCCGGCGTTGCGGAGGCTGGCAGCGGAACCCTTGCCCACATCGCCATAGCCGCACACCACGGCCACCTTGCCGGCCATCATCACGTCCGTGCCGCGGCGGATGGCGTCCACCAGCGATTCACGGCAGCCATAGAGGTTGTCGAACTTGGACTTGGTGACGCTGTCATTCACGTTGATGGCGGGGAAGAGCAGCTTGCCCTCCTTCGCCATGTTGTAGAGGCGGTGCACGCCCGTCGTCGTCTCCTCGGAGACGCCGCGGATCGCCTTGGCCAGCTTCGCGAACCAGCCCGGCTTCTCGCTCAGGCACTTCTTGATCAGCGCGAAGAAGACGGTCTCTTCCTCATTGGTCGCCTTGTCGAGGAAGGCCACGTCGCCCTGCTCGGCGCGCAGGCCGTAATGGACCAGCAGCGTCATGTCGCCGCCATCGTCCAGCAGCATGTTGGGCTCGCCGCCATCGCCCCATTCGAGGGTCTTGCGGACGTAGTCCCAGTATTCCTCCAGCGTCTCGCCCTTCTTGGCGAAGACCGGCACGCCCGCGGCCGCGATGGCGGCGGCGGCGTGGTCCTGCGTCGAGAAGATGTTGCAGGAGGACCAGCGCACATCGGCGCCGAGCGCCGTCAGCGTCTCGATCAGCACGGCGGTCTGGATGGTCATGTGCAGGCAGCCGGCCACGCGGGCGCCCTTGAGCGGCTGGGCCTTGCCGTATTCGGCGCGCGTCGCCATCAGGCCGGGCATCTCGTCCTCGGCCATGTTGATCTCCTTGCGGCCCCAATCGGCCAAAGAGAGATCCTTCACGATGTATTCAGCGGCGACGGGCATTCAGCGGCATCCTCAGCAGGGGCATGTTCGGTGCGGCAGGGCCTAGCACGCCCCGACGCCGACTGCAAAGAGGCATAAACATGTCTTTATGTGCGTTGTCTTAAGCCTCCTTCTTCCAGGCGGCGAGCTTGCGGTAGATCGTGCTGGGGTTCACCTCCAGCAGGGCGGCGGCGCGGGGCACGTCCTGGGCGGTGTGCTCCAGCGCGGCCAGGATGGCGCGCTTCTCCACCACGGAAAGCGGCTCCACCGCCCGCGCGCGGCGTTCCACCCGCACCGCGGGGCGCCCCCCGCTGTCGCGCGGGGTGGGCTGGATGAGCTGGGCGGGCAGCATGGCGCGCGTGACCAGCGGGCCGTCATGCAGCACCACGATGTTGCGCATCACATTCTGCAACTGCCGCACATTGCCTGGCCAGGGGGCGGAGAGGATCAGCGCCTCAGCCTCGGCGTCCAGGCCGTTGAAACCCTTGCCCTCCTCCGCGCTGAACACCTCCAGGAAGTGCCGCGCGATCAGCAGCACATCCTCGCCCCGCGCGCGCAAAGGCGGCAGTTCGAGGGGCACCACATAGAGGCGATAGAACAGGTCCTCGCGGAAACGGCCCGCCTCCACCTCGGCGCGGATGTCGCGGTTGGTGGCGGCGATGATGCGCGCATCCACCTTTTCCAGCCTGGTGCCGCCCACCGGGGTGAAGCTGCCCAGTTGCAGGAAGCGCAGCAGCTTCACCTGCATGTCGGCCGGCATCTCGCCGATCTCGTCCAGGAACAGCGTGCCGCCATCGGCCTGCTTGGCGGCCCCCGCGCGGTTCTCGGTGGCGCCGGTGAAGGCGCCCTTCACATGGCCGAAGATCTCGCTCTCCAGCAGGTCGCGCGGGATGGCGGCGCAGTTCAGCGCCACGAAGGGCTTTCCGGCGCGAGGGCTGGCGCGGTGGATGGCGTCCGCCGCCAGCTCCTTGCCCGTGCCGCTCTCGCCCGTGATGAAAACGGCGGCGCGCGAGCCCGCGACGCTCTCGATGGTGCGATACACCGCCTGCATGGCGGGCGAGGCGCCCACGAAGCCGAAGAAGCTGCCCCGGCCGAGCTGGGCGCGCGCCGCCTCCAGCTCCGCCCGCAGGCGGCGGGTTTCCAGCGCGTTCTCCAGCGTGACCTGCAGGCGGGCGCGGCTGTAGGGCTTCACGATGAAGTCCATCGCGCCCTCGCGCATGGCCTCCACCGCCGCCTTCACCGAGGCGTTCACCGTCACCACGATGAAGGCCGCGTCCACCCCCGCCTGGCGCAGCCGACGCATCAGCTCGAAGCCCGAGCCATCGGGCAGTTGCAGGTCGATCAGCACCGCGTCGGGCGGGTGGGCGGCCGCGATCTCCAGCGCCTCCGCCACCGTGCCGGCGTGGTGGCAGTCATGGCCGAAAGCGGAGAGATGCGCCCGGGCCAGCTCGGCCTCGGTCGGCGTGTCCTCGACCAGCAGGACGCGCGGGCGCATCAGGGCCGCAGCAGGCGCAGCGCCTCGATGGCCGCCTTGGCCTCCAGCATCAGGCGCGGCATGACAACATGCGGCGGCTCGTGATGCGCGGGGTTCATGGCCATCCGCGCCTCCCGCTCCAGCCGGCTGGCGCCCACGGCCGAGGCCGCGCCCGCGATGCTGTGCGCCGCGCGGTGATAGCCCTCGGCATTGCCGGCACGCCCGGCCGCCAGCAATTCCTGGGCGAGCCGGCCGATATCGGCCTCGAAGGTCGTGATGATGGAACGCAGGACGGAGGCCGGAAGCTCCTCCGCCAGCTGTCGCGCCACCTCGGTGTTGATCGTGTCCATCCCGGGCAAGGTTAGGCACCTTGCGCGAAGCCGCGTCAATCGGTGTTGCACCACATGCAAACACCGCCGCTTGACGCGGGGGCGGCGCGCAGACTAACCCTTCTCCGCCCTCGCGATTTGTCCGGCCAGCTTGCGGCGAGGTCCCAACCGGGTCGTGCCCCGCCGTCTTGCGGAAGGGTGCGGAAAACAAGCGCGCTAAACGGCCCAGGGACGCCCTTCGTGGGCGGTCCCTCCACCCGGACCAGGGTGCCGGACGCCTGTCAGGCTTTCGAGGTGCTCACCATGACCGATTCCCGCAAGCTCCGCCCCGCCACGCAGCTCGTTCGCGGCGGCCTCAACCGCTCCAACCATGGCGAGACGGCGGAGGCGCTCTTCCTCACCTCCGGCTTCGTCTATGACAGTGCCGAGCAGGCCGAGGCCACCTTCAAGAACGAGATCCAGCACTACCAGTACAGCCGCTTCGGCAACCCCACGCTGACCATGCTGGAGGACCGGCTGGCCGCGTTGGAAGGTGCCGAGGCCTGCCGCCTGATGGCGACCGGCATGGCGGCCGTGCATTCCGCCCTGCTCTCCCACCTCAAGACCGGCGACCGGCTGGTGGCCAGCCGCGCCCTCTTCGGCTCCTGCCACTGGATCGTGTCCACGCTGCTGCCGCGCTATGGCATCGAGAGCGTCTTCGTGGATGGCGGCGACCTGGACCAGTGGCGCGCGGCGCTGTCCACGCCCACCACCATGGTGCTGCTGGAAAGCCCCTCCAACCCCATGCTGGACCTGGTGGATGTGGAGGCCGTCTGCGAACTGGCCCACGCCGCCGGCGCGCTGGTGGTGGTGGACAATGTCTTCGCCACGCCCCTGCTGCAACGCCCGCTGGAACAGGGCGCGGACATCGTCGTCTATTCCTGCACCAAGCACATGGACGGCCAGGGCCGCGTGCTGGGCGGCGCGGTGCTCGGCCGGCAGAAATGGGTGGACGAGGTGCTGCAGCCCTTCATCCGCAACACCGGCCCCGGCATGTCGCCCTTCAACGCCTGGGTCATCCTGAAGGGGGTCGAGACGCTGAAGCTGCGCGTGGACCAGATGTGCCGCAACGCCGCCGCCGTCGCCGACTTCCTGGCCGAGCGCGCCGAGATCGCCCGCGTCTTCTACCCCTTCCGCGCCGACCACCCGCAGCACGCGCTGGCGGTGCGGCAGATGACGGCGGGCGGCACGCTGGTGACGTTCAACATCAAGGGCGGAAAGGCGGAATGCTTCCGCTTCATGAACGCGCTGCGCCTCGTGGACATCTCCAACAACCTGGGCGACAGCAAGTCGCTGGCCACCCACCCCGCCACCACCACCCATATGCGCGTGGGCGAGGAGGAGCGCGCGAAGCTCGGCATCAGCGACGGCACGGTGCGGCTCTCGGTCGGGCTGGAGGATGTGGGCGATCTGATCGAGGACCTGGCCCAGGCGCTGGATACCCTGGCCACCCCCGCCGCGCGCGCCGCGGAATAGTGGAAAGCCGCGTCATGCCATGCTGATATCCGTGGCATGACGCTCGAAGCCTGGCTCGCCTTCCTCCTCGCCTCCGCCGCGATGCTGGCCGGCCGGCTTTCCGGCGCCGTGGCGCGGCCCGCGGTGCGCCGCGCATGAGCCCCTTCACCGCCACCACGCGCGGCGTGCGCGTCTCGGTCCGCTCCTTCTACCTGGAAGACCAGTCGGACCCCGCGGAGGCGCGCTTCGTCTGGGCCTACAAGATCGAGATCGCCAATGAGGGCCCGCTGCCGGTGCAGCTGCTCAAGCGCACCTGGCTGATCACCGACGCCCAGGGCCGCACCATGCGCGTGCATGGCGAGGGCGTGGTGGGCGAACAGCCCGTGCTCGATCCCGGCGAGGCCTTCGAATACACCTCCGGCACGCCGCTGCCGACGCCGTCCGGCTTCATGCGCGGCACCTTCCACATGGTGGTGGTGGAGACGGGCGAGGAATTCGACGCGACCGTGCCCGCCTTCTCATTGGACAGCCCGCACCAGGCGGGCGGCATCCACTGAGGCGCCGGTTCAGACCACAGCCTCCGTGATGACCTGCGGCACCGGCCGCGTGGCGGCGAAGCTGGGGCGCGCCTCCAGCCGCGCGTGCATCGCGGCCAGGGCCGGGTATTCCGCCGCCCAGTCGAATTCCGGGAAGCGCACCGCCAGGTAGCCCAGCGCCGTGCCCGCCGCGATGTCGGCCAGGCCGAAGCGGTCGCCCACCAGGAAGCCCTCGCCCACGCGCGCGGCCAGGGCGCGCACGCCGCCCTCCACCTTGCGGCGCTGGCGGGCCATCCAGGCCTCGCTCGGCGCCTCCCGGCGGCGCTCGAAGAACAGCAGCACCACGGCGTCGCACACCCCGTCCGCGATCACCTCGATTTGCCGCGCGGCCAGCACCCCCTCCGGGTCGTCGGGCAGCAGGCGGGGGTGGGGTGCTTCACCTCCAGCCATTCCAGGATGAAGCGGCTTTCGTAGATGCCGGTGCCATCCGGCAGCACCAGCACGGGCAGCTTCTCCAGCGGGTTGTAGGCGGGGGTGGCGGTGTCGGCGTGCCAGGGCACCTCGGTCTGGAGGTCGAAGGGAATGCCCTTCTCCAGCAGCGCGATCCGCACCTTGCGCGCATAGGGCGAGGGTGTCGCGCTGATCAGCCGGTACATGCCCTGGCCCGCCCCTCAGCGCAGGAAGGCGTTGGTGGCGCGGACCACCTCGCCCCAGGCCTCGCGGTCGCGCCGCTGGAGTTCTCCCAGCTCCTCCGGCGTGGAGGGGGCGGGCACGGCGCCTTGCATCCGCAGCACCTCGATGAGGCTCGGCTGGCGCATGGCCTCGTGCACCGCCTGGTTCAGCCGGCGGATGACGGGGGCGGGCGTGCGGGCCGGGGCATAGATGGCCTTCCACAGCCCGGCATCGAGCGTGCCGCCCAGTTCCAGGATGGTGGGGGCGTCGGGGTAGAGCGGCACGCGGTCCCGCGCCGCCACGGCCACCACCCGCACGCGGCCATCGCGCCAGGCGCCCTCGGCGCCGCCCGCCGGCAGCGACATGCAGTCCACCTGCCCGCCCACGATGGCGTTCATCCCGGGCGCCTGGCCGGTGAAGGGGACGTGCAGCATCTCCACGCCCTGCTGGCGCAGCACGCGCTCCATCGCCAGATGCGAGGTGGAGGCCACCCCCCAGCTCGCGAAGGTGATCTGCCCCGGCTCGGCACGGGCGGCGGCGATCAGCGCCTGGAAGTCACGGATATTGGGCTTGGAAGGGCCGGTGATGAAGGCGAAGGGCACATTCGCCACGAAGCTGATGGGCGCGAAGTCGCGGTCGGGATCGTAGGGCAAATTGGGCATGGCCGTGGGCAGGATGGCCTGGGTGTCCACGATGCCCATCCACAGCGTGTGGCCGTCGGGCTGCGCCCGCGCCGCCATGGTGGCGCCCAGGCTGCCGCCCGCGCCCACGCGGTTCTCCACCACCACGTTCTGACCGAGGATGGGCCCCAGCACCTGGGCCATGCCGCGGCTGACGACGTCGTTCAGCCCCCCGGGCGGAAAGCCCGAGATGATGCGCACCACGCGATCGGGAAAAGCGAGGGCGGGAGAGGCCAGCACGGTGGCACCGGCGGCGCCCAAAAGGAGGCGGCGGGAAAGCAGCGTCATGGACATATCCTGTCTTCGTTGGCCGGCCCGGCGAATTCTCCCTTTCGTTACCTTCGCATGGCGGCGCGGCGCGTCAACGCCCCGCCTCCGCCGGCACATGCACCTCATCCCCCAGCATGGTCACGGGCACCGCCTCCAGCACATCGCCCAGGCAGGGGCCGGACACGCAGACGCCATCCTCCACCCGGAACCGCGCCCCATGGGCCGCGCAGACGATGAGTTCGCGCTTGCGGTCCAGGAAGCGGTCGGGCACCGGCTCCAGCGGCACGCCGATATGCGGGCAGGAATTCACATAGACATGCACCGTCTCGCCGCGCCGCACGGCGAACAGGCCCGTGAAGCCGCCCGGCGGCGCGGAAAAGCCCCGCGCCTCGCCATCCGGAATGTCGGAGAGGCGGCAGAGCAGCCGCGTTTCCCCGCTCAAATCCCCGCCATCCCGCACAGCAGCTTCCAATGTTCCGGGGAGATGGGCATGACCGACAGGCGCGACTGCCGCACCAGCGCGATGCCCTCCAGCTTGGGTTCGGCCTTGATCTCGGCCAGCGTCACGGGGCGCTTCACGGGCTTCACCGCCTTCACATCCACGCAGACCCAGCGCCCCGTCTCGTCCGAGGGGTCGGGGTAGGCGGTGCGCACCACCTCCACCACGCCCACAATCTCCTTGCCGATATTGGAGTGGTAGAAGAAAGCCAGGTCGCCCAGCGCCATGCTCTTCAGGAACTTCGCCGCCTGGGCGTTGCGGACCCCCGTCCAGGGCTCCACGCCGTTCCGCACCTGGTCGTCCCAGGAGAAGACATCGGGTTCGGATTTGACCAGGAAGTGCTGCGGCATGCCGGGCCCTGTGGTTGATGGGGGGCGAATTGCTCGCATATCCCGCCCCGGCTGGCCACACCCACCGGACGTTCCGCCTGCGTGGCCCTTTCACGGTGGGGCAAACGCTTTAAGTGAAGGGCCATAAAGCCTAGTGTTGCCACCGTGGAAAACGCCCCGACACAAGACGCACCCCGCCAGCCGGGGGCACCGACATCGCTGCACCGCTTCGCCAACCCAGGGCGCTTCCTGCGGCTGACGGACAACTGGCTGCCCTGGCTGGCCGGCGCGGCGCTGCTCGTCCTCGGCTCGGGCGTGGCCTGGGCGCTGCTCTTCGCCCCGCCGGACTGGCAGCAGGGCGAGACGGTGCGGATCATGTTCGTCCATGTCCCGATGGCCTGGCTGGCCATGGGGGGTTACCTCGGCCTCGCCATCCTCTCCGTCATGTCCCTGATCTGGCGGCACCCGCTGGCGGACCTGACGGCGCGGGAGCTGGCGCCGGTGGGGGCGGCGGTGACGGCGCTCTGCCTCATCACCGGCAGCCTCTGGGGGCGGCCCATGTGGGGCACCTATTGGGTGTGGGATGCGCGGCTGACCAGCGTCCTCGTGCTGTTCTTCCTGTGGCTGGGGCATGTGGCGCTGGTGCGCGCCTTCGACGACCCGGAGCGGGGCGCGCGGATGGGCGCCATCCTGGCGCTGGTCGGCGTGGTGAATCTGCCCATCGTGAAGTTCTCGGTGGATTGGTGGAACACGCTGCACCAGCCGGCCTCCGTCACGCGCCTCGACGCGCCGGCCATGCATGTGGACATCCTCTACCCGCTGCTGTGGTGCACGCTGGGCTTCTCGCTGGCCTTCGCGGCGGTGGTGCTGGCGGCGACGCGCGCGGCGGTGATGGAACGCCGCGTGCGGGCCTTGCAGATGGCCGCCGCCCGCCGCGCCGACGCCGCGCCCGCCACCCTGCGCGGGGCCCGCGCATGAACACGGCCCATTGGTGGTTCATCGGCCTGAGCTGGGCCCTGACCCTTCTCGTCTTCGGCGCGCTGTCGGTGGCGGCGCTCTTGCGCCACCGCAATGCGAAGCGGCAACTCGCCCGGCTAGAGACCCGGGCCAGGGGAAAATCATGACTCGCAAGCGCCGGCGCCTCTATATCCTGATGCTGTGTGCGATCGGCCTGGGCTCCGCCACGGCGCTGACGCTGACGGCGTTCCAGGACAATTTGGTCTTCTTCCGCTCGCCTTCCGACATCATGGCGGAAACCCCGCCCCAGGGCCGCGCCTTCCGCCTGGGCGGGCTGGTCGAGGCCGGCAGCGTGGTGCGCGACGCCACCTATGACGGCCGCCCCGCCATCACCTTCCGCGTGACCGATGGCGCGCACGCCATCCCCGTCGTCTTCAACGGCGTGCTGCCGGACCTGTTCCGCGAGGGCCAGGGCGTGGTCACCCAGGGCGTGCTCGGCACCGATGGCACCTTCCGCGCGCGCGAGGTGCTGGCCCGCCATGACGAGACCTACATGCCGCCCGAGGTGGCCGATGCCCTGAAGCGCGCCGGCCATTGGCAGCCCGAGGCCGGCGCGCCACCACCGCCCAACCAGTGGAACACGCTGCGCGGCAACCAGCCGGCCGCCCCCACCCCCGCGAGGACCGGCTCATGATCCCCGAGATCGGCCATTTCGCCCTGATCATGGCGCTGATGCTCAGCGTCGCGCAGTCCGTGCTGCCGCTCTGGGGGGCGCATCGGGGCGATGCGCGGTTGATGGCCACGGCCTCGCCGCTCGCCTTCGCGGGGCTGGTGGCCGTGGGCGTGGGCTTCGGCGCGCTCGTCTGGTCCTTCGTGGTGAATGACACCACGGTGATGAACGTGGTGCAGAACAGCCACTCGGCGAAGCCCCTGATCTACAAGATCACGGGGACCTGGGGGAACCATGAGGGTTCCATGGTGCTCTGGGTGCTGACGCTCTCCATCTGCGCGGCCGCGGTGGCCGGCTTCGGGCGCGACCTGCCCTCGGGGCTGAAGTCGCGCGTGCTGGCGGTGATGGGCATGATCTCGCTGGGCTTCCTGGCCTTCACGCTGTTCACCTCCAACCCCTTCGACCGCGTCTGGCCGCCGCCGCCCGATGGGCAGGGGCTGAACCCGCTGCTGCAGGATATCGGCCTCGCGATCCATCCGCCGCTGCTCTATGTCGGCTATGTCGGCTATGCCGTGACCTTCGCCTTCGCCGTCGCGGCGCTGATCGAGGGGCGCGTGGACGCGGCCTGGGGGCGCTGGGTGCGGCCCTGGTCGCTCGCCGCCTGGGCCTTCCTGACCATGGGCATCGCGATCGGCTCCTGGTGGGCCTATTACGAGCTGGGCTGGGGCGGCTTCTGGTTCTGGGACCCGGTGGAGAACGCCTCGCTGCTGCCCTGGCTGGTGGGTGCCGCGCTGCTGCACAGCGCCATCGTGGTCGAGAAGCGCGAGGCGCTGAAGGTCTGGACCGTGCTGCTGGCGCTGCTGGCCTTCGCGCTGTCGCTGCTGGGCACCTTCCTGGTGCGCTCGGGCGTGCTGAACTCGGTGCATTCCTTCGCTTCCGACCCCGCGCGCGGCGTGTTCATCCTGGGGCTGCTGGCCGTCTATGTGGCCGGCGCCTTCGCGCTCTTCGCCTGGCGCGCGCCGGCCATGGCGCCGCAGGGGGTCTTCGCGCCCATCTCGCGCGAGGGCGGCATCGTGCTGAACAACCTGCTGCTGTGCTCCATCACGGCGGTGGTCTTCGTGGGCACGCTCTATCCGCTGTTCCTGGATTTGCTCACGGGCCAGATGATCTCGGTGGGCCCGCCCTTCTACAACATGGCCACCGCGCCGCTCGCTTTCCCGCTGGTCGTCGCCATGGCCATGGGGCCGCTGATGGCCTGGAAGCGCGCGGCCTTCTGGCCCGTGCTGCAACGCCTGTGGTGGGCCGCCTGCATCGCGCTGCTCGCCTTCATCCTGGCGCTGGTGCTGGGCGGGTGGAACGCGCTGCCGGCGCTGGGCTTCGCCTGCGGCTTCTGGCTGCTGGCGGGTGCGGTGGTGGACATCGGCGACCGCGCGGGGCTGGGGCGGACGAAGCTCGCCAGCGTGTTCAACCGGGCGCGCCACCTGCCGCGCGCCGCCTGGGGGGCGGCCATCGCCCATGCCGGCATGGGCGTCACCATCCTGGGCATTTCCGGCATGGGGCTGGCGACGGAGCGCCTCATCGCCCTGCCCGCCGGTGGCACCACGCAGTTCGCGGGCTATGAATGGCGCCTCGACGGCGTGCGGGATTTCCAGGGCCCCAACTGGACCGCGCGCAAGGCCAGCATCACCGTCCTGCGCGACGGCCAGGTGCAGTTCGTTATGGAGCCCTCGCGCCGCTTCTTCCCCGTGGGCCGCATGACGACGACCGAGGCCGCCATCCGCACCAACCTGGCGCGCGACCTCTACGCCGTGCTGGGCGAGGAGCGCGACGGCCCGACCGGCCAGCGCGAGGCCGTGCTGCGCCTGCACCACAAGCCGCTGGCGCCCTGGATCTGGATCGGCGCGGGCATCATGGCGCTGGGCGCGGGGCTTTCGCTCAGCGATCGTCGCGTGCGCATCGCCGCCCCCAACCGCCGCCGCCGCGAGGCCGAGGAAGCCGCCCGTGCCGGAGCCACCGCATGAGCACCGCCACCTCCCGCCGCAACCTGCTGATCTTCGCGCCGCTGGGCGTGGCGCTGGCCGGCGGCACCGGTTTCTATCTGATGCTGCGCGGGTTGCAGGATGGCAGCTTCAACCCGCGCGGCGTGCCCTCGGTGCTGATCGGCCGGACCGTGCCGGAATTCAGCCTGCCGCCGCTGGAGACCTCGGGCCTGCCGGCGCTGGCCTCCGGCGACCTCGGGAACCTCCCCGGCCCCGTGGTGGTGAATTTCTGGGCCAGCTGGTGCGTGCCCTGCATCATCGAGCATCCGCACCTCATGGCGCTGCACCGCCGCGGCGTGCCGGTCTTTGGCGTGAACTACAAGGACCGCGCGAATGACGCGCAGGCCTTCCTGACACGCCACGGCAACCCCTACACGCGGCTGGGCGTGGACCAGCCGGGACGCGTGGCCATTGACTGGGGCGTCTATGGCGTGCCCGAGACCTATATCCTGGACCGGCAGGGCGTGGTGCGCTGGCGTTGGGCCGGGCCCATCACGCCCGAACTGATGAGCCAGGAAGTGAACCCGCTGCTCGACCGGCTGCGCGCATGAGGCGGTTGGCCCTTGTCCTCGCGCTGCTGGCCGCTCCGGCCTTCGCGCAGATCGGCGACACCACCTATCGCCTGGAAGACCCCGCCCAGGAACAGCGCGCGCGCGAGATCGGGCGTGAGCTGCGCTGCCTCGTCTGCCAGAACCAGTCCATCGAGGACAGCGACGCCTCCCTGGCGCGCGACCTGCGCCTCTTGGTGCGCGAACAGATCGCGGCCGGCGCCTCCAATGACGAGGTGATGCGCTTCGTCCATCAGCGCTATGGCGACTTCGTGCTGCTGCGCCCACCCGTGAACACGGCCACCATCCTGCTCTGGGCCACGCCGGTGCTGGCGCTGGCGGGCGGGCTCTTCGCCATCTGGCGCATCCGACGGCGCGGCGCCGCGGCAGGCGCCGGCGTGGGCGAGGTGGAACTGACCGAGGCGGAACGGGCGCGCCTCGCGCGGATCGTGCCCGCACAGGATTCGAAAGGCGACCATCGCGCGTGACCTGGGTGGCTTTGGCGATCGTCGCCGCATTGATTCTCGCACCGCTGTTCTATGCCTTCCTGCGCCCCGCCAATCCGCGCGGGCGCGGCGAGGCGGATCGCGCGCTGTTCGAGGCGCAGCTCGCGGAACTGGAACTCCAGCGCGCCGAAGGACGGCTGGACGATGTGGCCTTCCGCGCCGCCACGGTGGAGGTGCAGCGCCGCCTGCTGGCCGCCCCCGCGCCCGAGAGCTTCCGCGCCCCGCCCCGCCCCTCCGCGCTGGTGCTGGCGGCGCTGGTGCTGGTGCCGGTGGCCGGCGTGGGCGCCTATATCTGGCGCGGCACGCCGGAGATGCCCTCGGCCACGCTGGAAATCCGGCAGGCCATGGGCGCGCAGGAGGATGAGCTGCTGAACCGCCTGCGCGAGCGGCTGGCCACGCAGGACCCCAACACCGAGATCGGCCGCCAGGGCTTCATCCTGCTGGGCAATGCGGAACGCAACCGCGGCCGCTGGACCGAGGCCGCCGCCGCCTGGGAACGCGCCCAGGCCATCCGCTTCGATGTGGGCCTGGCGGGCGATCTGGCCGAGGTCAAGATCGAGGTGGGCGACACCGACCAAGCCCGCCGCTGGATCGAACGCGGCCTGGCGGTGGACCCCGGCGACCCGCGGCTGCGCTTCCTGGCGGGCCTGTCCGAGGCACGGGCCGGGCGCAACGAGGTGGCCCGCGCCACCTGGACTGCCCTGCTGGCCGAAGCCCCCGCGAACGCGCCCTGGCGCGACATCGTGGAGCAGCGGCTCAGGGCGCTGCCCTGAAGGGGCCACGCTACCGCAGCGGCATCCCATAGAGCAGCCCGCCGCGCGTCCACTGGTCGTTCAGCCCGCGCTCCATGCCGAAGACCGAGCCCTCGCCCAGGTTGCGCTCGAAGATTTCGCCGTAATTGCCCACGCCCAGGATCACGCGCGCGCCCCAGTCGTCGGGCAAGCCGAGGCCCGCGCCGAAGCCTTGCGCCAAGCCCAGCACGCGGCGGATGCGCGGATCGGGACTGGCCAGCATCTCGGGCAGGCGGGCGGAGGAGATTTCATTCGCCTCGGCCGTGATCAGCATCTGCATGGTCCAGAACACGATGTCGCGCCACTGCTCATCGCCGGCCCGCACCCAGGGGGCGAGGGGTTCCTGGGAGATCACCTCGGGCAGCACCGCCCAGTTGTCAGGGTCCGGGAAGTCGGTGACGCGGCGGGTGGCGAGCGCCCCCTGGTCGGCCACGAAGGCGTGGCAGTCGCCGCCGCGCATGGCGACCACCACCTCGGGCGGTGACGCGAAGCGGCGCACCGTCCAGACCTTGCCCAGGCGGCGGCCGAAATCCTCGATGGCGAGGCCCGTGGCGCCGCCCTCCGCGCCGGCCCAGCACAGCGTGCGGCCATCCAGGTTGCGCGGGCTGGAAACGCCGAGCGAGGTGGGCACCAGGAAGCCCGCCCCGTCGAAGAACATCACCGGGCCCGGCGCCAGGGTGCGGCGGCTGGCACGGCTGAGGGTGATGGTGGTGTTGCGCGCCAGCAGGTCTATCCGGCCTTCCTCCAGCGCCGCGAAGCCGTCCTCGGGCGTGGCCTGCGTCACGAAGGCCACGCGCGTGGGGTCGGCCAGTGCGGCGGCGGCCACGGCGCGGCAGAGGTCCGCGTCGAAGCCGCGCATCACCCCCTGCGGGTCCGGCGCGGAGAAGCCGGGCAGGCCGCCATTCACGCCGCAGCGCACCTCGCCCCGCGCGCGCACCTGGTCCAGCAGGCTTTGCGCCGTCGCGGGCGTGATGGCGAAAAGGGATAGGCCAAGGACGGCGAGCCAACGGCGCATCAAGCGAACTCCGGGAAGGGGTTTGGGTGTCATGGCGGTCAGCATCCGGCGGCCACGACGCGGCATTGCACGCCGGGGCCCTCGGCGCGGCGGCAGGCGTCCAGCGCGGCCTCCTCGGCGGCGTTCTGGGTCGCGCCCTCGCCTGTGGCGGCGAGGTTCAGCACCTGGGTCGAGATGTCGGAGGTCATGGCCAGCGCGCGCGGGTGGCGGCTGATGGCGAAGGCGAGCGCACCGCAGCGGTTCACCAGCTCGCCCTGGAACTTGCACTGCACGGGCCCCGCCATGGCCTGGCAGGCGCGCACCGCCTGCATGTTGATGGCCAGGCGGTCGGTCCCGCCATTGGCGAAGCCGAAGGCGGCCAGCGGGTTGTCGGTGTGGTAGAAGACGCCGAAGCGGCTGCCGGGGGGCAGGGTGTCGGCGGTCTGCGCCCCGGCCCGCACCCCCGACCCGCCCACGCAGCGCTCCACGCATTGGTTCTGCGCCGCCTGGGGCTGGCGGGCGCAGGTGGCCTGGCAGGATTGGGCGGTCTGCGCGGCATGGCCCTGCGCGCCCACACCGGCCGCCACCGGCTGGAAGCAGGGCCCGCCCTGCGGCACGGGGGCGGCGGCGCCGCAGCGCAGGAAGGCGGGTTGGCCGAAGCGCTCGGCCGGGATGCGCGTGCGGTAGGAGGTGCCCTCGGTGCAGCGCACATCCCAATAGGCGCTGCGCTGCGCGTCGAGCCCGGCGGGGTAGAGCAGCGCGATGTTGTTGCAGGCATTGCCCGTGCCGCGCAGCCCCTGGAGGAAGAGCAGCCGGCGTTCCTGCTCGCCCCGCGCCGAGAGCGCGTCATGCGTAGGGTTGCCCGTCTGCGCCTGCGCCGCCGCCGGAAGGCCGAGCCAGAGGCCCAGCAGCGCAAGAAGCCACCAGGGCGCAGGTCCCGCACGTCCAGCCATGTCGCCGCCCCTCTCCCTGTGGTTGCGTGAGGCTAGACGGATGCGAACGAATGCGCCACGGAATAGCGGCGGGAAAACCACCTGAGGTTAGCAACCCGCCGCCATGATGCGGCAATTCCCCCCTTCCCGGTCGGCGAGGCGGCAGGCCTCCATCGCGGCCGCCTCCGCCTCGGCCTGGGTGCCGCCCTGGCCCGTGGTGGCGAGGTTCTGCGCCTGGGTGCGATGGTCGCGCAGCACCTCGCGCGGGTTGCGGGTCAGGGCGAAGGCCAGGGCGGCGCAGCGGTTGATGATCTCGCCACGGAACTGGCAGGGCGCGCCCTCGGCCATGCCCTCGCAGGCGCGCAGCGCCGCGAGGTTCACCGCCAGCCGGTCGGTGCGGCCATTGGCGAAGCCATAGGCGGCGCGCGGCTGGTCGGTGGTGTAGATGGCGCCGAAGCGCGCGCCGGGCGGGGGCGCGGTGGCCGGGCTCGCGGTGGCGCGGGGCTGCGCGCCGGCCGGCGCAGCCGCCACCGCCTGGAAGCAGGGGCCGCCCTGGGGCGCGGGCGCGCCCGCGCCACAACGCTGCAGGCTGGGCTGGGCGAAGCGCTCGGCCGGCAGGCGGATCCGCCATTGGCCGCCATCGGCGCAGCGCACATCCCAATAGGCCCCGCGCCGCGCGTCGAGCCCGGCGGGAAAGAGCCGGGCCACGCTGCCGCAGCCCTGCCCCACCGCGCGCAGCGCCTGCAGGATGATCTGCCGGCGTTCCGCCTCCGGCCGGGCGGACAGCGCGTCATGGGCCGGGTTGCCGGTCTGCGCCGGGGCCGCGGGGGCGAGGGCCAGCCAGAGGCACAGCCCGCCCAGCAACCACAGGCCGCGCGTGGCAAATGAGGTCATGACCACCTCCCGTTCATCGGGGGGAAGTCTGGCGTGGCTTCCTCCATCCACCAAGCCCGGCGGCGCGCGAACGCGCTTCCGCTTCGCGAACCGATGCGATAGACGCCATTCAGAAACTTTCCCGCAGGGAGGATTTTCCGCAATGAATCGCCGCATCATCCTGGGCGCCGCCGCGGCGGCCGCCCCCATGGCCTTGGCCGCCCCGGCGCTGGCCCAGGCCAACCCCGAGGTCCGCTGGCGCTTCCAGTCCAGCTTCCCGCGCAACCTGGACGTGCTGTTCGGCACCGCCGAGCGCATCGCCAGCCGGGTCGCGGCGCTGACCGACAACCGCTTCCGGATTTCCGTCTTCCCGGCGGGCGAAATCGTGCCCGGGCTGCAGGTGCTGGACGCGGTGCAGGCCGGCACCATCGAGGCCGGGCACACCGCCTCCTACTGGTATATCGGCAAGGAGCCGGGCTTCGCCTTCTTCACCTGCATGCCCTTCGGCCTGAACACCCGCCAGCTGACGGCCTGGCTGCGGCATGGCGGCGGCAACCAGCTGGGCGACCAGCTCTTCGCCGACTACAGCATCCAGGCCTTTCCGGCGGGCGACACGGGCGCGCAGATGGGCGGCTGGTTCCGCAACGAGATCCGCAGCCAGCAGGACGTGCAGGGGCTGAAGTTCCGCATCTCGGGCCTCGCGGGCCAGGTGTTCCAGCGCATGGGCGCCGCACCCACGCTGATCGCCCCGGCCGACATCTACCCGGCGCTGGAGCGCGGCACGATCGACGCGACCGAGTTCACCGGCCCGCATGACGATGAGCGCCTGGGCTTCTTCCGCGTGGCGCGCTTCTACTACGCGCCGGGCTGGTTCGAGCCGGCCGCGCGCCTGCACATGATGACCAACAAGCGCGCCTATGACGCGCTGCCGGACGCCTACAAGGCCGCTATCCAGGTGGCCTGCGCGGAAGCCGACAGCGAGATGACCAGCCGCTACGACCACCTGAACCCTATCGCGCTGCGGCGCCTGGTGGCCGCGGGCGCCCAGCTGCGCTTCTTCCCGCGCGAGATGATGCAGGCCGCCTGGACCGCCAACGAAGCCCTGATGGCGGACCTGGCCGGCCAGAACCCGCGCTTCCGCACGCTGTGGGACAGCTACCGCCCCTACCGGAACGAGCTGTTCCAGTGGTTCCGCGTGTCGGAGAACAGCTACGACAACTTCGCCTTCCCGGCGGCGGCCGCGGCGGCGCGCTGAACGAGATCGGTAAGGCGGGCCTCGCGGCCCGCCTTACCATCTTACTATCTTACCGGTTGGGCTTATCCGCTGGGGCTTACCGGAACATCGCCCGGATCGCGGTGTGGTCCACCTCTTCCAGCGTGGCGGGGGTCCAGGAGGGGCTGCCATCCTTGTCCACGAGCACGCTGCGCACGCCCTCCCGGAAGTCCGGATGATCGTGCACCACCACGCGCGTCAGATGCAACTCCTCATCGAGGCAGCCGCGCAGATCGAGCGCCGCGCCGCGCTTCAGCAGTTCCAGTGACACGCAGAGGCTGGTGGGCGACATGCGCCGCAGCACCTTCACCTGCGACGCGGCCCATTCCGTTCCCTCGGCCTCCAGCGCGCGGATGATGTCCAGCACCGAGGGCTGGCTGAAGCAGCGGTCAATGGTTGCGCGGTGCTCGGCGAAGCTGGGCGCGGGCGGGGCTTCGGCGAAGCGGTCCACCACCGCGGCATCGCCCGTCTCGACCAGGGCGGCGCGGAGTGCGGCCAGCTTCTCGCGCGGGACATAGTGCGTGGCCAGGCCCGCATGCACCGCATCCGCGCCCGAGAGCCGCGCGCCGGTCAGCGCCAGCCAGGTGCCCAGCGCGCCGGGCAGGCGCGGCAGGATGTGGCTGGTGCCGACATCCGGAAACAGCGCGATGGCGGTCTCGGGCATGGCGAGCAGCGCGTGCTCGCTCACCACGCGCGGGCCGTTGTGGATGGCCAGCCCGATGCCGCCGCCCATGCAGATGCCATCAATGATGGACACCCAGGGCTTGCCGAACAGCGCGATGCCCTCGTTCACCGCGTATTCCTCGGTGAAGAAGGCCTCGACCGGGGCGCGGTTGCCCTCGATGGCGGCCTGGCGCACGGCGCGCACATCGCCGCCGGCGCAGAAGGCGCGGCCACCGGCGCCTTCGAGAATGACCAGCTTCACCTCGGCCGCATGGCGCCACTGGCCGATGGCATGGGCGAAGTCGCGGATCATCTGGATGTCCAGCGCGTTCAGCGCCTTGGGCCGGTTCATCAGGATGGTGCCGGCATGGCCCTCCCGGTTCAGGATGAGGCTCGGTTCGCTCATGGACATTCTCCTTTGCCGTTTCGGGCGGTAGCGCGGGCAACCCGGGCTGTCCAGGCGGGTTGGACCCCGAACAGCCTCACGCGAAGGAAGCGCGCCATGCCTCACCTCCACCGCCGTTCGCTGTTCCTGACAGCGGGACTGGGCCTCATCGCCGCCGCGCCCGCCCGCGCGCAGGAGGGGCCGCACCGCCTGCCCGACCTGCCCTATGGCCTCGACGCCAACGAGGCCGCGATTGATGCGCGCACCATGGAGCTGCACCATGGCGGCCATCATCGAACCTATGTGCGGCAGCTCAATTCCGCGCTGGAAGGCCATGACACGCTGGCCCGCCTGCCGCTGGAACAGCTTCTGACGCGCATCGAGCAGGCGCCGTCGGACATCCGCACCAAGCTGCGCAACAATGGCGGCGGGCATGCGAACCACAGCATGTTCTGGCACATCATGGGCGGCGACGGCGAAGGCCCGCGGGGTGAGCTGCGCGCGGCCATTGACCGCGACTTCGGCAGCATGGAGCGCTTCCGCGAGCAGTTCGAGGGCACCAGCAGCGACGTCTTCGGCTCCGGCTGGGCCTTCGTGACGGTGAACCGCGAGGGCGCGCTGGCCATCACCCGCCGGCCCAACCAGGACACGCCGCTGATGCAGGATGAGCGCGTGCTGATGGGCAATGACCTCTGGGAGCACGCCTACTACCTGCGCTACCAGAACCGCCGCGAGGAATACATCAAATCCTGGTGGCAGGTGCTGCATTGGGGGCGCATCGGCGCGCGCTACGCGGCCGCGAAGTCGGGCCGTCTGGGCGTGTAGCGCGGCGCCCCAAGCCTCGGCATACTCCCTGGAAACAAACTCCAGGGAGAACATCCATGCGCGGCTTGATGCAGGACCACCCGCTTCTCGTCTCGTCGCTGCTGCGCCATGCGGCGAAGCACCACCGCGGCAGCAAGCTCGTCTCGGTGGACCCGCAGGGGGCGGTGACGCGCTTCTCCTGGCCCGAGGCTGAGGCGGACGCGAAGCGCCTGGCCCAGGCCCTGGCGCGGCGCGGCGTGCAGCCGGGCGAGCGCATCGCGACCCTCGCCTGGAATTCGCGCGAGCACCTGGCGCTGTATTACGGCGTCTCGGGCATGGGCGCCGTGATGCACACGGTGAACCCGCGCCTCTTCCCGGACCAGATCGCCTATATTCTGGAGGACGCGCAGGACACGCACATCTTCGTGGACCCTTCGGTGCTGCCCGCCCTGCTGGCGGTCAAGGACAAGCTGCCGGCCGCCGTGCGCGCCGTGGTGCTGATGGGCCCGGTGACGGAGAAGCCGGACTTCCCGGTGGAGGTGCTTTCCATGGCCGACCTCCTGGCCGCCGAGGACGGCGCCTATGAATGGCCCGAACTGGATGAGCGCGAGGCCTGTTCGCTCTGCTACACCTCGGGCACCACGGGCATGCCGAAGGGGGTGCTGTATTCCCACCGCTCGACGGTGCTGCACGCCATGACGGCCATCTCGCCCGACATCTTCTGCATGTCGGCGCGCGATGTGGTGATGCCGGTGGTGCCGATGTTCCACGTCAACGCCTGGTCCATCCCCTATGCGGCGGCGATGACGGGGGCCTCCATGGTGCTGCCGGGGCCGCGGCTCGACCCCGCCAGCCTCTTCGCGCTGTTCGAGGGCGAGGGCATCACCTTCTCGGCCGGCGTGCCGACCATCTGGACCATGCTGCTGCAATGGCTGCGCGCCGACCCCTCGCGGAAGTTCAGCAAGCCGCCGCGTTTGGTGGTGGGGGGCACCGCCCTGCCCGTGCCGGTCACGGAGGGCTTCCTGCGCGACTATGGCGTCGAGATCGTCCATGCCTGGGGCATGACGGAGATCAGCCCGCTCGGCTCCACCAATGTCCGCAAGGCCGAGACGGCGGATTGGGATGATGCGCGCTGGCTGGCCTATAGCCGCAAGCAGGGCCGCCCGCCCTATGGCGTGGATTTCCGCGTGCTGGACGCGAACGGCACCCCCATCGCGCAGGACGAGGTGGCCTTCGGCGAGCTGGAGGTGCGCGGCCCCTGGGTGGCCAGCGCCTATTTCAACCGCGACAACGAGCCCGCCTTCAGCGCCGATGGCTGGTTCGCCACCGGCGATGTGGTGACGCTGGACGCGCTGGGCGCCATCGAGATCGTGGACCGCGCCAAGGACGTGATCAAATCCGGCGGCGAGTGGATCAGTTCCATCACGCTGGAGAATTTGGCGCTGGCCCACCCCGAGGTGCAGCTCGCCGCCGCCATCCCCGTGGCCCACCCGAAATGGGATGAGCGGCCGCTGCTGGTGGTGGTGCCCAAGCCCGGCACCAACCCCACGGCGGAAAGCGTGCTGGCGGTGCTGGAGGGCAAGGTGGCCAAGTGGTGGATGCCCGACCGGGTGGAGTTCGTGGACAGCCTGCCGCTGACCGCCACCGGAAAGCTGTGGAAGGCCGAGTTGAAGAAGCGCTTCAAGGACTACACATTGCCTGCATGACATCTTTGCTTCGCGTGCTGGTGGGCTTCACCGTCATCCTGGCGGTGCTGGCCCTGCCCTTCGCGGTCGCCGTGGTGGTGGCCAGCGGCCACAAGGTGATGGAGGACGGTGCCTGGCTGCGCGGGGCGGGGCTGGCCGTGCTGGCGGTCTTTCCCGTGGTGGCGGTGGTGCTGGCCTGGGTGGCCTGGCGGCGGCGGGAGACGCCCCGTGCCGGCTTCGCGCGGCTGGCGGGCGTGCCGGTATGGGGGGCGCTGGGCGCCGCGCTGCTGGTGGTGGCGCAACTCACGGCGCCGCCCGCCGCCCCGGTGGCCCGCCCGCCGGAGGATCTCCGCGCCCTGGCCGGCTTCCTGGCCGACCCTTCCGCGCCGCTGGTGCTGGATCTGCGCGGGCGCGGGCTGCGGCACATCCCGGACGCCGTGCTGGCGGACCGCCGCCTGCATGAGCTGGACCTGCGCGACAACAACCTCACCGCCCTGCCCGACGCGCTGAAATCCAACCCCGCGCTGCGGCTGGTGCGGATCGGCGGCAACCCCATCCCGCCCGAGGAGGTGCGGCGCTTCGGGCTTGCGCTGCTGGCGGCGGACAACCGGATGGTGATCTCCAACTGACCTTGCGGCGAGGCGCGTTTCGCCGATCATGCGCGGGCTGAAACCTGAAACAGGAACGCCCGCATGCTGGTCGACATCCGCATCTACACCGCCGCCCCCGGCAAGCTGCCCGCCTTCGTGAAGCTCTATGAGGAGAAGGCTTGGCCGCTGCAGAAGAAGTACCTGGAGAATTGCCTCGGCTGGTACGCCACCGCCGAGGGTGAGTTGAACACCGTGGTCCATATCTGGGGCTACAAGGACATGGCGGACCGCGACGCGCGCCGCAACGCCATGGCGGCGGACCCGGAATGGGGCACCTACCTCAAGGCGATGGCCGAGGCCGGCGTGCTGGTGAAGATGGAAAACCGCCTGGCCCGCCCCACCGGCTTCTTCGCCGAATTCCAGGCGGCCAAGAAAGGCTGACACGCGACGCGGCGTGGCGCCAACGGGTTGACACCCGGGGCGCCCCGCCGGACCCTTCCTCGCACGATAAGAGACTGAGACGCCAAGGGAGCGGCGCAGCCACGGGCACCTGAATCCATTTCATGGAGTGCCACATCATGCACCGACGTCACCTGCTGCCCGCGCTCGGCGCGGGCGCCATGGCCGGGCTTGCCGCGCCATCCGCGCTGCGCGCGCAGGCCGCCACCACGCTGCGCTTCACCCCGCAGCAGGATCTGGTGACGCTCGATCCCGTCACGACCACGGCCTATGTCAGCCGCAACCATGGCTACATGGTCTTCGACACGCTCTACGGCATGGACGGCAACTACCAGGCCACACCGCAGATGGTGGACGGCCATACCATCGAGAATGACGGCAAGCTGTGGAACCTGACCCTGCGCGAGGGGCTGCGCTTCCATGACGGCACGCCCGTGCTGGCGCGGGACTGCGTGGCCAGCATCCGCCGCTGGGCACGGCGCGACCCCTTCGGCGCCACCCTGCTGGACGCGACGGATGAGCTTTCGGCCCCCGATGACCGCACCATCCGCTTCCGGCTGAAGCGCCCCTTTCCGCTGCTGCCCATCGCGCTCGGCAAGGCCTCGGTGCCGGTCTGCGCGATGATGCCGGAGCGGCTGGCCAACACCGACCCCTTCCAGCAGGTGCCGGAGCTGATCGGCAGCGGCCCCTTCCGCTTCAAGGCGGATGAGCGCGTGCCCGGCGCGCAATATGTCTACACGAAGTTCGAGCACTATGTGCCGCGCCGCGACGGCGCCATCTCCTGGACCGCGGGCCCCAAGGTCGTGCATTTCGACCGCGTGGAATGGCGCGTCATGCCCGACATCGCCACCGCCACCAACGCGCTGATGGCGGGTGAGCAGGATTGGCAGGAATACGCCTATCACGACATGCTGCCCATGCTGCGCCGCGCGCGGCAGATCGAGGTGCGCGTGCTGGACCGCTCGGGCTTCGTCAGCATGGTGCGCGTCAATCACCTCCAGGCGCCCTTCAACAACCCGGCCATCCGCCGCGCGCTGTGGGGCGCGATTGACCAGGCCTCCTGCATGCAGGCTTTGGTGGGGCAGGACCGCAGCCTCTACCACGTGCCGCTCGGCTTCTTCGCGCCGGGCACGCCGATGGCGTCCGATGCCGGGCTCGCCCCCCTGACCGGCCCGCGTGACTATGACCGCGTGCGCGCCGAGCTGCGCGCGGCCGGCTACAATGGCGAGACGGTGCTGCTGATGATCCCTTCCACCTCGCTGCCCAACGCCACGGTGGGCGCGGTGGTCGAGGACCAGTTCAAGCGCGCGGGCATGAACGTCGAGGTCTACTCGGTCGAGTTCAACGCCATGCTGCAGCGGCGCAACCGCCGCGGCTCGGTCGCCGAGGGCGGATGGAGCGCCTTCGTCACCAACTGGGCCGGCACGGATTGGCTGAACCCGGCCGGCCACATCGCGCTGCGCGGCAATGGCGATGCGGGCTATGCCGGCTGGGCGAACATGCCGCGCATCGAGCAGCTGCGTCAGGACTGGTTCACCGCCCCGGACGAGGCCGCGCAGCAGGCCATCTGCCGCGACATCCAGCTCGAGGCGATGCGCGAGGTCCCCTACTACCCCACCGGGCAATATCTCCAGCCCACCGCCTTCCGCCGCACCTTGACCGGCGTGAATGACGGCTTCGCCACCTTCTGGAATGTGAGGCGCGCATGAGCACCCCCCGCGACACGGCCCTGAACTACATCACCGCGACCGAGGCGCGCTTCTCCGCCTTCTGCTCCCGCATCTGGGACCATGCGGAACCCGCCTGGCGCGAATACCGTTCGGCCGCCGACTATGTGGAATTGCTGCGCGCGGAGGGCTTCGAGGTGGAGGCCGGTTCGGGCGGCATGCCCACCGCCTTCGTCGCCACCTGGAAGAACGGCAATGGCGGGCCGGTGCTGGCCGGCTTCTCCGAATATGACGCGGTGCCCGGCAACTCGCAGCAGGTGGTGCCCTACAAGGCCCCGCGCGAGGGGCTGCACCCCTACACGGCCGGCCACACGGACCCGCATTCCATGCTGGGCACGGCGTCCCTGGCGGCCACGCTGGGCGCACGGGAGGCGATGCGCCAGCACAACATCCCGGGCACGCTGAAACTGTTCGGGGAGCCGGCGGAGAAGGTCTGCGGCTCCAAGCCCATCCACGCCGCGAAGGGCTATTATGACGGCCTGGATGCCGCCGTGGTCTGGCACCCCTGGCCCTACAACACGGTCACCAGCGAGACGCATTTCGGCGCCTATTGGAGCGCCATCATCACCTTCGAGGCCGAGAGCCCCGAGACCTGGATCGACCCGACGCTGGTGCCCATCGAGGGCGCGCACGCCGCCGCGCGCTGCCCCGGCGCGCTGGACGCCCTGTGCCTGATGTACACCACGACGAAATACACCAAGGAGGCGATGTTCCCGCACGCCGGGTCCTGGACGCTGAACGAGTTCGTCCTGGGCGATGGCGGCGCCACCTCCGACAATTTGCCGCCGCGCTTCGCGCAGATCCAGTATTCCTGGCGCTCCTCCTCCCTCGGCATCCAGGAGCAGATCTGGCGCGTGCTGGCCAACAACGCCCGGCACGCGGCGGGCAGCACGGGCTGCCGCGCCTTCGTGCGCTGGGTGACCAAGACGCGCGTGGGCGTGCCCAACACGGCGCTGACGAACCTGACCTGGAAGAACCTCCAGGCCGTGGGCGCCCCCGTCTATGGCGAGGAAGCGCTGGAATTCGGCCGCGAGATGCAGCGCAACCTCGGCGTCGAGCCCATGGCGGACCCGTTCAACCCCGAGGTCTCGACCCTGATGCCGCCGGAGGTCTTCGAGAGCCGGCTGCGCGCGGGCCTGCCCTCCTGGCAGAAGCATCTCAGCGCGGATGACTATGTGGAATTCTCCTGGCACGCGCCCACGGTGCGGCTGCTGGCGGGGCGGCCGCGGCTGCGCCCGCCCTCGCGCGGCCATGCCTATCCGGCCTGGGCCTACAACGCGCTGAGCGGCCTGCCCGGGGCCATCGATCCCGGCATGTTCGTCGCCGCCAAGACGATGGCGCTGACGCTGGTGGATCTGGCGACGGAGCCCGACACCCTCGCCGCCGCCCAGGCCGAGTTCCGCGAGCGCAGCGGCGGCGGCGTGGGCGGGCCCGGCTGGGTGCCGCCCTTGCTGCCCGCCGATTTCGTGCCGCCGGTGGATCTGCGCTGGCCCGAATACGTCACCACCCCGCGCGGCACCGAATGGTGCATGCCCACCCCCATGGAGGGCACGGGCGCGGGCGAGCCGCTCTGACCCGCCGGGCCGCCCTTCACGGGGCGGCCCCCATCCCCAGACAAGGAGAAACGCCCATGCCCGACATTCCCCCACCCGCCCGCGTGGCCTTCGTGGGCCTTGGCATCATGGGGGCGGCCATGGCCGCCAACCTCAAGCGCGCCGGCTTCGACCTGGCCATCCACAGCCGCAGCCGCGGCAAGGCGGCCGAGCTTGAGGCCATGGGCGCCCATTGGTGCGACACGGGCGCCGAGGCGGCGCGGGAGGCGGGCATCATCGGCCTCTGCGTGCCCGACACGCCGGATGTGGAACTGGCCCTGTTCGGACCTGGCGGCATCGCGGAGGGGGCCGGGGCGGGTTCCGTGGTGATCGACTTTTCCACCATCTCCGCCCAGGCGACCCAGGGCTTCGCGGCACGCCTGGCGGAGCAGGGCGTGACGCTGCTGGACAGCCCCGTCTCCGGCGGGCCGCAGGGCGCCATTGACGGCACGCTGACCTGCATGGTGGGCGGCGATGCCGCGGGCTTCGCGCAGGCCGCCAGCTATTTCGCGGCGGTGGGCAAGACCATCACGCATCTGGGGCCGTCCGGCGCGGGGCAGATCTGCAAATCGGCCAACCAGCTCATCATCTGCGCGACGCTCACGGCGGTGAGCGAGGCGCTGGCCATGGGCCGCAAGGCCGGGCTGGACCCCGAGACGATGCGCACCGCGCTGTCCGGCGGATCGGCGGACAGCTTCGTGCTGCGCAACCACGCGAAGCGCATCATCACCGGCAACTTCACCCCGGGCTTCCGGGCGGAGCTGATGCGCAAGGACATGCGACTGGCTGCCGCCGCCATCCGTGACCATGGCGTCTTCGGCCCCGCCACGGCCATGGCCGCGCCCCTGCTGGAACTTCTGGTGAACCAGGGCGCGGGGAAAGAGGACCTCTCCGCGCTGGGCCGCCTGGTGGCGGAGCTTTCTGGCCTGGAAGGCTAGGCGGAATTCCCGCTACCCTCGGGGAAAATCCCCGAGGGAAACATCCATGACCACCACGGCATTCCGCGCGGCGCGGGACCTGCTGCTCGGCCATCGCGGCGACTATGCCGCCGCGCGGCGGGAGTTCCGCTGGCCGAAGCTGGACCATTTCAACTGGGCGCTGGACTGGTTCGACGCGGAGCTCGCACGCGGCTCGCTCGGCAATTCCACCGCGCTGCGCATCGCGGGCGCGGGCGAGGCGACGCTGAGCTTCGCGGAGCTTTCGGCGGAATCCTCGCGGCTGGCGAATGGGCTGCGCGAAGCCGGCGTGAAGCGGGGTGATCGCATCCTGCTCATGCTCGGCAACACCGTGCCGCTGTGGGAGACCATGCTGGCCGCGATGAAGCTGGGCGCCGTGGTGGTGCCGGCGACCACGCTGCTGACACCCGCGGACCTCGCCGACCGCTTCGCGCGTGGGCGCGTGCGGCATGTGGTGACGGGCAGCGCGGATGCGGCGAAGTTCGAGGGGCTGGACAGGTCCGTGACGCGCATCGCGGTGGGCGGCGCGCCGGGCTGGATGGAATATGACGCGCTGAAGGACCCATCCGCGCAGTTCACGCCCGAGGGCGTCACGCGCGCGACGGACCCGCTGCTGCTCTACTTCACCTCCGGCACCACGGCGAAGCCCAAGCTCGTGCTGCACGACCAGCAATCCTACCCCGTAGGGCACCTGGTCACGATGTACTGGCTGGGGCTGCAACCGGGCGACATGCATTTGAACATCTCCTCGCCGGGCTGGGCGAAGCACGCCTGGTCCTGCTTCTTCGCGCCCTGGAATGCGGGGGCCGGCGTCTTCGTGAACAACCAGCCGCGCTTCGACGCGCGCAACACGCTGGAGGTGCTGGCGCGCGAGGGCGTGGACAGTTTCTGCGCGCCGCCCACCGTCTGGCGCATGCTGGTGCAGCAGGACATGGGGCCCTTCCGCGGCCAGCTGCGCGAGCTGTGTTCCGCCGGCGAACCGCTGAACCCGGAGGTGATCGAGCATGTGCGCCGTGTCTGGGGCATGACCATCCGCGAGGGTTATGGCCAGACCGAGACCACCTTGCAGATCGGCTACTTCCCGGGCCAGGAGGTGAAGCCCGGCAGCATGGGCGTGCCCGCGCCGGGCTACAGCATCAAGCTGCTGGCGCCCGACGACACGGAGGTGGAGGAAGGCGAGATCGCGCTGATGCTGGACGAGCCGCCGCTCGGCCTCATGCGCGGCTACCAGCAGGAGGATGGCACCTCCGCGCCGCTGGGTGACATTGCCTACCGCACCGGCGACGTGGCGACGCGCGACGCCGAAGGCCACTTCACCTATGTCGGCCGCGCCGATGACGTGTTCAAGGCGTCCGACTACCGCATCTCGCCCTTCGAGCTGGAGAGCGTGCTGGTCGAGCACGAGGCCGTGGCGGAAGCGGCCGTGGTGCCGGCGCCGGACGCGGTGCGCCTGGCCGTGCCCAAGGCCTTCGTGGTGCTGGTGGAGGGCGTGGAGCCGGAGCGCGAGGTGCTGCTCTCCATCTTCCGCCACCTGCGCGCACGCCTCGCCCCCTACAAGCGCATCCGCCGCATCGAGGTGGCGGAACTGCCCAAGACCATCTCGGGCAAGATCCGCCGCGTGGAGCTGCGCCAGGCGGAGGAGCGGCATTTCCGGGCGGGCACGCGCGCGGAGGGCGAGATGCGCGAGGAGGACTTCCCGGAGCTGGCATGACGGCGGGCGAACCCGCCGCCTTGGCGGGACGCGCTACCCTTCCAGCCGGATGTTGTTCTCCCGCACCACCCGCGCCCAGCGTTCCATCTCGCTCACCATGAAGTCCGCGAAGGGCTCGCCGCTGGTGGCCAGCACGTCCATGCCCAGCGCCTCCACGCGCGACTTGATCTCGGGCTCGGCCAGGATGGTGGTGAGTTCCCGCGCCATGCGGGACTGGATCTCGCGCGGCACGCCGGAGGGTGCATAGACGCCCCACCAGGTGGGGGCCTCGAAATCCGCGAAGCCGAGTTCGTGGAAGCTCGGCACGCCGGGCAGGTCGCGCCAGGCGTCGCGCGTGGTCACGCCGAAGCCCTTCAGCGCCCCGCTGCGGACATGCGGCCCGCCCACCGGCGCGTTGGTGACAAACAGCGGCACATGGCCGGCCAGCGCATCGGCCAGCGCGGGCGCGCCGCCGCGATAGGGCACATGCGTCAGTTCCACGCCCGCCAGGTTGCACAGCTGCACCATGGCCACATGCATCAGCGTGCCGATGCCGGCGGTGGCGTAGTTGATGCTGCCGCGCGGGGCGGCGCGCGCGGCCTCGACCAGCTGCGGGAAGCCGGCCCAGGGGCTGGAGGGGTGCGACGTCACCACCAGCGGCCCGCGCCCCACCAGCATCACCGGCGCGAAGTCCCGCCGCGTGTCATAGGGCAGGCGCATCACCGAAGGCAGGATGACATGGCTGTCCACCGCCACCAGCCAGGTGTGGCCGTCGGGGGCCGCGCGCGCGGCCTCGGCCGCACCCACCGAGCCGGTGGCGCCGGCGCGGTTCTCGATGGTGACGGGCTGGCCCAGCACCGCCTGCAGCCGCGGCTGCAGCACGCGGGCCAGGATGTCCACCGAGCCGCCCGGCGGCCAGCCCACCACCAGGCGCACGGGCCGGTTGGGCCAGGCCTGCGCGCGGGCGACATGCGGGGTGGCCAGCGCGAGCGGCAGCCCGGCCAGAAGTGAGCGACGTTCCATCGCGTTTCCTCCTCGGGCCTTGTGTGTGACGGGGCGCGCCGGCCCTTCGCGCCACCCCCTGAGGGGGAGCTTGGGCGCATCCGGCCTCAGGGGGCAAGCGCGCGCAGCCGGGCGGCGCTTTCGGGGTCGGCCGGGTAGAAGGTCTCGATGGCGAGTTCGGAGAGCGTCACCTCCATCGCCGCGCCGAAGACGGTGGTGGTCGCGATCAACGCGACGGGGCCGGCCGCCGTATCCAGCGTCATCGGCACCACCAGCCCGCCCAGGCCCGGCACGGGGCGCGGCACCTCCGCGCGCGGCGGCGGCGATGGCAGCGCCGAGAGTTCCGCCAGCAGCGCGGCCAGGCCGGCATCCGCGCTCATCTCCACTTGGCGGCGCAGGCGGTCGAGGATGTGGTGGCGCCATTCGGCGAAGTTGTGGATGCGCGAAGCGAGCCCGCGCGGGTCGAGGCTCAGGCGCAGCACGTTCACTGGCGGCGTGACCTCGATGCCTGCCAGCAGCGGCGCCACCGCGCCATTGGCGGCCACCATGTTCCAGTGCCGGTCCACGGCCAGCGCCGGGTGGGGCATGTGCGCGGCCAGGATCGCCTCCACCGCCGCGCGGGCGGCGGCCATGGAGGGTTCGGTCAGCGGTTGTTCCACGAAGCTGGGCGCGTAGCCGGCGGCCAGCAGCAGGGCGTTGCGCTCGCGCAGCGGCACCTCCAGCTGGTCGGCGAGGCGCAGCACCATCTCGCGGCTGGGGGCGGCGCGGCCGGATTCCACATAGCTCAGGTGGCGCTGCGAAATCTCGGCATCCAGCGCCAGGTCGAGCTGGCTGCGGCGGCGGCGCTGGCGCCAGCCGCGAAGCAGGGCACCGATGGGGGGCTGGGTCATGGCGCGACGCTAGCGCGGGCGGGTGCGGCGGCGCGATGACCTCCGACGTCATCGCTTTCCCGCGCCGAGGCCGCAAAGGATGCCCCATCGCAACCCGATGGAGGCTTGAGATGCACACCACCCCCACACTTCGCTTCTGGATGCTGGCCGATGCGGCGGCCAGCGGGGCCACCGGCCTGCTGCTGGTGCTGGCGGCCGGCGCGCTGGCGCCCTGGCTCGGCCTGCCCGAGACGCTGTTGCGCGTGGCCGGCGCGCTGTTCCTGCCCTGGGCCGCGCTGGTGGCCTGGGTGGGGCTGCGGGCCGTGAACCCGCCCCGGCTGGTCGGCGCCATCGTGGCGCTGAACCTGGTCTATGTGCTGGATTGCGTGCTGTTCGCCGCGGTGGCGCGGCCCTGGTTCGGGGTGGCGCCGACCGGGCTCGGCCTCGCCTTCCTGCTGGCCCAGGCCGCGGCCGTGCTGGCGTTCAGCCTCGGGCAATGGGCCGGGATGCGGCAGGGGCGCGGCGGGCTGGCTACTTCGCCTTGATCGCCCGCTTCGCATGGCTGTCGGGCGGCACGCCCTTGGCCAGCGACATGTGGCTGTGCACGGCCAGCCACTTCTCCCCCTCGCCCGGGTTCGGCACCAGGATCAGCGTGGTCCGCCCCGGGCGGTCGAATGGCGTGCCGTCCGGCGCGTAGCCGGTGGAGGTGAAGGGGGCGATGGCCACCGCCATGCTCCCATCCGCGCTGGCCAGCACCCGCGCCGCCTCGGGCGGGAAGCGGAAATCGCTGGTGCGGGGCCAGACGCTGTCCCATTGCCGGTCCCGGAAGCTCTCCAGCCCCTCCACCAGCGCCTGCACCGTGCCGAAGGCGATGATGCGCGGGTGCCAGAAGGGGTAGGCCGATTTGTAGTCCACCTCGCGCACGCAGGCGGCGAAGCGGTCCAGCCAGTCCAGGATGGCGTCGCGGATGGCGGGCGGCGCGTCGGGCAGCGGGGGCGGCTGCATCAGCGGGCCGCGCCCTGGCCGAGCAGCGACAGCGCCGCCCCGATCTCGCGCAGCGCCTGGGCATTGTCATGGTCCCGCACGGCCGCGCGGGCGGCGGCGACGTGGCGGGCGGTGCCGGAGAGCGTCGCGGCACCGCCGGCCACCGGCAGGGCCTCGCCCGTCAGCAGCCGGGTCTCGGCGCGCTCCAGCCATTCCTGGGCGGCGGCGTCACGGCCGGCGCGCAGCGCGGCCTCGGCGGCGCGGAGCTGGGCGGGCGCGGATTCGGCCAGCAGCCGGGCGCGCTGCTGCTGCACGTCCCGGATGGCCTGGGCCTGGGCCTGGCTGTCGCCATGATGGGCGAGGGCCGCGCCCGGCGTGGCCAGGGTGAGGGCGGCGAAAAGGGCCGGCAGACGCATCATGCGACAAGCTCCTTCAGGTCGGCCTGCGGGCGGGCGCCGTAATGGCTGATCACCTCGGCCGCCGCGATGCTCCCCCAGCGGCCGCATTCGGGCAAGGGCAGGCCGCGGGTCAGCGCCGCCAGGAAGCCCGCCGCATAGGCGTCGCCGGCACCCGTGGTGTCCACCACCTTGGTGGGCTGGGCGGCGACGACATGGCGCTCACCGCCCGCCAGGATCACGCTGCCATGCTCGCTGCGGGTGAGCGCCGCGATCTTGACCTCGCGCGCGACCTGGGCGGCGGCGGTCTCGAAATCCTCGGTTTCGTAGAGGGAGAGGATCTCGGCCTCGTTGGCGAAGAGGATGTCCGTCTCGTTCTTCACGAAATCGCGGAAGGCGGCGCGGTGGCGGCCGACGCAGAAGGGGTCGCTCAGCGTCAGCGCCACCTGGCGCCCGGCGGCGTGGGCGGCGCGGGCGGCGGCGCGGAAGGCGGCCTGGGCCTCCGGCGGGTCGAAGAGGTAGCCCTCCAGATAGACCACCTGGGCGCGGGCCACCTCGGCGGCGTCCACATCGCCGGGGCCGAAGGTGACGCAGGCGCCGAGATAGGTGTTCATGGTGCGCTGCCCGTCGGGCGTGACCAGGATCAGGCAGCGGGCGGTGGGGGCGCCGCCCTTCAGCGGCGCGGTCGGGAAATGCACGCCGGTGGCGCGGATGTCATGCGCGAAGACCGCGCCCAGCTGGTCATCGGCCACCTTGCCGAGGAAGCCCACCCGGGCCCCCAGGGCGGCCGCGACGGCGCAGGTGTTGCCGGCCGAGCCGCCCGAGCTTTCCACGCCGGGCGGCATGGCGGCGTAGAGCGCCTCCGCCTCCTCGGTGGAAATCAGCTGCATGCCGCCCTTGTTCAGCTTGCGCGCCGCCAGGAAGGCGTCGTCGGAGGGGGCGAGCACATCCACGATGGCATTGCCGATGCCGAGGATGTCGAGGCTGGGTGCGGTCATGCGGGGGCCTGTGCCGGAATATGGAGGGGTTCCGGTTACGCCAGATCGCGCTGAATGCAAATCAGCGAAGGAATCTTCGGGGGGCGGCGTTGCCGCCTGGGACCTGGACGCTATAACGCCCGCTTCGCCGCCCGCCCATGAAGCAAGGAGCGCCGCACATGTCCATCTTCGGTCGCAAGAAGGATGACGCGCCGGATGCGCCGTCCACGGGGGATTCCATGAACACGACACCGAATCGCGACCAGGACCTGGCCGTTCCCACCTATCGCCAGGCGCCCTCGGCCAATGCGCCGGTGGGCATGCCGCCCAAGCCCGCCACGCCCGTCCAGGCCCCGCGCCCGGGCGCGCCGCCGGCCACGGCCCAGTCCCCCCGCCCGCAGGGCGCCGGTGAACGCCGCACGCTGGTCGTCGGCCGCGGCATCAGCCTGCAGGGCACCGTGAGCGACGCCGAGCGCCTGGTGGTCGAGGGCACGGTGGAAAGCCAGATGATCCAGGCCGCCGAGCTGGCCATCGGCCCCACCGGCGTCTTCCGCGGGGAGGTCCAGGTCGAGGATGCCGAGATCGCGGGCCTGTTCGACGGCAACATCACCGTGCGCGGCAGCCTCGTCATCCGCGCCACCGGCAAGGTGAAGGGCACCGCCCGCTACCGGAAGCTCTCGGTGGAGGAAGGCGGCGCGCTGATGGGCAGCATGGAAATGCTGCCGAGCGAAGGCTGAACCCGACCCGGCCCGCGCTGGGGCTGGTGGCGGCGCTGCCGCTGCTGGCCGCCTGCGTGGCCGATTCGTCGCGCGAGGATGCGGCGGCCCAGGCGCTGCTGGACAGCCAGCGGGCCTCGCTGGCCGCGCTCGGGCAGCCCATGTCCTCGACCACGGCACCCGCCGCCGCCCCGCGCGGCCCGGGCGCCGTGCAGGAATTGCTGGGCGCCGCGCCCGCCACCGTCATCGGCCGACTCGGCGCGCCGCGACTGCGCCGGCGCGAGGGCGATGCGGAGGTCTGGCTCTATTCCGCCGGGGGCTGTCAGCTCGACCTGATGTTCTACACCACCCCCCAGGGCCTGCGCGTGACGCATGCCCAGGCCCGCGCCAGCGGCGTGGGCCAGCGGACCGAGGCCGCCTGCCTGCGCGATATCGCGGCCCAAGGGCAGCGCGCCGCCGCTCCCGGCTCCTGACTTGATCGCCCCGTATCTCGACGCCTTCGTGCCGGCCTTCGGGCTGCTGGCGCTGGGGGCGGTGCTGAAGCGCCGCCTGCTGCGCGATGATGCCGTGTGGGCGGGCATCGAGAAGCTGATCTTCTGGGTGCTGCTGCCCTCGCTGCTGGTGGTGGCCATCGGCTCCGTCCGGCTGGGCGAGGTGCCCATCTTTGGCATGATGGCCGCCATCTGGGCGGCGCTGGGCATCGGCACATTGGCGTCCATCTGGCTGTCGCGGCGCTTCCGCCAGCCGCACAAATCCATGACCAGCGTGCTGATGGGCGGCATCCGGTTCAACAACCTGGTGGGCTTCGCCATCGCGGGCGCCATGTTCGGCCTGCCGGGCCTCGCCTTGGGCGGGCTCGCCACGGGCATGATCGTTCCCTTCGTGCAGGTGGTGACCACGACTGCCTTCGCCCTCGGGGATGGCGGCCGGGTGCGGCCCTGGCGGCTGCTGAAGCAGCTGGCGTTGAACCCGCTGATCCTGGCCTGCGTGGTGGGCTTCCTGGTGGCGGGAATGGGGGGGCTGCCCGTGGGGGTGCGGCCGCTGATGGAGACGCTGGGCCGCGCCTCGGTGGCGCTCGGCCTACTCGCGGTGGGGGCGGCGCTGACGCTGGGCGCGCTGACCGACCGGGTGGCGCTGCAACTCTGGACCGCCGCGCTCAAGCTGGTGGCGGTGCCGGGGCTGACGCTGCTGTTCTGCATGGCGCTGGGGCTGGACCCGCTGGCCACCGCCATGGCGGTGCTGTTCATGGCGCTGCCCACGGCCTCTTCCAGCTATGTGATGGCGCGCGCCATGGGTGGCGATGCGCCGCTGATGGCGGCCATCACCTCCAGCCAGCATCTGCTCTCGGTCATCACCCTGCCGCTCTGGCTGCTGGTGGTGCAGGCGGCGATGGGCGGGCGGTAAGCATCCGTTCAGCATCCCAGGGTAAGCCTTGGCGGGATGGGAGAGGCGCAACATGCGCCGCCGGAAGAGGACCCTTCGAATGCCACCACTGGGCGAAGCCGGGCGCGACCCGCGAAAGGGCACCACGCCGGGCCGCGACCCGGCCATCGGCACCGCCCATGCCACCATGCAATCGCTGCTGGACCACCGGATGAGCCCCTCGCCGGAGAACTACCTCGTCTGGTTCAGCTACCACGCCGGCACCCACCCCGAGCTGCATGACGCGCTGGATGCACGGCTGGCCGCGCAGGGCCGGCTGGAACAGGCCGATCTGAACGAGATGCACGCCCGCTACTGCGCCGGCGAACCCCAGGCCCAGGCCATCGGCCAGGTGTCGCGCCAGCTGGAGGCCGCGCTGAACGACGCGGCCGGCATGCTGGGCACCGCGCATGACAACGCTTCAAGCTACGGCACCCGGCTGGAGGGGCTGACCGACACGCTGGAGGCCGCCTTCCCCTCGCTCAACGAGCCGCTGCGCCGCATCCTGGCCGACACCCAGGCGCTGTGCCACAGCAGCCGCACCCTGGCCCAGCGCCTGGCCGAGCGCGCGCGCGAGGCGGAGGCCCTGCGCGACGCCCTGCAAGAGGCCCGTCGCGCCGCCGCCACCGATGCGCTGACCGGCCTGCCCAACCGCCGCGCCTTCGAGGAACGCCTGGCCGAGGCGCTGGCCCGCGCCACCGCCGAGCAGACGCCGCTCTGCCTGCTGATGTTCGACATTGATCACTTCAAGTCGGTCAATGACCGCCACGGCCACCCGGCCGGGGATGCCGTGCTGCGCGGCGTGGCGGACACGTTGCGCGAATGGGCGCGCCCGCATGACCGGCTGGCGCGGGTGGGGGGCGAGGAATTCGCCGCCATCCTCCCCGCCACCTGCCGCGAGGCCGCGGCCGGGCTGGCGGATTCGCTGCGCCGCGCCGTGGCGAATGAGGGCTTCCTGGTGGGCGCGGAGGGGCAGCGGCTTTCGGTCACCGTCTCGCTCGGCGTGGCGCAGCTTCAGTCCGAGGAGACGGGGGACGGGCTGCTGAGCCGGGCCGATGCCGCGCTCTATGACGCGAAGCGCCAGGGGCGGGACCGGGTGGTGCTGGACATGCCGCCCACCCCGGAGGAACCAGAGGAGGCGCGGCCGCTTTCCTGGCGCTAGACGTCAGCCGCGCGCGCGAAAGCGCGCGTCATGCCCCAGCGCGCGGCGGCGGGCGTCCACCACCTCGGCGAAGCGCTGGCGCACCGCCTGCCGGCCCAGCCGCTGTTCCAGCGGCTTCAGCGAGAACACCACGCGCGCCATGCGCTGGTAGAATTCCATGTAGACGAGGTTCAGCCCGGCCCCCACCGCCGCCCCCACCAATGGCACGGCCTGGGCGCCCAGCTTCGTCATCAGCGCGGGCGCGTAGCGCAGCACCACATTGGCCATGAGCTGCGCCATCTCCTGCCCGGCCAGCCTTGTGGCCCAGAAGGCGATGTCGGCGTCGTCATCCTCCTCCAGCGGGCCGCCGAAGGCGAAGACCTCGACGCAGGCAGTCCGCACATCCGGGTCGCGCAGGTCGAGGCCCTGCCCGCGTGCGATATCGGCCACCGAGCGCATGATGAGGCCCGTGGTCACCGGCAGCTCCGCCAGGGTGGTGGCGAAGCCGCCCATGCCGCCCATCGCGCCCGAAAGCGCGCCGCCCAGCTTGTAGGCCGCGCTGCGCTCGGGCCGCGCGCCGGGGTCGAGGCCCAGGATGGCGGTGCGGAAGGCCAGCTCCAGCCCGTCACGCGCGCGTTCGGCCACCATCTTCTGCACCTCGGGCGGCAGGCGGTTCAGGCCCATCTGGACGAAGCGGCCCGCCTGTTCCAGCGCCGACATCAGCCGGCCGCGCGCGGCCAGGTAGTCGCTGGCGGCCTGCGCCAGCACGGCCTCGCTGTCGGGCTGGGTCAGGGTGGTCAGTTCTCCGCTCATCGGCCTGTTCCTTCTTGCGCGGGGGTGGGTGCCCGGGGACAATCACCCATGCGCCCTGCCCTGCCCGCACTTGCCGCGCTCCTCATGGGCTTCGCGGCACCCGCTACAGCGCAATTGGGGGGTCCGGCGTTGCCGGTCCAGTCCCCCGCCGCGCCGGAGCTGATGCAGCGCGAGCTGGACCGCGCCTTCGACGCCCTGCGCACCGCCCCCGACGAGGCCGGCGGCCGCATGGCGGAGGCGGCGGTGCGGCAGCTCTGGTCCCGCCAGGCCACGCCCGCCGTGGCGCTGCTGCTGAACCGCGGCATCCGCACCCTGCGCGGCGGCCAGGCCGGGGATGCGCTGGAGGATTTCGACGCCGCCATCCTGCTGGAGCCGCGCCTGGCCGATGCCTGGCATTGGCGCGCCCAGGCCCATGCGGCGGTGGGCGACCGGCAGGGTGCGGCGGCGGATCTGCGCGAGGCCCTCCGGCTGGAGCCGCGGCATTTCCCGGCCCTGGTCACCTTGTCGCAGCTCCAGGAAGAGGCGCGCGACGCATCCGGCGCCCTGCGCAGCTTCCGCGCCGCGCTGGAAATCCACCCCCGCCTGCCCGGCGGCGCGGCCCGGCTGCGCGAGCTGGTGCGGGCCGCCGAAGGCGAGGCGATGTAGCCCCCTCACGCCCCGCATGCGAAACTGACGCGAGGGTTGAGGGAAAAGCACAAGTGGGTTTGCAGGACATCCTGGCGGCCTCCGTCTTCTATGAGGTGGCGGCCCTTCTGGTGCTGGGCGCGGCGGTGGGCATGGTGGCGCTGCTGCTGCGCCAGCCGCTGATTGTCGGGCTGATCGCGGCGGGCATCCTGGCGGGGCCCTCGGCGCTGGGCATCGCGCAATCCGATGCATTCATCGCGCTGCTGTCGGAACTCGGCATCGCGGTGCTGCTGTTCCTGGTGGGTCTGAAGCTGGACCTCGGCCTCGTGCGGAGCCTGGGCGCGGTGGCGCTGGCCACGGGTCTCGGCCAGGTGACCTTCACGGCCGTGATCGGCTTCCTGCTGGGCCTGGCCCTGGGGCTGGACGCGCTGACCAGCCTTTATGTGGCGGTGGCGCTGACCTTCAGCTCCACCATCATCATCGTGAAGCTGCTGTCCGACAAGCGCGAGATAGACAGCCTGCACGGGCGCATCGCGCTGGGTTTCCTCATCGTGCAGGACATCTTCGTGGTGCTCTGCATGGTGGTGGTCTCGGCGCTGGCGGCGGGCCAGGGGCAAGCCTCGGCTGCGGCGGGGCTGCTGCGGGTGCTGCTGGGCGGCGTGGTCATGCTGGTGGTGGTGGGCGTGGTGATCCGTTACCTCGCGCAGCCGGTCACCTCGCGGCTGGCCCGGGCGCCGGAATTGCTGGCGGGCTTCGCCATCGGCTGGGCGGCGCTGCTGGCCGCGATCGGGGATTATGTCGGGCTGGGCAAGGAGCTGGGCGGGCTGCTGGCGGGCGTGGCGCTGGCCTCCACCCCCTTCCGCGAGGCCATCGCCGCGCGGCTGTCCAGCCTGCGGGACTTTCTTCTGTTGTTCTTCTTCATCGCGCTGGGGTCGCGCCTGGATTTGGGCGGGTTGGGCGAGCAGGCCTTCGCGGCCATGGTGCTGTCGGTCTTCGTGCTGGTGGGCAACCCGCTCATCGTGGTCGCGATCATGGGCTTCATGGGTTATCGCCGCCGCACCGGGCTGCTGGCGGGGCTGACGGTGGCGCAGATCAGCGAATTCTCCCTGATCTTCATGGCGATGGGCGTGGCGCTGGGGCATGTGGCCGAGGCCTCGCTCGGCCTCGTCACGCTGGTGGGCATGGTGACCATCGCGGCCTCCACCTACATGATCACGCATTCGCACCGGCTGGCGGCCTGGCTCGACACGCCGCTCAAGCTGTTCGAGCGGCGCGAGCCCTGGCGCGAGGCCCAGGCCAGCGGCGACACCGGCCCCGACCCCGAGGGCGCCGATGTGGTGGTCTTCGGCCTGGGCCGCTTTGGCGACGCCATTTCCCGCCGCCTGCGCGACCGGGGGCTGCGCGTGCTGGGGGTGGATTTCGACCCGGAGGTGGTGCGCCGCTGGCACAAGGCCGGCCTGCCCGCCATCTATGGCGATGCGAGCGACCCGGAACTCATCGCCTCGCTGCCGCTGGAGGGGGTGCGCTGGGTGGTCTCGGCCGCGCCTTCGGTGCGCGGCGGGCTGACCCAGGAGGACCACCGCCTCGCTTTGCTGGACGGGCTGAAGGCGGTGCATTTCACCGGCCGCGCCGCCGTCACGGCCCATGCCGCGAGCGAGGCCGAGGGGCTGCGCGCCCGTGGCGCCGACCTGGTGCTGCTGCCCTTCCATGACGCGGCCGCGCGGGCCGCGGAGCTGGTGGCGGAGGGGTGAATCAGCCGCCGAACACCCTTCTGAGCGCGGCATGGAAGGGCTTGGGCCGCAGCGCCTCGTCAAAGGGCAGGCCGCGGGTGCGCTGGCCATCGGCGCGGGCCACGCCGGGCTCCTCCGCCAGCCAGGTGTTCCGGTCGGTCAGGCCCCAGGTCAGCACGGTGCGGACCCCGCCCTCCACGGCGGCGGAAAGGAAGCGGGTGACGTAGTCCGCCACCGCCGCATCCCGCTCGGGGATGGTGGGGGCGAGCTGGTCCGGCTCCCGCACATCCAGCTCGGTGATGAGCACGGCGAGGCCCAGGCCGCGCAGCGCCTGGACGAAAGCCAGGAAGGGCTCGGCCCGGAAGGGGTCGCGCATTTGCAGATGCGCCTGGATGCCCACCGCGTCCAGCGGCACCTGCCGCTCCACCAGCCGGCGGACGACGCGCAGCAGGCGCTGGCGCTTGGCCTCGGCCCAGGGCGTGTCGGCCTCCACGCCGTAATCATTCAGCGTGAGGCGCAGCGTGGGGTCGAGCCCCCGCGCGAGGCGCAGCGCGCGCTCGATATAGGAGGGGCCCAGCGCCTGGAGCCAGGGCGTGGGTCGCAGATCGTCCTGGGTGGGGCTCGGGTTGTCGCTGCCGGGCGGGTTGGCGATGATCTCGTTCAGCACGTCCCAGTCGCGGATGTAGGAATGGGTCTCGCGCAGGACGGCGGTGAAATGCGCCTCCATCACGGCGGTGGCGCGCGCCTCGCCCTGGGCCAGGGCCGGTTCGAGCCAGGCGGGGTTCGCGACATGCCACAGCAGCGCATGGCCGCGCAGCCGCTGCTGATGGGTGCGCGCGAAGAGGGCGATGCTGCGCAGCGGGCCGAATTCGAAGCGCCCCGGCTCAGGCTGCAGCGCGTCCCACTTCGCTTCCCATTCCGGCACCAGCAGCTCCGCCTCGCGCGCCACCAGGGCGGCATAGGCGGGGTCCGATTGCAGCAGGTCATGGCGGATGGCGGTGCCGAAGGTGATGCCCCGCGCGCGGGTGACGGCGCGCAGACCTTCGGCCTGGGCGACGCTGCCGCGCGGCAGGAAGGGGGTGGCCGCGGCGGCCAGCGCCAGGCGACGCGGCAGGCGCACCCTCAGGCGGCCTGCTGGGCGGGAAGGGCGTTGCCATTGGCCGCCGCCTCCCGCGCCATGGCCTGGCGGTAGCGGTCCCGCCGCCAGCAGAGCAGCTTCCAGGCGGCGCGCGCGGCAAGGCCCGAGACGCGGCCGCGTGGCTCCAGCCCGATGGATTTGAAGATCATGCCCATGCCGCGCTCGATATGGCGGAAGCGATAGAACCCCATGGCGCGGCCCATATAGCCGGTGATGCAGCGGTTGTGCTCATAAGCCACGCCCGGCGCGTCATTGCTGCAATGGAAGGCGAAGGCGAGTTCGTCATCCTCCGTCTCGCCCACGCGGCCGAGGGCCACGCGCAGCCGCTTCGGGAAGGAGAGGTTCTCGCGCGCCAGGTAGCGCTTCATGTGGTCGTAGAAGAGCTTGAAGTGCCGGTATTCATCGGCCGCGATGAGGCGGCAGATCTCCTTCAGCACGGGTTCGTCCGAGGCCTCGCCCAGCGCGGTGTAGTAGCTGCTGGTCCCCGTCTCGACCATGCAGCGCGCGATCAACTCGCCCGTGCGGGAGCCGCGGATGGAGGCATCGGCCTTGACATCAATCGTGTAGCCGGCGCGGTAGCGCGCGAAGGCGGCCGGGTAGTCGAAGGAGGGATCGGCCAGGCTGGCCCAGCGGCCCAGCGCGTCGCCATGCTGCACCTCCTCCACGGCCCAGTTGTCGGCGGCGTATTGGAAGTCCGGGTCGTCGCGGAAGACGCTCTTCAGGTAGAGGGCGTAGTCATCGCCATTGCGCTCGACCATGGCGGCGGCCTTGACCAGGGGGATCACCTCCGGGTCCACCTTCGACGGGTCGAAGCGGTCCCAGGCGACCTGATCCAGTGTCCAGTGCTTCATGCCTGCGCGACCCCTGCGCCGGCGTCCCGGCCTGCGTTTCCCATGGCGATGGGGCGAACCTGCCCCGCCTTGTCCTCAGGAGATGCGCCGGGAACCGCGCCTTTTCAAGCCGCTTGCGCGGCGTCCTTCATGGCGCGCATGGCCAGGAGGTGGTTCATCGCGGCCTCGCGCTTCTCAGGCGTGTCATTGGCGGCGGCGGCCTGATAGTCGCGCTCGGCGGTCTCGATCAGGCGCTCGGCCTCGGCGCGGGAGAGGTTGGCCACCGGCACGGCCGTGTCGGCCAGGACGGTGACGCGGGTGGGGCCCACCTCGGCGAAGCCGCCGCGCACGAACATGCGCTCCGTCTCCTGGCCGTTCTCGCGCACGGAGATCACGCCGCCGCGCAGGGTCACGATCATGGGAACGTGCCCGGGCAGCACGCCCATGTCGCCCTCGGCGGCGGGAATGATCACCATCTCGACGGGCCGGGAGAGCAGCAGCTTCTCCGGCGAGACGAGTTCCAGTTCGAACGTGGCCATGTGCCCACCCATTCCATCAAGCGCCACCCGAAGAGAGGGGTGCCGTCCTCCGAGTATCCGGCCGCAACGCGGCCGGCGCCGCCCACCTGCCCTGCCCACCCGCGCATCCGTGGCGCGGCGCAAGCCAAGGCGGCGGATGCCGCCGCCCGGCGTTTGAGGGCTTAGATCAAGCCGCCTGCTTCAGCTTCTCGGCCTTCGCCACGGCCTCTTCCACCGTGCCGACCATGTAGAAGGCGGCTTCCGGCAGGTGGTCGTACTCGCCCTTGCAGATGGCGGCGAAGCTGCGGATCGTGTCCTCCAGCTTCACGAAGACGCCCGGCGAGCCGGTGAAGACCTCGGCCACATGGAAGGGCTGGCTGAGGAAGCGCTGGATCTTGCGCGCGCGCGCCACGATCAGCTTATCCTCTTCCGACAGCTCGTCCATGCCGAGAATGGCGATGATGTCCTGCAGCGACTTGTAGGTCTGCAGGATCTTCTGGACCTCACGCGCCGTCTCGTAATGCTCGGGGCCGACCACGCGGGGGTCCATGGCGCGCGACGTGGAGTCGAGCGGGTCCACGGCCGGGAAGATGCCCAGCTCCGCGATGGAGCGGTTCAGCACCGTCGTCGCGTCCAGGTGCGCGAAGGAGGTCGCGGGCGCGGGGTCGGTCAAGTCGTCGGCGGGCACGTAGATGGCCTGCACCGAGGTGATCGAACCCTTCTTGGTGGAGGTGATGCGCTCCTGCAGGGCGCCCATGTCGGTGGCCAGCGTCGGCTGGTAGCCCACCGCGGAGGGGATGCGGCCCAGCAGCGCCGACACTTCCGCGCCGGCCTGGGTGAAGCGGAAGATGTTGTCCACGAAGAACAGCACGTCCTGGCCCTGCTCGTCGCGGAAGTATTCCGCGATGGACAGGCCCGACAGCGCCACGCGGGCGCGGGCACCCGGCGGCTCGTTCATCTGGCCATAGACCAGCGCCACCTTGGAGCCGTCGGTCGAGCCGTCATCGTTCAGCTTGATGACGCCCGCATCCACCATCTCGTGGTAGAGGTCATTGCCCTCGCGCGTGCGCTCACCCACGCCGGCGAAGACGGACACGCCGCCATGCGCCTTCGCGATGTTGTTGATGAGCTCCTGGATGGTGACCGTCTTGCCCACGCCGGCGCCGCCGAAGAGGCCGATCTTGCCGCCCTTCAGGTAGGGGGCCAGCAGGTCGATCACCTTGATGCCCGTGACGAGGATTTCGGCGGAGGTCGCCTGGTCCTCGAAGGAGGGGGCCTCGCGGTGGATGGTGTAGGTCTTCTCGGCCTTCACCGGGCCGCGCTCGTCAATCGGCTCGCCGATCACGTTCAGGATGCGGCCCAGCGTGCCATTGCCCACCGGCACGGAGATGCCCGCGCCCGTGTCCACCACCTCGGAGCCGCGGACGAGGCCGTCCGTGGTGTCCATGGCGATGCAGCGCACCGTGCGCTCGCCCAGGTGCTGCGCGACCTCGAGCACCAGCGTGCTCTCGCCGATCTGCACCTTCAGCGCGTTCATGATCTCGGGCAGCTCGGAGGGGAACTGCACGTCCACCACGGCGCCGAGCACCTGGGTCACCTGACCGACATTGTTCTTCATGGCCTGCATATCCCTCGGGTCAGAGCGCCTCAGCGCCGGAGATGATCTCGATCAGCTCGCGGGTGATGTTCGCCTGGCGTGTGCGGTTGTAATTGAGAGTGAGCTTGTTGATCATGTCGCCCGCGTTGCGCGTGGCGTTGTCCATGGCCGTCATGCGGCTGCCCTGCTCGCCCGCGGCGCTGTCGAGCAGCGCGCGATAGACCTGGATGGCCAGGTTCTGCGGCAGGATCTGCGCGAGGATCTCTTCCTCCGACGGCTCATATTCATAGATCGGCGCGGGGCCCTCGGCCGGCGCCACCTCGGGCAGCGGCGCGGGGATCAGGCGCTGCTCGACGGGCGTCTGGCTGATCACGTTGCGGAAACGGTTGTAGACCAGCGCGCAGACGTCGAACTCGCCCGCCTCGAACATGGCGGAGAGGCGCGTGGTGATGTCCTGCGCCTCCTCGAAGCCGATGCGCTTCTTGCCGGCGAAGGTGATCTCGCCCACGAAGCGGCTGGCGAATTCACGCTTCAGATAGGCCGCGCCCTTGCGGCCCACCGACAGGATCTTGACCGTCTTGCCCTCGGCCTCCAGCGCCCGGATGCGGGTGCGCGCGAAGCGGCCCACATTGGTGTTGAAGGGGCCGGCCAGGCCGCGATCGGCCGTGACCACCACCAGCAGGTGAACCTGGTCCGCCCCGGTGCCCACCAGAAGGCGCGGCGCGTCCGGGTTGCCGACCACAGAGGCGCCGAGCGAGGCCAGCATGCGCTGCATCCGCTCGGCATAGGGGCGGGCGGCCTCCGCCTGGGCCTGCGCGCGGCGCAGCTTGGCGGCAGCCACCATCTTCATCGCCTGCGTGATCTTCCGCGTGGATTTCACGCTGTTGATCCGCGTACGCAGTGCCTTCAGGCTGGCCATGGGCGTCTATTCCAGCCGGATCAGGTGAAGGACTTGGCGAAGTCGTCCAGGAAGGCGACCAGCTTGGCCTCGACATCCTTCTTGATCTCGCGGTCCGTGCGGATCGAGGCCAGGATGTCCGGAGCGCTGGACTTCAGCCCGGAGAGCAGCCGCGCCTCGAACTCACCCACCTTGGAAATGGGCAGCTTGTCGAGGTAGCCGCGCGTGCCGGCGAAGATCGCGACCACCTGCTCCTCGACCGGGACGGGCTTGAACTGGGGCTGCTTCAGCAGCTCCGTCAGGCGCGAACCGCGGGCGAGCAGCGACTGGGTGGTGGCGTCCAGGTCGGAGGCGAACTGCGCGAAGGCCGCCATTTCACGATACTGGGCCAGCTCCAGCTTGATCTTGCCGGCCACCTGCTTCATCGCCTTGATCTGCGCGGCGGAACCGACGCGCGAGACCGAGATGCCGACGTTCACCGCGGGGCGGATGCCCTTGTAGAACAGCTCGGTCTCCAGGAAGATCTGGCCGTCGGTGATGGAGATCACGTTGGTGGGAATGTAGGCGCCCACGTCGCCGGCCTGCGTCTCGATGACCGGCAGCGCGGTCAGCGAACCCGCGCCGAACTCGTCGTTCATCTTGGCCGCGCGCTCGAGCAGGCGGCTGTGCAGGTAGAACACGTCGCCCGGATAGGCCTCGCGGCCCGGCGGACGGCGCAGCAGCAGCGACATCTGGCGGTAGGAGACGGCCTGCTTGGACAGGTCGTCATAGAAGATGACCGCGTGCATGGCGTTGTCGCGGAAGAACTCGCCCATGGCGCAGCCCGTGTAGGGCGCCAGGAACTGCATGGGCGCCGGGTCCGAGGCGGTGGCGGCCACGATGATGGAGTATTCGAGCGCGCCGCTCTCCTCCAGCTGCTTCACCAGCTGGGCCACGGTTGAGCGCTTTTGGCCGATGGCGACATAGATGCAGTAGAGCTTCTGCTTCTCGTCGCCCGTGGCGTTGACGCCCTTCTGGTTGATGATCGTGTCCACGATCACGGCCGTCTTGCCGGTCTGGCGGTCACCGATGATCAGCTCACGCTGGCCGCGACCGATGGGGATCAGCGCGTCAATCGCCTTGATGCCGGTCTGCATGGGCTCATGCACCGACTTGCGCGGCATGATGCCGGGCGCCTTCAGCTCGGCGCGGCGGCGGACCACATCCGTCAGCGGGCCCTTGCCGTCGATCGGGTTGCCCAGGCCGTCCACGACGCGGCCCAGCAGGCCCTTGCCCACGGGCACGTCCACGATGGCGCCGGTACGGCTGACCGTGTCGCCTTCCTTCACGCCCTTGTCGTCGCCGAACAGCACGACGCCGACATTGTCGGTCTCGAGGTTCAGCGCCATGCCCTTGATGCCGGCGGAGGGGAAGTCCACCAGCTCACCGGCCATCACGTTCTGCAGACCATAGACGCGGGCGATGCCGTCGCCCACCGTCAGCACGGTGCCCACCTCGGCCACATTGGCCTCGGCGTCGAAGCTCGCGATCTGCTGCTTCAGGATCTCCGAAATCTCAGCCGGACGGATTTCCATCTCAGGCGGCCCCCTTCATGGCGAACTGCAGGCGCTGCAGCTTGGACTTGAGCGAATTGTCGTAGAGACGCGAGCCGATCCGGATGATCAGCCCGCCGAGAACCGAGGAATCCACCTTTTCCGCCAGCTTCACGCCGGAGAAGCCGGCCTCCGTCAGGCGGGCCGTCACGGCGGCGCGCTGCGTGTCGGTCAGCGGGAAGGCGGTGGTGACGTGCGCGACCTGCTGGCCGCGCCGCTCCGCGAGCTTGGCGCCGAAGGCGGCCGCGATCTCGGGCAGATGCGACAGGCGGCGATTCGCGATCAGCACGCCCACGAAGTTGGTGATTTCCTTGCCAGCCCCGGCCTTGGCCAGCAGGGCGAAGATCGCGCGCTGCTGGTCCGCGGCGGAAAGCCGGGGGTCCTGCACGAAGGCCCGGAAGGCTGCGTCCTCGTGGTAGAGCTTGAACAGCCCCTCGAGGTCATTGGCGATACGGTCCAGCGCGCCGGCATCGGCCTGGCGCGCGTCATCCGCGAGGCCCAGGAGGGCCAGCGCGTAACGCGCGGCAACGCCGCCATTGGCTGGCGCGTCGGTGGAAATGGTCTCGGCGCCCACTTTGCGGTCCCGGTCCTGTTCCTGAAAGCCGGAGGGGCCATCCCCCGTCGGCGGGCGGGCCTTAACATAGGGATTGCTGCACGGCAACCAAGCGAGGCCGCCTCTTCACCCCTTCGCGCGGATCATGTCCATCAGACGGCGCAGGATTTCGGGCACGCCCTCCCCCGTCGCGCCCGAGGCGAGCATCACCGGCGCGCCCACGGCGCGTTCCAGCGCCTTCATCCGCGAGGTGCGGGCCTGGGGCGTCATGGCGTCCAGCTTGTTCAGCACCACGATCTCGGGCCGGTCCTCCAGCCCCGCGCCATATTCCGCCAGCTCATGCCGGATGAGGCGATAGGCGCCGGCGGGGTCGGCCTGGCTGCCGTCAATGAGGTGCAGCAGCACCTTGCAGCGCTCCACATGGCCCAGGAAACGGGTGCCGAGGCCAGCCCCCTCCGAGGCGCCCTCGATCAGCCCCGGGATGTCGGCCAGCACGAATTCCTCGGTGGCGTTGAGCCGCACCACGCCCAGCTGCGGGTGCAGGGTGGTGAAGGGGTAGTCCGCGATCTTGGGCTTGGCCGCCGTCACGGCCGCCAGGAAGGTGGATTTGCCGGCATTGGGCAGGCCCACCAGCCCGGCATCCGCGATCAGCTTCAGGCGCAGCCAGACCCAGCGTTCCTCCCCCGGCCAGCCCTTGTCGGCGCGGCGGGGGGCGCGGTTGGTGCTGGTCTTGTAATGGGCGTTGCCGCGGCCGCCATCGCCGCCCTGGCAGAGCAGGACGCGCTTTCCGGCCTCATCCAGGTCCGCGATCAGCGTCTCGCGGTCCTCGTCCAGGATCTGGGTGCCGACGGGAACCTTCAGGACCACGTCATCGGACGCCGCCCCGGTGCGGTCGCTGCCCGCGCCGTTGCCGCCCTTGCGGGCCTTGAAGTGCTGGGCGTAGCGGTAGTCAATGAGGGTGTTCAGCCCCTCCACCGCCTCGGCATAGACGCTGCCGCCGCGGCCGCCATTGCCGCCATCGGGCCCACCGAATTCGATGTACTTCTCGCGCCGGAACGCGATGACGCCGTCACCGCCATCGCCCGACTTCAGATAGACCTTGGCTTCGTCGAGGAATTTCATCTTTTTTGCCGCCGCGCGGGTAGCCGCCACGCCAACCCTACCCGCGCGGCGGCAAGGGGGGGCAGGCCCCCCCTACACCCCCCGGAATTGGGGCGGGGGTGGCGGGGCCGGAAACGAAAACGGGGGCCGCGAAGGGCCCCCGCCTGATCTTATACCAGGTTCGGCGCGGTCACTCCGCGGCGAGCTTGGGCGCCTCGATCGAGACATGCACGCGGCCTTCGGCCTTGCGCTCGAACTTCACATGGCCCTCGATCAGGGCAAAGAGCGTGTGGTCGCGGCCGACGCCGACATTGCGACCCGCCTTCATCTTGGTGCCGCGCTGCTTCACCAGGATGTTGCCGGCCAGCACGTGCTCGCCACCGAACTTCTTCACGCCAAGCCGCTGCCCGGGAGAGTCGCGGCCGTTGCGCGAGGAGCCGCCTGCCTTTTTATGTGCCATCTGTGGTGTCTCCTGTTCAGGCGGCCGCGCCGATGCTGGCCACGCGCAGCACGGTCATGTGCTGGCGGTGGCCGCGCTTGCGGCGGCTGTTCTTGCGGCGGCGCTTCTTGAGGATCAGCACCTTGTCGCCGCGGGTCTGCTCGAGCACGGTGGCCGTCACGGCCGCACCGGGCACAGTGGGCGCGCCGATCTGCAGCCCGCCCTCGCCACCCATGGCCAGCACCTCATGGAAGGTGATGGTGGCGCCGGGCTCGGCCTCCAGCTTTTCGACGGTGAGCACCGCATTGGGCGTCACCCGGTATTGCTTTCCGCCGGTGCGGATCACTGCAAAGGTCATCACACGCGCCTCTCGGGCCGCCGCGTGGCGTAAACGGGCCCGCATCACTTGAAAATGGGTCGGCAGCTCATGGGCGAACCCCATGAACCACCACGGGCGACACGCCAGCGCCGCCCGGGAGTGGGAGCGTTTAGGGTCCGCGACCCGGTGAGTCAAGCGGCGGGGCGGTTGCGCTGGGCCGCGGGGCCGACTATGAACGCGCCCGTTCGGACAGGTGGCGGAGTGGTCGATCGCGTCGGTCTCGAAAACCGAAGTAGGTGCAAGCCTACCGTGGGTTCGAATCCCACCCTGTCCGCCAGACTCCTTATCAGTTCCCGCCAATCCCTCCCCGACTGACGCTCAGAGGCAGGAACAAGCGCCACACCCTCCCGTTCCTGTCTGGATTTCATCTCGCCCGGCATGCCTGTCCATGGCTCTCGCGCGCGTTCTCATCATGGCGCCCTTCCGCCAAAAGGCTTCCCTGCCCGCGGGGCAGGATCATGCCCCGCACCCGGGACCAGCGCCGCGATGCCTTGGCGGTTGAAGGCCCGGCCACCGCTTCACGGCAGACACCCACCCAGCCAACCTTCGCGAAGTGAAGCCCCGGCCAGGCCGCCAAGGCAGGACCACGCATTGTCCAGAGCAATGCCGACGCCACCATTGCCTGGGCTCTATCTGCCCCCAAGAAACATGTTTAGATTTGTGACATAAATGTTTCAGTGGGGAGAACGTCATGAAAATCATCCTCTTTGGTGCGGCATTGCTGGCTGGGGGTGCGCTGCTGCCATCCCCGGCGTTGCCCAACCGGCCTGTGAGCACCGCGGGGCCCTGGACGACGGCTATTGTGACGCGAACCGCGACATGGTCGCCGACGCGCCGACCGATCCCGCGCGGTTGCGCAATCCCTCCACCCTCGTCTTCGCCTATACCCCGGTGGAGGACCCCGCGCTCTATGCCAGCCAGTTCCGCCCGCTGCTGGAACACCTGACGCAATGCACCGGCCGCCGCACGGTCTATTTCCAGGTGACGTCGAACGCCGCGCAGGTGGAGGCCATGCGCTCGGGCCGTTTGCACATCGCGGGCTTCTCTACCGGCCCCACCGCCTTCGCGGTGAACCTGGCGGGCGCCGTGCCCTTCGCGCTCAAGGGCAATGCGGAGGGTTTCGAGGCCTATCGCGTGGTGGTGCTGACGCGGGCGGATTCCAACATCCGCACCATGGCCGATCTGCGCGGGAGGCGGGTGGCGCACACCTCGGCCACATCCAATTCGGGCAACCTCGCCCCCGCGCCTTCTTCCCCGGCCTGGGCGTGACGCCGGACACCGACTACCGCGTGGTCTATTCAGGCGGGCATGACCGCAGCGTGATGGGCGTGAACTCGGGCGATTTCGACGCGGCGCCGGTGGCGTCGGACGTGTTCAACCGCATGGTCGCGCGCGGCCAGGTGCGGGCGGAGAATTTCCGCACCGTCTGGCAGTCGGACCCCTTCCCCACCAGCAGCTTCGCCCTGGCGCATGACCTCCAGCCCGAGCTGGCGCAGCGCATCCGGCAATGCTTCCTGGACTATCGCTTCCCGCCGGCGCTGGTGCGCGACCTGGGCGGCAATGACCGCTTCTGGCCCGCCACCTACCTGGAGCACTGGGCGCCCGTGCGCGCGGTGGCCGATGCGGTGAACGCGCCCTACACCCGCGCCGCCTTCGACGCCGAAAGCCGGCGCGAACTGGAGGCCGAGGCCCGCCGCCGCGCCGCCCGCGAACAGCAGCAGGCCCCGGCCGCGACGCCGCCCCGCACCCAATGAGCGGCGGCCTCTCCATCCGGGGGCTCAGCAAGGCCTATGTCCCGGGCAAGCCGGTGCTGCGCGACATCAACCTGGACTTCGACGGCCAGGGGGTGACGGCCATCATCGGGCCCTCGGGCACGGGCAAGTCCACGCTCATCCGCTGCATCAACCGCCTGGTGGAGCCGACGAGCGGCAAGGTCCTGCTGGATGGGCAGGACCTGGTGCCGCTGCGCGGGCGCGCGCTGCGCCTCGCGCGGCGGCGGATCGGCATGGTGTTCCAGGAATACAACCTCGTGGAACGCCTGTCGGTCATGGAGAACCTTCTGTCTGGGCGGCTCGGCTATGTCCCGCTTTGGCGAGCCTGGCTGCGGCGCTACCCGCAGGAGGACATTGACCGCGCCTTCGCCCTGCTGGACGCGGTGGGCCTGCCCGAGCATGCCACGCGCCGGGCCGACACACTCTCGGGCGGGCAGCGCCAGCGCGTGGGCATCGCGCGCGCGCTGATGCAGCGCCCCGCCCTGCTGCTGGCCGATGAGCCCACCTCCTCGCTCGATCCGCGCACCGCGGTCGAGGTGATGGAGCTGCTGACGCACCTGGCCGGCGAGCAGGACGTGCCCGTCATCGTGAACATCCACAATGTGGAGCTGGCGAAGCGCTATTGCGGCCGCATCATCGGCATGCACCAGGGCAGTATCGTCTTCGACGGCCCGCCGGAGAAGCTGATGCCCGAGCACCTGACGCTGATCTATGGCGGCGAGGACTGGATGTGACCCGGCGCCAGGCCTTCGCAACCAACTGGCAGGGGCGCGCGGCGCTGATCGCGCTGGCGCTGTACTGCGTCTATGCCGCGGCGCAGCTCGACATCTCCTGGGCCCGCATCGCCGTCGGCCTGGGTGAGGGCGCGCGCTTCCTCGGCCGCATGTGGCCGCCCAATTTCGAGCGCTGGGACACGCTGGTTGAGGGGCTGGTGGAAAGCCTGCAGATCGCGGTGCTGGCCTCCGCACTCGGCATCCTCATCTCCCTGCCGCTCTCTTTGCTGGCGGCGCGCAACCTCTCGCCCTGGTGGATCAGCGGGCCGGCGCGCGCCTTCATCGCGCTGTGCCGGTCGCTGCACTACGTCATCGTGGCCATCCTCTTCGTGAAAGCGGTGGGCTTCGGCGCGTTGGCGGGAGTGGCGGCACTCACGGTCGCCTCCATGGGCTTCATCGCGAAGCTGTTTGCGGAGGCCATCGAGGAGATCAGCATGAAGCAGGTGGAGGCGGTGCGCGCGACCGGCGCGGGGCGGCTTGCCGTGCTGCTCTACGGCGTGCTGCCGCAGGTGGCCTCCCGCTTCGTGGGCTTCTGCATCTACCAGCTCGATTCCAACCTGCGGAACTCCACCCTGGTGGGCATCGTGGGCGCGGGCGGCATTGGCGGCACGCTCTTCGCGGCCTTCAAGCGCTTCGACTATGACTTCGTGGCGGCCATCCTGCTCTCCATCATCGCGATGATCTTCCTCGCGGAGGTGATTTCCGGGCGCGTCCGCAAGGCCCTGCAATGAGCGCGGCCCTCGAACGCGAATGGTCGCGCTTCACGCCCGCGCAGCGCATCGGGCGCTGGTTCCTCTGGCTCGGCCTCGTCGCCGCCTGCGTCTGGGCGTTGCGGACCATCGAAATCATTCCCGAATTCCTGGCCGATGCGCCGGAGCAGATGGCGGACCTGCTGGTGCGGATGTGGCCGCCCGACCTCAGCCACTACCAGGGCGGCGTGCATGACGCGCTGATCGAGACGCTGCACATCGCGACCCTCGGCACGGTGCTGAGCTTCACCATGGCCGTGCCGCTGGCCCTTCTGGCCGCGCGCAATGTCTGCCGCGTGCCGCCGCTGAATGCCCTGGCCAATCTCTGCCTCGTCGCCTCGCGCAGCGTGAATTCGCTGGTCTGGGCGCTGCTCTTCGTCGCGGTGTTCGGGCCGGGCGCGCTGGCGGGCGTGCTGGCCATCGCCTTCCGCTCGGTCGGCTTCGTGGGCAAGCTGCTGGCGGAAGCGATCGAGGAGACGCCGCGCGGCCCGATGGAGGCGATGGATGCGGTCGGCGCCCCCTGGGGACACCGCATGCTGAAGGGGCTCTGGCCCCAGGTGCAGCCGGCCTTCTGGGGCGTGGCGCTGTTCCGCTGGGACATCAATGTGCGCGAGTCGGCGGTGCTCGGGCTGGTGGGCGCGGGCGGCATCGGCGTCGCGCTGGATGACGCCATCAACTTCTTCCACTGGGATCGTGTGGCGACGATCCTGCTGGCCATCCTCGTCGTGGTGCTGGTGGCGGAAGTGATCGTGACCAGACTGCGAAAGCGCCTCATCTGACTTGCATCGCAAGTTTTCATGTGACAGTTTGATGACAGCAACGGGGAGGTTGGGCATCGCATCCAACCCCAGGGGAGACGCCACCATGCACATCGCCGCCACATCCCGCCGTGGCCTCCTGGCCGGGGGCGCGGCCCTTGGCCTTGCGCCCCAGGCGGCGCGCGCACAGGCCGCGCTGGAGCCACGCGTCGTCATCGTCACCAGCTTCTCGCGCGACGTGACCACCCCCTTCGTGCAGGCCTTCGAACGCGCCCATCCCGGCACGCGGGTGGAAGTGCAGAACCGCAACACCACCGCCGCCGTCGCCTTCATCCGCGAGACGCGCTCTTCGCCGCCCGACCTCATGTGGGCCAGCGCGCCCGATGCCTTCGAGGTGCTGAAGGCCGGCAACCTGCTGGCGCGGCCGCAGATTGATACCAGCGGCATTCCCGAACGCATCGGCGGCCAGCCCACCCATGACGCGGATGGGCGGTATTTCGGCTTCGCCGTCTCGGGCTACGGCATCATGTACAACACGCGCTACATCCGCGCGAACCGCCTGCCCGCGCCGCGCGAATGGGCGGATTTGAAGAACCCCGTCTACCAGAACCACATCGGTATCTCCGCGCCGAGCCGCTCGGGCACCACGCACCTCACCATCGAGACCATCCTGCAGGGCGAGGGCTGGGCGCCGGGCTGGGCGCTGCTGCTCGAGATCGCGGGGAATTACGCCCAGGTCTCCGACCGTTCCTTTGGTGTGCCCGATGCGGTGAACAGCGGGCAGTACGGCATCGGCATCGTGATCGACTTCTTCGGGCTTTCGGCCAAGGCCTCGGGCTTCCCGGTGGAGTTCGTCTATCCCACCGTGACCACGCTGGTCCCGGCCAATATCGGCGTGATCGAGGGCGCGTCGAACCCCAATGCCGCGCGGGCCTTCGTGCAGTTCCTGCTCTCGCCTGAGGGCCAGGCGGTGCTGCTGAACCCGCGGGTGATGCGCCTGCCCGTGCGGCCGGAGACCTACGCGAACGCACCGGCGGATTTCCCCAACCCCTTCACCAACCCGAACCTGGGCGCGCGGGTGCGCTTCGACAGCAACGTCTCGGAAGCGCGGTATGAGCTGCTGAACAGCCTCTTCGACCGCCTCATCACCTTCCGCCTGCGCGAGCTGACCGATGCCTGGAAGGCCGTCCACGCGGCCGAGGCGGCACTCGCCCGGCGCGAGAATGCCGAGGGCCGCCGCCTGGTGGCCGAGGCCCGCGCCAAGCTGACCGCGGTGCCGGTGACGGAGCAACAGGCCTCCGACCCCGCCATCGCCGGCGCCTTCCGCGCGACGCGCCCCGACCGCCCCGCCGCCGGCCGCCAGGCCGAGTATGAGGAGCAGTGGGACCGCTACGCCGTCGCCACCTATGGCGAGGCGCGGCAGCTCGCCGAACGCGCCCAGCGCGCGCGCTGACGCAGGTGTCGGCCACCGCCCAGCCCGCGCGTCCCCTCTTCGCCCGCCTGCGCACGGAGGCCTCGCCCATTCAGGTCGTGGCCGCGCTGCTGGTCGCGGCCTTCCTGCTGGCCTTCCTGATCGTGCCGGTCGGGCGCGTCTTCGTGGTGGCCTTCCAGGCCGGGGATGGCGGCTTCACCCTGGTGCATTTCGCGGATTTCTTCCGCACCAGCCTGTTCATCGAGAGCTTCTGGAACAGCCTCTACGTCGCGTCCATGAGCGTGGTCTTCGCCTCGCTCATCGCCGTGCCGCTGGCCGTCATCCTCGCGCGCTACCGCTTTCCGGGCACGGCGCTGATCACGACGCTGGGCGTGCTGCCGCTGGTGATGCCGCCCTTCGTAGGCGCGGTCGCCATGCAGTTGGTCTTCGGCCGCAACGGCACGGTGAACCTGCTGCTGATGGACTGGTTCGGCTTCCGCCTCGACCTCATGGAGGGGCTGAACGGCGTCATCTTCGTCCAATCCCTGCACTACTTCCCCTTCATCCTGATGAACCTCACCGCCTCGCTGTCCAACGTGGACATCTCGATGGAGGAGGCGGGGCAGAATCTGGGGGCGAAGAACTTCACCCTGCTGCGGCGCATCGTGCTGCCGCTGGCGCTGCCGGGCTATCTCGCGGGCGCGAGCCTCGTCTTCGTGAAGGTCTTCGACGACCTCGCCACGCCGCTGCTGCTGAACGTGACGAACATGCTGGCGCCGCAGGCCTATCTGCGCGTGACCTCGGTCGGCCTGGGCGACCCCATGGGCTATGTCATCAGCGTGATCCTGGTGGTGGTGTCGGTGGCCGCGATGGGACTTGCCGCGCTGCTGCTGCGCGGGCGGGACTATGCCACACAGCAGCGCGGCGGCGGCGGGCTGGGCCGGCGGGAACTCACGCGGCGCGGCCTGATCCTGTGCTGGTGCTTCGTGGTGCCGGTGCTGTTCCTGGTGCTGGCGCCGCATTTCGGCATCCTGCTGCTCAGCCTCGCCACCATCTGGTCCTTCAGCCCGCTGCCCGATGCCTTCACGCTGGAGCACTACGGCACGGTGCTGCGCGAGACGCCGCAATTCATCACCAATACGCTGCTCTATTGCGGGCTGGCGGGGCTGATCGACGTCGTCATCGGCGTCACCATCGCGTGGCTGGTGCTGCGGACGAAGCTGCCCGGGCGCAAGCTGCTCGACATGGCGGCGATGTCGGCGCTGGCGGTGCCGGGCCTCGTGCTCGGCATCGGCATCCTGCGGACCTATTTCGACGTGAAGCTGTGGGATGGCGCCTCGCTCGCCACCTCCTGGATCATGCTGACCATCGTGCTGGCGGTGCGGCGGCTGCCCTATGCGCTGCGCGCCTCCACCGCCGCCTTGCAGCAGGTCCATCGCAGCCTGGAGGAAGCGGCGGAGAACATGGGCGCGGGCAAGGTGACGACGTTGCGTCGCATCGTGGTGCCGCTGATGGCGGGTGGGCTGGCCGCCGCCTTCGTCACCAGCTTCGCCACCGCCGCGGTGGAATTGTCCGCCACGCTGGTGCTCGCCACGCGCGACGTGGACGCACCGCTGTCCTACGGCATCTACATCTACATGCAGAGCGCGGCGGGCCGTGGGCCCGGGGCCGCGCTCGGCGTCATCGCGGTGCTGGTGGTGGCCATCTGCACCTTCGCCGCGCACCGCTTCGCCGAACGCGAACGCAGCCGCCGCACCCGCAGCAGTGACCCGAGGGCCGAATGAGCGAAGCCGGTGTCGATGTCCAGTCCGTCAGCTTCGGCTACGGCGCAACCCGCGTGCTGGAGGATGTCTCCCTCACCGTGCGAAAGGGCGAGTTCTTCGCCTTCCTCGGCCCCTCGGGCAGCGGCAAGACCACGTTGCTGCGCCTCATCGCGGGCTTCGGCCAGCCCGAGCGCGGCCGCATCATGATCGGCGGGCGCGACGCCACGCGCCTCGCCCCCTGGGACCGCAATGTGGGCCTCGTCTTCCAGAGCTACGCGCTCTGGCCGCACATGACGGTGGGCGAGAACGTGGCCTTCGGCCTGGAACAGCGCCGGGTGGGCCGCGCCGAGCGCGACCGCCGCGTGCGGGCCGCGCTGGACCTGGTGGGCCTCGCGCACCTGATCGACCGCCGCCCCGCGCAACTCTCCGGCGGGCAGCAGCAGCGCGTCGCCATCGCCCGCACCCTGGCCATCGAGCCCGAGGTGCTGCTGCTGGACGAACCCCTTTCCAACCTCGATGCCGGGCTGCGCGCGGGCGTGCGGGCGGAGCTGGTGGAGCTGCAACGCCGTCTCGGCCTCACCACCATCCTGGTCACGCATGACCAGGAGGAGGCCAATGCGGCCGCCGACCGTATGGCGGTGCTGAATGAGGGGCGCGTGCTGCAGGTGGGCGCGCCCACGGAACTCTATGACCACCCGGCGAACCGCTTCGTGGCGGGCTTCCTCGGCACCGCCAACATGCTGGAGGGCGAACTGGCGGCGGATGGCTTCCATGCGGGCGGCCTGGTGCTGCCCGTGGCCGAGGCGGCCCCGCCCGGCCGCGCCACCCTGGCACTTCGCCCCCAGGCCATCACGCTGCTGCGCGAGGGCGGCGCCCTCCAGGCGCGTGTGCTGCGCGCGGAATTCCTGGGCGGCCATGTCCGCTACACGCTGGAGGCGGGCGAGGGGCTGCGCCTGGTGGCGGAGGAGCCGCATCTGCGCGGCCTCGCCCCGCTCGCCGCCGGCTCCGCCATCGGCATGGCGCTCGACCCCGCCCAGGCCACGCTGCTTCGCCAGTAAGGAACGCCACGGCGGCACGCGCCGCCTGTCGGCGGCGCGCATGGCGAATACCTGTTCGCAACGGAACGGGGCGAATGCTTCGCCACCGCCCCCAACCCCCTCCCGCCCCTGCGCCGGGGCGGGGCGGGGAAACGGCGAAGCGCCCTTATTCCAGGCGCAGGCCGATCCGCGCGACCACCTCGCGGTAGATCGCGAATTGGCGGTCCAGGAATTCCCGCGTCATGGCCGGCGTGCTGTTCAGCTCCGGCACGGTGCCGGTCGTCTCCAGGCGCTCCCGCACGGTCGGGTCCGAGATGGCCCGGGCGGCGGCGCGGCCGATGGCCTCCACGATCTCGGGCGGCATCCCGGCGGGCCCGGCGAGCACGGTCCAGCTGGCCAGTTCATAGCCCGGCACGCCGGCCTCCGCGATGGTGGGCACATCCGTGAAGTTCGGGTCGCGCGCGGCGGTGGTCACGGCCAGCAGCCGGAGCGAACCGGCGCGGATCTGCCCGATATTGGAGCCGACGGTGTCAATGGCGAAGAGCGTCTCCCCCTTCATGATCGCCTCGGCCGTCTGCGAGCCGCCGCGATAGGGGACGTGCACCGCCTCCACACCGGCCGACTTGCAGAAATACTCCGAGGCCAGGTGCGCGATGCCGCCCACGCCCGAACTCGCATAGGAGTAGCGGCCGGGCGCGGCGCGCATGCGGTCCAGCAGCTCGCGCGTCGTGGTGATGCCGCTGTCGCGCGACACCAGCAGCCCCATGGTGCTGAGGCCGAACAGGGCGAGCGGCGTGAAATCCTCGGTCGGGTGGTAGCGGGCGGCCGCGGCGCCGGAGGCAGGCGCCACCGCGAAGGTCGAGGCCGAGCCGACCAGCAGGGTGTAGCCATCCGGCCGTGCCCGCCGCACCACATTGGCGCCCAGCGCGCTGCCCGCGCCGGGGCGGTTGTCCACCACGGCGCGGCCACCCTCGGAGAGGAAGGGGCCGAGCTTGTCGGCCAGCAGTCGGCCGGCCATGTCGGTGGCGCCCCCGGCCGCGAAGGGGACGATGATGCTGATCACCCTGTCCGGGAAGGAGGCGTGGGCGGGCCCAGCGCCGATGCCCAGCGTGGCGGCCGCGCCAAGCGCGCCAAGACCAAGGCTGCGTCGTTCGATCATGTTTCCCCCGGGGTGCTGTTCTTGTTCGCGCGGCCATGGCACGCGATGGCGCCCCGGGAGTCAACACGGCGCGGCCTCAGATGAAGGTCAGCAGCCGGCGCGGATTGCCGACCATGATCGCCTCGATCTCCGCCTCGCTCCAGCCGCGCTTGCGCATGTGCGGCAGCACCGTCTTCTGGATATGGGCATAGCCGTGCCCGCCCCATTCGCTGAATTGGATGGTGTGGCAGATATCATGGCTGATCACGACCTGCTCCAGATGCCCGCGATCAATCACGCGGCGGATGGCGCGCAGGCGCATGCCGTCATTGGGCATGTCGATGTCCGCATGCGCGTAGTAGGTGTTCTCCTGCCCGAACAGGTCCCATTCCAGGATCACGCCGGCATCGGCCAAGCGGAACAGCCGGTCATCGTCGAAGATGGTGCGGTCAATGTGGTCAATGATGGTGCGCGAGAGATCCGCGCCATGGGCGCGCAGGAATTCCACCAGCATCCAGGGGTGGTCCTCGTGCCGCGCGGGGTGGATGGTGAGCGCGGCGCCCGTCTCCTGCTGCGCGATGACGGCGCCGGCCAGCACGCGCTTCTCGAGGTCGGTCCAGGGCCATTGGCAGCCGATCTCGCCCACGATGCCCGCCCGGATGTCGGTGCCCCAGGCGCCCTGCTGCACCTGGTCGATCATTTCCCGGGCGAAGCTGTCCACGCTGCGGTCGTGGTTCGCGGGGTCCTGGTAGTCATGGACGTAGTGGCCGCAGCCCATGACGATATGCGCGCCCGTCTCACGCGCCACCTGGACGAGGCCCTCCGGGTCCGGCTCCAGCCCGCCGATGGTCAGTTCCACCACCGTCTTCCCGCCGGCCGCCACCATCTCGGCCGTGGCGCGGGCGGCCACGGCGCGGTCCTTCTGGGTGGTGTTGCGGATGTCCGGCACCTGGCCGTTCAGCAGGTCCCAGTAGCGCCCCGGCTCCGGCCCGCCCGTGATGGCCGGGTCACGCTGGGCGGGGTGGGTGATGTTCCAGAGCAGGTGCTCGTGCATCAGGGTCGGGCCGAGCTCGGCCGGGTCCAGCAGGCCCAGCACGGTCTGGGCCTTTCCTCGCATGTCGTCGCGTGTCAGGCGCATGGCATTCCCTTCTGTCTGAAAGACGGCCGGTGACAGAGGAGGCCCTCCCGGGGAATGCGGTCAACCCAGGCGCTTGCGCGGCGGAGCGCGCCGCCGGCTGCCACAAAAAGTAACTGGAAACCTTCCGGTATCCCAATATACAGGAAGCTCCGCCCTACCCCCGAGGTTCCATGTCCCAAGCCGGCCTCCCGCCCCAGCCACGCCTGCCCGGAGCGCTCCGGCGGCGGGCGGTGCCCCTGCTGGCGGCCGCGCTGGCGTTGCTGGCCGCGGGCTGCAACGAGGCGCCCTCGCGGGCCACCGCGGCGCAACCCGCCACGCCGCCGCCCGTCGCCGTCACGGTGATGACGCTGCGGCGCGCGGAAGTGCCGGTCACGACGCTGCTGCCCGGGCGGACGGCGGCGCTGCGGGTGGCGGAGGTTCGGCCCCAGGTCGGCGGGGTGCTGCAACAGCGCCTGTTCACGGAGGGTGAGCAGGTGGCGGCGGGCCAGCCCCTGTTCCAGATCGCCGCCGCCCCCTTCGAGGCCGCGGTGCAGCGCGCCGAGGCCGCCCTCGCCCGCGCCGAGGCGGCGGAACGCGCGGCCACCGGCATCGCCAACCGCTACCGCACCCTGGCCCGCGCCCAGGCGGTGAGCGAGCAGAACCTGGAGAATGCCGAGGCCACGCTGCGCCAGACGCGCGCCGACGTCGCCTCCGCCCGCGCCGCGCTGGAGACGGCGCGGATTGACCTGGGCTACACTGAGGTGAAATCGCCCATCGCCGGGCGCACGGGCCGCGCCAACGTGACCGTGGGCGCGCTGGTGACGGGAAGCCAGGCCGCGCCGCTGGTGACCGTGGCGCAGTTCGATCCCATCTATGTGGACCTGACCCAGCCCAGCGCCCGCCTGCTGCAACAGCGGCGCGACGTGGAGAGCGGGGCGCTGCGGCGCGACTCGGCCGACCGCGCGGTGGTGCGGCTGCTGCTGGAGGATGGCTCCGAATACCCGCATGCGGGCGAGGTGCAGTTCTCCGAGGTGATCGTGGACCAGGGCACCGGCTCGGTCACGCTGCGCGCCCTCTTCCCCAACCCGGACCAGATGCTGCTGCCCGGCATGTTCGTGCGCGCCCGCGTCGAGGAGGGCATCACCGACCAAGCGCTGCTGGTGCCGCAGCGGGCGGTGCTGCGCACGCCGCGCGGCGAGCCCATGGCCTTCGTGGTGAATGGCGAGGGGGTGGTGGAACAGCGCGTGCTGCGCGCCAGCCGCGCGGTGGGAAATGACTGGCTGGTGACCAGCGGGCTCAACCCCGGCGACCGCGTGGTGCTGGAGGGGCTGCAACGCATCCGCGCCGGGGCGCGGGTGCAGGCCACCGAAGGCCCCCTCGCGGCGGCCGGGGGCTGAGGGGGTGGCGCGCTTCTTCATTGACCGCCCGGTCTTCGCCTGGGTCATCGCCATCGGCATCATGCTCGCGGGGCTGCTCGCGCTGCGGAACATGGCGGTGGCGCAGTATCCGGCCATCGCGCCGCCGGCCATCACCATCAACGTCAGCTACCCAGGCGCCTCGGCCGAGACGGTGCAGACGACCGTGGTGCAGGTGATCGAGCAGCAGCTGAGCGGCATCGACAACCTGCTCTACTTCGCCTCCCAGGCCAGCAAGGACGGCTCGGCGCAGATTCAGCTCACCTTCGCGCCGGGCACCAATGCGGACACGGCGCAGGTGCAGGTGCAGAACCGCGTCCAGCTCGCCTCGCCGCGCCTGCCGCTGACGGTGCAGCAGCAGGGCATCCGCGTCGTGAAGTCCTCGGGCAACTTCCTGCTGATCGTGGGCTTCGTCTCGACCGACGGGCGCATGCAGCGCACCGACATCTCGGATTTCCTGGTGGCCAATGTGCAGGACGCCATCAGCCGCACGCCGGGCGTGGGGGATTACCAGGTGTTTGGCGCGCAATTCGCCATGCGCATCTGGCTCGATCCCGCGCGGCTCGTGAACTACGGCATGACGCCCGCCGATGTGGCGGCGGCGGTGCGCGCGCAGAACGTGCAGGTCTCGGGCGGCGAGATGGGCGCCCTGCCCGCCGTGCCCGGCCAGCAGCTGAATGCCACCGTCATCGGCCCCTCCTACCTGCAGACCGTGGAGGAGTTCGGCGCCATCCTGCTGCGCGTGCGCCCCGATGGCGCGCAGGTGCGGCTGCGCGACGTGGCGCGGGTCGAGATCGGCAGCGAGAACTACAATTTCAGCACCCTGCTGGACGGGCGTCCGGCCAGCGGCATCGGCATCCGTCTGGCCACCGGTGCCAATGCGCTCGACGCCGCGGCGGCGGTGCGCGCCACCGTGGACCGGCTGCGCCCGAGCATCCCGCAGGGGCTGGAGGTGGTCTACCTCCAGGACACGACGCCCTTCGTCCAGCGCTCCATCACCAGCGTCGTGATGACGCTGATCGAGGCCGTGGTGCTGGTCTTCCTGGTGATGTACCTCTTCCTCCAGAATCTCCGCGCCACCATCATCCCCACCATGGCCATCCCGGTGGTGCTGCTGGGCACCTTCGCGGTGCTGGATGTGCTGGGCTTCAGCATCAACACGCTCACCATGTTCGGCCTGGTGCTGGCCATCGGGCTGCTGGTGGATGACGCCATCGTGGTGGTCGAGAATGTCGAGCGCGTGATGGCGGAGGAACACCTGCCGCCACTCGAGGCCACGCGCCGCTCGATGGACCAGATCACGGGCGCGCTGATCGGCATCGGGCTGGTGCTGTCGGCGGTGTTCCTGCCCATGGCCTTCTTCGGCGGGTCGGTGGGCGTGATCTACCGGCAGTTCTCGGTCACCATCGCCACCGCCATGTCGCTCTCGGTGCTGGTGGCCATCTTCTTCACGCCCGTGCTCTGCGTGGGGCTGCTGAAGCCGCACAAGCCTGGCCAGGGCACGCGCGGCGTCTGGGGCTGGTTCAACCGCGGCTTCGAGCGGATGACGCGCGGCTATGTGCGCGGCGTGGGCGCCAGCCTGCGCCGCCCCGCGCGCATGCTGCTGATCTACGCCGTGCTGCTGGGCGCGCTGGGCTATGCCTTTCTGCGGATGCCCGGCGGCTTCCTGCCCAATGAGGACCAGGGCATCGCCTTCGCGCAGGTCATCGCGCCCTCGGGCGCCACCACCGACCGCACCCAGCGCGCGCTGGACGAACTCGGCCGCTATCTCCGCGAGGAGGAAGGCGGCGTGGTCGAGAGCTTCTTCGGCATCAACGGCTTCAGCTACAGCGGGCGCGGGCAGAATTCGGGCCTCGGCTTCATCAGCCTGCGCGACTGGGATTCGCGCCCCGGCCCGCAGAACAGCGTGCAGGCGCTGACCGCGCGCATCAACGCGCGCTTCGCCACCTACCAGGATGCCATCATCGTCTCCTCCGCGCCGCCCGCGGTGCGGGAGCTGGGCAATGCCCAGGGCTTCGCCTTCCAGCTGCTCGACCGTGGCGGCCAGGGGCATGAGGCGCTGATGGCCGCGCGTGACCAGCTGCTGCGCCTGGCGGCCGCAAGCCCCGTGCTCTCCGGCGTGCGGGCCAACGGGCTGAATGACGAGGCGCAGTTCCGCATCGTGGTGGACTGGGAACGCGCCAGCGCGCTGGGCCTGTCCATCACGGAGGTGAACACCACGCTCTCCACCGCCTTCGGCGCCACCTATGTGAACGACTTCATGGACCGGGGCCGCATCAAGCGCGTCTACATGCAGGGCCAGCCGGAATCGCGCATGGGGCCGGGTGACCTCGACCAATGGTTCGTCCGCAACGCGACGGGGCAGATGGTGCCCTTCTCCGCCTTCGGCCGCAGCGAATGGGTCTATGGCTCGCCGCGGCTGGAGCGCTTCAATGGCGTGCCCTCACGCGAAATCCAGGGCATTCCCGCCCCCGGCTTCACCACGGGCGATGCCATGGCGGAGATGGAGCGGCTGATGACCCAACTGCCGCCAGGCTTCGGCTTCGACTGGACCGGAATCTCCTTCCAGGAACGGCAATCCGCCGGGCAGGCGCCGGCGCTCTACGCGCTGTCGCTGCTGGTGGTGTTCCTCTGCCTTGCGGCGCTCTACGAAAGCTGGTCCATCCCGACGGCGGTGATCCTCGCCGTGCCGCTCGGCGTGCTGGGCGCGGTGCTGGCCACGCTGCTGACCGGCAAGTCGAACGACGTGTATTTCCAGGTGGGGCTGCTCGCCACCATCGGGCTGACGGCGAAGAACGCCATCCTGATCGTGGAGTTCGCACGGGAGGGCTTCGACCGCGGCCTGTCGCTCGCCGAGGCCGCGACCCAGGCGGCGCGGCAGCGGCTGCGGCCCATCATCATGACGTCGCTCGCCTTCAGCCTGGGCGTGGTGCCACTGGCCATCGCCTCCGGCGCGGGGTCGGGCGCGCAGAACGCGATCGGCACCGGCGTCATCGGCGGCGTGGTCGCGGGGACGGTGCTGGCGGTGCTCTTCGTGCCGGTCTTCTTCGTGCTGGTGCTGCGCCTGTTCCGCGCGCGCACGCGGGCCGTGGGTGTCCCGGCACCGGCGCTTGGGGAAGCGCCGCATTGACGGAAGCCCTGTTGGCCTGCGCCCCGGCCGCCGGGCGCCGCAAGCCCGGCCGCCGCCCGATGCCCGAGGCGGAGCGCCGCGACCTGGTGCGCGATGCCGCCGCGACGGTCTTCCTGCGCGACGGATACGCCGCCGCCAGCATGGAGGATGTGGCGCGCCTTGCGGGCATGTCGAAGCGCACCCTCTACCGCATCTCCCCGTCCAAGGCGGATTTGTTCGAGGACACGATAGGCTCCGTCCTCGCCCCGCTGCGCATCGACAGCGCGCTGGAAGAGGGGCCCGAACTGGGGGCGGCGCTGGAGGCCATTCTTGAAGCCACCGGGCGGCACCTTCTGGCGCAACGCCAGACCGCGCTGTTCCGCCTGGTCATCGCCGAGGGTCCGCGCTGCCCGGAGTTGGCCGAGCGCTGGCACCGCGCCCTTGTCAGTCGCGGCGCCAGTTCGCTCGAACGCCGCCTGGCCGCCGAGATGCGGGCGGCCCGGCTGCGGCTGACCGATGCCCGCTTGGCCGCGCGCATGCTCTACGGCATGGCGCTGGGCGCGGCGCAGATCCGCCTGCTGCTGGGGGTGGCGCCACCGCCCTGCGGGGTGGAATTGCGTGCCATGATCAAGGCCGCCGTGTCGGTCTTCCTGGATGGGGCGCGCATGCCTCAGGCTCTGGACTGATTCAGCACCCGCAGATGATGACCGCTGCGATGGCGAGGGCGGAAGCGAAAGCAGTTCCAGGCGGCTGGCCAGTGCAACCCCTATCGGATGGGCACCGACGCCGCGCTGCGCTGATCCAGCGTCCCGTCGCGCGGGATGGCCCCGTGGTTGGCCAGCATATACGCCGTGATGGCCCATTTCTGCTCATCGTTGAGCCGGTCGGGGTCGTCGAAGGGCATCATCATCTGGTTGTATTCGAACAGGCCCAGCGCGGTGCTGAACTTCGTGATCTGCGTCTGCTCGCCCCAGATGGGCGTCTGGAAACCGGCGCCGCGTCGCCCGTCCTCGCCATGGCACATGGCGCAATTCTCGGCGTAGAGGCGCTGCCCCTCCGCGACCTGCGGCGAGAGCGAGGGTTGCCCGATGGCGGCGGTGGCGATGAGGGCGAGCCCACCCAGGGCCGGCATCGCCAGCATGATGAAGCGCATGGAGACATCCAACTGTTGTGAAGGTGACGATGCCGGCGGCGGAAGGACCGCCGCCGGCCAAAAGGTCAGCCGACTTCGACGCGGAACTTCGGAATGGCCCAGTTCGCCATGCCGAGCGTGTTCAGCGGCACGGTCTCGGGCTGCACGGTGCCGGCATTGTCCGTGGTGCGCGTCTCGATGACGTGCTGGCCCGCCGTCGCATCCCAGGGCAGCGAGAAGCGCACCCAGGTGTACTTGCCCAGGTTCGGCTGGCGGATTTCCGCGCGCTGCCACTGGCCGCCATCAATCCGCACATCCACCTGGCGCACGCCGTTCTGCGGTGCCCAGGCATAGCCCGACAATTCCTGCCGCCCCGCCGAAAGCCGCGGCACCTGGCCGCGCTGCAGCGGGTAGTTGGCCGGCACGGAAGGTGACTTCTCCAGCACCAGCGGCACGGTGATGAAGGATTTCGGCGGCATCCAGGTCACCATCGGCCCCTGGATGTCATCGGCGCCCACGCCGATGAACTCATCCTCCTGGCTGAACTCCGGCCGCGCATAGGTCGGGCCGATATAGACCTCGCCGCGGGTGTTCAGGCGGCACCAGACGCGCCGGTCGGTGACGCGGATCTCTGTCAGCCACTTGATGGAGGCCGTGCCGCCCCAACCCGGCACCACCATGCGCACGGGCGCGCCATGGTCGGGGATCAGCGGGTTGCCGTTCATGGCGAAGCACACGCCCATGTCGTGCTGCTGTGCCACCACGTCGCTGTAGGGCATGGGTCGGCCCATGTCGTTGCCATCCACGCCCGACCAGAACAGCACGGTGCGGGCGCCGGGCTTGATGCCGACGCGGGCGAAGATCTCGCTCATCGGCACGTATTGCCATTCGGCCTGGCCCACGGCGCCCAGCACCCAGTTGCCGCCCGCCACCTGCTGGCCGGTCAGCCCGTCCTGCTCCCAGAACAGGGTGCGGCCGTTGCCGTGGCATTCCATGGTGGCGATGATGGTGCGGCTGCGCATGCCGAGCAGGTCATTGTAGGACAGCTCCACCGGCCGCTCGACCGAGGTGCCGTGGATGCGGAGCTTCCAGTTCTCCTGCGCCAGCACGGGCCGCGTTTCGGCCGTTGGCGTCGGGTAGTGGTTGCGGACGTAGAACTCCTCGATCGGCGTCATGAAGGTCTTGAAGTCCCAGTAGTTCCCCGACCGCACCGTGGCGCCGATGTTCAGGACGCGGCTGTCATCCTTGATGATCGGCCGGCGACGCGGCGCCGCGGGCGCCGTCTGGGCCGAGGCAGGAGACGCGCCCGGCAGGGTCATCGCGGCGGCACCGAAGGCGGCGGCGGAGACGAAGAGCGAACGGCGCTGCGTGTTGGTGCCATGGCGCAGCACCTCGGTGGCGAGCTTCTCCGCCTCCGCGCGCTGCCGCTGTTCCCGGATTCCGTCGGACATGAACATTTCCTCCCTCTGGCGGCCGGGTCTCCGGCTTCGCGGGGGGAAGATTGCAAGGCGGGTGCCAGGGTGCGGGGAGCGCGGGAACCGGCCAATTCATTGAAATGTCCGAAGACTTCCGGGATGCCAGTCCAGCTTTCCGGACTCGTCCCTTCGGCCGGTCCGGCCAGCCGGATTGCTCAGCCCTCGCCGCGCAGCCCCAGACGGCGCAGCTTCTCGAAGAGGGTGGAGCGGGAGACACGCAGCGCCTCCGCCGCGCGGGCCACGTCGCCGCCGGCCGCAGCCAGCGCCGCCGTGATGACCCGGCGCTCGGCCGCGTCGCGCGCGTCGGCCAGAGTGGGCAGGGCGGCCTCGGCCCGTGTGGGCGCTCTTTCGGGAAAAAGGTCCGCCGCCGTGACCAGCTCGCCCTCGGCCAGGGCGGCGGCGCGCTCCACGCGGTTGCGCAGTTCGCGCACATTGCCCGGGTGGTCGTGCGCCAGCAGCGCCTCCTCGGCCAGGGTGGTGAAGCCGCGCAGGGGGCGGGCGAAGCTGGCGGCGAACTCGCCCAGGAAACGGCGCGCCAAGGGCAGCACATCCTCCGGGCGATCGCGCAAGGGCGGCATCGCCACGCGGATCACGGCCAGGCGGAAGAAGAGGTCCTCGCGGAAGCGGCCCTCGGCCACCTGAGCGTCCAGATCGGCATTGGTCGCGGCCACGATGCGGGCGCGGAAGGGCAGGTCGCGCTCGCCGCCCAGGCGGCGGAAGACGCGCTCCTGCAGCAGGCGCAGCAGCTTGGCCTGGAGCGGCGGCGAAAGCTCGGCCACCTCGTCGAGGAAGAGCGTCCCGGCCCCGGCCTGTTCCGCCAGGCCCGCATGGCGGGACGTGGCATGGGTGAAGGCGCCGCGCTCATGGCCGAAGATTTCGCTCTCCAGCAATTCGGCCGGCAGCGCGGCGCAATTGGTCGCGACGAAGGGCAGCCGGGCGCGCGGGCCTTCGGCGTGCAGCAGCCGCGCGGCCACCTCCTTGCCCGAACCGCTGGGGCCGGTCAGCAGCACGGTGGAGTCGATGCCGGCCACCCGGCGCAGCACGCGCTCGACGGACTGGATGGCGGGCGCCTCGCCCAGCGCGAAGCCTTCGCTGCGCTGCCAGCGGGGCGCGATCAGCGCCTCCAGCCGGCGCAGCAGCGCCTCGATGTCGAAGGGCTTGGTCAGGTAGTCCGCGGCGCCCGCCTGCATCAGCCGCACCGCCTGAGCGATGTCGCCATGGCCGGTGACGAAGAGCATGGGCGCGTCCCCGCCCGCCTGGACGAGGGCGCGGTGCACCTCCTCGCCATTCATGTCGGGCAGGCGGATGTCGCAGATGATGGCGTCCGGCGCCTGGCGCGCGAGGGCGCGGATGGCCTCGGCGCCGTTGCGGAACCAGCTGGTGCGATAGCCCTCCACCGCCAGCCAATCGGCGACGGACTGGCCCATGACGGGGTCGTCCTCGATCAGCGCCACCAGGGGCGTCACCTCAGGCGGCGAGGCGTGGGGTGCCACGTTCGGCATCGGGAATCCGGATGATGATGCGGGAGCCGGGTGGGCCCGTGAGCTGCACGCGGGCGCCCAGTTCGCGCACCAGCCGCGCCACCGTCCAGAGGCCAAGGCCGCCCGCCCGGGGCACCTGGGCCCCCTGCCCGTCCAGCAGCAGGCCCCGCGCCTCGGCGGGCAGGCCGGGGCCTTCGTCCGAGACCTCCAGCGTCAGCGCGCCGGCCGCCACCGTGGCGCGCAGGGTGACGCGGCCACCCGGGGGTGAGGCGGCGCAGGCGTTCAGCAGCAGGTTCAGCGCCACCTGGCGCACCATCTGCGCCGGGGCAGGAAAGCCGCCCTCCATCTCATGCCGCCAGTCGAGCAGCAGCTCACGCCGCCTCGCCTCGCTTTCGATCAGCATGCGCAGATCGTCGATGTCCGCGGCGGAGACGGGCCGCGCATCGGCCTCGCCGCGCCAGAGGATGAGCGAGGCGCGGACCACGTTGTGAATGCCGGTGAGGCCACGCTCCAGCAGGGAGGCCGCGCGCTGGCGCCGTTCCGGGTCGTCGCCATGGCGCTGGATCATCCGCACGGCGTTGAACAGGCCGCCCAGGGGGTTGTTCACCTCATGCGCCATGGCCGAGGCGTAGCGGCCCACCAGTGCGCGGCGCTCCTCCTCGGCGAGGCGGGTGAGCAGGGCCTCGCGCTCCGCGATGGCAGCGGCGGCGGCGTTGTAGCGGCGATAGGCGCGGCCCTCCTCCGTGTCGGCGGGCGGCATGTCGGCCTCGGCGATGGGCTGAAGGCGCCCTTCCGCCGCCTGGCCGAGGCGTTCCGATAGGCGCAGCACAGGGTGCAGCATGCGCCGCACGAGCAGCCAGCCCAGCAGGGCGAAGAGCAGCGTCAGCGCGGCGTTGACGCCCACCAGCGCCAGCAGCGTGGCGCGGCGCTCGATGGCAAGCGCCGTGACATCCACCTCGGCCGCGATGCGGCCCACGGGCACGCCGCCCTCGCTCACCGCGCGATGGATCCAGGTGGTGGCGGCATTGGGTTCGAGGTGAAGGGGCGCCGGTGCCGCCTCGGGCGGGGCGGCGGCGCCGAGCGGGTGGCGCAGCGGGTCGGAGGCCGCCAGCACGCTGCCATCCGGCAGCACCACCAGCACACGCAGCGCCCCCACCGCCTGGTAGCGCAGGCGCGAGCGGTCGAGTGCGTCGAAGGCCTCCCAGGCGTCGCGGCGGATCATCGCCGGCAGCAGCGCCGTGGAGAGACCGTCGAGATAGGCGTCGCTCAGCTCCTCGAAATGGGTGGCCTGCACCGCTTCGAGCCGCACCAGCACCAGCTTCGAGATGGCGCCCGCCACCCCCACCATCAGCAGCGTGATCAGGAGCGGCACGCGCAACGCGAGTGGCCAGCGGCGTGGGGCGAGCGGGCGCATCAACCGGCGGCCCGCGCGCGGCGGCTGAGTGCGGCGATGTCGTCAAACAAAGCGGGCGAGCCAGGCACGAAGCCGTCAAGTCGCAGCGTCGCCAGGATGGCGCGCCCGTCTGCCGTGGCGGCCATGGTGAGGAGGGCCTGGCGCAGCGCCTCCCGCAGCGCCGGGTCCGCCCCGCGCGCGGTGGCGAAGGGCGGGAAGCCCATGGGGGCGGAGGCCTGGACGATGCGCGTGGCGCCGACCAGCGCCGGCTCCAGCTCCGCCATCACGTCCCAAACATAGCCATCCACCGAGCCGGACTGCGCGAGCCCCGCGGCCACGGCGCGGATGACGTTGCGATGGCCATGGGTGAAGAGGCTGCGCGCGAAGAAGGCGCCGGGCGTCGTGCCCGCATCCGCCAGCATGGCGCTGGTGACGAGGAAGCCAGAATTGCTGTCCGGGTCGGAGAAGGCGTGGATGTCGCCACGCAACTCGGCCAGCGTGGCGGCCGCGCGGTCGGCCCTCGTGATGACATAGGAGCGGTAGAGCGGCGCGCCGCGATAGAGCGGTACCGCGAGGATATCGAGCGCCTCGCGGTGCTGGATGAAGGGGTAGCCACAGATCCAGGCGGCATCGAGCTGGCCCGCTACCAGCAGCGAGGTGACTTCGCGGTAGGTGCGGCGCTTGACCACCTGCACCGGCCGGCCGAGACGCGCCGTGAGATGCCCCTCGATCTGCCGCACCAGCACGATGTCGGAGTCGAGGAAGACCGGCGTGAGCCCCAGCGTCACGATCGGCATCGCTCGGGCCACTGGCGCGGACGGGCCCGCGGCGCCCATCGCAAGCAGCGTGCGGCGCGTTGGCTTCGGCGGAGCTTGGGGCCGCACGATGGGCATCTGTGGTTGCCGTCCTCCCGCCATCCGCCCCGCGGATGACGAGGGAGCATTGCCGGGGCGGCCACACGGCGTCAATTCGCAACGAAAGCGCCGGCTATGGCGCCCTCCGGGGCGTGGCCCGAACAGGCCGATGGCGACCGCGACCGCCTGTTCGAAGAGGGTCAAGGTGCCGATCAGCGCGCAAGGGGCCGCGCAAGGCGCAGTCTCAGCCGCCGCAGCCGCGCGGCGCGGGGGCGGTCGTCGCGCCGCATTCGCCACGGGCGGGCGCGCGGTCCGTGGCGCAGACGCCAGTCTCGGGCAACACCAGTTCCACGCGCCGGGCAGCGACGGTGTCACCGGCCAGATGGGCGGCAATGGAGCGGACCTGCTCATGGCCCGTCGCCAGCAGGAAGGTGGGCGCGCGGCCATAGCTCTTCATGCCCGCGATGTAGAAGCCTGCCTCCGGGTGGCGCAACTCGGCCTCGCCATGGGGGCGCACCGTGCCGCAGGAGTGCAGGTTGGGGTCTATCAGCGGCGCCAGCGCGGGCGTGGCTTCCACCGCCGGGTCCAGCGCCAAGCGGATCTCGCGCAGGAAGCCGAGGTCGGGGCGGAAGCCGGTGGCGACGATCATGCGGTCGGCGCGGAGGGTCACCGCGCGCGCCTCCTGCCGGCCGCTGATGGCAAGCGCGCCATCGGCCTCGTCAATCCGGTCGATGAGGAAGGGTGCGAGGGCGGTGACGGCGCCCTCCTCCACCAGCGCCTGCGCCCTTGCGCCGAGTGCGCCGCGCTGCGCCAGCCCGTCACGCGCGCCGCCACCGAAGTTGATCGCGCCCAGCGGGCGACGGAAGGCCCAGAGGATGCGCGTGCCGGGCGCGATCCTGGCAAGTTCCACGAGGTCCAGCACGGCATTCATCGCCGAATGCCCAGCGCCGACGACCAGGGTCTCCCGCCCGGCATAGGTGGCACGCGCCTCGCCGAGGATGTCGGGAATGCCATAGGCGATGCGCGCCGCGTGCTGGGTCTCGCCGGGGTGGGCAGACCGTGGCTGCCGGCGGGGTTGGGCGTGTGCCAGGTGCCGGAGCAGTCGATCACGGCGTTGGCCTCGATGGCCTCGATCCCTTGTTCCGTCTGGACGTGCAGGATGAAGGGCGTGGCATCGCGCGCGGCTCCGTCGCGCAGGCGGCCGAAGTCACGCCGCGCGACGCCCACGACCTTCGCACCGGTGCGGATGCGGCCGCGCAGCGCCGCCGTGGCGGCGAGAGGGAGAAGGTAGCGGGCCAGAAGTTCCTGGCCGGTCGGAAACTGCGTCGGGTCGGGAGGCGACCAGCCCTCGGCCTCCAGGAGCGCGCGGGCAGCGGTATCGGTGTTGAACCCCCAGGGCGAGAACATGCGGACATGGCCCCAGGCGCGGACGGCGTGCCCGACCTCCGGGCCTGCCTCCAGGACAAGCGGCTCCAGGCCGCGCGCGAGAAGCTGGGCGGCCGCGGCGAGGCCGATGGGACCGGCGCCGATGATCGCGATGGGCAAGGTGTGAGACTGCATAACGTGATCCTTTATGCATTGACCATCAATGTATTTCTACAAAAGGGGTGTCTCGTGGCTATGCGTTGGCATTGTCCCTCCGAGCGCGCGCCTGATCCGCCGCCGCGAATGCACGGCCCGTGTCCTGCAAGGCCTCGGTGGCCTCCATCCAGGCGTCCAACGCGACGCGGAAAGCGGTGCGACCGGCATCCGTCAGGGCGTAGACGCGACGCTGCCGGCCGCTCACGACTTCCTCCGTGGCGGTCACGAAGCCTCCGGCTTCGAAGTCGCGGAGTACCGGGTAGATGGTGCCCTCCGTGGGAGAGCAGCAGCCCTTGGTGGTGCGCTCGACGAGGCGCGCGATGTCGTAGCCGTGCATCGGTCCGTCATGCAGGACACGCAGGATGAAGAATTTGCTGAGGCCCATCTTGATCGTGCCGGCCCAATAGCCGCGGGAGGCGTAGTCGACCCGAGGGGGCGGGAGGGAAAGGGCGGTCCGCATGATGGGATCATATGCCTTGGACCCCGACCCATCAAGGAAAAATATATAAGATGCGGCCAGTCACTGTGGACATCCGAAATGGGCTCGATGGTCAAAGCGCCCTTCCTTGCGAGAGCTGGCCGCGCCAGCACGCCGAGGCTGACCGGGGCGGAGCAGGGCCTGCTTGCGGCGATGCCGGGGTGATGCCGGGGCGGCCGACCTTTCAATACGGCCTTTCCGTAGACTGATTATTCACCCGTCTCGGCGACACTTCCGCTTCCCCGCGAGGCCACTTGTTGCGCGGCACAAATGACCCGGCCTCGGGCCGCCACGGAGATGATGGGCGATGTCAGTGAGAATCGATTCAAACGAGCAACTGCGCGACGCCGTGCGGGCGGAACTGCACCCGGCTTTGGCGGACCTGCAGCGCTTTGTGGACCGGCGCATTGCGGAGTTGAGCGCGGAGCTGCACGCCAGCGTCGAAATCGCCGACATGGGCGAGGAGCAAATGAAATCCGCGCTGGCGCGCATCCACGACCAGATCGGACAGCTTGTCGCCGTGCCGGCGGCCGCCACGCGCAATAGCGGGCTGGAGCTGGAAGCGGTGGTGCAGGCCACCGAAGCCGCCGCCAACACCATCATGGAGGCGGCGGAGGCAATCCAGGCCTGGGTTGCCAGCGGCGCGCAGGACAAGGATGCGGTGGCCGCCATCGCCGCGCGCGTGAGTTCGATCTTCGAGGCCTGCACCTTCCAGGATGTGACCGGCCAGCGCATCCGGCGCGCGATACAGCACCTCCAGCAGGTCGAGAACATGCTGGAGACGATGATCCCGCCGGGCAGCCGCCCCGAAGTGTCGCGCGAACAGGTCGAGGTGAAGACCGCCATGCGCACCGTGGAGTCCCCGGCAGGCGGGGATATCGACCAAGCCGCAATCGACGCCCTGCTCAACGACTTCTGAGCGACCCCGCCGCAAGCCCCGGCGCCGCAAGGCGAAAAACCAACGCTGCTGCCGCCGGAGGTGGTCACCGCCACATGGGAGGGGGCCAAGCCCGCATGCCTGGCCGGGCTGCGGAAGGCGCTTCGTGCGTTGGTGTCGCGTGTGGAGGCAGCGCCTCCCTCACGCACCTCCCCCTGCCTTCCATCGGTTCAGGCTTCCTGGGCCGGCTCTCAGAGCTTCCCATCAATCAGCGCACGAAGATCCGCGGCCAGGCGGCGCCACTCGTCCTCATTCAGCCGGAAGAAGCCCAGGGCGTCCAGCATGAACGCTCCCTCGGTCGCGAACAGGGCAAGGCGGGCGCGGCGGCTTCTTCCCCTCGCTCGGGCTCGGCGCGCAGGCCACGCGGCAGAGGGCGGAGCCGGCGCAAGCCGCATCCTCCCCCTACAGCTTGCGCACCGAGCGGCTGGAGGTGAGCTACGCGCCCGACCTGTTCGGCGGCACCCGCCGCGAGGTGGAAGGCCTGGTGGCGGAGGCCGACCGCCAAGGCTTCGAACTGGCCGCGGCGGCGCTCAGCGTCAGCGGCAACCTCATCAACGCCGTCATCGAGGAGGCGGCGCTGCAGGCGCAGCTTGCGGCGACCCAGGAGATCATCGCGGTGGCCGAGGACAGCCTCCGCCTGCTGCGCAGCCGCCTCGCCCTGGGGGCCGTGCCGCGCGGCGATGTGCTGCTCCAGGAGGCCGAGGTGATGCAGCGGCGCGCCGAGCTTCCAGCCCTGCAGAAGGCGGTGGAGGCGCGACGGACGCTGATCACGGTCCTGCTGGGCCGCACCCCGGATCGCCCTCCGCCCCCGCTACCGACACTGGACGCGCTGCGCCTGCCGGAGACGCTGCCCGTCAGCCTGCCCTCCGCGCTGGTGCGGCAACGGCCGGACATCCTGGCGGCGGAGGCCGCGTTGCGGGCGGCCAATGCCGGCATTGGCGTGGCCACGGCGAACATGCTGCCGCGGCTGGCCCTGACCGCGGGCTACGGCACCGCGCAGGGGCCAGGCGGGGATGCCTTCACGCCGCAGGGGCTGATCTGGTCGATGGCGGCAGGCCCGGCACATCCGCTGTTGCAGGGGGACGGCTGGCGGCCCAGCGGGATGCCGCCGTCGCCGCGCGCGATGCCGCCGCCGCCCGATACCGGGTGGCGGTGCTGGGGGCGTTCCGCGATGTCGCGGACGCCCTGCGCGCGATCGCGTCGGATGCCGAGGAGCTGCGCGCCCGCCGCGAGGCTGCGCGCGCCGCGGCGCAGTCGCGGGAGATCGCGCGGCGGCAGCAGCGCCTTGGCGCCATCTCGCTGCTGGAGGTCCTGGCCGCGCAGCAGGCCGATGCGCGCCCGCATCGCGCTCGTCCAGGCGACGGCGGCACGCTTCAGCGACACCGTGGCGCTGCACATCGCCCTGGGCGGCGGCGTCCTGACCGACCAGGACCTGTCCCGCCTGTCGCCGTGAGCGAACTCGGGCACGCGATCCGCTTACCCGCCCATCGCGTGATCCGCGCGGGCGGATGACGTCCTGGTTCCGATCCGCATCCGCGGCCGCCGGTACGGTACTACCGCGCCGCGGACGTCCGCGAGCTGTGGGAGGAGGGGCGCCGATGAATTCCTTTGCGGCACAGGGACATGACTGCCCTGCCTCAGAATGGTCGCCAGTCGATTTGATAATTCGCGGGTGTCGGATCATCACGCTCTCGGAGGGCGAGGTCTCGGAGCTGCATGTCGGGCTCAAGGGCACGATGGGGGCGCTGTACCTCAAGGACCTGGCCGACAAGACGCGTCGCGGGTTGGAGGGTGGGGTGCGCGAGGGCAAGTCTGGCGGCGGGCTTTGCTATGGCTACCGTGTAGTACTGGGTGCCCTGGACCGGCGCGGCGAGCCCGAGCGGGGGCTGCGGGAGATCGATCCGGTCCAGGCGGCGGTGGTGCGGCGCATCTTCGAGGCATTCGCGGCGGGCGACAGCCCAAAGGCCATCGCAAAGGCGCTCATTGCCGAGAGCATTCCGGGGCCACGCGGCGGCATCTGGCAGGCGGGCACGATTCGCGGTCAGGCCAAGCGTGACACCGGGCTGCTGCGGAACCGGCTGTATGTCGGAGCGCTGGTATGGAACCAGCGCCGCTGACTCAAGGAGCCGACGGGTGGCGGGCGTGTGGCGGGCGCCAATGCGGCCGAGGAGGTGGTCGTCACCTCCGTGCCGGAGCTGCGGATCATCGAGCAGCCATTGTGGGAGAAGGTGCAGGCGCGGCTCGAGGAGTATCGTGCCCTGGTGGAGGAGAGCGATGCGGACGCCTTCGCTGCATCCGATCCTGGCCGAGGTCTATCGCGCGCGCGTGGCAAGCCTTCGGGAGGGGCTTGAGCAGGAGGGCACCACGGAGGTTCGGGAGGCGCTTCGTGCGTTGGTGTCGCGTGTGGAGGTCCATGCGGACCGGATCGAGCTTGTGGGCGAGCTGAGCGCCATGCTGGCCACGGCTGGCGTGGAAGGCCTTGGCGGAAATGCAAAAAGCCCGCTGACGTGTGCCAGCGGGCTTTTTGGTTCTGTATCAGTGGATGCGGGGACGTGCAGCCTACGATGCCAATACGTCGAGGTGCCCATTTGATCCCCGCGCAACCCTGGCTCGGAGGGTTAGGGGGCACTATTTCCAATCCCTTCCCCTGTTCCAGTCGGCTTGGGGCACAAGTCGTACTCGCCGCAAGTCCATCAACGTTGTGCCGCCTGCCACACGGCATGTCTAGACAAGGTGCCAGAGCTTCCAGGAGAGGTCACCCGAACCGATTCCGATCAAAGCGGCCCATATGCTCTTCAATCCCGTAGACCTCGAGCGCAAGTAGAGCCTCGAATAACTCTGTCCCGATATGGCGAGCCGCCTCAATCCTTTGTAAAGCCGTAGCGATCTCAAAAAGATCGGAGGAGGATGACGCCCATCTGCTGCCCTGATTTGGCTCCTCTCCGCCATTAGCCTTAACCATACTAAGCGCCACCTCGCCAACAAGGAACGGATCAATTCCATCGCGGAGGGAGCTCTTTAGTAGGACAGGTAGGAAATGCTGATCAGACGTAAGGATGGCATTAGATGCTCGACAGGCGCGCAATACGCGTTCGGTGGCAACGTCACATGGCTTGCCCTGGTGCAAGCTGAAGATCGAGCGCAAGCCAGTGGCAAGCTTATGATCTGCTAGTGGCGCAAGGCGCTCGATCCAGGAGGTCGCTGCGCTACGGCAAGCCACCTCGGGCCAGACCCCTGCAACCGTGCAAGCGATCCCAAAAACGAAGTCAGACGTCTCTATGCCAACGGTCGTCGATCCAATCCATTCCTCCAGCATCGCTGCGGGCAACGGATCCTCAGGAACGGTGAACGCGCGCAACATCACGAACTCCCCCGCAGCCTGCTGAGCCCGGTCCCAGTCGCCCGACAAAAGCTTTGTGATCCAGCGGTGAACCACCGGCGCAGGAAGCCAACGGTGGGTCCAGGCGAGTAGCCGCAGTCCCTCGATACTGCCTGAAAGCGCGGGTTCCTTCTCAAAAAGACGTTCGAGGAACGCTACGGCCCGCTCGCGATCGGCATGCTGAAGGAAGCGGAGGTTGTCCGCCGCCGCCGTCCAGACCTTCGGATTCTCACATCGCTCAAGATGCTCCTCGAGGATCGCGAGCCAAAGGTCAGCAGCCGGAGGCGACCGTAGCAGGAAACCGACCTCGAGGGCATGTAGTACCGGGTAGTTGCCCCCGGGCAGTATCCTCATCCCACCCATGCCCCACAGGAGCGGATGCAAACGATCTTCGTCTTTTTTCGGCTTCTCGGCCTCCTCCTGTGCCTTTCTCTCGGACTGTGTGTGCTCGGCGAGCCAGCCGGCGATAGTGGTGCAGACCCGGTCATCCAGCCCGCCTAGTCGGGACGCCATTTTAGCAACGACCCATGCGGCGCCGTGTCGAAAGTGAGGGGACGAGAAACCTCGATTGTGAAGCTCCATCACGAGGCCGACGATTTCCTCGGGCAAGACGTCGTCTCGTTGAGACATCTCGCTGATCGCATGCTCCACTGGGCGCTCCATATCGCCCGGAGCCATTTTTTGGATGAGCCGTTTCGCGCGGTCCGGGTGCTCCTTCGCGAAAGCACCGAAGACCCTCGCGGCGTCCACGCTGCGGTTGCGCCGGCGTTCGAAAACGCTACCCCATGCGCTGCCGTCGGGATGCAGCCCGAGAAACCCAAGAATGTCACGGTCCCTCGCCTTCGCCATCGAGTCAGCGGTCATCGCCACATCCTCAACATCCCGGACGACTATCCCACCTCCCCTCGACGGCTCTCCAACAGCGCGAAGCTCCTCCTGAATCAGTCGAGTGAGGGACTGAGTGCGGCTCGCCTCCGGCACGGCCATGAGTAGGTCGAGCTGATCCTGGCGGACCCACTTTGACGCCTGCATGCGATGCGCCAGATCGTAGTCCGCTAGGGCCCGTCCCTGCGTCCAACGCCTGATCGCGTCTACGAGCCGCTGGAGGTCCAAGGGGGGCAGCTGCGGCGCGACTGCTGCGATGAGACTTACTGTCACCTTCCGTCGGTTATCGTACGTCCCGAGTTGGAATCGCCGGTCATCCCCAAGGAGATAGTCAAGCACTACAGACGGATGGCTTACAGCCACCGCAAGGTAGCCCGCGGCGAGGAAGTGGTGGAGGACCTCCAGGTCGGTCGAAATCACACCTGAAGCGAAGCTGACGAACGCATCAGGATCCTGGCCCGCCCACGCCGCGATGGCGTTCGCGAACGCCGGCCCAGGGCGGTCTCCGTCGTGGGATGAAGATCCGAAGCGCTCGAGGAGCGAGCCGTCATCATACTGGTAGCCGCCACGATGCTCGTAACCAGCAACTGTCAGGGCCGCTACCTGTGCGAACCAAGGCCAAAGTGTTTTCACATTTGCCGCCGGGGCGCTAAGGAGTAGCGCTCCGAACCCGTGCATGCCAGCCGGATCGGCCAGGACGCGCTTGAGGGCGGCGCCCGGTGAGCCTTCAGCACGGGCTTCCGCAAGCACCACGTCGAGTCGTCGGAGAAGAAAGCCCGGGAGCCGGCGCGGCAACGATCCATCAATGGATTTGGCGAGGTTCAAAAAGCTCCAAGATTCGATGGTCGGAACGATTTCCTCTGCAATATCCACGGCGGCATCGGTCCAGACTGTTAGACCATCGAGGACGAGAGATGCGCGGCCGCGCAATTCTGAAACCGTCCAATGCTTCGCGACCAGGGGCAGAACTATGTCGCGCCTGACGTTTACAACGGAGCGGAGGACTGCGCCGCAGGTCCATCCGAGAGGGTCGGGCGCACGCATAAGGTCGGTGATTCCCGGCAGCAGCCGATCGAACCAGCCGGTGCTTCCGATAGTCGCACGCAAGGCCCTTGCCCCTTCTTTGGGGTCAGTCACCACAGACAGAAGGAGGCGGGCCTCGCCGTCGGTCGGATGAGCCTGCTTCCCGACGAAATCTCGGAGCAGCCACCGTAAGTGGAGCCTAAGGTCCGGCGCGGTCCAAAGCTGCACGAGTTGTCGCTCGTAGCCGGAGGGATCGGATGCGCGAAGATAGGTCAGCGCGCTCCAGACGGTTGGCCGCGCGAAGATTGTGCTTTGTCGTGCAAGGGCATAATCCACGACGCTTTCTCCGTCGGCGACGAAGGCTCGGGCGCGCACGAAATCGAAGAGTGTCTGGTGCCGGAACCCAAGCCGGCGGCCGCTTCGCACTAGGAAGCCCGCCGCTTCCAGCCGTCCGACGGCGTCGCTGTACGCATCGAAGCGGGCGGAGGGAACCCAGAGGTCCTCCTCCTCGACCATCGCACGCGCTACAGCGTGGAGTGCATCCCCGTCTCTCTGTCCTGACGCACCGGAGAGGATTCGCCGGCGGAATACCTCCTCCAACATGTCGTGATAGCTCGGATAAGCCGCTCCGGCGTCGGCCAGGTATCGAAGGAAGAGGTCCAGGTGCTGGGGCGCGCAGAGCACCTCGCGAAACTCCGGGCTCCAGTTCGTCGGGTCGAGCCCCGCCCCTCTTAGGAGAGGTTCGACCGCATCCCAAGAAAGTAGCGGGAGGTGCAGCGAAGTGGCGCCGAGAGAGGTAAGACGCGCGTCGTGCCGGAATTCGAATTCTCGGCATGATAAGATGATAGCAAGGTTTCGATGGTTGCGGACGAGGGCGACGAGCGAAAGCAGCGCGCTAAGGCGGCCACCGTGCTGGTCCATGAGGTCGGCAAGCGCATCGAGCTGGTCGATCAAGAGGACGACGGGCCCCTCGGTCGCAAGACGGACGAGGCAGCGGTCCAGAGATTCCGGCACTCCCATCTCGGCATCAAGGTCGGCGAGGGACACAACACTACGGGGAAGAGCGTCTGCCTTGATCGCTAGGAGGGTTGTCCCCCGCGTAGCGAGTTCACCACCGAGCTTAGCGAGGAGCGCTGACTTCCCCGAACCCGGCTGACCGAGGAGCACTAGGGGCGGCCCTTCGAGCTTCGCGATGTGATCGAGCATGCTCGTCAACTCGGGCCGAGCGACCCACTGACCAGCAGTGGTAGCCGGCCAGGCGAGGAGGGTTGCCGACTTAACGCCAAGTACGCGGCGCACCCTCTCGGCGTCCTTGCCCTCGAATGCCGCTGGCACATCTGTGGGCGACGCTACACCCCCGAGTAGGTCTCGCGCACGGATGACCGCGTTGCCAGTTAGGCTTCGATGGATGTCTTCTATCCGCTCGGCCATCTGCCGCGTTCTCGGCGCAACATCGGGAAAATGTCGTTCCATGATCACCTCATGGCGCCCGATGAGTTGGCAGAGGTCGTCCCAGCCCATAGCCCGGACCTCGAACAGCCCCAGCGCGCGATGCTCTTCGGTGATGTCGCGAGCGAGCGCCTCTACGTCGGCACGCTTTGGCCCGGAGGTCACGAGGGTCCAATGCGTGAGCTTCGGGCTAAAGGTCAGTGCCTTTTCCACCTCCTTCCGAAGCTCGGCAGGCATAACCTCCTTCTCTGCGTAGTTGTCCTTCCCCTTGCACTGCACGGCGATCCAATCGCCGTTTGGCAGTCTGCCCCAGACGTCGACCCCGTGTTGCGCATCGCCACGGCGCCCATTCTTCTGGGCTGTGGGGTCACCCCACACCTCGGCGAATAGGGAACGGCAAATGTCTTCGAACGTCTCCCAGGACGTCGGAGGGGGATGCTGGAATGCCTCGAAGCTCACAACATGTGTCCACCGCCTTTGATGGGGCAATGTGAGGGGGCTGCATCAACGCCGCCGATATAGCCTAATATCGCATGCGCCGCGCGATTCTCGCGTCATTGTCCTCCCAATCGGCTTCGCTCAGATAAGCCTTCTCCACACCCCGCAGGATCGCCGCCACGCGCGGATGCGTGTAGGCTGTTGCGTCGGCCCATCCTCGATACTTGGCCGCGAGTTCACGTTCCTGCACACCCCCTTCACCACGCCAGTGCGCGCCGCGCGCGTTGCGCAGGGCGACATGCATTCCTCGTTCGATATGGTGGTTTGCGACCACCTCCAACGCGTCGCGCACCGGGAGGCAAGGCCAGACGTTGTCCTCGCCCGCCGGCGCTTTGGCCAGTATCTTGCCGATCATCTGATCGCCAGTGTCCAGCCTTGCCAGCGCGGACAGTGAAGCCTGCGCCTGCGCGACCCAGGCAATGATGCGAGCGGCTTCCAACTCGCCGTCGGGCACGCCGGGGATGAACTCAACCACGTCCAGAAGCCTGTAGGCTGCTTCTGCGCGACTGCTGCGCGCCTCCTCATCATTGAGTCTCAGCTCGGGCGGGTCTTCCTGGTCATCCTTGCGCTTCGTGAAGAACGCGACTGCGTGGACGAAGGACTCCGGTTGCGCCGCCATGGCGCGTGAAAGGTTGACCGGGATGCTTTCGCCTCGACCGAAAATGTCGATGAAGCGAAACTCAAGGCCCGCCATCTGATCGGTGGTAATCTCGCCGCTGTCGTTCAGAAGCTTAAACGCGTCGCGAAGCGCGTAGGGCTCGAGCATGTAGGTGTTCGCTGCCTCAGTCGAGTTGGTCAGGATGGCTACCAGCAGCGCGTAGAGCAGCGGCACGGGCAGCCCTTTTAGGTCGAGCTGGGAGAGTTGGAACGCCGCTCTCGGCCGCCGCGCGGCAATCAGTCGCTTCACGGCCTCGGGTAGGTCTGCCGGATCGCGGCTCCAGCGCGGGTTCACCTCGCTCCAATAAACCGCCTGAACCTTGTCATCGAGTTCGTCGACGAACGTCCAAGTCTTCTTGTCGAAGGGAGCCAACATTAGTAACTGAGCAATCTTCTCAGGCACCACGCATGAAGCCACGTCGCGCAGTATCGCGCCGTCCTCATCGCCAGCTTTCAGGAGCGCACCTTCGATAAGTTGGCCTCGGGCGCCCTTGACAGCCCATCCGGGAAGTTTGCTTTCACGCTGAGCGTCTTGGGGCCAGACGCCGAAGCATGATGCGGATCATGGCCATGCGCACGAAGGCGGCAGCGATACGGCAGTGGCGCTCGAAATCGCGGGCCAGCCGTCGGTTGCGGCTGATCCAGCCGATGGTGCGCTCCACGATCCAGCGCTTCGGCAGCACGACGAATTTGTGCCTGTCGCAGCGGCGGACGATCTCCATCTTCCACAATCCGGTGCGGGCAACGACAGCAGCCATCTTCGGCCCCCCATAGCCCGCATCGCCGATGATGCGCTCGACAAAGGGGAACAGCCTGCGCGCCTGGCGCAGCAGCGGCTCGGCGCCGTCGCGGTCTTGCACGCTGGCTGGGTGAACAACCACACCGAGCAGCAAGCCCAGCGTATCGGTCAGCAGGTGACGCTTGCGGCCGACGATCTTCTTGCCCGCGTCATAGCCGGACGGATCAAGCGTAGAGCCCCCTTTTGCGCCGCCTTTGCCGTCTGGCTGTCGATGATCGCCGTCGTAGGGCTGGCCTCACGGCCTGCCTGCTCGCGCACCGCGACAAAGAGCACGTGGTGCAGGCGCTCGATGGTCCCTTCCCACTCCCAGCGCGAGAAGTAGTCCCACACCGTGCTCTTCGGCGGCAGGTCCTTCGGCAGCGCGCTCCACTGGCAGCCGGTCGAGAGCACATAGAACACCGCGTTCAGCACCTCGCGCACATCCACCCTGCGCGGCCTGCCTCCGTGCTTCGCGGGTCGGATCAGCGGCGCCACCAGCGCCCATTCCGCATCCGTCAGGTCAGAGGGGTAACGCAGCCCGCGCCGATCCGCCGCACGTCGATGCTCCGCCGTCCACGCCATCCGTCTGCTCCCGCGAACCGTCCGTAGGACCAGAGAATCACATCCGATTCAGACGATTCAATTCCTTTCCGGATGGGCTCTGAGATCGCTTCCGTTCGCGATTTCTGCCAATGCCTCGGCCAGCGTTGCACGATCATCGAGGACCTGGGCCAGGAACCAACCTACATTATGTGCAGCTTGCCCGCGCTCAGCGAGGCGCAAAACTTCCTCCGCCCCGCCGCACGTAAAGACCTCTTCTACGGCTTGCGCTCTCAGCTCCGCGATACGCTCGGCACGTGCGCGGTGATCATAGTCATCGTCGATGACGTCGTCGGCCGATTCTTCGACCCAGCTCTGCCTGAACAGCCAGTCGTGACGCAGAACTAGATCGGCGGGCTGCAAGCGCTCGAAGGTCGCCTTAGCGCGGGTCGTTCTTTTGGCAGCTGCGCCTTTCGCGCCGCGCATTCGGGCGCGGCGCGTCAATACGGAGGTTCGAATCCGCTCGCGTAGGTCGGCCTTATCCTCCTCGCTCGCCGAGGTAATCCAGCGGTCAACTACGTCCCAGACCTCGTCGTGTAGCTCTTCGCCCACGCCGTCGAGGTTGCTGACCAGATCGCCGATCGTGGCAAGGGTATGGATGGGCCAGTCAAGCACGAGCCTGAAGAGAAACAACGTGAACGCGTTGTCCTCGCGGCGCGTGATCGGACTGCCCTTACCATGCCCGTCCGGTCGCCAGCGGGGTTTGTGGCTATAGTGGCCGACACGGGAACGCTGCGAGAATTGTTCGATGCAGATCGGCCAAGCGACGTTAGCGTGCCTATCAGCTAGCATCTTCATCGCGTCCTGCCGATGCTCGAGTTTGGCGCTCGTCTGCGGCATCCAAGAGCGGAAAATTGATGACAGGCTGCTGGAGGGCTTGTTCATAAGATTATCGTCGATCGCACGCTCCGCCAGCCGGCCGAGGACTAGCACCGTCCTCAGGAACAGCTCGTCGGACCAGGCGAGATTTTCCAGTGCCCACAGCAGCCCAGTGCGCGGCGAACTCACGAACGGAAAATCAGTTGCGGGGCGCATTAGTTCAAGGGTCACTGGCTTCTCGGCTCTCAGATCCGCCTCGATGATCGACAGGAACGTGTCTGGCGCCGCCTCCGCATAGAGCGGAAGGTTGTAGTTCTGCGATTGAAGCGTGCTGACCGAGAGCGGTGTGAGCAATTCACGTACCAGGTGTTCGGCATGCGCGGCGCAGTCGAAGTTAAGACGCCCCTTGAAAAGCGCTGGGCCGTAGACGGCCATCAGCACAAGCGTCTCGGCAAAGCCGTCTCGCAGCGCACCCGAAATCTCGCGCGTCTTGCCATAGATCGCGGCTGTCCATTGATCCTTCTCCGGGAGCTCGAGTGCCGGGTCCAGTTCGGCGAGAACCAGCGCTGCAACGTCGAAGAACCGCTGCAGATCGACCGCGGTGAAGCTGGTCTGGATGGCGAAAAGAGCGTCGATCTTCGAGACCACGCCGCGATAGCACCCGGCCGCCCAGACGGGGGCGCTGTCGAGCGGAAGCAGCGCCGCGATGCGGCGTTCGAGCTCCTCGAAGGCAACGTCGCCCGCAAGGATCTCCAGCATCGCCTGATCGGTCTTGTTGTCGGCTTTCCAGGCACCGGCTAGCACGAAGGGGATGAGGCCCGCTGCCGTCACCTGATCGGACGCCCAGTCCGGGGTGCGGATCGCGGCAAGGCGAGATAGGCGGCGCCGAAGCACCGTCGGCGAGCGACCGGATTCTCGGGCCAGCTGATCGATGCGATCTTTGTCTAGGCCCATCGCTTCCAGCGCCTTGTTAAAGCTCTCCCAGTTGAGCGTCTCAAGCTCGATGTCGGGTTTGGCGTTGGTCGCGTTACGCGGGTAAATGATGAAAGATGGCATCGACGACCGGAACGGCGCGAACTCCTTCTCGACCTCCCGCGACAGGATGACTGGAATGAAGTTGGTGACGCGTGCCGCAAGCTTGCTGAGCGGCCCGGGCTCGCGGAACACGATAATGCGGTCGCGATAGGCGCCTAACTCGGGATCGTCGGGTGCGAACGCAGCGCTAAGGAACGCTAGCACTTCATCTTTGGAATCGCCCACGATGACGGCAGGCTGATACGGATCGGAGCCGAGTATGCGCTTTAGCGTTACCTTCGCGCTGTTGACAGCATCCGTGAATATCGCTGGGGTCATTGGTGGCTCGCAGTCCGCACCCCAATCTCGTTCGGCATGATCCAACGAGATCGCGCCCTGCGCCTCCTGGCCGGTCTCGCTAGCAAACCAAGCTTGGCCAGCGATCGACTGTTCCAGCCACTGCTCGAGATCGCTGGCATCATATGCGCGAACGTCTCTCCAGAGTTTCTCCTTTTGGCGGGCTTTCATCCACGCCGACTTCCCCGACCACGATCGCGGCGTCACAAACACAAACGTCATCTTCCGGCGCTCATTCAACGGGATGGCTTTTACGCTCTTCGCGAAATCCCCATCGGCCTTGCCCTTGACATCCTGCGTGACGCCGAACTCCCAGCCCGAATGGCCTTCAGGAACCCATGGCGTTCCCTGTCCGGCAATGACCTCGCCGTCCCAACCTTCGCGTTCGCTGTTGTCGTTGCCGGGAAAGTCTGACCTGGTCAGGCCGCTCGTCGTGGAGTTCACCAGCGTCCGCAGAAAAACTGACAGGCGCTGCCGCGGCGCAATGCCGGTCGAACCCCACTCTTCGATGCGCGATGCCCGAATCTGGAGGAACGGGGGCACGTACGACTTGATAGCTAAGCTCGTGCCGCTTCGTTTTGATGTGGCAGCGTGCCAGTCGCTTTGCACGTCGAGCAGCTTGCGCGCCGAAACCCCGAACGCCGCCTCCAGCCGCGCCGCCATTTCGCTAGAGAGCTCGGCCTTCCCATTCAAAAAATTTGAGAGTGTCGGCCGACTAACTCCGAGATGCTGGGCAGCCTTAGTTACGTTCATTCCGGCTGGAATGACGAGATCGCGGACATAACGCCCAGGGTGTATCGGACTTTCGGTCATCGCTGTGATGTAGCACCGTAACGCTGCCGATCAATAGCGTGTAGCGTTACACGCTACATCTTGAATAGCCTTTTTACGAAGGGGCGCTGACATGTCCCTTTGGGGCGCCAGGCCGATAATGATGGAGACCTGCATCAGAACAGAGGTGGCCTGAGTGATCGAGACGGCGACGTTTCGCGACGGCGCCTGATAGGCGGTACCGTAGCCCTGGCGCGGGCTGACCGTTGACCAGCCCGCCGCTGACGCAGGCGCTCTTCTAAGGATGCGCACACCGTGAGCGCCTGCGCTGCACCCAAGACCAAGCGCCAACGGCACAGGCACAACATGCGCAACTACCATAGCTTCGCCGCCGATGACGGGTTCGGCTATTTCCTGCGCCTCCATCCGGATGCCTGAGAGCAAATCAAGACCCTCACCCCCAAGGAACGCGTGAATGCCCATTACTTGTTAGTGGACAAGGTCAACAACCTCTTTTTAAGCAAAACTACTTGAACCCACATGAGGTTTTACAAGTTGCGCATCGGGACTCACCGCATGCCCAGAAGCAACACCAAAACCTTCAGATCATATAATATTCTTTGGAATTGATTTATCGGACAATTCCGCATATATTCAGGTATTTATCAGATATAAATCCTAATTTCCTTGACCGTGGGAGATATGCGCCTCTACATAAGAATGTAGTCACATGTCCGCCCGTTCTCACCCCCTCCCGGACCACAGCGCCACCCTGGCCAGGCTGCGCGACCGGCTGGCCAGGCTGGACCGCACCGCGCAGGACCGTGACACCCTCTCCCTCGCGCCCGAGATCAACCAACACCTCCCCTGGGGCGGCCTTCCCCTCGCCGCGCTGCATGAGCTCCTTTCCGACGCCCCAGGCCACGCCACCGCCTTCGCCGCCCTGCTGCTGGCCCGGGCCCAGGCCCGCCTCGCCCGGCGCGCCGCCCTCTGGATCGCGGCCGAGCCCGATGCCTACCTCCCCGGCCTTACCGGGCTGGGCATAGACGGAACCCGGCTTTTCCTGCTGCGCGCGCCCCGACAGCGCGACGCGCTCTGGGCGGCGGAGGAGGCGTTGCGCTCCCCTTCCATCGCCGCCGTCCTGCTGCTGGGCGCCCGCAACCTGGACATGACCGCCGCGCGCCGCCTCCAACTGGCCGCGGAGGCGGGCGGCGGCATCGCCCTCCTGCTGCGGGAGGAAGCCTCCACCCCCGGCCCCACCGCCGCCCTGACCCGCTGGCGCATCACCCCTCGGGCCGCCGCCGCCACGCCCCATCATCTGGGCCCGCCCACATGGGAAGTCGCGCTGCTGCGCGCGCGGGGCGGCCGGCCGGGCGCCTGGCTCCTGCAATGGGACGCCGGCACGGGCCAGCTCACCACCCTCCCCACCGCCGCGTCGGCCGCCGAACGGAGGCGTGCCTGATGGCCGGCCGCCGCTGTGCCCGCACCCCCGCCTTGCCCCTGCCCCTGCCAGCGCGGAAGTTGCGGCCGCACGCACCTATCCCCGCCCCGCCCGAAACCCCCACGGGGCAGCGACGCTTCCTGGTGCTGCATGGCGCGCGCCTCGGCGAGGCGGCGGCCTGGGCGTTGCGCTTCTCACCCCTGGTGGGGCGTCTCGGCCCCGACGCGCTGCTGATCGAGACCACCGGCCTGCCCGAGGCCGAGCCCGCCCTGCTCGCCCGGGTGCTGGCCGCCTTCGAGCGCGCGGGCCTGCCCGCCACCGGCCTGCTGGGCACCGCCCCGGCGGCCCTGGGTGCGCTGCTGCGGGCCGGCCACCCGCCTGCCGTGCTGGCGCCGAGGGAGGAGGCGGCAGCGCTGCCCCACCTGCCCATCAGCGCCCTTGCCTTGCCGCCCGAGACCATCCTGGCCCTGCACCGCCTAGGCCTGCGCGACCTGGCCGCGCTGGAGGCGCAGCCCCGCGCGCCCCTGGCCCGCCGCTTCGGGGTGGTGCTGATGACGGAGCTCGCCGCCCTGCGCGGCGCCGTCGCGCCCTACACCCCCATCCGCCCCCCGCCCCGCCATGTCGCGGCGCGGGACTTTCTCGAACCTCTGCTCACCGCCCCGGCCCTGGCTCACGCGCTGCACCGGCTTGTGGTCGAGCTGTGCGAGGGGCTGAATGCCGAGGGCCAGGGGGCAAGGGTGCTCCGCCTCACCGCCTTCCGCGGCGACGGGACCTGGCAAGAGCTGGGCCAGGGAATCGGCCAGGCCAGCCGCGACCCTGCCCATGTTGAGCGCCTTCTCGCCCGCCGCATCGAGGAACTACGCCCCGAATTCGGCTTCGAGCGGATGATGCTGGCCGCCCCCGTCACCGAATGGCTGGACGCCCAGCAAGCCGCCCTGTCGCCCGAGGCCGGGCCGGAGGAGGCCCTGCCCCAGCTGCTCGACCGGCTGAGCCAGCGGCTGGAGGTGTGGCGCGCCGTCCCCCACGCCTCCCATTGGCCGGAACGCGCGCAGCGCCGCGCCTCGCCCTTCGCGCCCGCCGCCCCCTTCACCCCCGCGCCGCGCCCCCTGCGCCTGCTGCGCCGGCCCCTGCCGCTCAAGGCCGTGGCGCTGCTGCCGGATGCGCCACCCAGCCTGCTGCGCCATGGCGGCCAAGCCGAGCGCGTGGTCAGCGCCGAGGGGCCCGAGCGGCTGACGCCCGAATGGTGGCAGCCTGGTCGCCAGGCCCCGCCGCGCGACTATTACCGCGTGCAGCTGGCCTCCGGCGCCCGCTGGTGGGTGTGCCGCCGCGGTGAACCCGGCACCCCCGACACCCGCTGGTTCCTGCATGGGTATTTGTTTTAACGCCCTCAAACGCCGGGCCAGATTTCTTGCGCCCTCAGACGCCGGGCGCGGCCTCCGGCCGCTTGGCTTCGCCGCGCCGCGGGTGCGCCGGGCCATGCGGGCGGTTGGGCGGCGCCGGCCGCGTTGCGGCCGGATTCTTGGGGGGGCGGCGCTTGCGTTGGCTGGGGGCGCCTGATGTTCGGTGAGCCAGCCGCCCTGTCCAACTTCACCTTCCTCGACGGGGCCTCCCACCCGCAGGAACTGGCCGCGACGGCGCGTGCCCTGGGCCATACCGCGCTGGGCATCGCCGACCGCAACTCCATGGCCGGGCTGGTGCGCGGCATGGTGGCCTGCGAGCAGGCGGGGCTGCGCTTCCTGCCCGGTGTGCGGCTGCACCTCACGGATGGCAGCGAATACCTGGCCTGGCCCACGGACCGCGCGGCCTATGGGCGGCTCTGTAGCCTGCTGTCCGCCGCGCGGATGGAGGCGCCCAAGGGCGAATGCCCCATGGGCTTCGCGGACCTGCTCGGTGCCGCCGAAGGCCAGGTGCTCGCCCGCATCGCGCCCCCCATGCCCGATTCCGCCTTCGCCGCCCGCCACGCGCGTGAGGCCAGCGCCCTGCGCGAGCGGCTTGCCATGCCCCTGCTGCTCGCCGCCGCGCATCGTGCCAGCGGCGCTGATCGCCACCGCCTCGACACCCTTGCCGCACTGCCCGAGGCGCGGCTGATCGCCGCCGGCGGCGTGCGCTACCACGGCCCCGCGCGCCAGCGCCTGGCCGATGTGCTGACGGCCATCCGCCTCGGCTGCACGGTGGACCGGCTGGGCCTGGCGGCCGAGCCCAATGCCGAGGCCTGCCTCAAGCCGGAAGTGGAGCTGCGCCGCCTTTTCCAGGGGCATGAGGGGGCGCTGGAACGGGTGGGCCAGGTGCTGGACACCTGCCGCTTCTCGCTGCGCGACCTCGCCTATGAATATCCGGACGAGATCCTCGACCCTGGCCGCACCCCACAGGAAACGCTGGAGGCACGCGTGGCCGCGGCGGTGCGCGAATGCTGGCCGCAGGGCGTGCCCGAGCGCGTGGCCGCGCAGATCGCGCATGAGCTCGCCCTCATCGGCAAGCTGAACTACGCGCCCTATTTCCTGACGGTGCACGAGATCGTGCGCTATGCGCGTGGCCAGGGCATCCTCTGCCAGGGGCGTGGCTCGGCCGCCAATTCCGCCGTGTGCTTCGTGCTGGGCATCACCGCCGTGCCGCCCGACAAGCACGAACTCCTGTTCGAGCGGTTCATCTCCGAAGCCCGTGACGAGCCGCCCGACATCGACGTGGATTTCGAGCATGAGCGGCGCGAGGAGGTGATCCAGCACATCTACGCCCGCTATGGCCGCGACCGTGCCGCCATCGCCGCCACCGTCATCCGCTTCCGCGACCGCAGCGCCATCCGCGAGGTGGGCAAGGCGCTGGGCCTGTCTGAGGACGTGACCGCGCCGCTGGCCAAGGCGGCCTGGGGTTCGGAGGATCTGGGCTGGGAGGGCATCGCGCGGGAGCAGGGCCTTGATCCGGAGGAGCCGCGGCTGCGCCTCGCCTGCGAACTGGCCTCCGAGATCCAGGATTTTCCGCGCCACCTCGCCACCCATGTGGGCGGCTTCGTGATCACGCGCGGCAAGCTGACGGAGCTTTGCGTGGTGACGCGCGCCGCGATGGAGGACCGCCACACCATCGAATGGGACAAGGACGACATCGAGGCCCTGCGGATGCTGAAGGTGGATGTGCTGGGGCTGGGCATGCTGTCCTGCATCCGCCGCGCCATGGGGATGCTGGGCAAGCACGCGCTGACCGAAATCCCGGCCGATGACGGCCCCACCTACAAGATGCTCTCGCGCGCCGACAGCCTGGGCGTGTTCCAGGTGGAGAGCCGCGCGCAGATGAACATGCTGCCGCGCCTCAAGCCCGAAAAATTCTACGACCTCGTCATTCAGGTCGCGATCGTGCGGCCCGGGCCCATCCAGGGTGACATGGTTCATCCCTATCTGCGGCGGCGCAACGATGAAGAACCGCGGGACGTGCCCCCAGGGCTTGAGGCGGTTCTGGACAAGACGCTGGGCGTGCCGCTCTTCCAGGAGCAGGCCATGAAGATCGCGATCGTGGGCGCGGGCTTCTCCCCCGCGCGGGCGGACCAGCTGCGCCGCGCCATGGCCACCTTCAAGCGCAATGGCGACCTGCCGCAGTTCCGCGCGGAATTTCTCGAAGGCATGGCGCGTAACGGCTATGATCCCGGCTTCGCCGAACGCTGCTTTCGCCAGCTGGAGGGCTTCGGGACCTATGGCTTCCCGGAAAGCCATGCGGCGAGCTTCGCTCACCTCGTCTACATCTCGGCCTGGATCAAGTGCCACCACCCGGCGGTCTTCGCGGCCGCGTTGCTCAACAGCCAGCCCATGGGTTTCTACGCGCCGGCACAGATCGTGCGCGATGCGCGCGAGCATGGGGTGCGGGTACTGCCCGTGGACGTCACGCGCAGCGACTGGGACTGCACCTTGGAAGGAGGCGCGCTGCGTTTGGGTCTGCGCCAGGTGTCCGGCCTCTCCGAGGCGGCGGGACAGCGCATCGCCGCCGCGCGCCCCTTCCGGGACCTGCCCGAGCTGGTGCGCCGCGCTGGCCTGGACCGCCGCGCCGTGGAGCAACTGGCCGAGGCGGATGCACTGCGCGGCCTGGGGCTGGACCGGCGCGAGGCGCTCTGGGCCGCTGCGGCGGTGGAGCGGGAGGTGGCGCTGGACGCCCCCGTGCGGGAAGCAGCGCCCCAGCTGCCCCTGCCCAGCGCGGGTGAGCGCGTGGTGCTGGATTACGCCAGCACCGGGCTGACGCTGGGGCCGCATCCGCTGGCGCTGCTGCGCCCGCGCCTCGCTGCCCTGGGCTGCGCCGACACCCGCGCCCTGGCCGCGGCGCGCCAGGGGGCCTGGCTGCGTGTGGCGGGACTGGTGCTGGTGCGCCAGCGCCCGGGCAGCGCCAAGGGGGTGATGTTCTTCACGCTGGAGGATGAGCACGGCACCGCCAACCTGGTGCTCTATGCCGATCTGCAGCGCCGCTTTCGGCGGGAAGTGGTGTCCTCACGGCTGCTGCTGGCCGAGGGGCGGGTGGAGCGCACCGAGGCGCTGGTGCCCATTCTCCACCTCATCGCGCGGCGGATCGAGGATGGGTCGCATCTGTTAGGCGGGCTTGATGACGCGGCCTTCGATGGCGCCCTGGCACGGGCCGATGAGGTGGGGCGGGGTGGGCCGGCACCGAGACGGCGCGGGGTGGCGGTGGTGGGGTTGGCGCAGCCCAGTCGGGATTTTCGTTGAGGGCAAATCCAGCAATTCAAAATATTCGTCCAGAACGAATTATATAAATTGGGTCCTTAGTAATTATTACTAATGATTATTTTGTATTATTGTGATATATTTAATTTCGAGATAAAAATCTCAAACCCACCATTAGGATCAAATCATGACCCCTCTGCCTTGGGGCTGCGGCTTCGCGCCGTGGCCTTGGCGCGGGCTGGCCCTCGGCTGGCCTGCTGCTGACACACGCGCCCCTGTGGGGATGCGCGCACGATGAGTGCCGACCGCAAACCCCCGCCTCCGGGCGGGGAGGAGCAGCCGGCGCTCCCCCTCCCCGACCCTGCGCCCAAGTCCAAGCGACGACGGGTCGGGGACAACACGCGCCACCGCCGCGGCATCGCGGCTGATGGCAGGATCGGCCAGACCCTGCGCCTTCACCCGGAGGCCTGGGAGCAACTCAAGATCCTCACCGCCAAGGAGCGCGTGAACGCCCATGACCTGCTGGTCGAGGCGGTCAACGACCTCTTCGTCAAGCACGGCTACCCACCCATCGCGTGACCTCGCGCGGGTGGGCGCACCACACGAGACGGCCCCGACGAAAGTCGGGGCCGTTTTCGCGTTCACATGGTCTCAGCCTTCTTGCCCCTACGCTTAAATCGGTCGTTGAGTCTTCTTCAAGGCGGCAATAGGGCTCCATCAATGCAAGGGAAGGGTGCGGCGCCTAGTCGCAGCCCCGAGTGGCGTTGCCCGGACACGCCTCGAACGCCTACTTGCCGATGTCTCAGCCAACCATAATGATCTTTGCGGTGGACGCCTCCTTTACAGTAACCGTATAGGATAGACCCTCGCGTCTATAGTGCCGTCGGATGACCAGGATCCGAATCACCGCCGCTTGCTCATGGTATCTCAACCCGGTCGAGGCATAATTCAGCCTCGCCATCCATTCCCGTGGGCTTACATCCGAGGTGTTTTCAGGCACGCTTTGCTGGAGACAAAACCGTCCCTTGTCGGCTGCGGAAACAATGACAAATAACACTCGTGTCTTCCCTCAACCAATCAATATCATTATCCCGGCGGGAACGGGGCACGTTACAGTCATCGCATATTTACTGGCCACGATTGGACGCCCACCGACCTCCTCCAATGACCGCGGATGGCGGGAAACAGTCTCCGCCTATCGCCGGACCCAGCTCGAGGACGAGGCGATAGCACGGTTGCAGGATACCACGGGGGCGGCATCCGGATTCTTACACATAGCGCCAGAAGATCTCCTGCTGCCCGATCAGATCAGGGCGGCTCGACTCAAAGACGCTCGACTATGTGTCGACCGAGCAGCATTTGCCGCGGCCGTCGCAGCCCCGGAAATCATCAAGGATGTGCATGAGGTACTTGGAAGGCCCTTGGAGGAATTGCCGCGACAGGTCCGCGTTCCAGAGACGCGAGAAAAGCGAATCGAACGCCTCCTACGGGCGGAGGACGATAGCATCGAGGATCGTGATGCGGCGGCAATCCCTGGGGCACCCCGTCGACTGACCTTCTCGGGCTTTGCCAGCCAGATGACCCCAAGGAATGTCCAGACGCGCATCCTACGGCCGGCCGAGCCTGTGCTTCATCTGGCGCTTGCCCTGAAACTCCGAGCCGACCAGATCGAGAGTGCCCTACACAGGATCCACCCTGACCGGGCTGCCTGGGAAAGGGAGGGGCTTGGCACTTCGCCCATTCGGCAGCCTGATGGCAGTGCTATCATGCGACCTCGCCTTACAGAGCGTCACCTCTTCCAGTTGGGGGCCTCTTCGCGGACACAATCGAACTCGCGGAATACCTGCGCCCGCTGACGGAGGCCTATATCCGCGATGGCCGCAGGAAAGATCTGCGCCCGATGGTGTGCCTGTCAATGGGCTGAGCAACTCTCAGCAAATCCGCGTGAACTGAAACCTGACGCTCTGGCTGCACCGGTAATTCGGCGGCGCCATGCCGCATGTTCCGCCCCTTCCCGAGGCGAAATCACGTTCCGCCGCTGAGGCGGCGCTGCGCGAACTCGCTCGTGTGCTGGGGCGGCAGGCGGCACGCGAGGCCATTATCGCATCTGGCGCCAAACCATCCCCAGCAGCCGGCCACCTGGAATGGCCGTCAACGGGGTGCGTGGGCACGGCGCCGCCCGAGGGAGCGTCCGATGAATGAAATGGTACCTGGTGGCCCGGCCTCTATGGACGGGCTGGGCGAGCGGCTGCTGACGCAGTCGGAGGTGGCGTACCTCCTTCGCGTGGACAGGGTTACGGTTCGCCGCCTGACCGCGTCCGGCAAGTTGCGCAAGGTGGATTTCGGCAAGCGGCGCATGGTGCGCTACCGCCCCGAGGATGTCGCGGCTTTCCTGGCGGGAGAGGCGCCATGACCCGAGAAATCAATGACTTGTTCGGGTTTGGTGAAGGCTGTGCCGAACCTATGGCGGTGGTCAACCCTGGTAAGGGTTCCCGAATGTCCCCTCCAGTCCCCTCCCGCCGAAATGCCCCCTCCCGCGCCGTGGCGGCGCTCCAGCCCTCGCTGTTCCTGCCCGAGGGTAGCGAATGCGAGCCGCTGCCGCCGCCCATGCCTGTGCCGGAGCAGGCCCCGCCGCCAATGCCTGTGCCAGTGCCCGCCCCGCGCCCGTGTCCACTTTGGAGCCACCGTCCTCGCCCCCGCCGACCTTCGCCGAGGCGATGGTCCTGATTGAGGGCTGGTCGGATCTGTCGGCGTCACAACGCCGCGACCTGGTCAGCGCGCTGCGGGGTGCGGCGCACATCATCGGCAAGGGGCGGTCCGACATCCTTTGCTGCCCGGCCGAGTTGAACGACCGTCTCTTCTCGCGGAGCCCGGCGAGTGTCGGCATCGGCGAAAAGCGCTTCCAGAACATTGTCTCGGGCGTGCGGCGGGTGCTGCGGCGCCTTGGGTGGCACAGCGCCGTCGTGCGGGGTGAGGCGATGCTGGGCGCGGCGTGGCGCGGGTTTATGGATGCCCTGCCGGACACGCCGCGGCGCGCGGGCCTGCGGAACTTCGCGCGCTGGTGCGACGGACAGGGCATCCTGCCTGACGCGGTGACCGACACGGTGCTGGCGGCCTTCCTGAAGGCAGACAGGCGCACAAGGCTGGCAGCGAGCGCGACCCAACAGGGACCACGTCTCGCCGCTGCCTGGAACTGGGCGCTCACGCATCAGCCCGAGGCAGCACGCGCCGCGCCCATCAAGGCGCCGGCGCGACGGGTGCCCTACACCCTGCCCTTCGAGGCGTATCCGGAGAGCTTCCAGGCCAGCGTTCGCGCGTTCGGGGAGCGGATCGGCGGGCGGGCGGTCAAGGCCACGAGCGATGGCAAGCCCGCTGCAGGCGGTCGCTTCTCGGCGGCGCCCATCAACCCCTTCCGGAGCAAGGGCCGCACGTTCAAGCCGCTCCAGCCCGCCTCGGTGAACACGCGCCTCTTTGCGATCCGGCAGGCGGCGGCGGCCTTGGTGCTGACGGGCTCGGCGATTGAGGAGATCCTCGCCCTCAGCGACCTGGTGAATCCCATCGAGCATGCCGGGCGCATCCTCAACTTCTATGACGAACGTGCCGGGGGAAAGCCCGGCGGGCAGGTTCAGCAAATCGCCGAGACGCTGCGGCAGATCGGCTGCTTCCATGCGGACATCCCCGAGGAGAGCCGCGCGCAGTTGATCGAGTGGGCCGCCATGGCCAAGGAGTCGCGTCGAGGCGAGATGGGCCCCAAGGCGCGGACCTGCCTGCTGCAGGTGATCGACCCGCGCAACCGGGCGCGCCTGCTGCATCTGCCCCAGCGCCTCGCGCGCGAGGTCGCGGCGGAGGGGCTGGACGCGGTGACGGCGGCGCGGCTCCTACGCCAGGCTCTGCTGATTGAGATCTGGCTAACCTGCCCACTGCGGATCTCGGACCTGCGGGGGCTGCTGGTCAAGGGACACCTTGTCTATCTCGACGCGGACAAGCGCACGCCGAGCCACATCCGGGTGCCCGAGGGCAGTTCCAAGACCGGCGAGCCCATCTCCTGGCCGCTGGCGGCGACCACGCGCAAGCTGCTGCGCCTGTGGCTGGACAGGCATCGCGCCGTCCTCGGCATGGCGGGCACGGACTGGCTCTTTCCCGGGATGGGCAAGGGTGCGCTTTCGGTGAACGCGCTGCGCCAGGCCTTTCAAAAGGTGATCCGCGATCGGCTGGGCCTCGAGATCTATCCGCACGCGATGCGGCACTTCGCGGCGTATCTCTTCTTGAAAGCCAATCCAGGTCAGTACGAGGTGGTGCGACGGATCCTGGGCCACCGCTCGGTGGAGACGACGATCAAGTTCTACTGCGGGCTCGAGACGGACGCCGCCGCGCAGGCCTTCGATGAGGTGATCGCAAAGGAGCGGACGGCGACGCGTCTCCTTGCGCGCGCTGCCGGGCGCAGGGGTGGCGGTGGGCGCAAAGGGGGCACGCGATGAGCCCGCCCGTGGACCCGCGCCGGGCCTACCTGCCATTCGCGGAGTGGCCAGCCTTGGATCGCCGCCGCTGGGAGGCGGTGCGCGCGCCGGTGGTGCCGGGGCGGTTTTCCGAACGGTCGCCCGCCACCAAGCTGAGTCCGCGTTCGTTGGAGAAGTTCAGAGACGGCTATGCGCGCTGGCTGGGCTTCCTAAGGTATCGGGGCTGGCTGGACGCCACGGCTTCGCCCGGCGCGCGGGTGACCACGGAGCGGCTCGCGGCCTACTTCGACCTGCTCGTGGAACTGGAGAACCGGCCCTATACGATCCTGGGCCGCTTCCAGGACCTGGCGCGGGCGCTGGCCCTGCTCGAGCCCGGTACCTGCTTTCGGCATGTGACCCACCCTGGCGGGCGGCCACTGCGCGAGATGCTGGACCTTCGCTCGCGCGACCAGGAGATCCACCACCCGGCCGACCTGCTGCTCTGGGGCATTGAGCTCATGGAGGGCGCGCTGTCCCGCTCGCCGCGCCGGCGCCAGGTGCAGATGCGCGACGGGCTGCTCATCGCGATCCTCGCCTTTCGCGGTCTGCGACTCGGCAGCGTGGTGAGCCTGACCCTGGACGGCAGCGTCCGCCGGGACGGGCCGGAGGGGGCGTGGCGGCTCGACATCCAGGGGGAGGACGTCAAGAACTCCCGCTACATCCTGGCGACCCTACCGCGGCTGCTCGGCCCCTGGATCGACCGCTATGTGGAGGTGGAGCGGCGGGAGCTGCTGGCAGGCCAGAAGTCCGCGGCCTTCTGGGTCAACTGGGGCGGAGAGCCCTTGGCACCGATCGGTCTCGACAAGCGGATTCGCTGGTTGTCCACCAAGCGGTTCGGGGCAGCGCGGGCCTTTGGGACACATCGCTTTCGCTATTGCATCAGCACCACGGCGCCCTTGCTGATCCCCGACCAGCCCGGCTTGGCCGCGGCGCTGCTGCGCATCACCTCGCGGGTGATGGCCAAGCACTATGACCGCGGCGACGCGGTTCTGGCCTTCAAGGCATTCCACAAGACGCTGGCCGAGGCGCGGGACCGGAGCGAGACCCTGGCGCGCGACACCCTGGAACCGCTCGGCCCGGATACCCTATCCTTCGCCCTCCCGTCCGAGACCGAGTGATGCGCCCAAGCCCTTCCCTGGCCCTTCCCCTGCGCGCGGCGATCTACGCGCGCTTTTCGAGCGACAGCCAGCGCGACGCGAGCATCGACGACCAGGTCCGGGTCTGCCGGGCGCTCGCCGCGCGCGAGGGCTTCGAGGTGGGCGAGGTCTATGCCGACTATGCCCTGAGCGGGGCGAGTGCCGCGCGGCCGCGCTTTCAGCAACTGCTGGCCGATGCCCGGGCGGGCCGGGTGCAGGTGGTGCTGGCCGAGGGCCTCGACCGCCTGAGCCGCGACCAGGAGCACATCGCGGGCTTCCACAAGCAGATGGCCTTCATGGGCGTTCGGGTGCTGACCGTGGCCGAGGGGGAGATCAGCGAGCTGCATATCGGCCTCAAGGGGACGATGTCGGCGCTCTTCCTGAAGGATCTAGCGCAAAAGACCCATCGCGGCGTCGAGGGTCGCGTGCGCGCGGGGGCGAGCGGTGGGGGGCTGAGCTATGGCTACCGGGTGCGGCGGGGCCTCAAGGCCGATGGCACGGCGCTGACGGGCGAGCTGGAGATCCTTCCCGAGCAGGCCGCGGTGATCCGCCGGGTCTTCGAGAGCTATGCGGCGGGGGTGTCGCCGCGGGCCATCGCGCGACAGTTCAATGCCGAGGGCGTGCCCGGCCCCCGGGGCGGGAGCTGGACGGCGTCGCTGCTGCTGGGGGTGCCGGGCGCGAGACGGGCCTGCTGCGGAATCGCCTTTATGCCGGCGAGCGGGTGTGGAACCGGCAGAAATGGGTCAAGGACCCGAGCACGGGGCGGCGGGTGGCGCGGCCCAATCCCAGGGAGTCCTGGGTGGTGAGCGCGGTGCCGGAGCTGGCGATTTTGGATCGGGAGGTCTGGGACCGGGCGCAGGCGCGGCTGGAGGCCAGCCGTCAGGTGGTGACGGCGCTTGGCCAGGCGGCGAATGACCCAGCGGACGGAACACCTCCGAACGCGAATCGCGGCACGGCCCTGGCGTCGGTGCGCCGTCCCCGCTGGCCTCTCGCGGGCTTGGTCCGCTGCGGCGTCTGCAATGGCCCGATGACGGTGGTGGGCAGCGGCGGCCGGCTGGGCTGCGCCAACCATGTGGAGCGTGGCACTTGCGAGAACCGCCGCACGGTGGCGCGGGACGCGGTGATGCAGAGGGTGATGGTGGGCCTCAAGGAGCGGCTGCTGGCGCCCGAGCTCGTGGAGGAGTTCGTCCGCGCCTATGTGGCCGAGGTGAATGCGGCAAACCGCCAGCGGGGAACGCGGAGGGCCTCGCTGCAAGGGGACGCCGGCAAGCTCGATCGCCAGATCCGGAATTTGTTGGAACTCCTCAAGGAGGGCCATGGGGGTCCGGCCATGGCCGCGGAGCTGCGGGAGCTGGAGCGCCGGCGGGAGACCGTGCGCGCCGAGATGGCCGCAACGGAGCCTCCGGAGCCTGTGCCCGACCTGCACCCCAACATGCCGGCCTTGTACCGGCGGCGGGTGCAGGCGCTGGAGGAGGCGCTCGGGGATCCTGTCACGGCGGCGGTGGCCGCGGAGGCGTTGCGGGCCCTGGTGGACGCGATCCTGGTCTTCCCCGGCGCCAAGCGCGGCGAAGTGACGCTGAGCCTTCGGGGGATCTGGCGGCGCTGCTGCATGGCGCGCTGGCCGAGGAGGGCATGGGCGCCCAGAACGCGAAAACGCCCGCGATCCGGTGGGATGGCGGGCGTTTTGGGGAAGTACTGGGATCGTTGGATGCGGGGACAGGATTTGAACCTGTGACCTTCAGGTTATGAGCCTGACGAGCTACCGGGCTGCTCCACCCCGCGTGGGTGTGATGTGAGGATGGTTGGGTGGCCTGGCGCTGACCGACTCTCCCGCCGCTTAAGCGGCAGTACCATAGGCGCTGGAGTGTTTCACGGCCGAGTTCGGGATGGGATCGGGTGTATCAACTCCGCGATGGGCACCAGGCCACCGAACCATCCTGGCCGCCTTTTGGGGCGGAGGGGGTTCAGGTGGCGGAAGGTTGGTTGGATCAGTGTGAGAATTGTGGGGTTTGGTGCTGCGCACGGTGTTCGGATCATTGCTGATCTGAACCGCGCTGGCGGCGTAGTATTGAGCCTATCGGGCGATTAGGACCGCTTAGCTGAGTGCATTACTGCACGTACACATGCGGCCTATTGACGTGATGGTCTATCACGGCCCTCAGGGAGACCTGGTTTTGAGGTCGGTTTCCCGCTTAGATGCTTTCAGCGGTTATCCGTTCCACACTTAGCTACCCAGCGGTGCCACTGGCGTGACAACTGGTGCACCAGAGGTATGTCCATCCCGGTCCTCTCGTACTAGGGACAGATCCTCTCAAGTCTCCAACACCCACAGCAGATAGGGACCGAACTGTCTCACGACGTTCTAAACCCAGCTCACGTACCGCTTTAATCGGCGAACAGCCGAACCCTTGGGACCTGCTCCAGCCCCGGGATGCGATGAGCCGACATCGAGGTGCCAAACCTCCCCGTCGATGTGGACTCTTGGGGGAGATCAGCCTGTTATCCCTAGAGTACCTTTTATCCGTTGAGCGATGGCCCGTCCACGAGGGACCACCGGATCACTAAGGCCGACTTTCGTCTCTGTTCGCGCTGTCACGCTCACAGTCAGGCGGGCTTATGCCTTTGCACTCAACAGCCGATGTCCGACCGGCTTGAGCCCACCATCGCGCGCCTCCGTTACACTTTAGGAGGCGACCGCCCCAGTCAAACTGCCCACCACGCAGGGTCCCGGCCCGGGATAACCAGGCTCGGTTAGACGCCAAAAAGAAACAGGGTGGTATTTCAAGGTTGGCTCCACACAAGCTAGCGCCCATGCTTCAAAGCCTCCCACCTATCCTACACAGTTCCTTTCTGGCGCCACTGCGAAGTTGCAGTAAAGGTTCATAGGGTCTTTCCGTCTAACTGCGGGTACCCCGCATCTTCACGGGGAATTCAATTTCGCTGAGCCCATGCCGGAGACAGTGGGGAGGTCGTTACGCCATTCGTGCAGGTCGGAACTTACCCGACAAGGAATTTCGCTACCTTAGGACCGTTATAGTTACGGCCGCCGTTTACCGGGGCTTCAGTTCGGAGCTTGCACTCCTCCCTTTAACCTTCCGGCACCGGGCAGGCGTCAGACCCTATACGTCATCTCTCGATTTCGCAGAGCCCTGTGTTTTTACTAAACAGTCGCCACCCCCTGCTCTGTGCCACCCACCAATGGTTGCCCACCAGCGGGTCTCGCTTATCCCGAAGTTACGCGAGCAATTTGCCTAGTTCCTTCGACATGGTTCTCTCAAGCGCCTCGGTATTCTCTACCAGTCCACCTGTGTCGGTTTCGGGTACGGTCCAA